>NZ_BEXA01000002.1 GCF_003864335.1 Lentilactobacillus kosonis | reverse complement strand
CTTCAATTATCAGAGCGTGAAGAAGAGCGTAAAATTTTAATTGAATTAACTGAGAGCCTTAGGCCTTATACAGATACCTTAAAGGATAATATGCATTTAATGGGGCATTTAGACTTTGTTAACGCTAAGGCAAAGTATGCTCACGAAATTAAAGCCACATTACCGATGTTATCAATTGATAATGAAGTGAGTTTGCGAAAAGCTCGTCATCCGTTGATTGATATTAATAAAGTTGTACCTAATGATATTACAATTGGAACAGATTACCGTTCAATCATCGTAACGGGTCCTAATACGGGTGGTAAAACAATTACCATCAAGACTATTGGATTGATTCAGTTAATGGGACAGTCTGGGTTATTTATTACCGCTAATGAAGAGAGCCAAATTGGTATCTTTGATGATGTTTTTGCCGATATTGGTGATGATCAGTCAATTGAAGCTAACTTGAGTACGTTCTCTTCTCATTTGGATAATATTATTTCTATTTTAGATAATATTACCGATAAATCATTAGTACTGTTAGATGAGCTTGGTGCCGGTACCGACCCTAAGGAAGGTGCAGCTTTAGCAATGGCTATTATTGATGCGATTGCAGCAAAATCATCAGAGTTAATTGCGACCACACATTATCCTGAATTGAAAGCATTTGCTTATGAGCGTTCTAGTACTATTAATGCCTCAATGGAATTTGACGTTGAGACGTTGAAGCCAACCTATCGGTTAATGATTGGGGTGCCAGGTCAAAGTAACGCATTAAACATTGCCGAGAAACTTGGCTTGTCGGAATCGATTATTGAAAAAGCCCGGTCATATACTGATGATGCTAATCAAGATATTAATAACATGATTGCTGAGTTAACTGAACAAACCCGGAAAGCCCGGGTTGAAGCTGAGGATTTAGAAAGTCAGTTAAAATCAGCTAATGAACTCCATGCAGAATTAAAGTCACAGTTTGAAAAGTATCAAACTAGTAAGCAAAAACTATTTGAAAATGCTCAAATCGAAGCAAATCAAGTTGTTGCTACTGCTAAACAACAAGCTGATGAAATCATTGATGATTTGCATAAAAAACAAGCTCAAGCCAGCCAAGCAACTGTTAAGGAAAATGAATTAATGGATGCTAAGGGGGCCTTGAATGCTTTAGAGGTATCACCTAACCTCAAGAAAAACAAAGTGCTTAAACGGGAAAAGAAGAAGCATGATTTCCACAAGGGTGACGAAGTGCTAGTTAAATCATATGGTCAACGGGGTACCTTGATTGATCAGCAACGAGACGGTTCTTGGGAAGTTCAGTTAGGAATCTTAAAGATGAAAATCGACCCTAATGATTTGGAGAAAGGCCAAGCTACTCCTGAGGAAAAGACTAAGTACCAAACTCGAGTGTCTCGGACCCGTTCCAGTGGAATTTCGCCAACTCTTGATTTGCGTGGAGAGCGTTATGAAGAGGCAATGAGTCGATTAGATTCTTACATTGATTCATCATTATTAGCAGGTTACCCAACGGTTACAATTATTCATGGAAAAGGGACTGGTGCTCTGAGAAATGGAGTTAATGAGTTTTTGAAGAGTCATCCGCGAGTGGCAAGCTTTGGTTACTCTGCTCCTAACGCTGGTGGTGATGGTTCAACTGTTGTTAAATTTAAATAGTAAATTGTGTGCAATTAATTGGCTTTTCAGTTAATTGTTGTTACAATAATGTGAGGATTTAAAAGGAGGTAGCTTTTATGGTAAATGAAACAACCGATAAAACATTCGAAAGCGATACTGCTCAAGGCGTCACTTTAACAGATTTTTGGGCAACTTGGTGTGGTCCTTGTAGAATGCAATCTCCAGTAGTTGAGGAATTGGCTACAGAGATGGAAGATGTAACGTTCAACAAGATGGATGTCGATGCTAATCCTAATACACCACAATCTTTTGGAATTATGAGTATTCCAACGTTGTTAATTAAAAAAGACGGTGATGTAGTAGACACTGTAGTTGGCTATCACTCAAAAGAACAGTTAAAGAAGATTCTTGATCAATATACTGATTAGAAATAAAAAGGGTAGGCCAGTTTGGCCTACCCTTTTTTTATTCTAAGTCTGAATTATGTGAACTAGGATTGATGATGTTGAATATTTCGTTAGGCATAATATCTTCAATTGGAGCTTCAGTACTGGAAGACACTCTGATTGATACAAAGCCCTTTTTAGCACTTTGTTTAATGGTTTCACCCTCCGATTGGCGATTCAAGATGAATTCAACTAATTGAGCGAGTAATCCGCACTCTAATTGAAAATCAACATCTTCATTACTGGTTAAACGGCTGTTAACGATATCACCGCTTAAAACGAAATCTAATTCGTTTTTGATTGCTTGGTTAGTTCCAAATCACCAAATCCGAATTGATCAAAGAAGACGATGACATCATCCAATGATTGGAGACGATATTTGCGGCCTAAACGTTTACCGGCCCAATATAAAATTTCGTGAGACTCATCACCAAGAATTTCAGTAAGCAAGTCATCCCTGAGAAGGACTTGACCAAGAATATTCGATAGTTGGGGATGGTTAAGCATTTGTTCATATATTTTGCTATTCATTTTCTAATCTCCATTGATTCGAAATCTAATATAAATATTATACAATAATTTCCAATAAACAAAGACATTAGTTGAATGTCCTTAAGAAATGTTTGATAATTAAGACTAGTATATGTAAAGAAGTGATACGATGGATAATAGAAAAATTGGGGTCATGGACTCCGGCATTGGTGGACTAACGGTCTACAACCAATTACAAAAGATTTTACCAAATGAACAATTTATTTACGTAGGTGATCAGCAATTTGCCTTATGGTGAAAAATCAGCAGAGCAAGTTTATCAGTTAACTAGAAGAATTGCTGATTATTTTATTAATCAAGATGTTAAAATGATGGTCATTGCTTGTAATACTGCCACTGCAGCTGCGTATGAACGTTTAAAGAATGAGTTACCAATTCCAGTAATTGGCGTTATTCAGCCTGGAGCTCAAACGGCTTTAGCGACTTCTAAAAATCATTCGATTGGTGTGATTGCCACGAATGGAACTGTCAAATCTGGCGATTATGAGCGAATTATTAAGCACGCTGGCAAATTTGAAGTAATCTCACAAGGCTGCCCAGAATTTGTTAGTCTAGTTGAAAATGGTGAAGCCGGGAGTCAGCACTCATTTGATGTGGTTGATAAACAGCTTAAAACGTTCAAGCAAACTGATATCGATACCATGATTTTGGGATGCACGCATTTCCCGGTAATTAGCGCTGAAGTATCATCCGCATTACCAGGTGTTACGTTAGTCGATCCAGGGGTTGAAACTGCTAGTCAAGTTAAAGCACTGCTAACCAAACAAGATGCCTTGACCACTTTAGAGAATAAAACACCAGACGTTTTTTATACAACTGGTAACCCTGATGAGTTTGTTAGGGTTGCGGACAATTTTTTGAATGCCGAAATTACTGCTAAGATAATTAAATTTTAAATCAGATAGGGGATTAGTTCATGGATAAGCCAACTGAAATTGTTATTGCTTCTCAAAACCAGCATAAAATTACTGAAATTAAGTCAGCTTTGGCTAAGTTTGATGTGAAGATTAGTTCATTAAATGATTATTCAGAAGTTGGTCAAATTGATGAAAACGGGCATTCGTTTGAAGAAAATGCAGAGATTAAAGCAAAAGCTGTTATGGATGTAGTTAAAAAGCCAGTGATTGCAGACGATTCCGGCCTTGTGGTTGATGCATTGAATGGTGAGCCTGGTATTCGTTCAGCCCGGTATGCTGGAGACCATGATGACGATGCTAACAACCGAAAACTAATGCGAGAGTTAAAGGGAAAGGACCGTTCAGCTTATTTTAAGTCTGTTTTGGTTTACTTAAGTCCAGCAGGTGACAAAATGGTTGCTGAAGGAATTGTTAATGGTCGGATTCTATCTGCTGCACGTGGAGACAATGGCTTTGGCTATGATCCATATTTTTTAGTTCCTGGTAGTCAAAAATCAATGGCCGAAATGACTGTTGAAGAGAAGAATATGATTAGTCATCGTGGCCGAGCTATTAAACAATTAGTTGCTAAGCTTGATGAGGCATGGTCATGAGTAAGGTTTTAGTGGTTAGTGATAGTCATGGTGATCAAAAAATTTTAAGAACGATTTGGACTAAATTTAATGACCAAGTCGAATGTTTTTTTCATTGTGGTGATTCTGAATTATCAAAAGATTCGGATTTAATCCATAAATACTTATTGGTCAAGGGAAATATGGATTTTGAGGATTTCCCGATTGAAAGAACGATTTCAGTTGGTGATACTAAAGTCTATCAAACCCATGGACATTTGAAAGGTGTTAATTTTAACATTTTGAATTTATTGTTAACTGCTGAGTCTATGGATGCTGGTATTGCATTATTTGGACATACACATGAGTTAATGTGTACTACTGATAATGGAGTTCTTTTGGTCAATCCGGGAAGCATTTCTCAGCCTAGAGGAGATTTTGCTTCAATTGGTGGGACATTTTGCACAATTGATATAAATAATTCCGATTTTATAGTGGACTATTATAATCGTGAGATGCAAGTAGTTCCAGAATTACATTTTCAGTTTAAGCGTCATGATGATAAAGGAGTTTGAAATCGAATGATTGATAAACCGATTGAAGTAGTCTTAAGAAAAAGTCATCGTAAACCAATGATCGATGCTGACTTAGTTGCAACGGTTAATGAGAATGCTCGGTTATCTCATGGATTTTTGGTTTTGACAAAGGTTAAATATGCTAAAATCCCAGTTTTAGACAATAATAACCATTTCAAAGGATTACTTTCATTGCAAATGATTACTGAGAGGATGCTAACTAACGAAGAAATATCAAGTGAACCATTACAAGATTTATTAGTTAAAGATGTAATGCAGACGGGGGCACCGGTAGTTAAAGACCCAGAGGATTTAGAAATAATCATGAGATATTTGGAAGATGAGAATTTCTTGCCAGTGGTTGATGATAATGAAGAATTTATAGGAATTTGTACCCGTCGGGAGGTTATGAAACAATTTAACTTCCTAACACATAATTTCTCTGAGCGGTATGTTGCATTACCTGTTTATAATCGGGATAACGAAGAGAATTCTTAAATAATAAAAAAGTTACCTGAATTTTAATTCAGGTACTTTTTTATTATTTATAATTAACTGGACTAGCTGCCAACTTGATGCCATTTCTTCTGAGAAGTTCTAAATATAAAGCTAAGAAATCATGTTGAATATGATATTGAGCGCCATTTTTAGTGGTCATATTGATTTGAATGGCTAATTGGTTATTGGGAAGGGAGACCACCCCAACAATTGTTGGATTGCTAACAATATCTGGATAATTCTTCACTTGTTCGTTATTGACCTCTTCAATCAGTGAAGTAGCTTTGTTGATATCTGTTTCTGGAGTAATCAGAATTTGAATTGCGGCCACCATGTTGTTTCTAGACATATTAGCGATAGTTTGAATGCTACGGTTAGGTATGAAGTTCAGAGTACCATCATCTCCAATAACCTGGGTGGTTCTTAAGCCAACAGCGCTAACCGTTCCCTTGATATTGTTAATATTAACGTATTCGCCAACTTCAATTTGCTTTTCTAGTAAAATAAAGAAACCACTTACGATATCGGTTACAAATCCTTGAGCACCAAGCCCAATTGCTAATGAGAATATTCCGGCACTAGCAACCAAGGTTCCAACTGGAATGCCAATGATAGATAGTATCCAGTAAAATAATAGAAACCAAATAACATATGAAAACACATTTAAAGATAAGGTTTGAAATGTGAGAATACGTTTTTCTGTAACGGTCTGTGAGTAACGATTACGATAACGTTTAAAAAGCTGATGGATCGCAGCTTTGCCAACTTTATTCACGATAAATATAAATATGATAACCGTAATAATTAGTACAGTATTTTTGACAATCGAGTCTAAAATTTTATCCCAATCAAAATATTTAGAGATATTAGGCAAACTATGCTGGGATGTTAATTGATTAAATGTTTTCAAATTTGACCACCCTTAATTGTGATGTGCATTCTTATGGTACCAAATGTAGCAATAATTTTAAATACAGTTTTAGACAATTTCATTGTTATTTTATTAGCCTAATGCTATTCTAAAAGTAAATTGTCGTATAAGGAGGACCCATTATGACAGCAGGTCAAATTGCAGGCTTAATTGCTGCAGTCGCATTTTTATTATTAGTAGTTTTCATTGGTTTATTCCTAATGAAAATTGCTAGAACAATTTCAGAAGTAAATGTAACAATCAAATCGGTTACTAGTAACGTTGATGTTATCGCTAAACAAACTGATAAGATTATGGCAACATCTAATACCCTAGTAAAGGATATTGATGAAAAGTTAAACATTACTACACCAGTGTTCCAAGCTGCTGCTGATTTGGGGGAAAGTGTGTCTGATCTTAATGAGGCAACCAAAAATTTAACTCAGCGAGTTAAAGATTCTGGCAGAACTGGCAGTAAGGCATGGATGGCTGGAGCAGTTTCTAAAGCAGCATGGAAAACATTCCGTAATCACAGAAAAAATAAAAATACAGACTAGGGGTTGATGTTATGGGAAAGAAAGTTACAGGCGGAATCTTCGCTGGATTGCTGGGGGCAGGTATTTATGCCGCTTACCAAAGATTAGATGAGAGTAACAAAAAGCATCTTAAGCAAGAAATTAAAAATCGTGCTGATGATTTGAAAGACCGTGCTGTTGATTACGCGTTCTATGCAGAAGATGCAATTAACGATGCAAGAGAAATCCTTTCAGAACAAATGAAACAATCTTCCCAAAGAGCTAAAACAACCATGGACTCTTTTAAAAACGCTCAATCATTTGATGATTCAGATAATTTTGATTCAGATGACCCAATAGACATTGTGGTTGATCCAGAGGCAGTTTTTGATGAAGATGATGACTTTGAAGCAACGGCTACTGTCTTGATTTATCCAGATGGTACCGTTACAGCTTTTTAAATTAGTAAGAAAACCGGTGTAGAATTTAAATTCTACACCGGTTTTTGCTAGTTCTAATTATTGTTAATCTACGTATTGCAATTCTTTGGTGGTATGAGTAAATGGCTCACAACCAGATTCCGTAATATGAACACAGTCTTCAATTCTGACTCCGGCAACATTTGGAATATAGATTCCAGGTTCGATTGAGAAACACATGCCAGGTTGCAGAACCATATCATTGCCTTCCATGATTGATGGAAATTCGTGTTCACTCATTCCCATGCCATGGCCTAGACGATGGATAAAGTATTCACCGTAACCGGCATTGTCGATAATATCACGAGCAATTTTATCAAGCTCAGCTGCAGTAATTCCAGGTTTTGCGGCGGCTTGCGCAGTTAATTGAGCTTCAAGACACACTTTGTAAATGTCCATTGATTTGTCATCAGGTTTACCAACTGCTACCGTTCTAGATGCATCACTGATGTAGCCATCCCAAACCGTTCCTAAGTCAAAAAGAACTAGTTGATTATCATTGATTAGGTTACCTGAGGTGGCACCATGAGGTTCAGCGGCGTGAGGTCCGGCTTGAATTAAAGTGTCAAAGCTCATTTCCATAATTCCTTTTTTCTTTAAAGCGTATTCCAATTCGGCGGCAACAGCAGATTCGGGAATACCTTTCTTTACGGCTTCGAAACCAACTTTAAATGCGAAATCAGCCCATTGTCCAGCAATATTTAATTTTTCAATTTCGTCAGCTGATTTAATTAACCGCATTTGTTCGATAAATGGGGTGATGTTGTTATTAAATGAGGCATTCGACAACACTGACTTAAGTTGTTCAAAACGATCAACAGTTAGCGCATTTTTTTCAACAGCAAATTCATTTTTACTTAGATGTCTACTGTTAATCTGATCGGCAATCATCTTCCAAGGATTTTCATGGTCTAGATAGCCATATACAGGACCGGTAAAACCAGTATCTTTAATTGCTTCTACTTCTAGGGCAGGCCCAAAGATGAATGGATCGCTATCTTTGAAAACTACCATCATCAATACTCGTTCTACTGGATCACTGTAAAATCCAGTTAAATATTGGATTGTTTTGGGATCAGTAATCAATGCTGCAGTATTATGATTATCTGAAAGCCAATTTTGTATTTGTTCAATTTTGCTCAATCAAAACACTCCCTTATATATAGTATTTTCAGTATATCATACATGAAAACAACCAGAGATTGTCCCCCTTGAAAAAAAGGCAATGTTAGTTTATGATTTAAATGAAAACGTTTTCAAATTGCTATGAAGGAAAAATTTTGTTATATTTGATAATGTTTTGAAAACAGATGAAAACATATTGTGTCTTCAAAGGAAGGGCTATCACTTATGGATAAACAAACTGTAACAATTTATGACGTTGCTCGTGAAGCCAATGTGTCAATGGCTACGGTTTCCCGAGTTGTTAATGGGAATAATAACGTTAAACCTGCTACTAGGAAAAAAGTTCTGGATGTAATCGACAAATTGGATTACCGTCCGAATGCTGTTGCTCGTGGATTAGCAAGTAAAAAGACCACAACTGTCGGGGTAATTGTTCCCGATGTAACTAACTTATACTTTTCTGCACTTGCTCGCGGAATTGATGATGTGGCTACGATGTACAAATACAATATTATTTTGACTAGTTCTGATTCAAATGGAGAAAAAGAAGTGACAGTTTTAAATACACTTCTATCAAAACAAGTCGACGGTATTATTTTCATGGGAAATAATATAACTGAGGAGCTACGAGAAGAATTTAAGCGTACCAAAACACCAATTGTACTCGCAGGATCAATTGATGATGAACAAATTCAACCAAGTGTTAACATCGACTACGCTGCTGCCGTTCAAGAAGAAGTTAAGAGTTTGATTGATCGTGGCAACAAGCGGGTTGCTTTTGTCTGTGGACCTTTGGATCAACCAATTAACAGTAAGTATCGCCTGAGAGGTTACAAACAGGCTCTTAAAGAGGTCGGTATCCCATTTGATGATAAATTAGTGTTTGAAACGGATAATTCTTATAAGACTGGAACGTTGTTACAACCAGCTTTAGTTTCTGCTAAAGCAACGGCTGCAATGGTTACTGATGATGAATTAGCAGCCGGAATTGTCAACGGAATGACGGATGCAGGGGTAAATGTTCCTGGAGAATTTGAAGTTATTACTAGTAATGACACCAAGTTAACAGAAATGGTGCGACCAAAGATGTCATCGATTACCCAACCACTTTATGACATCGGTGCGGTTGCCATGCGTCTTTTAACTAAGTTAATGAATGATGAATCAATTGATGATAAAAATGTGATTTTACCATACGGTCTGATGAAACGAGATTCTACTAAATAGGCTTAGATAATAAAAACACCGTTCATACCATGTGAACGGTGTTTTTATTATCTTGATTTTCGTTTGTAAAATAGTAAGCTGACTAAGCTGGAAAGCCCAACGAATGGTACCGCTATTTGGTAAGGCCTAATGAACGCGTGCGTCAGCTCATGCTTGCTTGTTAGCTTAACATGCCGAATAATGCGATGAACGATGTTATTTTGGCGATTAAATTCATGCGACACAGTATCAGTAACTTGTGCATGAATTTTTGCTTTCATAACACTAGATAACTGATGATTCTGAGATGAGATTATTTTATGATACTGTGATTCAATAATTTGATCCTTTTGGTTAGTTGATATTCCAGTTTGTTTGGTAGCCGACTTATTTGAGCCTTGATGAGCTTTGCTTTCGACTTGCTGGCGAACCTTTGCCTTAGTGGAATTTGGCAAGTTAGTTTGGGCAATATACTGATTACTATTATTAATAATCCGCGTTTGCGCTGTGACGAGATTACCAGAGAGACTAGATACAAAAATTGCGACGGCAAGTACAGATCCAATCTGTCTAAACACCCCAATCACGCTTTGAGATGCAGTTAGTAACTCACCTGTGAAATCGGCTGCACCAAGCATTACCACTGGTCCAGCAATAATTCCAAAGCCTGATCCAAGGAGCAAACAAGCAATTAACACCTGACTGTAATAATTAGGGTCGATTAATGAAAACGTTACGTAACCTGCAAACATTAATGCAAATCCAGCAAAAATTACTATCCGAGCGCCAATTTTATCGATCAATGTTCCCCAATTGGTGACCAAATGAAAATCATCAATGAAACTGGAGAAATCATTAAGGCTGCGACTAATTCTGACTTGTCTAAAATGGTTGTGAAGAAGGTGGGCATGATTACCTGAACTGCAATCAAAAAGATACCGGATAAGACTACCGAAAGGACGGCTCCAGTAAACTGGCTATTTTGGAACAGTTCCATTGGAATCATTGGTGACTTAGCCTTTCGTTCAACAAATATAAAGATAATCAAGCTGATGATACTTGAACTGAATAAACCCAAAATTGCGAAACTGTGCCATCCCCACGAACGGCCTTGAATTAATCCTAAGGTCAGTGAGAATAACATAATCATTGATAATAGCATTCCCAACCAATCGATTTTTGCTGGAAAGCGAACTTCATTTTTAAAGTTCAAAGTTTTTAGGCATAGTATTAAGGCCATGATTAGAAGTGGTATGTTGATAAAGAAGACCCAGCGCCAACCAAGAAATTGGGTGATCACTCCACCAATAGTTGGCCCTAAGGCGCTAGCCATTCCTTGAGTGATTCCTAATATTGTCAGTGTAACCTTTCGTTGGCTCATTGATGATTCAGAAATGCCAATATTCATACTAGCGGGGAAAACGATTGCGGCACCGATACTTTGGATACCTCGACCGATAATCAGCATGCTGATGTTTAGACTAAAACCAGAGATGATTGATCCAAGGGCAAAGGCAATCAAACCAATTATGTAGAATCGATAACGGCCGTAAATATCGGCCAGCTTGCCTAATGGAATGGTCAATACCGCAAATGTGATTGTATAAATATTAAGGGCCCATGAAAGGGTGCTTAATTTAACATTGAGGCCAGTTTGAATGGCTGGTAATGCGATATTCATAACGGTAGTATCAAGCATACAGACAAAAATTCCGATGACCATCGCTGTTATTAATAATTTTTGCTTTAATTTCAATTTAATTTCCTCCAATATTGTTACTTAATTGCTGAAATGAATACTAGCATGCAGTAGAATATGGGGTAAATATATGGTTGACAGAAAGTTGGTAATTTGTAAACTATGACGCCACAAGAAGTAAAAAAACAAAAGTTAACCGACATTTTTTATGCATTGATGGAACTTGGTCGAGATAAGCCAATAATGGATATTGGAGTAGCTGAATTATGTCGGAATGCAAAGTATCAAGGACATACTACTACAAACGCTTTAGCTCATTTGAACAAATTATTACCGATTATGAGTTCATGAAGATGTCAAAGTATTTAAGAGAATTACCTAATCGTCAGACTATTAAAACTAGTGAGTTAATGAAACATTATTTTCAAATGGTCAGCTTAGATAAGGAAATGCAAATTGGAATGTCTGAAACTGCTAATACCGATTTGTTGATTTCAGCTTTTAAAACCACCCAGATGTATTTAGCAAAGGTTGGGATTATTGGTAAGATTAGGGGCAGTCTTAGCAATGTTAATCAAAGCTATTGGGATGACTTTTTGAGTGGAGCCGTGGTTAATGTGTCTTTAAAATGGCTAAATGATGGGATGAAAGAATCTCCTGAGTATATGGGAAAATTAATTGCCAGTTTTGTTAGTCATCAAGATGCGATTGGTTAATACTCAACAGGGTATGAATACTAATTAGCTCCTGTCCTTGAAACAAGCTGTTTAATTTGGTAAACTCATAGGGTATGTAAACAGTAATTAAATTAAATTCAGAAAAGAGTTGTTAAGGAAATGTCAGGACATTCAAAATGGCATAATATTCAAGGTCGTAAAAACGCTCAGGATGCAAAACGTGGAAAAATCTTCCAAAAGATTTCTCGTGACTTGTACCAAGCCGCTAAAGCAGGTGATCCTGATCCAGACAATAACCCACAACTTCGTTTGGTAATGGATAAGGCTCGTGCAGCCAACATGCCTAAAGATAACGTTCAACGTGCTATTGACAAGGCTTCTGGTCTTGGTGGAGCTAAGTTTGAGGAAATCACTTATGAAGGATATGGACCTGGTGGTACTGCAATCATGGTTTCTGCATTGACAGATAATAAAAACCGGACTGCAGCAGCCGTTCGTTCAGCCTTTACTCACCATGGCGGTTCTCTTGGAGCTAGTGGTTCAGTTTCTTACATGTTTGATCGTAAGGGAATTATCGAAATTCTTCGTGAAGACCTTGATACTGATGAAGACACTATGCTTATGGATGCTTTAGATGCTGGTGCTGATGATATGCAAACAAGTGACGACATGTTTGAAATTTTCACTGACGCACAATCTTTAGCAAGTGCTCGTGATGCGCTTCAAGAAAAAGGTTACAACTTGGAAACAGCAGAAGTTCGTTTGTTCCCTGAAACCACTACTGAAGTTCCGGGTGACAAGATTTCACAATACACCGGTTTGATTGACGAACTTGAAGAAAACGATGATGTTCAAGATGTGTATGAAGCCGCTGTTTTACCTGAATCAGCAGAATAAAAATTAAAATGTTCTAAGCCAACCTTGAAAAAGGTTGGCTTTTTTGTCGGGTTTTAAAAATTTTTTTCGTAATTAATAACTACGAGGTGAAATTATGAAGATTGATAAGTATATAAAAGAAATGTTTACGGTTGCAACCGGTAACCGAAGTTCTGACATTTACTTTCTTTGTCAAAATAGAAAATATCAAATTGTTATGCGCACCAACAAAGGTATAACGGAATACGACACAATTAGTATGAACTTGGCGAGTCAAATTATTAACAGTCTAAAATACTCTGCTGAAATGGCGGTCAGTGAAAAGCGACGCCCTCAGACAGGTAAAGTATTTTGGCGAGATTATCCATTAAGGTTATCGACAGTTGGCGATGTAAATGGTAATGAATCATTGGTAATCAGAATCATATATGATAATGAATCATCAAAATTAAATTTTCAATGGTTGTGAGTACAGTAATATTCGAAAGTTATGTAGAAAACGAGGAATGGTTGTCTTTGCCGGACCAACTGGGTCTGGCAAGACTAGTACCATCTATAAACTAGCTTCTGAATTGAGTGAGGACCAGATAATTATGACAATTGAAGATCCAATTGAAATAAGTAGCGAATCTTTTTTGCAATTACAGATTAATGAAGCAGCGGGCTTGAATTACGCAGAACTGATTAAAGTTGGGTTACGACACCGACCTGACGCTTTTATCATTGGTGAAATTCGCGATTCTAAAACCGCTAATGCGGCAATTCAGGCTGCATTGTCTGGGCATTTAGTCTTAACTACAATTCACGCTCAAAGCCCATCAGGGGTTATCAAGCGACTAAAAAATTTAGGCATTGATAATGAATACATTGACCAAGCATTAACTGGAGTTGCATACCAAAGACTTGTTACTACAAAGAATGATGATCAGCAAGCCTTATTAGTCAGTCACCCAGCTTCTGAACTTAATCAGGGCGAATATGATTGGAGTAGATGGCAATTGTATTTAAAGGGAGGAGTCGATGATGGTTAAATTGACAGCTCTGAAGCCAGCCGCTATCAATTCGGATAGGTGGTCAATTAAAGTCAAGACGCAATTCTTTAAAAGCGTAGGAACTTTAATTTGTTCAGGATTTTCACTCAACCACGCTTTGCTATTCATCTCTGAAACTGAACCGCAATTAACAAGAGCAATTGAAAAAATCACCGCCAATTTGGCTAATGGCGAATCATTTGCGGGCAGTGTCAGACAATTTTTGGACATTGAAACGTATCAACAGATTCTCGTGGCTGAAAAGCATGGCCAATTATCAACAACCCTGAAGGAGTTAGCCAAATTTTTTGATGCTAGGGAACGGCAAGCCAAAAAGATTCAAGAATTATTAGCCTACCCGATTTTTTTGATTGCAATCCTGACATTGATTGTTATTGGAATTAAAGTCATTATCATGCCAAGCGTTTCAGATATTACAAATACTGGAAGTCATGCTAGTAGCAGAAACCTGTTTGGTTGGTTAATAATTCTGGTGGGGATTGTTGTCTTTGGAATGATAGTCGTGTTCATTAGGAAGAAAAATAATTTACAAAGAATAACCATATTGGTGAAATTGCCAATCATGGGCAAAGTGGTGCGGGCATATCTTAATTACTACCTTTCAGGTAATCTGGCCGTGTTATTAAAAAACGGTTTATCAATTAAGAAAATAATTGAGTTACTTCACACATTTGACCAGCAATCATTGTTATATAGTTTGGGTGCTTCATTGAATCGTGATCTGGTCGGTGGAACAGATATTATTGTAGTGGCTTCCCAATATCAATTTATTTCAAGGGAAATGATCAATTTTTTAAATAGTGGAATGACTACTCCTCAAGTGGCACAATCAATGTCCGCATATTCTCAAAATTGCTTTGCTGAGTTTGCTAATCAAATTGATCGTTTGATAAATCTGGTTCAACCAGTAATGTTTTGTGTAATTGGAATCGCGATTGTTGCCAGCTATTTTCAATTACTAATGCCAATTTATGACTCATTAAAGGAGATTTATTAAGGTTGAGAAAGATAGATATACGAAAACAAGTTAATAAACAAAGACAAGGATTTACTTTAATTGAAATGACAATTGTTCTTTTTATTCATTTCATTGTTAATTCTCATTATCATCCCAAACTTATCTACTCAGCGAAAACATGCCCAAGGAATTCATTCGAACGCAATGGTATCAGTTGTGCAATCACAATTGGATGCTTATGTTAGTGAGTTTCCTAAGCAGGATAAGATTACATTTGCTGACTTACAACAAGAAGGTTATTTAAGTAAAAGACAAGTTAAAGAAGCTCAGGACAATGGCATCAAAATTAAGGCAAGCAAAGTTGTCAAGTAGAGCGGGATTTACTATGGCGGAAAGTATTATTGGATTGATGATTTTCTCGATGATCATTGGATTGACCGTTAGTTTAGGAGTAGGAATTAAGAACCAGCATCTGGATAGCAAGACGTTTTTCGAAGAATACAATCGTTGTTTTAAGTCGGCTCAGAATCGTAGCTTACTAAACCATAAGAAAATAAAAATTCAAGTGAATAGAAAAAATCATGAAATTAAATTTTGTGATTTTTATTCAGACAAGAATAACTTTACGATTTCTTATCCAGAAATAATTCAGCCTAATAAATACCAGGAAATTATAATCACGGAAGGTGGATTTACCAGTCCTCGAACAATTCATTGGTTAGATAAAAACGGAAATATAAAATATTCTCAGAAAATACAACTGGGGTGGGGAGGATTTGTCGTTGAAAAGAATTAATCATGATGGATTTACATTGGTGGATTCATTAGTTGGATTGACGATTATCACGCTATTTAGTTGCTTGTATTTATTGGTTAATCATCAAATGTATGTTCAGAATCAGCAAGACCACGTTCGACTGGAACATACTAGAACTAAATTTGAGGTAGCTAGGGATGATAATCAAGAATGATCAAGACCATGGCTTTGTTTTAGCAGAAGCAATTATTAGTCTGATTATTATTTTGTTTGGTTGTAACATTATGCTAGCAAGTTTGAAGGTCGTTAATAAACCATCAAACTATCAGCAAATTTCTTTCTATCGATTAGTTAGCTTACTTGAAAGCGATAAGTTTAATTTCAAGTTTAAGACAGCCAGCAAAGATGCCATTATTTTATCAAGTTCAGTAACTAAAAAGAATTATCGCCTCAGAAAGGTCAATGATGTTGTGTTTCTGGCAGGACATGAGAATGGTTATGTGCCTTTGCTGAATAATGTTAAGGTTATAAAATTTTATGAAGTTCAGCGGGACATACGCCTAAATGTGGAGTTTAACAATGGAGAAGAGTGTCATGCGCAGTTGGATCTGTAAATTTAACAAGCAACCGGGTGGATATTTAACAATAGTAGCAATTATATTTGCGACAATTATTACTTTTTGTTTGGTTATTCAAGTTAACGGATTTTATCAACAACATGCTAATGTCAGTGATTTGATCAAATCATATCAAGGAAGGTAAATGTTTGTGAACTATTATCTTTCTTGAATTAAGTACCCCTTTTCTGGTAGTATTTAACAGTACAAACACTTGTGAAAAGGGGCTGACTAAGCTGAGTGATGAACAGATTACCAAAATTTTTAATGTATTTGACACAATAACTGAGGTTGTTAGAAATACAAGAGATTCATCATGGATAGATGGTTTAATTGAAGCATTAAGTGATATTCTCGAAGGAGAGCCTCAAGGTGGGGAGCTTAGTGATTCTGATGCTAAAAAGATTCAAACTGAAATTGATAAGTTTGATGAAATTGAATATGAACCTAATACCTTGCGAAAAGCTTTGCAAATGATGATCCTAAAAGTATCAAAATCGGATCGATTACAAGCTAATTATCAGTTAACTCCAGATACGATTGGGGATGTAGTTAGCTATATTGCTTCTGGATTATTGGAAAATCGCCAGTCCCTGAGTATCTTAGATCCCGCAATGGGAACGGGTAATTTATTAACCACAGTAATTAATGGTTTAACAAATAATATTGATGTGAGCGTTCATCCATATGGGTTAGAAAATGATGATGCAATGTTTGAAATAGCTGCTGGATCATTTGAACTTCAGCAAATTCAAGCTGATTTATACCATGAAGATGCGATTACTGACGTAATGGTTCCAAAAGTCGATTTGATCGTTTCTGATTTACCAATTGGCTATTATCCAATTGATGAAAATGTTACTAACTTTGAAACCAAAGCAGAAAAAGGGCATTCATTTGTTCACCATTTATTCCTTGAAATGGCAGCTAATCATCTAAGTGATGGCGGAATTGGAATTTTTCTTGTTCCATCTGCAATTTTTAAGTCCGATGAGGCCAAATCTTTGCTAAAATGGATGCAGGGTAAAGTTTATCTACAAGGCTTGTTAAATCTACCGAAGGATTTATTTGCTAATGAAGCGGCTCAAAAGTCGATTTTGATTTTGCAAAAATTGGTGGCAGTGCTAAGCAAGCTGAACCAGTCATGTTGGGTGAATTTCCGTCATTTAAAGATGCTAAGGGCGTTCAAGCGTTTCTTACTGAAGTTGATGACTGGCGGAAAAAGAATATGAATAAATAGAATTGAGGAGTAATTATTGTTATGGGAAAATCGATCGCAATTAATGCTGGAAGTTCAACATTGAAATTTAAACTTTTTGAGATGCCAAACGAAAAGTTATTAGCTCTTGGAGCAATCGAAAGAATTGGATTAGGTAATTCTGACGTTGAAATCAAATATGGTGACGGTAAAAAGTATACTGATACTTTAGATATTAAAAACCATGATGAAGCAATTCAATTGTTGCTTGATAAGTTAATTAGTTTAAAAATTCTTGAAAGTTTTGATGAAATTACTGGTGTAGGTCATCGAGTAGTTGCTGGTGGTGAATACTTTACTGATTCCGTAATCATTGATGACAAAACTTTACAAGAAATTGAATCATTAAGAGAATTTGCTCCACTACATGAGCCAGCTAATGTGCTAGGAATTAAAGCATTTAAAAAAATCTTGCCTGATGTTATCAGTGTGGCAGTATTTGATACGTCATTCCATACCACTTTGCCAGAAGTAAACTATATGTACAGTCTTCCTTATGAATATTACGAAAAGCACAAAGCAAGAAAATATGGTGCTCATGGTACCAGTTACCGTTATGTATCACAAAGAGCTGCTGACATGCTTGGAAAACCTTTGGAAGATCTAAAACTTGTTGTGCTTCATCTTGGTGCTGGTGCATCAATCGATGCCATTAAGGATGGTAAGTCGTATGATACTTCAATGGGCTTTTCACCCGTTGCGGGAATTACGATGGCAACACGTTCAGGTGATGTGGATCCTTCGGTACTTCAATACGTTATGGACAAAGAAAACATTACGAACTTTGATGATATGATTGATATTTTAAATCACAAGTCAGGATTGATTGGAATTTCTGGTGTTTCTGCCGATATGCGTGAGGTCGAAGAAGCTCAGACCGAAAACCACCGTGCTCATTTAGCTCGGGATATGTTTATGAACCGAGTAGTTCGTTATATTGGTAGTTATGTTGCTGAAATGGGCGGAATTGATGCCCTAGTATTTACAGCCGGCATTGGTGAAAACAGTATTACTCTACGCCAAGAATTGACAGATCAATTATCATACTTTGGTATTAAAGTTGATTCAGAAAAGAATAATATTCGTGGTGTTGAACGTGACATTAGTACAAATGACGCTACCGTTAAGACATTGTTGATTCCAACCGATGAGGAATTAATGATCGTCCGTGATATCGAAAGATTACGTAAATAGAATAATTAAGAAAGTCGTGAGGAAATCTCACGGCTTTTTTGATATTTATTAAATATAAATGATACAATGGATTGGTAACTTTAAGTAGCTTATAATTTCGGAGGTGGATTTTTGCAATCTAAGGGTGAAGGTGAACAGCTGTCGCGAGGTTTAAAGAACCGACATGTTCAGTTGATTGCATTGGGTGGTACGATTGGTACCGGACTTTTTCTTGGAGCTGGTCAGTCGATTCAATTAGCTGGGCCAGCAATTATATTTTCATACATAATCGCTGGAATTGCGTGCTTTTTATTGATGCGGGCGCTTGGTGAACTATTAATTTCAGATGTTGATAGTAATTCATTTGTCCACTTTATTAAAAAATATATGGGTGATCGAGCTCATTTTGTGATCGGTTGGACTTACTGGACATGCTGGATTGCTATTGCAATGGCCGAAGTCACTGCATCAGGTTTGTATATTCAGTATTGGTTTCCCAAAATGCCAGTTTGGCTAACCGGGTTGATTATATTGGTTGTGTTATTTTTGATTAATATCTTTGCTGTCGCAGCCTTTGGTGAAACCGAGTTTTGGTTTGCAATGATCAAAGTTGTGGCAATTATCGCATTGATTGTTGTGGGAATTGTATTAGTAGCTATTAACTACAAAACTCCATATGGTTACGCATCATTGGGCAACATCTCTAAGGGAGGCATGTTTCCTCATCATCTTTCTGGTTTTCTTCTATCATTTCAAATGGTATTGTTTAGCTTTGCTGGAATTGAAATGATTGGGATGACTGCTTCTGAAACGCAGGATCCAGAAATAATTATTCCAAAGAGTATTAATGAAGTTCCAATGAGGGTGATTCTGTTTTATGTTGGTTCGTTATTAGCGTTAATGAGCATTTTTCCATGGCAACATGTTTCGCCCACGAGTAGTCCGTTCGTTCAAGTGTTCTCTGGAATTGGGATTAACTCTGCCGCAATGATTATCAATTTTGTGGTTTTGACTGCTGCACTATCGGCATGTAATAGTTCCATTTTTACAACTGGTCGAATGTTGTTTTCGTTAACGTTCGAGAGCAAGTCAAAGTTTGGCCGAAAGGTTGGTAGCCTATCTAAACGTCAAATTCCGGTTAACGCCATCGTATTTTCAACGCTTGTGATTGCGTTAGTGGTGATTATTAGCGTGTTTATGCCTGGAAATGTGTTTAGTTTTATTTCAAGTGTAGCTACTACTTGTTTTTTATTTGTCTGGGGATCCATTGTGATTGCTCATTTAAAATATCGTAAAGAAGTTAAAGCCAATAATGAAGAAAAGTCCTTAAAATTTAAAATGCCTCTCTATCCGTTATCTGATTACTTTGTCTTGGCATTTTTAGCGTTCGTGGGAGTAATTTTGTTCTTTAAGACTGAAACTTTGATTGCCTTGATTGGTTCAGTTGTTTGGTTATTGGCGCTTTATCTTTTTAAAGTATTTTCTGATCGGGTAAAGCAAGATGATGAATAATGGGTTGAATAAAAATAAATGATAACTAATGAGGTACTCGAGGGATTATTATTCACTCCTGTACCTCATTTTTGTATACCTTATCAGGCGAGTGGTGTTTTAGATTACAGCTAGCGTAATCAGGTGGTATCATTATCGTATGAAATAGCATTGGAGACGATAAAATGCAATACTTTACATCGGACACACATTTTTTCATGAACAATTATTGGGAATGAGTGATTTTGCACCTCGACCGTTCTTAAATATTGAAGAAATGAATGATACAATTATTCGTAATTGGAATCAAGCTGTGGGAGAAAATGATATCGTATATCACCTGGGTGATATTGCCATGCTGCATACTCGACCAGCTAAAGCTGCATATGAGCAAATATTTGAAGTCTTAGACTCTCTTAATGGGAGATTAGTTTTGATTAAGGGTAATCATGATTCTCGTGATCTATTTAAATATTTAAATCAGCATAACCATCCAGTTGGTGATGGAATGAAATTTGAATTTCATGACGTTGGGGCGTTAATTAAGATGAATCACCGTCAATATTATTTAACTCATTATCCAATGATGATGGGAATAGTAAAACAAATTATTAATTTACATGGTCATATTCATCACTATGCGGTTCCAATTAAAGAAAATATCAATGTGGGAATCGATAGTCCAGAACTTGATTATCTTTCTGAAAAAGTGCCTTTCGGCGCACCACTATCATCTGCCCAAGTTGAAAAGATAGTAGAACAAAAGGCGATTGATTTGCTAAGAGAGGGTGATCGTTAAGATGAAGGAACAGTTAACCATATTACACACCAATGATCTGCATTCACATCTTGAAAATTGGCCTAAGATTAGACGCTTTTTACTTTCTGAACGAGATACTTTATTGGCAGGTAAGGACAATCACTCGGTAATCACAGTAGACTTGGGAGATGCTTTGGATAGGGCCCATCCATTAACTGAAGTGACCAACGGGCGTGCAAACGTTGAATTGTTAAATCAGATTCATTATGATGCTGTGACCATTGGTAATAACGAAGGATTGACTAATAGTCATGAACAGTTGAATGAATTGTATACCGATGCCAATTTTGATGTGGTTTTGGGAAATATTTTGGATAACCAAAATAATACTTATCCAACGTGGGCAAAACCTGATAAAATTATTACAACTACCCAAGGAACGCGAGTATTGATCTTGGGTATGACCGCACCGTATATTCTCACTTATCCAATACTAGGTTGGCAACCAATCAGTGCGGAAACGGTCATTCCTAAGTTGTTAGAGCAAAATCGTGGTCAATATGATATGGTAATTTTACTAAGTCACTTAGGAATTAATGAAGATCGCATTTTAGCCCGTAAGTTTCCGGAATTAACCGTGATTATCGGTTCTCATACCCATCATCTATTAGTTCATGGCGAGGTTGTTAATCAGTCGCTCTTGGCTGCTGCCGAAAAATGGGGCCACTATATTGGTGAAATCACTTTACAACTTAAAGATCATCAGGTGATTTCAAAAGAGGCTAAAGTGATTAAAACTGCTGAGTTACCTGAATTATCAGATGACGATGCCGAAATCAATGGGTATGAGCAGCAAGGTGAACGGTTATTAGCAAAAAATAAAATTGCCAGGCTTTCGACTGACATGGATACCCATCTGACTGGTCATTCTCGGTTAGTAAATGAAGGGTTATATGCATTGATGGAGAAAGCGAATACTAAAGCGGCAATTTTAAATTCTGGTTTATTCATAACTAACTTGCCAGCAGGGGTTATCGACCGTAATCAATTGCATAAGATGTTGCCGCATGCAATGCATGTAATGAAGGTGACGTTGGATGGTTATAATCTGTGGAGATTGATGAAGGAAATGGAGAAAAATCGTAATTTCTTAGTTAAATTTCCACAAAAAGGCATGGGCTTCAGAGGTAAATATTTTGGCTTGCTTCACTATGGTGGCTTGAGGTTTGATGACGGCGGTCGGCTGTTATTTCATGAGGAACCTGTGTCACCAATTAAAACTTATGAGATAGCAATGCCTGATCACTACTTATTCATACCATTTTTCCAACATTAGATATCATTGGAAAAACGAAATTTTATATGATGAAAATTTACGGGATGTTTTTGGAGATTACTTAGCAAAAAATTACCCATTAACAAAGTAAGCATATTATTTATGGAGGTAAATTATTTGGAAAAAAGTGCGCTAGTTGAACTGCTTGCTGAAAAAAATGATCAGCAGGCTCCAATGGCCAAAATTATTCGTCAGTTCGATACTGAGTTTACGGTTAACGATCACCAATATGAAATTGATCCCAAATTTTTAGAATCGTTTGATTTTGAGGATTTCCGTCATCGATATAATCCAGCTTTAAGTCAATATGATTATATTGTTGGTGATTATAGTTATGATCAGTTAAGAATGAAAGGCTTTTTCGAGGTTGATCGTGCTAACGTTGATGGTCCGTTTGCTAATCAAATTACGGATTATGTATTAGAAATGGTCAACTTTGGGGCCAAATATTTTGTTGTTCATAATTTGGAAGCTCGGCCAATTACTCGGCGGAGCAATTCTGGCCATCAGGATAGTCAAAAAAGAAAGAGAAATAATAATTCTAACAAGAACAACCGACGAAAAAATGCACAAAAAAAACGGTTACGTTAAGCAGAAGGTGACTGCAAAAAAAGCTCCTCTTAACAAACGAAAGAAACGTTACTGTGAGCCAAGAAAAGAAATCATCCACCAAGCATAAGTTTGTGATTAAAGAAAATAAGGATTAACTCAGGAGATTAACATGAATAAGTATAAGGGTTATTTCATCGATTTAGACGGAACAATCTACGCTGGTAAAAAAAGAATTCCTGCAGCAAAGCGTTTTATTGAATCATTACAACAGCAATCGATTCCATTTTTATTTGTAACAAACAATTCTACCAAATTGCCTAAGGATGTTGTCATTGATTTGGCTGATAATCATGACATTCATGTGAGTGAAGATAATGTTTACACATCAGGAATGGCAACGGCTGATTATATCGAAGGTCAAACTGATAAACCTGCTAAGACTTCAGTTTATATTGTTGGTGAAATGGGATTATATCAAGCAATTCTGGCTAAAGGCTTTAAATTAGACAAAGTTAATCCCGATTTTGTTGTAGTTGGTTTGGATTCAGATTTAACCTATGAAAAGTTAACCGAGGCCGTGCTGGCGGTAAGAAATGGTTCCGCATTTATTGGCACTAATCCCGATACGAACATTCCTAAGGAGCGCGGCATGCTTCCTGGGGCAGGAACAGTGGTTAAATTCGTAGAACATGCTACGCAACAAGAGTCAGTGATGATTGGTAAACCAAATGCAATGATTCTTAATAACGCATTGAAAAAAATTGGATTAACTAGAGATGAAGTGATCATGGTTGGTGACAATTACAATACCGATATTATGGCAGGAATTAACGCTGAAATTGACACTTTGCTAGTTTATTCAGGATTATCAACTAAGAATGAAGTTAGTAAGCAATCCATTTTGCCAACCTTCCAAATTGATTCGCTTGATGAATGGGAAGTTTAAAGAATGCAGAATATTTCTAGCAAGCAATGGCTGATTGGTATTTGTATTATATTATTTTCACTTTCATTGGCGATATTTTTAACTGTTAATTCGGTATGGCTTTTTACAATTAATATGCACAGTCAAAATCTGGATGAAGTAACTGGGTTATCATTTTCACAAATGCATCAGGACTATGTTCGAATAGTTAATTATTTGCAGAATCCAATTGTAAGTCATTTAAAATTTATGTATTTTCGAAGTTCTGCAGCGGGAATGTTACATTTTAGAGATGTCAGACATTTAATAATGCTCAATAATATTGTATTGATAATTTTGATTCCATTAACTATTAAATGTCGCCGGCATTTATTGAAGAACAACCTGGGGTGGTTAATTATGAGCCCGATTAAAATCGCCGTGACCGTTTCTGGAATGCTGATAACTTTAATGGCAATTAATTTTGAACAAACGTTTATTTGGTTTCACGAAGTCTTATTTAGAAATGAGGATTGGATTTTTGATCCTAATAAAGATCCTGTTATCAATATGTTGCCCGAAAGTCTATTTCTGCAGCTGTTTTTACTTTTTTTTGGTTTTGTTTTTTGTTTTTCTTAGCAATTTGGTATTGGTGGGCAAAACGCCAATTAAAAAACGCCCAACTTGGGCGCTAATTGATTGGCTATTCTGGATCACGCATTAAAATCCATAGGACTAAGTAAGCGATAATTCCCGGAAACATTGGAGTAATTGCTAGTAATACAAATAAAATTCGAACTAGATTTGAATTCCAATTATACTGTTCGCTAATTCCGCCGATGACACCGGCAATCATTTTATCATTAGCTGAACGGTGAATATTAATTTTCATAAGTTTATCCTCCTAATGATATTTTATAATTTAAGTTTAAAGCTTAGCTAGGGTTATAGCAATTATTGAGTTCCTATGATATATTATTAAACTAGAAAACGATTGGTAGGAGATTAGATGTTAACTTTATATGTAGATGGTAATTTAGGTAATCAAGAGGTAGAACTTTCAGACGGAAGCACTGGTCAATTGTCGGGTGTTAGAATTGGCGGTTCTGTTCTCGGGAATAATGGACTAACTGTTCAATGGACATTTGTTTCAGTTGGTGGGGTCCACGAAGGATTTGTTTATGCTGGTATGTTCAGTGACGGTATGACAATTGAATCAATTAGTGGTAAAGAGAAATACCAAATTAAGATGAAAAAGTAGTTGTTTAGGTACATATGCTGATAAACTATGGTGAGTGGGTTAAACCTTCACCATAGTTTGTTTTATTTTTGGAGGAACCAGTATGAATGTGGGAATTGAAAAAATTGGGTTCTATACGGCACCTTATTACATTGATATGGTCGATTTAGCTAATGCAAGACGGCAAGATCCAAACAAATTTTTGGTTGGAATTGGCCAAAAACAACAATCGGTGATTCCGCCATCTCAAGATGTTGTCACGATGGCGGCGAATGCCGCCGCTGATATTTTGACATCCGATGACAAGGAACTAATTGATATGATTATTTTTGGTAGTGAGACAGGCATTGATAATTCTAAAGCAGCATCGATGTATCTGCAGTCTTTATTAGGTATTTCTGGTAGCGCTCGGGCATTTGAAATTAAGCAAGCGTGTTATGGTGCCACGGCTGGATTGCAGATGGGAATTAACTATCTAACGTTGCATCCTAAGCGAAAAGTGTTAGTTGTGGGAGCTGATATTGCGCGATATGGTTTAAACACTTCTGGTGAAGTTACCCAGGGTGGCGGGGCTGTAGTAATGCTACTTTCAAACAATCCTAAAATCATATCTTTTGATGGTCAAAGCACATTTTATTCAAAAAATATAATGGATTTTTGGCGTCCTATTTACACAAAAGAAGCTAAAGTTGATGGCCATTATTCAAATGATGTCTATATTGATTTCTTCAATCGAACATTTAAGCAGTATTTAGAACGTTATTCGTTAAAGCTTAATGATTTTGCTGCTTTAGTTTTTCACGT
Source organism: Lentilactobacillus kosonis (assembly GCF_003864335.1). Lineage (GTDB taxonomy): Bacteria > Bacillota > Bacilli > Lactobacillales > Lactobacillaceae > Lentilactobacillus > Lentilactobacillus kosonis. The sequence continues at coordinate 446,116 of NZ_BEXA01000002.1, read as the reverse complement.
GCCTTATCCTAAAATGGGCATTAAGGCCCTTAGAACGGTTGCTGATCAGCATGATCCGCAATATAAATCAATATGGGGCGAGTTTGCCAATTCAATCGTTTATAACTCCAGAGTGGGTAATTTGTATACAGGTCGCTTTACTTGAGTTTGATTTCATTGCTTGCTAACTCAGAAACTTTAACTTCTGGTGATAGAATCGGATTGTTTAGCTATGGCTCGGGTGCCCAAGGCGAATTTTTACGGGCAAATTAAATGACTTTGATAAATCACAATTGAAATCAACAATGGATCAGATTATTGAGTCGCGAGTAAAACTGACAATTAAAGAATATGAAGAGCTGTATAAACAAGGTTTGTTTGATAGCTCAGAACTAACAATCGATGTGTCAAAAGACAGGTCCCAATTTGTTTTAACTGGTAGGTTCAATGATAAGTTGACATATCGCGATCAAGTTAATGATATTAATTTTTAAAAAAGAGGAATGAATTATTAATTCATTCCTCTTAATTAGCTAGTAGATGTCTCCTCTAAATAAGCTTACTACTTTGCCTAATATGCTTACGCGGTTTAAAATAATCGGGGCCATGGTATCATTTTCAGGTTGTAACCTGAAGTGGTCACTTTCCTTGAAAAATCGTTTACAAGTGGCCTCATTTTCATCGGTCATAGCGATCACAATATCACCATTTTCTGCTGAAGATTGTTTTTGGACAATGACGTAGTCGCCATCTAAAATACCAGTATTAATCATACTTTCACCGCGAATTTGTAACATAAATAACGGTTGGTCATAAGTATTTAATGAACTTGGTAATGGAAAATAATCAGTTGCTTCTTCAACTGCCAAAATTGGCTCACCAGCGGTGACGGTTCCTAAAATGGGAATCTGCTTTTGATTAGGTGTAATGCCTAATTCATCCATTCCGGCTGGAGTGACTTCAAGAGCTCTAGGTTTCGAGGGGTCTTTGACAAGATAGCCTTTACGTTCTAATCTAGCAATGTGCCCATGCACAGTTGAAGTCGATGATAAATTCACAGCCTCACCAATTTCACGAACTGTAGGCGGATAGCCATGTTCGTTTACTTTTTCCCATATGTAATGTAAAATCTCTATTTGTTTGCTTTGGGTTGCTTTCATTGAAGACACCTCATCGTTCTTTATTATTGCATTAATCGTAACATAAACCACTAAGGCTTTCAAACACATGTTCGTATGAAGAAGGCCCGTTTAACATTGGAGGAATTAAATTGACTAAAGATAACACTAAGAAACACTCAGTTGAAGAAATCGGCGACGAAGTTTTAAAGAAAATCGTTCCCCGAATTAATGAATTAGCTAAGAAAGCTAAGGCCGAAGGCTTAACTGAAATTGAAAAACTGGAACAGTCTGATTTAAGAAAGAAATACGTTGCTAGATTCAAGGAAAACTTTAGAAGCCAAATCGAAATGATGAAAGTCTATGATGATAATGGTAAGGAAGTTACTCCCGATAAAGTTAAGAAAATTCAACGCAAAAAGGGATTACGAGACGACTAACTAATATATTAAATTCGTTTTTGTACTAAATTATCTTTATATTTTCACGTTTTTTGTGTAAGATTATTGATGATACGTAAATAAGGAGGCCGAAACATTGGCAACTTGGCTTTGGATTTTAATTGTAATCGTTGCGTTAATTGCTGGTTTGTTTGGTGGATTTTTCATTTCACGTCGTTATATGGAAAGATACTTGAAAGAAAATCCTCCATTTAGCGAAGATCAATTACGTCAAATGATGCTTCAAATGGGACAAAAACCTTCCCAAAAGAAACTTCACCAAATGATGAACGCGATGAAGTCACAAAATACTAAAAAATAAAAAGCGGGATGAGTTTTACTCATCACGCTTTTTATTTTTTGACATATCAATGTATTTAAAATCAGGATTTACTTCTTTATCTAGACTATCAAATGCTTGCTGCAATTGTTGCTCAATATTTTTTTGAGCAGCATCATCTAGCTTAGTTTTACGATCGATATAAATTGGCTCACCGAAAGAAATAGTGACTTTTTTTCTAGAAAGTAGATGCTTAAAAGTTAAGGGTCCCTGGTAAACGGTTGGTACGAGTGGCACATTTGCCAATTGGGCAATTAAAGCAGCGCCACCTTTTAAATCGTTGGAGTGTCGAGTTCCTGACGGAAATAAGATTAACGATAAATCTTGTTTTCGCAAGATCCTAACTGGCTGTTTAATTGCAGATGGGCCGGGATTTTCACGGTTAACCGGAAATGCATTAGCATGGACTAAAATGTATTTTAAAATGGGATTTTTAAATAACTCTTTCTTAGCCATAAAACTAAATTTTTTGGGGCTCGCAGCAACTGCGTAATAAATTGGATCAAACCAAGTTCGGTGGGGACCAACTAGAATGTAGTTTCCCTTAGGTAGACGATTTTGTTAATATAATGACCGTTACCATTAATGATGAACAAAATAATTTTGACCACCACACGAGCAAATGAATAAAACAAATCCTGTCTCCTTCTTTCTTGCTATTTTAATAGCCTTATTTTACGTAAAAAGACATGGTTTGGCAAATTAGTATAGGAAATCTAACAATTAACATATAAAAGGAACTATGATTATGAACTCTTATTTAAAAGCAGATGAACGAATTGATCAACTTTACAGTAAAAATATCTCAATAATTCAGAGCAGCAACGTGTTTTCCTTTTCATTAGACGCAGTGTTACTGGCTGAGTTTGCAACGGTGTCAAAAAATAAAACTAAAAAAGTCGTTGATTTATGTGCTGGCAATGGGGGCGGTGGGGTTATTCATAAGCGATCGCACAAATGCTCATATTTTTGAAGTAGAGATTCAGGACCGTTTGGCTGACATGGCTAGTCGCAGTGTGAAACTAAATAATTTAAAAAACCAGGTTACTGTGATTAATGACGATTTAAAAAATACGACGAAATATGTCAAAAAGGATTCAGTGGATGTGGTAACCGTTAATCCCCCATATTTCTTAAATTACGAAACTTCCGAAAAAAATCCAAATGAATATTTGGCTATTGCTCGTCATGAACTGACCACAAATCTATCCCAAGTAGTAGAAACTGCTGGTAAATTATTAAAAATGAATGGTAAATTTTTTTATGGTGCATCGTCCTGACCGGTTAACTGACATTCTAGTTACAATGCGAGAGCAGAGGATTGAGCCTAAATCACTGCAATTTGTCAGGCCTAGCAATGGCAAATTAGCTAATATGGTCTTAGTTTCAGGGATTAAGGATGGTCACTATAATGGTGTTAAAATTCTTGATGACATTATTGTTCATGAGGGTGATCATTATTCTAAGCCAATCGAGATGATGCTGTATGGAGAAAGATAAGTCTTTTTACATGTATGTGCTTTTATGTGAGGATAACACCCTTTATACGGGCTACACTGATGATGTTATACGTCGTTTTAAAACCCATCAAGCGGGTAAAGGTGCCAAGTATACTCGAGCTCACAAACCAGTTGAAATTTTATATCAAGAAGAGTTTTTCACTAAGCACGATGCTATGAGTGCAGAATATCATTTTAAAAAATTGACGCGAACTAAAAAAATGCTGTACATTGAGAATCATGAATGAATTGAGTTGGTTTTGAATACGGTTTCAATGATATAATAATGGCAATTACGTAAGGAGGTAGTTTTTGTGAAAATTATTGCATATGGTATTAGAGATGATGAAAAACCATATCTTGATAAATGGAGCGATGAAAATCCAGACGTTGAGGTAATCTCAACCAGCCAGCTACTTGATGAATCAACGGTTGAATTAGCAAGTGGGGCCGATGGCGTTGTTGCATACCAACAGAAACCATACACTAATGAGGTGCTTGATAAGTTGGGGAGTTTTGGCATCAAGTTCTTATCCCTTCGAAATGTTGGATTTGATAATGTTGATGCAGAAGCTGCCAAACGTAATGGAATTAAAGTTTCTAATGTGCCAGCTTATTCACCAGAGGCCATTGCTGAACTTACGGTAACCCAGCTAATGCGGTTGTTAAGAAAAACGAATATTTTTGATCGAAAGCAAATAAATGGCGACTTGACCTGGGCACCAGATATTGCTGATGAACTAAATCAAATGACCGTTGGAGTGATTGCAACTGGTAGAATCGGCCGGGCAGTAATTAAAATCTATGAAGGTTTTGGGGCTAAGGTTATCGCATATGACGTTTTTCATAACCCAGAATTAGAAAAAAGAGGAATCTATGTCGATACTTTAGATGAATTATTTGCTAAGTCCGATGTGATTTCACTTCATGCACCAGCCACAAAAGATAATGAACATATGCTTAATGCTGAAACCTTTGCCAAAATGAAAGACGGGGTTTATGTCTTAAATCCTGCCCGGGGATCATTGATTGACACAGATGCACTAATCAAAGCACTCGATTCAAATAAAGTCGGCGGAGCTGCAGTCGATGTGTACGAAGATGAAGTTGGGATTTTCAATACTGATTTTGGTAGTTTTGAAAACATTCCTGATGAGCGTCTTAAAAATTTAATGAAGCGGGAAAATGTTTTGGTGACACCGCATATCGCTTTTTATACTAAACGAGCTGTAAAAAATATGGTTTACTTTGCAATGGATGCTAACAAGTCATTAATTGAAACAGGTGAGTCTGATAAATTAGTTGACTTATAATAAAAAAGAGTGAGAAATAAATTCTCACTCTTTTTTTATGACTGTTCTGCAGCTAATTCGGTTAATAATTCTTTCAACTCATCAATATTAGAGACTGTTTGGTCAGGAATCGCAGTTGGATCGCTAATAGTTCCATTAAAGGGGTTATACCATACAGTTTGCCACCCGGCTTTTTTTGCGGGTACAATATCTTCATCAAATGAACTACCAACGTATAGCATCTCACTACCACGAAGATCGAACTTCCGATTCATCATGGTAAAAATCACTGGGTCTGGTTTAGCAACCTTGGCATCCTCAGAGGTGATGATTTGATCCCTGTCAATCCAGTGTTGAAGTTTCAACTTCATAATTTTGGCTAATTGATCCTTATTAGATCCATTAGTGATGATACCTAGCTTATATTTGGCTGATAGTTGATTGAAAATAGTTGACAAGCCATCTGCCAACTGGATGTTGTTACGGTTGTTGAGAAATTCTTCTTCAAATTTGTCGGCCGTTTCTTTAGTTAATCCATTAAGTTCAAATTTCTTGAAGGTGTGGTGCAAACTGTGAAGTTGGCCTCACTATCAGTTAAATTTAAGTTTTCTTGGCAGGCTTTTGATTGAACTTGGTAGAATTGGTTTTGATAGTTAATGTAAATCTTCTTTAGCAAATCGTTATCAATATCAGCATTGAATACTGATCGAAAAGCCTCGTTAAAACTAGGCTCCTGATTGTAAAGGGTATCGTCAACGTCAAAAACGATGGCTTTTATCATTTATATGTTGCCTCCTTGTTTCGAAACAATATTGTAACATGATTAATCAAAATTTAAAAATTTCGCAGGATTTTATCATCAAATCAATAAATAAAGGTTGATTTAATGGCGAATGTTAGATATAATTTTCTAGGTATTTTAAATACACACTCAAAGTAATGAATCGGTTAGTGCCAATTTGGTGTCTGATTCAGTTGATCTTTGAGGAGGAAAAAACTAATGGAGGCTATATCATGGCTGTTATTTCTATGAAACAATTATTGGAAGCCGGAGTACATTTCGGTCACCAAACTCGTCGTTGGAACCCAAAGATGAAGGAATATATCTTTACTGAACGTAATGGTATTTACATCATCGACTTACAAAAGACTGTTAAGCTTATCGACACTGCTTACAACTTTGTTAAAGACGAAGCATCAAAGGGTGCCGTTGTATTGTTTGTTGGTACTAAGAAGCAAGCACAAGATGCAATTGCTGAAGAAGCAACTCGTGCAGGTCAATATTTTGTTAACAATCGTTGGCTTGGTGGTACTTTAACTAACTGGAACACTATTCAAACTCGTGTTCGTAGATTAAAGGAATTAAAGAAGATGGCTACTGATGGTACTTTCGAACGTCTTCCTAAGAAGGAAGTTTCATTGTTAATGAAACAACAAGACAAACTCGAAAGATTCCTTGGCGGTATTGAAGATATGCCAAGAATTCCAGACGTTATGTTCATCGTTGATCCTCGTAAAGAACAAATTGCTGTTAAGGAAGCTCAAAAATTGAACATTCCTATCGTTGCTATGGTTGATACTAACACCGATCCTGATGATATCGATGTTATCATTCCATCAAACGATGATGCAATTCGTGCCGTTCGTTTGATTACTGCTAAGATGGCTGATGCTATCATTGAAGGTAACCAAGGCGAAGACGACGTTAACGAAGAAACTTTTGGTGACAATGCCAAGAGTGATGATTCAATTGAATCAATCGCTAACGAAGTTGAAGGCAAATAATAAATAATTAAGCACTCAGGCTGACTCTATCGCTTCAGACCAATTTGGCCTAGTGTGGAGTCAGTTTTTATTTGAAAAGGGAGGCCAATTAAATGGCAAAGATTTCTGCAGCTCAAGTAAAAGAATTACGTGAAAAAACTGGCGTTGGTATGATGGACGCTAAGAAAGCACTTGTTGAAACTGAAGGCGACTTCGATAAGGCTATCGAAGTATTACGTGAAAAAGGTATTGCTAAAGCTGAAAAGAAGAGCGGCCGGGTTGCTGCTAACGGTTTAGCAAATATCGCTATCCATGATAATACTGCAGCCATCGTTGAAATCAACTCAGAAACTGATTTTGTTGCTACTAGTGATCCATTTAAGGATCTTGTAAACAAAGTTAGTGATGCTATCGCTATTGAAAAGCCTGCAACTGTTGAAGATGCATTAAACATTAAGACAGAAAAAGGTACTGTTAAGGATGATATCGTTGAAACAACTCAAGTTACTGGTGAAAAAGTTACGTTGAGACGTTTCGAAATCGTTGAAAAGAATGATAACGAATCATTTGGAGCATATCTTCATAATGGTGGTTCAATCGCTGCTTTGACTTTGATCGATGGTGCTGATGAAGAAACTGCCAAAGACGTTGCTATGCACGTTGCTGCAATCAACCCAGAATATCTTAACAAGGAAGAAGTTCCTGCTGATCGTCTTGCTGAAGAAAAGAAGACTCTTACTGAAGAAGCTCTTAATGAAGGTAAGCCTGAAAAAATCGTTGAAAAAATGGTTGAAGGACGTTTACACAAGTTCTTGGCAGAAATTTCTCTTGAAGACCAAGAATTTGTTAAAGACCCAGACCAAACTGTTGGTAAATTCGTTGCTTCAAAGAACGGTACTATCCGTAAATTTGTTCGTTACGAAGTTGGTGAAGGAATCGAACAAAACAAACAAAGTTTTGAAGATGAAGTTCGTTCACAATTGAAATAGTGATTTAAAAGACGCCCTTAGAGGCGTTTTTTTTATCGACTAAATTAGTTGATTACTGAGAAGAGTAAAATTAAACAATCCTAAGAATTTCTGAAATTACCAGATGTGTTGTTGTTACCCTTCAGATTATGCTAAAATTATAGTTAACGATTAACAATAGGAGGCACTTTGATGTCTGATATAAAATATAACCGAATCGTGTTAAAGCTAAGTGGTGAAGCTTTAGCAGGTGAAGCAGGATTTGGAATAAACCCACCAGTTATCAAGGACGTTGCAGCTGAAATCAAGAATATTTATGATTTAGGAATTCAAATTGGAATTGTTGTTGGTGGTGGTAACATGTGGCGTGGTGAATCTGGTGCCGCTATGGGTATGGAACGTGCTCAAGCTGACTACATTGGGATGCTTGGTACTGTTATGAATGGACTAGCATTACAAGATAATCTTGAATCATTAGGGGTACCTACTCGAGTTCAAACTTCAATTGAAATGCGCCAAATTGCCGAACCATACATTCGTCGGAAAGCTGTCCGACATTTGGAGAAGGGTCGCGTAGTAATTTTTGCCGGTGGTACAGGTAATCCTTACTTCTCAACCGATACTACTGCTGCATTACGAGCCGCAGAAATTGATGCAAATGCAATTTTGATGGCAAAAAATGGGGTTGATGGAATTTATTCAGATGATCCAAGAACTAACGAAGATGCAGTTAAGTATGATACGCTAACTTATATGGATATTATTAGTAAGGGATTAAAAGTAATGGATTCAACTGCTAGTTCATTATCTATGGATAATCATATTCCATTAGTTGTATTTAATTTAAATGAACCTGGTAATATCCGCAAGGTAGTTACTGGAGAAAATATCGGAACAACCGTTAAGGAGAAATAATTTATGGCTGATGCTAAAACAATTATCAACGAAGCTAAAACAAAAATGCAAAAAGCCCACGAAGCGTTAGATCGTGATTTGGGTGGAATTAGAGCTGGTCGTGCAAATGCCAGTTTATTAAATCGAGTGATGGTTGATTACTATGGTGCCCAAACACCTTTGAATCAAGTTGCCTCAATTTCAATTCCTGAAGCCAGAGTTATCATGATTACTCCATATGATAAGTCAGCACTTGAAAATATTGAAAAGGGAATTTACGAGGCTGATTTGGGAATCAGTCCTACAAACGACGGTAATGCTATCAGACTTGCTGTACCAGCTTTAACTGAAGAACGACGTCAAGAAATTGCTAAGCAAGTTAAGGCGACTGGTGAGCAAGGAAAAGTTGCAATCAGAAATGTTCGTCGTGAAGCTATGGATGCTCTGAAGAAGAGTCATAAAGCGGAAGAGATTACTGATGACGAACTTCATAAATTTGAAGATGAAACCCAAAAGGTAACTGACGACGCTATTAAAGTGGTTGATCAAAAAGTCGCTGAAAAAGAAAAAAGAAGTTGTATCTGGATAGGAGAAATTAATATGGCTGATGATAATCAAGTAGAAGTAGTTCCTGGCACTGATGAATTTGAACATATGTTGTTCAAATTAAATATGGAAGTTACTCCTAATGAAATTACGACTTTAAATTACAATGGTAATGAATTACAACAGGTTCAAGATGGATTGTTTGCAATGCCAGCATATGTTCAGGAAGATTTTAACTTATTCTTTATCGTTTCTAAATTAGTTGAAGATGACTGGGTAATGGCATTTTCAACTGCAACTATCGAAAATGATAATGAAATCACTGATTTATCAGAACCAATGACTACTGGTAAAGGACTTAACGTTTTAGGTGGCGTAAGCCCCGAAGATGCTAATAACCTATTGAAGTACTTTAATACGCTTGCGGATGCTGGTCGTGGCGAGTGGCGAATGGTTGATCGACCTGAAGATGCCTCAAATGAAGAATAATAATTATTTAGGATGAGCAGGCACTCATCCTTTATTTTTGTTGAGTTTTAAAGGTGAAATTATGGATAGAGAAAATAAGCAACAATTAGTTACAAAGATTGATAAAGATAATGTTCCTAACCATGTTGCCATTATTATGGATGGAAATGGTCGCTGGGCTCAAAAACGCCATTTACCACGAATTGCTGGTCATAAAGAAGGTATGCAAACAGTTAAACGGGTGACAATTGCTGCTAGTGATTTAGGTGTTAAGGTGTTAACTTTATATGCATTTTCAACAGAAAATTGGAAACGACCTGATAAGGAAGTTAGTTTCTTAATGAAGCTGCCGGTGACTTTCTTTGGCGATTTCGTTCCAGATCTGATTAAGAATAACGTTAAGGTTCAGGTTATGGGACTAATCGATCAATTACCCAAAGCAACTCAAAAGGCAGTGGCAGATGCAGTTGCACAAACCGCTAATTGTACGGGAATGATTCTTAATTTCGCTCTCAATTATGGCAGTCGAATGGAAATCATCGACGCAGTTAAACAAGTTGCCTCGATGGTTAAACAAGATGAACTGGCCATTGGTGATATTGACGAAACTGTATTTAGCGATAAGTTAATGTCTGCTCCACTAGGAGAGTACGCGGATCCAGACTTGTTGATTAGAACAAGTGGCGAAGAGCGGATATCTAATTTCTTGTTATGGCAAATTGCTTATAGTGAGTTAGCCTTTGTTGATACGTATTGGCCTGATTTTAGTGGTGAAACATTACAAGCAGAAATTATTGAATACCAAGGTCGCCATCGACGTTTTGGCGGACTTGAAACCGAATAGGAAGTGCGTTAATTTGAAGCAAAGAGTTATTACTGCGGTTGTTGCGTTAATTATTTTTATTCCGATAATCATCGCGGGTGGAATTTGGACCGATTTAGCCGCCCTGGTTTTGGGAATCGTCGCAATGTCTGAAATTTTAGTTATGAAGAAAAAGTTACTAATCTCATTTGAGTCAATTCTAAGTTTTTTAGGGGTTAGTACGTTAATCATCCCCGATACATGGTTAAATATGCTACCTGATCATATTGATCGAATGTTCCTGTTTTATATTTTCGTACTACTTTTACTATTGTTAACAGTGTTTTCAAAGAACAAGTTCACTTTTGATGATGTAGGAGTTTTGACGTTAGGAATGATTTATATTGGATTAGGTTTTCACTACTTCACATTAGCTCGTGATTTATCGTTAACTACATTGTTATATGCGTTGTTCATCGTTTGGGTTACTGATAGTGGAGCATACTTATTTGGTCGCTCATTTGGAAAGCATAAATTGGCTCCTCATATTAGTCCTAATAAGACTTGGGAAGGCTCAATATTAGGGTCATTAAGTGCAATTGTGTTATGCTCCTTGTTCTTGATGGTTTATCCAATTAACTCAATGAGTATCGTGCCAATTGTTGTTGTAACGGCATTGTTATCAATTGCTGGTCAATTTGGCGACTTGATTGAATCTGCACTAAAACGGTATTATGATGTAAAAGATTCAGGAAAAATATTACCCGGCCATGGTGGGATTTTAGATAGATTTGACAGCTTATTATTAGTGCTACCTATTCTACATCTAGTCGGAATTATATAAAAAATGGAGGACAACCTCTTTGATAACAACTATCATTGCATTCATTATTGTTTTTGGGATCATTGTTATTTCTCATGAATTTGGGCATTATTATGCAGCGAAAAAGTCAGGAATTTTAGTTCGTGAATTTTCTGTTGGAATGGGGCCTAAACTATTTTATTTTATTAGAAATCACACGACATTTACACTACGATTGTTGCCACTAGGTGGATATGTGCGAATGGCAGGAGATGCTGATGATGACGAAGAAATTAAACCTGGAACTCCGGTTTCCTTGAGATTAAATGATGATGACTTGGTTACCTCAATTAATACTAGTAATAAAAACTCATTGTTCCAGGGAATTCCAGTCACAGTTGTCAAAACAGATTTAGAGAATGAATTATATGTAGAAGGATACGAAAATGGTGACGAATCAGAGCTTAAGCGATATTCGGTTGCTCATGATGCTACAATTATTGAATCAGATGGAACTGAAGTGCAAATTGCTCCAGTCGATGTTCAATTTCAGTCAGCGTCATTGCCACATAGAATGATCACTAACGTTGCTGGTGTATTTAATAATTTCATTTTAACAATCTTAGTTTTTACAATTTTGGCATTTATTCAAGGAGGAGTTGCGAATAACTCAAATCGAGTTAACGTTACACCGACTGATTCAGTGGCCCGTGATGCTGGAATTAAAAATGGCGATAGAATTTTGTCAGTTAATGGAGTTAAGACTACTAACTGGAATGATTTAGCTACTAACATTCAGGATAAAGCTGGCAAAAAGGTCGACCTTAAAGTTCAAAACGATAAGCAGACCAAAAACAATTTCCTTAACCCCTAAAACTGTGACTACTAGTGGCAAAAAAGTTGGTGTTATTGGTATAACTGAGCATTTAGATGATAGTTTTCAAGCTAAAATTTTAGGCGGCTTCACGCAAACTTTCAACCTAGGTGGTCGGTTGCTATCCGCTCTTTGGTCGATGGTTACGGGACATTTTAGTTTAAATGATTTGGGCGGGCCAGTTGCCATCTTTGCCACTACTTCTCAAGCAACGCGAGGTGGAATTGCTGGGGTTATGTACTTCTTAGCGTTCTTATCATTGAACTTGGCAATTATTAATCTAATTCCCATTCCAGGATTAGATGGAGGAAAATTTTTACTGAACATTATCGAAGCAATTAGACATAAGCCAGTTTCTGAAAAAACAGAAACGGTAATTACTTTAATTGGTTTTGCCTTTTTAATGTTACTAATGATCTTAGTTACATGGAATGACATTTCCAGATATTTCTTGCACTAATATCTGAAGGAGAAAAGATAAAATGAAACAATCAAAAGTTTTAATTCCAACCTTAAAAGAAACACCAAGTGGTGCTGAAGCATTAAGCCACCAGATGTTGTTAAGAGCTGGTTATATTCGCCAAGTATCTGCCGGGATGTATGCCTATTTACCGATGGCTTATCGCGTAATCGCAAACATTGAACAAATCGTTCGAGAAGAGATGGAAAAAGCTGAAGCATTAGAAATGCTCGTTCCTGGCGTGTTACCAGCTGATTTATGGCGTGAATCAGGTCGTTATGAAACTTACGGTCCGGAATTATTTAAATTTAAGAACCGTCATGATACAGACTTTATCTTGGGACCTACTCACGAGGAAACTTTTACTCAACTCGTTAGGGATGCAGTTAAGTCATATAAACAATTACCATTTATGCTTTACCAAATTCAAGCTAAATATCGTGACGAAGATCGACCTCGTTATGGTTTATTACGAAGCCGTGAATTCATTATGAAAGATGCTTATTCATTTTCTGCTAACGAAGGTGATTTGGACAAAGCATATCGAGCAATGGAGAAAGCTTATATCAATATTTTTGATCGAATTGGTCTAAACTACCGAGTAATTATTGGTGATGGTGGGGCCATGGGTGGATCTGATTCGAAGGAGTTTTCTGCGTTAGCAAGCATCGGTGAGGATACTATTGCTTATTCAACTAATAGTGATTATTCAGCAAATTTGGAGATGGCAAAGTCCAAAATCTCTGATCGCACTTCACACGCCGAAATCGCTAATTTAGAAAAAGTGGCTACTCCAAATGCAAAAACAATCGAAGAAGTTGCCGAACTGCTTAAGGTGCAACCAGAACAAATTGGCAAATCAATGTTATTTATCGCTGATGAAGAACCTATTTTGGTTGTGGTGCCTGGTGACTATGAAGTTAATGATGTTAAGGTTAAGAATTACCTTAAGGCTGATTTTCTTGAACCAGCAACTGATGAGCAAGCTAAGCAACTAATTGGTGCTGGATTTGGCTCATTAGGACCCGTTGATCTTAATGAAGATGTTAAGATATTGGTTGATCAGCGAATTAAAGGTATGCGTAACATTGTGGTTGGTGCTAATGAAGATGGTTTTCACTATTTAAATGCTAACTTTGATCGTGATTTTAATTCAGATGATATTGACGACTTCGTGTTTGTTAAAGAAGGCGAGACTTCTCCTGATGGTGAAGGAACCCTTAAGTTTACTCGTGGAATCGAAATTGGTCATATCTTTAAGCTTGGTACTAGGTACTCTGATAGTTTAGGTGCCACGGTGCTTGATGAAAATGGCCGAGCAACACCAATCATTATGGGTTCATATGGAATTGGAATTAGTCGTTTACTATCAGCAATTGCTGAACAGTACGGTGATGAAAACGGCCTTGTATGGCCAAGTCGGTGGCCCCATTCATGGTTCACGTTATTCCCGTCAATATTAAAAATGATGTGCAACGAGAATTAGCTGACAAGATTGAAGCTGAATTAACTGAAAGTGGCCTGGCTGTCTTAGTTGATGACCGCAAAGAACGGGCTGGAGTTAAGTTTGCTGATTCAGACTTACTAGGAATTCCAGTTCGGGTAACTGTGGGTAAGAAGGCAGAAGATGGTATCGTCGAAATTAAAATTCGAAAAAATGGCGAAACACTTGAAGCTAAAGTTGAAGAACTTAGTGGTATGGTTAAGATTCTGCTTAATAATTTAGAAGATTAATACAATAGGTTTATAAAAAACTGGGGAACCCCAGTTTTTTCTGGTTAGTGAGGAGGAAGAAGTTTGGCGCTAAATCAGAATGAAATGTTTCAAAAACTTCTTGAACAGTTAAAGTGGTTTGAAATGAAAGATGATCCAATTTTTGAAAATGCTCGTTTAAATAAATTGGAAGTTCATGAAAAGAGTCGCAAGTGGCAATTTGACATTAGCACTAATAATATTTTACCGTTTGAGGTCTTTGATCAGTTTAATGACAGATTACAGGCGGCTTTTAATAATATTGCTAATGTTTCGTTTATTATTCAGCCCGATAGTCAGTCGTTTGATGAACCGTTGCTTAGAGACTACTGGGAATGGATTGTTACCAATTCTGGCGTTACCTCACCGCTGTTGAAAGAGTTGTGTGATAATCATTTGCCAGATTTACAAAATGAACGTGTTCAGTTCGTGGCTGAAAACGAAATTGTTAAAAATTTCATGGCCAATACTGCGCTTGGTCCAATCGAAGATCTTTACCGACGAGCTGGATTTCCTAATTTCACGATCCATACAATTGTTGACGAAACTGCTTCGCAAAAAAATATTGAAGCATTGCGCAAACGGAATGAAGCCAACGGGGTGGAATTGGTCAAGAAAGCTAATGAAGCGATGAAGCTTAATGATTCAAAGCCTAAGAAAAGTAATTCTAATAGTGGTTCAAGCTCAATCGGTAAGAAGATTAATGGTGATATCCCAACGATTAGGATGGATGAAATCGTTGATGAAGAACGTTCAGTTGTCGTTGAAGGCTACGTGTTCTCAAAGGAAATTCGGGCACTTCGTTCGGGTCGGGAATTATTAATGTTAAAAGTTACTGATTATACGTCATCGATTTCAATCAAGAAATTCTCTGGAAAAAATGAACAAGGAGCATTCGATGGAATTGAGGAAGGTAACTGGATCAAAGCTCGAGGCAGCGTCCAGGAAGACAACTATTCTCATGAGCTAACTTTGATGGCCAATGATATCAATGCCGTTAGTCATCCAATTAAGCAAGATAAAGCACCAGCAGATGAAAAGCGGGTTGAACTGCACTTACACACTTCTATGAGTCAAATGGACGCAACTAATAACATTACCGATTTTGCCAAGCGGGCTAAGAAATGGGGACATTCGGCGCTTGCAATTACTGATCATGCTGGAGTTCAAGGATTTCCTGATGCCTTTCATGCTGGCGAAAAGAATGACCTTAAAATGCTTTATGGAGTTGAGGTTAATCTAGTCGATGAAGGGGAACCGATTACTTATAATGACGCGCACGTCCCCTTAAAGGATGCCACATACGTCATCTTTGATGTTGAAACTACTGGATTGTCAGCGATTTATGATCGGGTGATTGAGTTATCAGCAGTTAGAATGGAAAACTCTAACGTGATCGATCAATTCGAGGAATTCATTGACCCAGGCTTTCCGTTGTCAGAACAAACGACTAATTTAACTTCTATTACAGATGACATGGTTAGAGGTTCTAAATCTGAAGAAGAAGTATTCAAACTATTCCGAGAATTTTGTGGTGACGCCATTATTGTTGGCCATAATGTTACCTTTGATGTTGGCTTTATGAATACGGGCTACAAACGACATGGAATGTCAGAAATTTCGAATCCAATCATTGATACTTTGACGCTAGCAAGATTTTTGTATCCTCATTTGAAGGGTTACCGTCTAAATACGCTAGCAAAAAAGTTTGATGTTAGTTTGGAACACCATCACCGAGCGGTCTATGATGCGGAAACAACTGGGCATTTAAATTATCTCTTCTTAAAAGATGCGGAGAGCAATTATGATATTAGATACCATGACCAGCTGAATGATCATATGACAGATAATGATGCTTATAAGCATGCTCGGCCAAGTCATGCGGTTTTACTTGCTCAGACTCAAGCAGGACTTAAAAATATGTTTAAAATCGTTTCATTATCCAATGTTGAGTACTTCTACCGAGTTCCTAGAGTACCACGGAAACAACTGGAGAAGTATCGGGAGGGAATCTTGGTTGGCTCGGGTTGTTCTGGCGGAGAAGTTTTTACTTCGATGATGCAAAAAGGAATGGAACAAGCCCGTGAAAAAGCCAAGTTCTATGATTATCTTGAAGTTCAGCCTCCTCGAGTTTATCAACCATTAATTGACTCGGGTCTTGTTGCTGATGAATCAAAACTACATGAAATTATTCAAAATATTATTGATTTAGGTCAAGAGTTGGAGAAACCAGTTGTAGCAACTGGTGATGTTCATTATTTAGATGAGCATGATTATATCTATCGAAAAATATTAATTAATTCTCAGGGTGGCGCCAACCCGCTTAACCGGCAAACTCTTCCAGATCAACATTTCTTAAGTACTGATGAAATGTTATCTGAATTTGCATTCTTAGGCGAAGAACAGGCTAAGCAAATTGTTGTTACGAATACTAATGCGATTGCTGACAGCATCGATGAAGTTCATCCGCTTAAGGATAAATTGTATACCCCTAGAATGGATGGGGCTGAGGATGAGATTCAAAATAAAACTATGGATACTGCCCATGCAATGTACGGAAATCCATTACCTGAAATCGTAGAAAAGCGACTTGAAAAAGAGCTGAAAAGTATTATTGGAAATGGTTTCTCCGTAATTTATCTGATTGCTCAGCGTTTAGTTCATAAGAGTAATAAAGATGGATATTTGGTAGGATCACGTGGGTCGGTTGGATCCAGTTTAGTTGCAACATTAACGGGAATCACAGAAGTTAATCCCTTACCACCGCATTACCGTTGTCCTAACTGTCAACATTCTGAATTCTTTACTAAGGGTGAGTATAGCTCGGGATATGATTTACCTGAGAAACAGTGTCCTGAATGTGGTACGGAAATGATTGGCGATGGTCATGATATCCCGTTTGAAACATTCCTAGGTTTTACGGGTAACAAAGTTCCTGATATTGATTTGAATTTCTCGGGTGATTATCAACCAATTGCTCATAACTACACCAAGGTGTTGTTTGGTGAGAAGAATGTATTTCGGGCCGGAACTATTGGTACTGTTGCTGATAAGACCGCATATGGTTATGTAAAGGCATATGAACGGGACACTGGAAAAGTATTTCGTTCCACGGAAGAAGATCGCCTATCTAAGGGAGCGACTGGAGTTAAGCGAACGACGGGACAACATCCAGCGGGAATTATCGTTGTGCCGGATTATATGGATATTTATGACTTTACGCCCATTCAATTTCCCGCTGATGATCGGACTGCCGCTTGGAAAACGACCCACTTTGATTTCCATTCGATCCATGACAATATTTTAAAAATTGATATTTTGGGTCATGATGATCCAACGATGATTAGAATGCTTCAAGACTTATCTGGAATTGAACCTAAATCGATCCCAATGGATGATCCAGGAGTGATGTCATTGTTCTCCAGCCCTGAAATTCTTGGGGTAACGGAAGAACAAATTAATTCAAAAACTGGAACCCTTGGAGTCCCTGAATTTGGAACGCGGTTTGTTCGCGGCATGCTTGAAGAAACTCATCCAAGTAACTACTCTGAATTGCTACAAATTTCCGGACTGTCTCATGGAACTGATGTATGGATTGGTAACGCTGATGAGTTAATTAAGAACGGTACCGCCACTATTGCGAATGTTATCGGTTGTCGTGATAATATTATGACCGATTTAATTCATTGGGGGTTGGATTCAGAGATGGCCTTCCAAATTATGGAACATGTGCGTAAAGGTCGGGGAATTCCTGATGAATGGCAAGCAGCCATGAAGGAAGCTGACGTACCGGATTGGTACATTCAGTCTTGTTTAAAGATTAAGTACATGTTCCCTAGAGCGCATGCGGCCGCTTATATTTTAATGGCTTTGCGAATTGCTTATTTCAAGGTATATTTCCCATTGGTATACTATGCTGCCTACTTTTCGGTTCGGGCTGATGACTTTGATATTGTGTCAATGGCTAGGGGTAAAGATGCTGTTAAAAATGCAATGAAGGAAATCAATGACAAGGGAATGGAAGCGTCAACTAAAGAAAAAAACCTATTAACGGTCTTGGAACTTGCTAATGAAATGCTTGAACGGGGTTATGAGTTTAAGATGGTGGATTTAGATAAGTCTGATGCTTCGGAATGGTTAATTGATGGTAATACATTAATTGCTCCATTTGATTCAGTTCCTGGTCTTGGGTTGAACGTTGCTAAGCAGATTGTGGCAGCTCGTGAAGATCGGCCATTTATTTCAAAAGAGGATTTAGCAAAACGTGGTAAGGTTTCAAAAACTTTAATTGAGTTTATGACTGAAAATAATATTTTAACTGGACTACCTGATGAAAACCAACTTAGTCTGTTTGATATGATGTAATGATTTGCTAAACTAGGTATTTTGTGATACATTTATATTACTAAATAACTTGGAAAAGGAGTGAGCGGAGACGCTCGCTCTTTTTATTGGATTTTTTAGGAGGAGAATATTTGAGCAACGTTGTTGAGACAGTAAAAGAACTTGTTGAGCCAATTTTAGAGTCACATTCTTTTTACTTATTTGATGTTGAATTTGTTAAGGAAAACAAAAGCTATTACCTACGAGTTTATATTGATAAACCCGGTGGCGTAACTATTGATGACTGTGTATTGGTATCTGATGAATTGAGCGAAAAAATCGATGCTTTACCGGAGGATCCAATTCCAGAGGCTTACTTCTTAGAAGTCTCATCTCCAGGTGCTGAACGTCCGCTAAGAAATGATAAAGAGCTTAAAGAGGCTGTTGATCAATATATTCATGTGTCCTTATTTAAAAAGCTAGATAATCAAAAAGCCTATGAAGGTACCTTACTAAAGGTTGATGAAGAATCTATTGAACTTAAACTAGATGATGCTAAGCAGACTGTTATTGAAGTACCCCGTGAATTAATTGCCAAGTCAAGATTAGCAATCAAATTTTAAAAGGAGAGTAAAATAATGAGTAGTGAACTTTTAGGTGCACTCTCTTCTCTAGAAGAAGAAAAGGGTATCAAAAAAGAAGTTGTGATTGAAGCTTTAGAAGCAGCTTTAGTTTCAGCTTATAAACGTAATTATGGTCAAGCTCAAAATGTAGAGGTTGAATTTGATCCTAAAAAGGGTAATATGCATGTCTATGCAGTTAAGACTGTAGTTGAAGATGTTCTTGATCCTCAACTACAAGTTTCACTGGAAGACGCATTAGCCATTAATCGTGGATATGAATTAGGTGACGAAATCAAGTTGAGGTTACTCCTCAAACTTTGGCCGAATTGCTGCCCAAACTGCTAAACAAGTTATTATGCAACGCGTTCGTGAAGCTGAGCGCGAAATTGTGTTTAATGAATATAGTAAGTACGAAGACGAGTTGGTAACTGGAACGATTGAACGCCAAGATACCCGATTCGTTTATGTAAGTTTAGATAAGGTTGAGGCTGTAATGGGTGTGAGAGATCAAATGCCTAACGAAGTGTACCGTCCTCAATCAAGAATTAAGGTTTATGTATCTAAAGTTGAAAATGCTACTAAGGGACCTCAAGTTTTTGTTAGTCGGACTGAACCAGGAATGCTTAAGCGATTGTTTGAACAAGAAGTTCCTGAAATTTATGATGGAACTGTTGAAATCGTTTCAATTGCTCGTGAAGCGGGTGATCGGGCAAAGGTTTCTGTAAGAACTAACAACGCTGACATTGATCCGGTTGGTACTGCAGTTGGTCCTAAGGGTCAACGTGTCCAAACTATCGTTAATGAATTAAACGGTGAAAATATGGATATTGTTGAGTGGGATGATGACGATGCAAGATACATTGCTAACGCTTTGAATCCTGCTGAAGTTGTTGACGTAATCTTTGATCCTGATAATGAACGGGCATGTACAGTAATTGTGCCAGATTATCAATTGTCATTAGCTATTGGTAAGCGTGGTCAAAACGCCAGACTAGCTGCTAAGTTAACTGGATTCAAGATTGATATTAAGTCTGAGTCAGAAGCAGCTGCTGAAATGAATTCTGCAACTGAAGAATTCAATGATAATGGTGCAGATGTTGATTCTGATAATGAAACTTTAAACGAAACCGACACAGATTCAACTAACGAAGAATAATCTTTTGTTTGGAGGCGAACTTTTATGAAAAAAAGAAAAATCCCAATGCGAAAAGATATCGTATCTGGTGAAATGGCGCCCAAAAAAGAATTGGTCAGAATCGTTCGTGATGCTGATGGAACAGTTTCAATCGATGAAACTGGTAAAAAATCTGGCCGAGGAGCTTATATTTCAATCGACGTTGACCGAGCTAACCAAGCTAAGCGGGAACACGTATTTGAAAAAGCCTTTTCAGTTAAAATTGACGAGGCATTTTATGATGACCTAATTGCCTATATTGATCATAAGCAAGCTCGAAAAGAGTTGTTTGAAAATGGACAATAAAGAGGCATTATTGAACTTTCTCGGTTTGGCTCAACGAGCACGGAAGACAGTATCAGGTCAGGAAATTTTATTAAAAGAACTCCGGGCGAATAACTTGAAGTTTTTATTTATTGCTAGTGATAGCGGTAAGGATACTTTTAAAAAGTTTACTGATAAGTCCAATTCTTATAATGTTCCTACTAACAATTTGCTTACCAGCGAAGAACTAAGTAATGCTGTTGGCGTAAAACGCAGTATAATTGGTATTAGTGATTCAGGTATGGCGAAGAAAATGATTCAATTAACCAACAAAATCAAGGGAGAGTGATTATATGGGGAAAAAGCGAATTTATGAATTAGCTAAAGAACTCAATGTCTCCAGTAAAGCGATTTTAGATAAAGCTGCAGATGCCGGTTATGACATTAAGAATCACATGTCGACGGTCGACGATCATCAAGAGCAACATTTACGACAAGTACTTGGTGGATCATCACAAGCTAAAAGTCAACCATCAGCTAAGCAAGCAACTAGTAATAAACCGGCTGATCGAAAGGCTCAATCTACAAGTTCAAGCCATTCGAATAATGGTACACGAACTAGTAATAATGAATCAAAGCACCAACAAAATAATAACAATCACTCGACAAATAGTCGTAGTGGTAATTCTGTTAACAATCGGAGTAATAATTTGAATAACAACCATAGCCAGAATTCTAGTAATAATCGTAGCAATGGCAATACTCAAAATGCATCACAAAGCCAAGCTAATAAAACAAATAATCAAAGTAAACCTAAGACTACTCAAGGAAAGTCGAGTAATACTCAAAATAAACCAAGTACCACTCAGTCAAGCTCTAACAATGCTCATCGGAGTAATAATAGTGGTAGCGGTCGTTTTGGCGGTAGCTTAAATCCTTCGAGAGGTAATAATAATTCTCGTAAGGCTAACAAAAAGCGTCAAAAGAAACAACGGAAGCAAAAAATCAACGGATGCGTGAAGTAGAACATCATGGTGCGCCTGAACGTAAGGAACGTCCATTACCAGAAGTATTGATGTATTTTGATGGCATGAACGCTCAAGATTTAGGTAAAGCATTGCATAGAGAACCAGCTGAAGTTGTTAAGAAATTATTTATGTTGGGAGTTATGGTTAACCAAAACCAATCTCTTGATAAAGATACCATTGAAATCTTAGCTGCTGACTACGGTATTAAAGCTGAAGAAAAAGTTCAAGAGGACGTTTCTGATATTGATAAAATTTTCGATACTGAGATGGCTAATGATGAACATTTAGAATCACGTCCACCAGTTGTTACTATCATGGGACACGTTGACCATGGTAAGACAACCTTGTTGGATCATTTGAGACACTCACACATTACCGCAGGTGAAGCAGGGGGAATTACTCAAGCAATTGGTGCTTATCAAGTTCGTCATGGTGAAAATGTCATTACTTTCTTGGATACACCAGGACATGCTGCATTTACTGAAATGCGGGCCCGTGGAGCAAATATTACAGACATAACTGTTTTAGTTGTAGCTGCTGATGATGGAGTTATGCCTCAAACTATTGAAGCTATTAACCATGCCAAGGCTGCCGGCACACCAATTATCGTTGCTGTGAACAAGATTGATAAGCCAGACGCTAATCCAAATCACGTTATCGAACAACTTGCTGAATACGGACTGATTCCTGAAGACTGGGGTGGCGATACCATCTTCGTTAACATTTCAGCTAAATTTGGTAAAAACATTGATGAATTGTTAGATATGATTGTCTTACAATCAGACATGTTGGAACTAAAGGCGAACCCTGATCAACCAGCTGTAGGCTCAGTGATCGAAGCTCGACTTGATCAAGGCCGTGGCTCAGTTGCAACCTTGTTAGTTCAGCAAGGGACACTACACGTTGGTGATCCAATCGTGGTTGGTAATACTTTTGGTCGGGTTAGAACGATGAATAATGAACGTGGCCGTGACTTAAAGAAGGTTACACCATCGATGCCAGTTGAGATTACTGGTATGAACGATGTTCCAGAAGCTGGTGATCGATTTGTTGTCTTTGATGATGAAAAGACCGCTCGTGCTGCTGGTGAAGCTCGTGCTAAGGAAGCTCAAGTTGAAGAACGTCGTAAGACTACACACGTAACTTTGGATAATTTATTTGATTCTCTAAAAGAGGGTGAAATGAAGCAAGTTGATGTTTTAATTAAGGCCGATGTTCAAGGATCCGTTGAAGCATTAGCAAATAGCTTGCAAAAAATTGACGTTTCAGGTGTTAAGGTTAACATTATTCATGCCGCGGTTGGTGCCATTAACGAAAGTGATATCGCACTAGCTGAAGCAAGTAATGCAATCGTAATCGGTTTTAATGTGCGTCCTACACCACAAGCCAAAGCACAAGCTGATAGTGATAATGTTGATATTCGTCTCCATCAAGTTATTTATAATGCGATCGATGAAGTTGAATCAGCTATGAAAGGTATGTTGGAACCAACATACAAAGAAGAAATTACTGGATCAGTTGAAGTTCGTGAAACTTACAAGGCTTCTAAAGTTGGTACCATTGCTGGTGGGATGGTAGTTGACGGAGTAATTAAGAAGGACAGTAAGGTTCGCTTAATTCGTGATAGTGTTGTTATTTACGATGGTGAGTTAAATAGTTTGAAACGTTTTAAGGACGATGTTAAAGAAGTTAAACAAGGTTTCGAATTAGGACTTACAATTCAAGATTATAACGATATCAAAGTGGGCGATGTAGTTGAAGCTTACGAGATGAAAGAAGTTCCTGTAGAATAAGGAGGAATTATCCATGGCTCAATACAGAGTTGGTCGACTTGAACAAGAGATTCAAAAGAAGTCACTGATATTTTGCTGAAGCGAGTTCGAGATCCTCGAGTTCAGGGCGTAACTGTCACTGGAGTAGATGTTACCGGTGACTTACAGCAGGCAAAAATTTATTATAGTATCTTGTCAGATAAAGCATCTGATAAGGAAAAAACTCAAACCGGAATGGAAAAGGCAACAGGCTTAATTAGAAAAGAACTTGGTGCCCGTTTGAGTATCTTTAAAACACCAGAAATTACTTTCGAACAAGATGATTCAGTTCGTTATGGTGACAAAATTGATCGCTTAATTAATGAACTAAATTCAAAACAATAATAAATTTAGAGATTTGGCAGATACATTGGTCAAATCTCTTTTTGATACATATTAATAAAGTAGCGTGGTGCTATGCTATAATTTATTGAATTAAAGCTTATGGGAGAATTACTAATGAACGGTGTATTACCACTTTTTAAAGAAAAGAATATGACCAGCTTTGACTGCATTAGCCAGTTAAGGCGAATTTTGCATACTAAAAAAATTGGACATACTGGAACCTTAGATCCTAACGTCGATGGAGTGTTACCAATTTGTGTTGGTCCAGCCACTAAAATTTCCGAGTTATTAATGCAGTCAGGAAAGGCTTATCGTGGATCAATCACATTTGGCGTTGCTTATGACACTGAAGACCTAGATGGCAATATTATCGATTCAAAGCCAGTTGAAGAACCGCTGACTAATCAGCAAATCAACGATGCTCTTAGCAGGATGGTTGGCGACATTGAACAGATTCCACCCATGTTTTCGGCAGTGAAAGTTAACGGTAGAAAGCTGTATGAATATGCACGTGAAGGAATTGAGATTGAGCGTAAGGCCCGGATAATTCACGTTGATTATTTTAAACAAATAGAACCAGCGACTTATGATCAGGATAATAAGCAACAAACAATTTATTTCGAGGTTGGCTGTTCTAAAGGAACTTACGTGAGGACACTTGCCGTTGATTTAGGAAAGCAATTAGATTGCCAGCAGTTATGTCTTCACTAACCAGAATTAAAGTGCTGGATTTACAATCGATCAATGCGTGAAATTATCCGAGGTTGCAGAAGCGATGGAGGCGGGAATCGTTGATAAATACTTCGTATCACTTGATGATTCACTAGCACAATACCCTAGTATTGACTTATCTGATAAACTTTGGCAGTTGGTTGGTAATGGAGTCTTTTTAGATATTGATGAGCTACAATCTACTGAGAACGTGGTTAAATTAAAGTATGACGGTGAGGTTAAAGCTCTTTATCAGTTTGACGAGCAAAAGAACCAGTATCGACCTTATAAAATGTTCTTAAATTAATTGAAGGTGAATTAAATTGGAAATCGTTAAGTTACATTATCCACTAGCAGAAAATGTTGGTAGTAAAGAAAAAATTGTATTAGCAATGGGATTTTTTGATGGTGTTCACTTGGGACATCAAGATGTATTGCATCAGGCTAAGCAAAAAGCTCAAGAACTTGGAGCTAAGTTTTGCGTGCTAACGTACGATCATCATCCTGCAATTGTTTACAAACAATTAAATGCTCATGAAAAGCGGTATTTAACGCTTTATGATGAAAAAATGCGAATTTTTGAATCATTAGGTGTCGACCGAGTGTATTATACTAACTACACTTATGCATTTCAAAATCAGACAGAACAAGAATTTGTTGATAATTTTATCAAGCGCTTTAATGCCGTAGCAGTTGTTGCAGGATTCGATCACACTTATGGCGGTACTAACACTGCTGATATGAAACATTTGCCCAAATATAGTGATGGCAAATTTGAAGTCATTACGGCTAAGCCAGTTGAATTAGCTGATGAAAAAGTTAGTTCAAGTAGAATTCGTCAAGCACTTGATAATTGTAATATAGAATTAGCTGATCAATTGCTTGGCCGTCCATTTCGTTCTAGTGGGGTAGTCGTGCATGGCCGTGAAGTTGGTCGTCTGTTGGGTTATCCAACTGCTAATGTGGAGCATTCGGAGCTTCAGTGGCTGCCTAACGTTGGTATCTACATCGTTCGGGTTGAAGTAGCTGGTAAACAACACATTGCGATGGCGTCTGTTGGCCATAACGTTACATTTTCTGATACTTTACCAATGACCATAGAAATAAATATTTTAGATTTCAATCAAAATATTTATGGCGAAACATTGATTGTAGATTGGTTATCTCATATCCGGGATGAGGTTAAATTCGAAACAACTGAACAACTAACTGAGCAATTATACGCTGATGAAGTCTTTACTCGTGACTATTTAAAGTTACATCCAGAAATTATTAGCACTCATTAGAATTGTTTGCTAAAAAATTTGCTTGATGTCTTGACTAATAGTTATGGGTTTGATAGATTATATATGTGCCTTAGCACTCGATAGTTATGAGTGCTAAAAAGAGGTGATTTCAAATTGTTAACTGATAGACAAAACGAGATTTTGCAAATTATTATTCGTGATTACACGAAGAATGGAATGCCTGTGGGATCTAAAGTCCTCTCGGATGAATTTCCGACACATGTTAGTTCCGCGACCATCCGAAATGAGATGGCGACTCTAGAAGCTAAAGGCCTGATTACTAAGACTCATTTTTCTTCAGGTCGTATTCCCTCGATGGAAGGTTATCGTTACTATGTTGATAATTTAGTTCAGCCTGATCCATTAGATGATAGTTCTGAAGATTTCATCAAGAGTTCATTTAACGGTGATTTCAACAGGATTGATGAGATAATCCAAGAGTCTGCTAAGGTATTATCAGATTTAACTAGTTATATGGCAGTTTCCTTTAACCCTGAACAAGATAAAACAATCAAGTTATCAGGATTTAGGTTGGTCAAACTTGACGAACGTCAGGTAATGGCAATTATCGTGATTGATAATGGTCATGTAGTTGATAAAGTAGTTAGGTTACATGATGTCACGCCGGAACAGTTGCAAACAATTGTTAATATTATTAATGAAGAGTTAGTTGGTAAGCCGCTTAATGAAGTTGTTAATAAGCTTCAGTTTGAAATTCCAGCGTTAATTGCAAAGTATGTCCAAACGCCAGAAGGTTTCTTGAAAATATTTGATGATATGATCAATGAAGTTGGGAAAGATCGGGTTCACATTGGTGGCAGATTGAATTTACTCCGTTTCGCTGATCGTCAAGATATTGACTATTTGAAGCCGCTGTATAATTTGTTAGATACTGGTGATGGAGTAGCCCAATTAGTAAATCCTGATTCTAGTGATGTTGAGGTTAGGATTGGTAATGAGTTACGAAATGATTTATTGAGAAACTATAGTTTAATTACCGGTACTTATGATCTTAAGAAATATGGACGTGGTGTAATTGCGGTAATTGGACCAACGAGAATGCCATATGCTAAGGTAATTGGAATCGTGGGTGCTCTTAGGGAAGAAATGACTCGCAAGATTCTTGGATACTATGATAACGATGATAATTAATTTAAAGGAGGCGATTTTTGTCAGAAGAAAAGCATGATTCAGCTGAAGAACCAGTAGAAAATAGTGACGCTGTCAATGATGATTCCCACGAATCAACTGATGATCAAGCCTCTGAACAAGAGAGTTCTCCGGAAATTGATCAAGTTGATCAGTTGAAAGCTCAATTAGATGATATGGAAAACAAATATCTCCGAGCTGAAGCTGAAATTAAGAATATTCAGAATCGCGCCAAAAAAGAGCAAGCTGACTTGATTAAGTACGATGGACAGCAATTAGCTCATGATATTTTACCAATTGTCGATAACTTACAAAGGGCTTTGAGTGTTGAAGTTACCGATGAAAGTGGGAAACAATTAAAGCAGGGAGTTCAGATGGTATCTGATCACCTTGAAAAGGCGCTGCTAGATAATAAAGTTGAGAAAATTGATGCTCAGGGTGCAGTTTTTGACCCTAAGTATCATCAAGCGATTCAAACGGTTGATGCAAATGATGACCATAAGGCCGACACAGTTGTTCAGGTTCTCCAAGAGGGATACCGGTTAAATGACCGTGTGTTACGTCCCGCAATGGTTGTCGTTGCAAAAATAATTTAAAAAAAGGATACGATAAAATATGGCAAGTAATAAAATTATTGGTATTGATTTAGGAACTACTAACTCAGCTGTTGCTGTTCTAGAAGGTAGCGAACCAAAGATTATTCCTAATCCTGAAGGTGCAAGAACAACTCCTTCAGTTGTTGCATTTAAAGATGGCCAACCACAAGTTGGTGAAGTTGCAAAACGACAAGAAATTACTAATCCTAACACTGTAGTTTCGATTAAGAGTCATATGGGTGAAGAAAATTACACTGTTGATATCGAAGGCAAGAAGTACACTCCTCAACAAATTTCTGCAATGATTTTACAATATATTAAAGGTTTTGCTGAAGACTATCTTGGTGATACAGTTGAAAAGGCTGTTATTACTGTTCCTGCTTACTTTAATGATGCTCAACGCCAAGCAACTAAAGATGCTGGTAAAATTGCTGGTCTTGAAGTTGAAAGAATCATCAATGAACCAACTGCTGCTTCTCTTGCATATGGTTTGGACAAGCAAGACAAGGATGAAAAGGTTCTTGTTTATGACTTGGGTGGTGGTACATTTGATGTTTCTGTACTTGAATTAGGTGATGGTGTTTTCCAGGTGCTCTCCACAAATGGTGATACTCACCTTGGTGGTGACGACTTTGACCAACGAATCATTGATTGGCTCGTTGCTGATTTTAAGGCTACTAATGGTGTTGACTTAGCCAATGATAAGATGGCTCTTCAACGTTTGAAAGATGCCGCTGAAAAAGCTAAGAAAGACCTTTCAGGAGTTACTGAATCGGAAATCAGCCTACCATTTATTTCTGCAGGTGACAATGGACCACTTCATTTACAAACAACATTAACTCGGGCTAAATTCAATGAATTAACTGCTGATTTAGTTGATAAAACAAAAGTCCCATTTGATAGCGCATTGAAAGATGCTGGTTTATCTGTTAATGATATTGACCAAGTAATCTTAAACGGTGGTTCAACTCGAATTCCTGCTGTTCAAGAAGCAGTAAAGAGCTGGACAGGTAAGGAATCTAACCATTCAATTAACCCTGATGAGGCGGTTGCTTTAGGTGCTGCTGTTCAAGGTGGGGTTATTACTGGTGATGTTAAGGACGTTGTTTTGCTAGATGTTACTCCATTATCATTAGGTATCGAAACGATGGGTGGCGTGTTCACTAAGTTAATCGACCGTAACACAACTATCCCTACTAGCAAGTCACAAGTGTTCTCAACTGCAGCAGATAATCAACCAGCTGTTGATATCCATGTTCTTCAAGGTGAACGTCCAATGGCTGCTGACAACAAAACCTTAGGCCAATTCCAATTGACCGACATTCCTGCTGCTCCTCGAGGAATTCCTCAAATCGAAGTTACATTTGATATCGATAAAAACGGTATTGTGAATGTTTCTGCTAAAGATAAGGGAACTGGTAAGGAACAAAAAATCACCATTAAGGATTCATCTGGTCTATCTGATGATGAAATTGAAAAGATGATGAAGGACGCTCAAGCTAACGAAGAAGCTGATAAGCAACGTAAGGAAGCTGCCGATCTTAATAATGAAGTTGATCAACTATTGTTCTCGACTGACAAGACTTTAGAAGAAGTTAAGGACAAAGTTTCTGAAGATGAGATTAAAAAGGCAACCGATGCTCGTGATGCTTTGAAGAAGGCACGAGAAGATAATAATATTGACGATATGAAGGCTAAAAAGATGAACTTACTAAGATTACTCAAGATCTAGCAGTTAAGTTATATCAAGATCAAGCCCAAGATGGTCAAGCCGCTGATGGGTCCGCAGATGCGGGTTCTGCAGATGGTAACAAAGATGACGGTACTGTTGATGGTGACTTCTCAGAAGTTGACGATGACAAAAAATAATTAATTGTCCAAAAAGTCAAGGCTAGTGAGCTTTGGCTTTTTGTTAAAATATGGTATTCTGTCAAGGATGATAAAGTAACTAAGACGGGAGTTTAGCATGGCTAACAAAGATTATTATGATATTCTTGGGGTATCCAAGGATGCTTCTGACGACGACATTAAGCACGCCTACAGAAAGCTTTCAAAAAAATACCATCCAGATATTAACAAAGCACCAGATGCTGAGCAAAAATTTAAGGATATCACTGAAGCTTATGAAGTATTAGGTGATTCTCAAAAACGAGCTAACTATGATCAATATGGTTCTGCAGAAGGTCCTCAAGGATTTGGTGGCGGTGGCTACTCACAAGGTGGCGCAGATTTTGGCGGCGGTTTTGGATTTGATGATATCTTTAGTCAATTCTTTGGCGGTGGTGGCGGTCAACAAACCGTTGACCCAACTGCACCACGACAGGGTCGAGATTTGCAGTACCAGATGACTTTGGAATTTGAAGAGGCCATTTTTGGAAAGAAAACGCGAATCAAATATAATCGTGAAGCTCAATGTGACACCTGTGGTGGAACTGGTGCCAAACCTGGAACTTCTCCGGTAACGTGTCATAACTGTGGTGGTCGAGGATTTGTGACCGTTGAAACTAATACACCACTTGGAAGAATGCAGACTCGTCAAGAATGTCCAGTATGTAACGGAACTGGTAAAGAAATTAAAGAAAAATGTCCAACTTGTGGTGGTAGTGGTCACGTTGATCAAAGCCATGAGATTGAAGTTACTGTTCCAGCTGGTGTCGACGATGGTCAACAAATGCGATTGCAAAATCAAGGCGAAGCCGGGGAAAATGGCGGACCTTATGGTGATTTGTATATTGTATTTAAGGTTAAGCCTTCAAAGATCTACCAACGTGACGGTGCAACAATTTACATGAACCAAGACATTAGTTTTTCCAAGGCTGCACTTGGTGGTAAAGTTAAAGTTCAAACAGTTCATGGTGATGTTGACTTAACAATTCCCGCGGGAACCCAGAACGGCACAGTATTTAAATTACGTGGTAAGGGTGCCCCACACCTACGTGGTAAAGGAAATGGTGATCAACGAGTTACAGTTAACGTTGTCACACCAAAAGCTCTAAGCAAGGAGCAAAAGGTTGCGCTTGAAGCGTTAGCTGCTGCTTCAGGTGAAGGAGATTTGGGATCAGGTAAGTCAGGAAACCTGTTTGATAAATTAAAGGATGCTTTTGACGGTAAGAAGTAAAGTTTTACAAATTAATTAGCAATTAAAATTGTGCTAATTTAATTCGTCGTTGGTATTTTAGAATGAATAAAGAGACTGCTAGTGATAAACATTTCTAGCAGCCTCTTTTCTTTTGGTGGTTCAATCACTTATAATTGAACTAGTTAGTAATTTGAACGAAAGCGAGATATCAACATGGATATTGAAAAAATGAAAGAGCATCAAAAGTATATCCGTAACTTTTCCATTGTTGCGCATATTGATCATGGAAGTCGACACTGGCGGACCGAATTCTTGAAATGACTGACACCGTGTCTGAACGGGAAATGAAAGATCAACTATTAGATAATATGGATCTTGAACGTGAACGAGGCATTACCATTAAATTAAATGCTGTGGAACTGAAGTATCACGCTGATGATGGAAATGACTATGAGTTTCATTTAATTGATACACCAGGACACGTCGATTTTTCATATGAAGTTTCCAGAAGCTTGGCAGCTTGCGAAGGAGCCATTTTAGTTGTCGATGCTGCTCAAGGGGTTGAGGCGCAAACCTTGGCTAATGTATACTTAGCTTTAGACGACGATTTAGAAATTGTGCCAGTAATCAATAAGATTGACTTGCCATCAGCTGAACCTGATAAAGTTAAAGAAGAAATTGAAAATGTTATTGGGATTGATGCTTCCGATGCCGTTATGGCTAGTGCTAAAAAAGGAATTGGAATTAAAGAACTACTTGAACAAATCGTTGCTAAGGTGCCAGCGCCAACCGGCGATGTCACAGCACCATTGAAAGCTTTGATTTTTGATTCCATTTATGATGATTATCGTGGGGTGGTCCTTAGTGTTAGACTTGAAGACGGAACTGTTAAACCGGGTGATCGAATTAAGTTAATGAACTCTGGCTCAGAGTATGAAGTGACTGAGGTTGGCGTCAATTCACCACACCCAGTTAAGCGTGATTACTTGATGTCTGGGGACGTTGGTTATATTACGGCTAGTATCAAGGACATTACCCAAACTCGAGTGGGTGATACGATTACTAATGCTACTAATCAGGCAGATAAAGCCTTACCTGGTTATCGAGAAATGAATCCAATGGTTTATGCCGGGCTTTATCCAACTGATAATGCTAAATTTGAAGACTTGCGAGAATCCTTAGAAAAATTAAAATTAAATGATGCGGCTTTAGAATTCGAACCAGAAGTTTCACAGGCGTTAGGCTTTGGATTCCGCTGTGGGTTCTTAGGACTCCTGCATATGGATGTTGTCCAAGAACGACTAGAACGAGAATTTAATTTGGACTTGATCACGACGGCACCATCGGTTACGTATAATGTTAATAAATCTGATGGTACTGAGATTGAAGTCGAAAACCCCTCTGAAATGCCAGATGCTTCTGAAATTAAGTCGATTTTAGAAACCCTTTGTCAAGGCTACAATTATGGTTCCAAATGAATATGTTGGGGCAGTAATGGAACTTTGCCAACGACGTCGAGGAATTTTTGAGACTATGGATTATTTAGATGATTATCGGGTTAACGTGATTTATCACATGCCATTATCTGAAATCATCTTTGATTTTTTTGACAAGCTAAAATCAAGTACACGTGGATATGCATCCCTGGATTATGATCTCGAAGAATATCGCCCAAGTGATTTAGTTAAGGTCGATATCTTGTTGAACAGTGATAAAGTCGATGCTTTGAGCTTCATTACGCATAAACAATTTGCTGATAGTAGAAGTCGGGACATTGTGACTAAATTAAAGGGTATTATCCCTCGACAAAACTTCGAAATTCCAATTCAAGCCGCCATCGGTTCCAAGGTGATTGCTAGAACTAACATCAAGGCATATCGAAAAGATGTTACTTCTAAAATTCATACTGGTGATCCAGACCGACGAGCTAAGCTGTTGGATAAACAAAAGCGAGGTAAGAAACGGATGAAGTCCGTTGGTAAGGTCGAAATTCCACAAGCTGCATTTATGGCAGTCTTACAAACCGGCGAAGACGAACAAAGTGATAAATAAAAAAATGGAACTATAATGAAGTTAGTAACTTCTAGTTCCATTTTTTTAGTGTTAACCAATTCGTAGTTCCGTAATTAAATTAGTGTCGATAATAATTTTATTTTCGGCATCTCGGTGATATTTAACCCGGCTAAGTAAGTTGTGTTCAATGACATAATCATTGAATAAATTTTTAGGGGGAACTTGTAGAATTCCAGGATTATGGGAAGCTTCAAAAGCTACCTGTCTAAGGACATATTTATCAGGGATGGCTTTGAAGATAGTGTCCAATGCATCAAGAGCCGCGACTCCAGTTTTTAGTAAATCGGGCTGTAAGTGATCACGGTAAAAAATTTGTTGTCCCTCATAAATTGTGGGACTTAAATTGTTTTCTAGAATTGATGTATAACCAATTCTAATTGTTTCATCAGTGATGCGGTTAATAAATCGGACGCGAAACATTTCCATGTAGGTTCATCTCCTTAGAACTATCATTACAAACAAATTGGAAAAATTCAAATAAATCGTTTGCGTTTTTAGCCGCGTTACATTAGTATATATATTAATTGTTTTTTTATGAAGAGTTTAACAAGCAACAAAAAGCATGCAGGAGGTGTTCATTATTCTCAGTCGCACTAAACAATTTCTTAGAAAAAATGGCTTTTTCTATAAAAAAGAGTATATGCGCCCCTTGTTGACACCCGAAAATATCTATATTTTTAAGTTTGGAAAAAAGCAACTTGATAATAGACTGATAGTTAGGTACAGTCACAAGTGGACTGGAAGACAGCGGATTAAAGAAATCGATTTACGACTTCATAAACAAAAGCATCCGCGTGTATTCCGCACAGAAGCCGAATTATTAGAATACTTAAAATCTCGTCTACTTAACCACGATGCCAAAGTGCATGATGATTTTGATGAGGAAGAAGAAGTATCAAATGGCGCATCCAAATAGGATGCTTTTTTGTATCAGAAAGGAATTTATTTATGAATTGGACACAGGTTTCTGTATTAACAACTAGCGAGGCCGTTGAAGCGGTTGCCAACATTTTTATGGACTTCGATGCAAGTGGCGTTAAAATCGAGGACGCTGAAGATTTTAAGCAAATTAATCCGCAAATTGAGGCGGAACACGGTCGATTATTTGATATTAAAGATATTCCGCATATTACTAATGGGGCTATTGTAAGCTCATACTTTCCTGATAGTGAAAAGATTGCGGCGAAGATTCCGCTAATTGAGGAACGAGTTAGAAATCTAAGCAGTTTCGGCTTAAATCCTGGACCAGCTGAAGTTAAGTCTAACCTGGTCGCAGATGAAGACTGGTCTACGGAATGGGAAAAGTACTATCATCCAGTCAGACTTACCAGATACTTAACGATTGTTCCAAGCTGGGAGGGTTATAATCCAACTACTGGTGATGAACAAGTAATTCGTCTTGATCCAGGTATGGCCTTTGGCACGGGTACTCATCCAACTACCCAGTTATCATTGCAAGCCCTCGAAACGGTCATTCGTGGTGGTGAATCAATGATTGATGTTGGAACCGGCTCAGGAGTTTTGAGTATTGCTGCTAGACGTTTAGGCGTTGGTGATATTTTTGCAACGGATGTCGATGATATCGCAGTTAGATCAGCTAAGGATAATGTTCGGCTTAATTTCGATGAGGATTCTATGGAGATCGTTGCGAATGATTTATTAAACGGGATTCATAAGCAAGTTGATATTGTAGTAGCGAATATTTTAGCAGAAATTCTAGTACCATTAGCACCGCAGGCATTCGAAAATTTAAAGCCAGGTGGAATCTTTATCACAGCTGGAATTATTAACTCTAAATTAGATGTCGTTCGTGAAGCAATTAAATCTGAGAACTTTAAAGTCTTGCAAGTTTTAAATATGGGTGATTGGTATTCAATTATTGCCCAAAAACCTAGTGCAGATGGAGAATAGTTATGCAACATTATTTTATTGATAGTAGTTTACCAGATGATCATAATATTGAGTTACCAGCGGATGTTGCTAAACATTTTGTCAGAGTTTTGAGAAGTGACGTTGGTGAGCAAGTAGAATTAGTTCTAAACGATCATCGTGTATACTTAGCTGAATTAAGTCAAATTAAGGAACAACGAGCAATTTGCCACATTATTCGTGATTTAAATCACAATGTTGAATTGCCCGTTAAAATTTCGTTGATTTGTGGATTACCTAAACAAAGTAAGCCAGAAATTATCGTTCAAAAGGCAACTGAGTTGGGAGTATCCGAAATTGTTTTTACGGAAATGCAAAGATCGGTGGTTAATTGGAATGATAAAGCCCCTAAGAAGTTAGTCGGCTCCAAGAAATCGCTAAGAGTGCTGCTGAACAATCGCATCGGAATATGATTCCAGAAATTAAGTATGCGGATAAAATTACAGATATTTCGGTTTCTGGCTATGATGCCCGTGTGGTAGCATATGAGGAATCCGCTAAGCAAGGGGAACAATCAAAATTAAGTAAAGTATTTGCAGATATGAACATAGGACAATCCGCGGTATTTGTAATCGGACCTGAAGGTGGTGTTTCTGACGATGAAATTAACCAACTAACGGCACACAATTTTATTTCCGCGGGATTAGGTCCACGAATTTTGAGGACCGAGACTGCCCCATTTTACGTGTTGGCAGCCGCATCATATCATTTTGAATTGAGTCATTAATCAATTAATTGTAGAATAGGGCTAAGTATTTACCAAGAAAGTAAGTGATTTTATGGCCACAAAAATATGGACTGCCGATGAAGTTATCAAGCAAGCAGCCGAATATATGAACGATGAGCATGTTAGAGAAGTAGAAAAAGCATATCAGTTTGCTAAAGTTGCCCACGCCGATCAACAGCGACAATCCGGTGAACCATACATCACGCATCCAATTCAGGTCGCCGGGATCTTGGCTGATCTTCATATGGATCCAGCCACTGTTTCGGCTGGCTTTTTACATGATATTGTCGAAGATACGGGAGTAACCTTGGCCGACGTCAGGGAACTGTTTGGCGATGATGTTTCGCTTATCGTGGATGGAGTTACTAAGTTATCTAAAATTAAATATAAATCTAGCCAAGAAAGATTAGCTGAAAATCACCGAAAGTTATTATTAGCAATGTGCCAAGATATACGAGTTATGCTTGTTAAGCTAGCAGATCGTTTGCATAATATGCGAACGCTTAAATCGTTACGTCCTGATAAGCAACGGCGCATAGCTAAAGAAACGCTAGAAATATATGCACCAATTGCTGATCGTTTGGGGATTGGAACGATTAAGTGGGAGCTAGAGGACATTAGTTTACGTTACTTAAATCCGCAACAGTACTATCGAATTGTTCATTTAATGAACTCACGGCGAGATCAACGAGAAGATTATATTCAAAAGGCGATTAGTCAGATTGAGGACTCAATTGCTGATTTACACTTAAAAGTCGATATTTATGGTCGGCCTAAGCACATTTATTCTGTGTATCGAAAAATGGTCGATCAGCATAAGCAATTTAGTCAGATTTATGATTTATTGGCAATTAGGGTAATTGTGGATTCAATCAAAGACTGTTATGCAGTGCTGGGAGCTATCCATTCGGAATGGAAACCCATGCCTGGTCGGTTTAAAGATTACATTGCGATGCCTAAGGCCAATATGTATCAATCTTTGCATACCACCGTCATTGGTCCTGAAGGCAAGCCGTTGGAAGTGCAAATTAGAACTCAAGAGATGCACCAAGTTGCTGAATTTGGTATTGCTGCTCATTGGGCATACAAGGAAGGCATTAAAGATGGTGTGGATGGTTCAAACGATAATAATAAACTAAATTGGTTTAAAGAAATAATTGAACTTCAAGAAGATACCGATGATGCTGCTGACTTCATGGATGGCGTTAAAGGTGAATTATTCGGTGACCGAGTATATGCATTTACCCCTAAGGGAGACGTTTTTGAGTTACCTAAGGGCGCTGGACCATTAGATATGGCATACATTATTCACACCGAAGTTGGTCACCATACTACTGGGGCAAGGGTGAATGGTAAAATTGTGCCGTTGGATTTTGAAATCTCAAACGGAGATATCGTTGATATAATCACTTCACCTAATTCAACTGGTCCAAGTCGTGACTGGCTACAACTAGTGCAAACTAGACGGGCGCGGAACAAAATTAAACAATTCTTCCGTCAAGAAGATCGAGAACAAAATATCGAGACGGGTCGGGATATGTTAGTTCGTCATCTGCAAAATGCTGGATTTAATCCTAAGATGGTTTTAACGGATGGTAAATTGGATTCAGTTGCCAAAGGTATGAATTATCAGCATGGTGATGACTTATTGGCAGCAGTCGGTTTTGGTGATTTACAACCAACCGGAGTTGTTAATCGAATTACTGAGGATATTCGGGCGCAACAAAAGAAAGAACGTCAAGATCAGGCTGAACGAGAAGTGTTGGAAAAACATCAGACAATTTCTGAGAAAACCGAAACTAAGCAACAAAAGAGTTCTCGGCAAGCATCATCGTCTAGTAGGGTCATTATCGAAGGCGTTGAAAACATGTTGGTTCGCTTAAGTCACTGTTGTACCCCAGTTCCGGGTGACCAAATTGTTGGTTATATTACTAAAGGACGGGGTGTTTCAGTTCATCGGGTCAATTGTCCCAACATCAAAAAGGCCGAAGAGAATGGTGAACGTCTAATTGAAGTGTCATGGGAAAATCCTGAGACAGGCAAAGAAACATACCCAGCAAACCTATCAGTTTCTGGATATAATCGTTCTGGAATGTTAACTGATGTTTTAAATGCGGTTGGGAATGTTACCAAGGATGTTTCTTCAATCAATGGCCAGGTTGACCATAATAAGATGGCTACGATTTCAATTTCTGTTGGAATTCATAATTTGGAGCAGTTAGATCGATTAACGAATACCATTAAAAATATTCCAGATGTCTACGTAGTTGAAAGAATCTTTAGATAGGGGTCATGTAAATTGAGAATTGTTCTTCAAAGAGTTAAGCATGCGACAGTTAGAATCGATGAGCAGATCTATAATCAAATTGCTAATGGGTTTGTATTACTCGTTGGTGTCAATGATAACGATGGTGATACAGAGATTGATTATTTAGTTCATAAAATTAGTAAATTACGGATTTTTGAGGATGATAATCAAAAGCTTAATTTAGATATTAAGCAAGTTGGCGGAGCAGTTTTATCGATTTCACAATTCACGTTATTTGCTGATACGAAAAAGGGTAATCGCCCTAGCTTCACTTCTGCAGGTGAACCTGAGCACGCAAAACAGGTCTACGAGCAATTTAATGAACAGTTAGCGTCTACCGGTTTAACGGTTAAACCGGGGATATTTGGAGCAGATATGTTGGTCAGTATTGAAAATGATGGACCAGTAACGATTTTGTTTGATACTGAGAATAAATAGTTGCTAGGAGTTTAGAATGATTAATAATTTAATTTGGGATTTTGATGGTACTTTGTTTGATACTTATCCCCAAATGGTTCAAGCCTTCACGAAGGCACTAAATGATTTGGATATTGATAGCGTTGAAATCGATGAACACGATATTTATGTGGTGATGAGACAGCATTCAGTTGGTGCCGCTTTAAAAAAGTATGCAGCTTTTTATGGCATTAATGAAAGTGAATTAGCGGAAATTAATGCGCAATATCAAGCTGAGATGGTTACTGCTTCAAAACCGTTCATTGGGTCAAAGGAGTTACTAGATTTCGCTCTGGATCATGACGGAGGAAATTATTTAGTAACTCATCGAAATGAACAAGCTAAGACACTATTAGCTAACTACGGTTTGCTTGATAAATTCTCGGGATTTGTTACTTCTGCCAATGATTTCCCAAGAAAACCAAAGCCTGATTCGTTGAATTGGTTAAAGCAAACGTACGATTTAGTTTCTAATCAAACAATGATGATTGGCGATCGGCAGTTGGATGTCGAGGCCGGTAATAATGCAAATGTTAATACAGCTTTATTTGATGTTGATCACACGATTCTGCATACAGGGAACCCGGATATTCGAGTAACATCATTACCAGAGCTACTAGATTTTTAACTGGTAAATAAAAAACGCCAAGGATATCAATTTATCCTTGGCGTTTTTAATTGCTATTAATTATTATCTTTAAAGTAATCATTGATGCCACCAGTTACGTCGTTAGCATACTGCCTTTGATAATTTGCAGATGTGATCTGTTTAAAGTCATCATCGTTATTAATGTAGCCCCCTCAATCAATATTGAGGGAATTGAAATATCGCGTATAACTAAAAAGTTTCCAAATTCAGCTCCTCGATTAGGTAATGGTAAATTGGTTAGCCGCTTATTCACATCCTTAGCTAAATTTTTAGATTGGCCAGGATGATAGTAATATGTGGTAACTCCAGTTGCGTCATTAGCAACATCAGATGAATCAAAGTGAATACTAATAAATAGGTTTGCTGAGTTTTTAGTGGCGATTTTTGGCCGGTCTGCTAACGCAACTGTCTTATTGCTATCTCTAGTCATAATTACCCGCGCGCCTTTAGCACGTAAAGTTCTAGCGAGTTTTGTGGCAAAAATTAGTGTATATTTTTTTTCTTCTTGACCGGTGGTGGATAACGCACCAGAATCACTACCACCGTGCCCAGGATCAATTACAATCGTTGCTTCAGCCAAGCTAGAAACATTATTGGTCTTGGGATTATCAACCAGCCAGGAAGCAACCCAGCCGATATCTTTATGATGAGCAATAACTTTAATCCAGTCATTTTTCCGGTCAATTACTTGGAGGCGTTCTCCTTGATGAATCTTTTCCTTAACGGAATATGTAATTGCGGGTCCAGTTCGTAAATTAAGTGAAGTGACTTTAACCGTCACAGAGTTAGCATACAGGGCAATTAGCATAATTGCTAAGGTGGTAATAATAGTCAATGTGGTGATTATCCAGCTACGATTTTGTATAATTTTTTTCAATGTCTTTCATCCTATTCATTCAGTAATTCTATTATAAAGTAAGCCACCGTTTAAGCAATTGATTTATCATCTTGACATTAATGAAAATCTCGACTAAGGTTATATTTAGTTAAATAAACAACCGATGGAAAGAACAGTAAGGCTTATATTGTTTGCAGAGAGCGTCTGGGTGGTGCGAAGACGTAACAAAAATCCTGAATGACACTTTTTAGTTAAGGTTAATGGTGTAACTACTATTCGCGCGAGCGTTATTCTTGAGTTTTATTAAGGTGGTACCGTGCGAAGAGCACCCTTGTCGATGACAGGGGTGCTTTTTATATTTAGGAGGGCTTATTCATGAGATATCAACGACCAAAAGGAACGGCCGATATTTTACCAGATGAAGCGAAAAAATGGGGTTATATTGAAGAAACTGCCAGAATGATCTTCGATAATTACCGTTATCGTGAAATTCGAACGCCAATGTTCGAAAATTTTGATGTGTTTTCAAGGACTAGTGGAGATACATCTGATGTTGTTACTAAGGAAATGTATGACTTTCACGATAAAGGCGATCGGCATATTAGTTTACGTCCTGAGGGAACAGCTGGCGTTGTGCGGGCATTCGTGGAAAATAAATTATATGGTCCAGAGCATCAAAAACCCGTTAAAGTATTCTATATGGGTTCGATGTTTAGATATGAACGTCCTCAATCTGGTCGACAACGTGAGTTCCATCAAATCGGGGTTGAAGCTTTCGGTAGTAATGAACCAGAATTAGATGTAGAAGTAATCGCAATGGCGATTACTTTCCTTAAACGGCTTGGTTTGACTGGCTTACGGCTGGCTATCAATACTTTAGGTGACCAAGAAACTCGGGATAATTACCGTCAAGCGCTGATTGATTACCTTGATCCATACTTTGATGATTTAAGTGATGACTCAAAGTCAGATTGCACAAAACCCACTACGAGTTTTGGATAGTAAGGATAAACGGGACCAAGAGATCGTTAAGGGGGCCCCTTCAATTCTCGATTATCTTTCAGATGATTCACAGGCCCACTTCACTGCGGTTAAGCACTTGTTAGATACATTGGACATTGAGTATGATGTTGATGAAACAATGGTTCGAGGGCTTGATTACTATACACATACCATCTTTGAAATCATGGTTGACTCAAAGTCGCTGGGTGAAGGATATACTACGATTTGTGCTGGTGGTCGCTATAACGGGTTAGTTGAGGAACTTGGTGGACCAGAAATGCCAGGAATTGGATTTGGGCTAGGAGTTGAAAGACTAATGGTTCTCTTAGATGCTCAAAACATCGAGTTACCAATTCTTGATCAGTTAGATGTTTATGCAGTTGGAATTGGTGAGGGCACGAGCGAAGTTACACTAAAAATAGTACAAGCATTGCGAGATGACGGCTTTTCTGCAGATCGGGATTATCTTGATCGGAAGCCCAAAGCGCAGTTTAAAGCAGCTGACAAACTAAATGCTCAATTTACCATTACCATTGGTGATCGAGAATTAGAAAGCCAAACCGCTAATGTTAAGTCGATGGTTTCGGGTAAAGAAGTTAGTGTGCCAATTAGTGAAATCATGACCAACTTTAACACTGTAATTACCAATAATTTTGATGAGTAAGGAAATGACAAAATGAAAAGAACAACATATGCAGGATTAGTAGATGAAAATTTAATCGGCGAAGAAGTTGTCCTTAAGGGATGGGTTCAAAAGCGTCGGGATCTCGGTAGTTTAATTTTTATCGATCTTAGAGATATTAAAGGAATCGTTCAACTTGTGTTTAGCGAAGAATATGGTCAGGAAGCTTTAAAGGTGGCTGATCAGCTTCGTGGCGAATACGTCATTGAAGTTCGAGGTAAGGTTGTTGCTCGGTCAGAAAAAGAAGTTAATGATCGAATGAGAACTGGAAAAATTGAGGTGGATATTGTGGAGGCTAAGATTCTGGCTACTGCCAAAACTCCACCATTCTATATTCAAGATAATATCAATGTTTCTGACGAGCTAAGATTAAAGTACCGTTACTTAGATTTACGTCGTCCAGAAATGCAACGTAGTATTTTGATGCGTAATCGTATTATTCAATCTGTTCACAGCTTCTTTGATTCACAAGAATTTATTGATATTGAAACTCCAACGCTGACGAAATCAACTCCAGAAGGGGCTCGAGATTACTTAGTGCCATCAAGAGTTTATCCTGGTTCCTTCTATGCGTTACCTCAGTCACCTCAACAATTTAAGCAATTGTTAATGGGAGCTGGATTTGATAAATACTACCAAATTGCTCGGTGTTATCGTGATGAAGATTTACGTGGTGACCGGCAACCAGAATTTACCCAAATCGATATGGAAATGTCATTTGCCGATCCCGAAGAAATCCAAGAAGTTACTGAAGGCTTAATTGCTAAAGTAATGAAGGATGCTTTAGGCGTTGAGGTTAAATTACCATTTACTAGAATGAGTTGGGATGAATCGATGGCTCGCTTCGGAACCGATCAACCAGATGTTAGATTTGGTATGGAACTAAAGGACCTCTCTGAAATCATGAAGTCAGTTGACTTTAAGGTATTCTCTTCGGCTGTTGAAAATGGTGGTCAAGTTAAAGCAATTGCCGTTCCCGGGGGGGCAGAGCTTTACTCACGAAAAGACCTTGATGCGTTTGGTAAGTACGTTGAAAGATTTGGGGCCAAGGGACTTGCATGGTTGAAAGTAACTGATGATGGTTTCTCAGGACCAATTGCTAAATTCTTTACTGATGACAGTGTTAAAGACCAAATTCTAGCAACTACTGAAGCAAATGTTGGCGACCTATTATTATTTGCTGCCGATAATAGCCGCGTCGTGGCTAACACTTTATCTTACTTACGGGTTCAAATTGCTAAGGAACAAAATATGATTGATGAATCTAAGTTTGCTTTCCTTTGGATTGTTGACTGGCCATTATTCGACTACGATGTTGATTTAAAGCGTTATGTTGCTGCCCATCATCCATTCACAATGCCTAATGAAGAAGACGTTCATTACTTAATGAATGAGGATGAAGATCCCCATAAGGCATATGCTCAAAGCTACGATATTATCTTGAACGGTCTCGAATTGGGTGGGGGATCAATTCGTATCCACCGTCGTGATATTCAAGAAAAAATGTTTGAAGCTCTTGGATTTACTAAGGAAAGTGCCCAAGCACAGTTTGGTTACTTCCTGGATGCTT
Source organism: Lentilactobacillus kosonis (assembly GCF_003864335.1). Classification (GTDB taxonomy): domain Bacteria; phylum Bacillota; class Bacilli; order Lactobacillales; family Lactobacillaceae; genus Lentilactobacillus; species Lentilactobacillus kosonis. Next base: position 403,495 of record NZ_BEXA01000002.1, on the reverse strand, counting down.
TGGATTACGGTTTTCCACCTCATGGAGGTCTAGCAATCGGTTTAGATCGATTTGTTAGATTGTTGGCCGACCGAGATAATATCCGAGATGTAATTGCATTCCCTAAGAACTCTAAGGCAGTTGAACCATTAACTAGTGCCCCAGCCCCAGTTGCTAACAAGCAATTGGAAGACTTAGGAATTTTGTTGCCGACAATGGTGATAAGGAACAAAAATAGCATCAATGAATTGGCTGATTAAAAATCGGCCTTTTTTATTACATAAATAAGCATATAATCAATATGAACAAATTCGAATGGGGATGGCTAATTAAATGGACGACGTTTCAAAGGTACTTAAGCGGCATGCATACATCACAAAAGCATCGACTTCTTTTATCTATGCAATTTTAGTATCAATTGCGGTGAATTTCTTCTGGACACCGGGACATATTTACTCATCAGGAATTACTGGTTTTGCGCAGTTGCTAACAACAATTTCTGAACGATTCTTACCAATTACGATTACCACTGGAATTGGCTTATTCATACTGAATATTCCGTTATTTTTATTAGCTTGGCGAGCAATTAGTCAGCAATTTACGGTCTTTACAATTTTCACGGTATTTTTATCAAGTTTAATGATTCAAATGATGCACCCAATACAATTGACGCATGATCCGATTATTTGTGCCATTTTTGGTGGAGCGGTAAATGGATTTGGAACGGGTCTTGCTTTGAAGAATGGAATTTCAACTGGGGGCTTAGATATTTTAGGTATTGTGATTCGGGATCGTACGGGGCGGTCCATTGGTTCAATTAACATCACGTTTAATGTATTTATTATTTTAGCTGCTGGATTAATGTATGGTTGGCCATATGCATTTTATTCTGTTTTGAGTTTAATCGTGAATGCTAAGGTTATGGATATGACATATACTAAGCAACAACGGATGCAAGTTATGATTATTACTTCACGACCAAATACGGTTATCGATAGTGTTCAAAATCATTTGCGACGAGGAATTACTATCGTGCACAATGCTGAAGGAGCTTATCAACACGATTCAAAGACGATTTTATTCACTGTTATTTCAAGGTATGAAATGGGTGAATTAGAGGAAGCACTGCTCGAATCTGATCCGAATGCATTTGCATCGTTGTCGGATACGGTTAAAATTGTCGGTCGATTCTACGATCCAATGCCTTAATTCTAAAGAATTATCTATGATTACAGTTGAGTAAAATATCGCAAACTCGATATGGTATAATACTCGGGTTAACGAATCTTAAAAGAAATTGGTGAGTATGGTGAAAGTGATTTATCTCTTTTTAATTAGGGTCATGTCGATTTTGAATCTATTTAAAAAAAGAGAAACATTGTTTACTTTATGAGTTTTGATAATAACGTAGACTTCATAAAAAAATTAGCTGCAAATAAGCCTAAGAACAGTCGCCTCATGGTATATTATCGTAGTAATACTGAGGCAGCGGCGACCGATTTGGCCGCATATGGAATCATTACTAGACCATTTAAAGACAATTTGAATTTTGTGGTTAGCAAGATTCCTAAGGTAATGAGTGCTAGGTTAATTTTTTGCGACAACTACTATGCTTTTTTAGGAGGGATTGTTAAGACTCCCAAAATGAAAGTCATCCAGCTTTGGCATGCAAACGGGGCAATTAAAAAATTTGGTTGGGAAGATCCAACAACTGATGAAAGAACTAATTCTGATAAGAAACGGTTCCAATCAGTATATGATAAATTCGATGATTATATTGTCTCATCTGAAGCGATGGGTAACGTGTTTCAGACAAGTTATCATGCTAAAGCAGAGCAAATGAAACTATTAGGTTACCCTCGTTCTGATGATTTATTTGATGAACAATCAAATGAGGCCTCTCGCGAAAGAATCTATCGTTCGGCGCCTGAATTAAAAGGTAAACGAGTAATCTTATATGCACCTACATACCGTGATGATGGAACGTTTAAATTACCTCATGGGGTCAGTAATGCCTTGACCAGTGATCCGGATTCAATTGTCGTCATTAAGCTTCATCCGGTGGTTCAAGACCGTGAGGATAAGGTTCGAGAAGTTCGAAATCCACGGATTCGCTTCTATCATCAATTTTCGACTAACGATTTACTAACGGTTACGGATACATTAGTAACGGATTACTCATCGGTGGTGTTCGACTTTAGTTTGCTTAAGAATGCCAAATCAGTTATTTTCTTTATGTATGATTTGGAAAGCTATCGAAAAAATCCAGGCATTCAAAATGATTTCTTAGATTGGTTACCAACTAAGCCAATTCTGACAGTTAAGGAACTTGCTGAAGAAGTTGTTGTTGACCAACCGTCAGATTTCCGGAACTTTAATAAGCAATGGAACACCTATAATGATGGGAATGCCGCTAACAGAGTGATTGAACATTATATAAAAATATTTTAATTCTTAAATTTAAGGAGAACTTGTTTTGAAAGAAGCATGGACATTAATTAAAGAGCAAATTCAGAATATTGGAATTATTTTCAGAATTTCGCGCTATGAAGATAAAGCAGAGTATCAAAGTCATTATTTAGGTTTAATGTGGGAATACCTTTATCCATTGATTCAAATCGGAATATACTGGATTGTTTTCGGGGTTGGATTGAAGCATGGAAATGCCACGCATGGAATTGGCTACTTACCATGGATGGTTATCGGAATTACTCCTTGGTTCTTCATGAACCGAGTTACTTTAGATGCTTCTAAGAGTATTTATGAACGGGTTGGAATGGTTTCGAAAATGAAATTTCCAGTTAGTATCCTACCTACAATTAAAGTGGTAAGTAACTTAACTACTTTTTGGACTATGTTAGTGTTCACTATTTTAATTGGGTTACTTAACAAAGTATATCCAACGATTTCTTGGTTTGAATGGATTTACTACTTCATCTGTATGATTGCTTGGTTAATTGCTTTTGGAATCTTTAATTCAACAATTTCGGTATTGATTCGGGATTACAAAATCCTCCTTCAATCTTTAATGAGAATGTTATTCTACCTATCAGGGGTATTGTTTAACTTTCAAACTAATGCCTTTCCGGCACCCATGGTCAGAGTGTTAGAGTTAAATCCGTTCTTCTATGTGGTTAATGGCTTTAGAGAAGCAATGTTTAATCAAGGTCATTTCTGGGAACAAGGAACCTTGAATCTTGTTTTCTGGGGATTCGTCCTGTTCTTCTTATTGGTGGGATCACATCTTCACTACAAGTTCCGATCACGATTTGTTGACCTTATATAGGCAGGTAATTAATATGGGTAATAAATTTAAACAACTATTAAAACTTATTGCTCGGCTAGTGCTCATCGTTATTAACGATGGGTTTCTTTGTATGCCGATAAAAAAGCGCCGCGTGGTCTTTGAAAGTTTCAATGGTAGGGACATTAATGATAATCCTTATGCCATTTACCAAGAATTGGTGAATATTGATGCTAACTATCAAGATAGTGCATATTTTAGTGTGAAACCCTCTGAGTATCGGCGCCTATCAGTGACTCACCCAGAAATTAAGCTAATTCGACGGTTTACCCCTGCGTGGGCGGTATTAATGGCCACCTCTGAATACTGGGTGATGAACTCACGATTGCCATTATGGTGGCATAAAAATCGTCGCACTCACTATATTCAAACTTGGCATGGTACGCCATTAAAAAAGCTGGGTCGAGATATTGATAATGTGGAAATTCCTGGAACCACCACAGCTAAATATCACGAACAATTTCAGCAGGAAGCCAACCGTTGGGATGCGCTAATCGCGCCTAATCAATATTCTCAAGATATCTTCAAATCAGCTTTTGACTTTAAAAATCAATTTTTAAACATTGGTTATCCAAGAAATGATGTATTATACACGCAAAATCGATCAGACAAGGTTGCTGAATTAAAGCAAAAATTATTAGGTAAACTTCCAAACACGGTTATCTTGTATGCACCAACTTGGCGTGATGATGATTATAAACAAAAAGGTGTCTATAATTTTGAGTTGCCATTTGATTTGAAGGACTTTTTTACTGAAGTTGGCGATGACACTCAGCTAATTATTAGACCACATTACCTAGTTAAGGATAAAATTAACATATCTGGTTATGAGGACCGCGTAACCGTATTAGCCGATAATGACATTAACGAATTATACTTAATTGCTGATTTGTTGATCACCGATTATTCTTCTGTAATGTTTGATTATGCTAATTTAAAGCGTCCAACGTTATTTTATGCTTATGACTTAGAGCACTATCGCGATGAATTGCGAGGCTTTTATTTTAATTATCAAGCGGATAATTTGTCTGGTCCGCTGGTGACAACCAGAATTGAATTATCCAAAAAGCTTGCCGAATTTAAAAAATATCGACAATTTCCAGGATATGAACAACACATGAACAAATTTAATGACCAATTTTGTGCTTGGGAAACAGGCCAAGCATCATCTAAGGTTGCGCAATTAATTTTGAATGGAGGAAAGTAGTCAATGGATAGTAATACTTTTTTAATTGGATCACATGTCAGTATGAACGGTAAAGAAATGTTTTTGGGGTCTGCTAAACAAGCGCATGAATTAAAAGAAAATGTGTTCATGGTTTATACAGGGGCTCCGCAGAACACAGTTCGTAAACCAATCGAAAAGTTAATGGGAGCAGAGGGCCAAGCGTACATGAAAGATAATGGGCTGGTGGCCTCAGTTGTTCACGCACCGTATATTATTAACTTGGGAAATACCCAAAAGCCTGATAGTTTTCAATTCGGTATTGATTTTTTACATGAAGAAATTAGACGAGCTCAGGCAATCGGGGCCAGTCAAATTGTGCTTCATCCAGGAGCTCATGTTGGGGCAGGGGCCCAAGCAGCAATTGCCAACATTGCTAAAGGTTTAAACGAAGTGATTGAGCCTGATCAAACCACCCAAATTGCCATTGAAACGATGGCTGGTAAAGGAACCGAGGTGGGCATTACTTTCGAACAAATTGCTGACATTATTGATCAAGTTCAAGACAACGATAAGTTATCAGTCACGTTTGATACTTGTCATACCAATGACGCAGGTTATAACGTGAAAGATGATTTTGATGGTGTGCTTGCTGAATTCGACAAAATTATTGGAATTGATCGTCTAAAAGTGGTTCATTTAAATGATTCTAAAAATCCAATGGGTAGTCATAAAGATCGGCATGAAATTATTGGGTTAGGAACGATTGGCTTTGATGCTTTGAACTATATTGCACATCATGAACAATTAAAAAGCGTTCCCAAGATTATGGAAACGCCAATTTTGAAGGACGAAAACGATAAAAAAATTCGTTATAATCCGCATGGTTATGAAGTTAAGATGTTACGTGAACAAAAGTTTAATCCAGATATTCTCCAAGATATGATGACCAACCAACCATTTTAATCGGGATTTAAAGCAGTTTCATCGAGGTCAAGGCTCTCTAAGATAATGGTTGAGGTTTCCTCGATGGATTTGTTAGAGACATTAATTGATAAACAGCCAAGGTCCCGATACAGTTTTTTAGCAAAATTTAACTCTTTTTTGATGTACTCAGGATCGGAGTATGGAGTATTAGCATCCATTCCGTATGAAATCATCCGTTGTTTTCTAATTCGGCTTAATTTTTCGGGAGTATTGATTAGGCCGAAAATCCGTTTAGTTTCAACCTGCTTTAATTCTTCAGGAATTTGCATAGTTGGGCCAATAGGTAGATTGGCTACTTTGAGGTTATGATTAGCTAAGTAGAGTGAGAGCGGTGTTTTAGATGTTCTGGAGACACCTAGAAGAACGATGTCTGCTTGGAGCAACCCCTTAGTGTTTTTGCCATCATCGTTTTCGACGGCAAATTCAATCGCGGAAATTCGTTCAAAGTAATTTTCATTTAAATCATGAATTAATCCAGGGACATGGGCAGGTTCTTCACCAGTGGCAAGGGCGAGCATATGCATTGGCTGTTGAACGCAGTCAAAGTTATACATGTTGTTTTGTTTACAGAATTCAGCCACTTGCTTGCTTAATTCAATGCTGACTAAAAGTATGAAAAATAATGGCTTGATTTTGTTTGGCCAGTTTTAAAATTCCTGCCAGCATTGATTCGGTTTGGACGAATGGGAAACGTCTAATTTCAGTAGTCAGATTTTGAAATTGTGACGCAGCAGTTTGAGCAATTGTTTGTGCAGTGCCACCACTAGAATCAGAAATAATGTAAATATTTTGTTTAGTTGTCATAGTTCTGCTCCCTTGAGATATTTAATAAATAAATTTTACCATGAAAAGGCTTTTTTTCAGAAACAATTGACGCAGTTTGATAAATTATGTATAATTATTTTCGAACCGTTTTGGTATTACAAAATATCAAAACTAAACTTTGAGCTCGGAGGGAGGGAATTTCACATGGCAAAGACAGTCGTTCGTAAAAACGAGTCTCTTGATGATGCTCTTCGACGCTTCAAACGTACAGTTTCAAAAAGCGGTACACTACAAGAATATCGTAAACGAGAATTTTATGAAAAACCAAGTGTTAAGCGTAAGTTAAAGTCTGAGGCGGCACGTAAACGTAACAACAAGAAGAAACGTCGTTTCTAAATTGCAACTAAGATAGATGAAGGCTAATATTCATTAGTCTTCGATCTTTTTTAATGTTAAAATTTAGGTATAATTTGAAAAGAGGAAATGCAATGTCAATCAAAGAACAATTAAATTCCGAACTTAAAGAAGCTATGAAAGCTAAGGATAAGGAAAAGTTATCCGTTATTCGGGGATTGAAAGCGCAGATTACTAACGCTGAAGTAGCAAATAATAACCAAGAGCTAACCGATGAACAGGTTGGTCAAATCGTCCTTAAAGAAATTAAGCAAATTAATGAATCAATTGCTGAGTTCAAAAAAGGTAATCGGGATGATTTGGTTGCTGAGCAGGAAAACAAATTAAAGCTTACTGAGGTCTATGCACCGGCACAGATGTCAGAAGACGAGGTAGCAAAAGTGGTTTCAGAGACGATTACTGAAGTCAGTGCAGAATCTATGGCTGATTTTGGTAAGGTAATGGGAGCAATTATGCCTAAGGTTAAAGGCAAGGCCGACGGGAATTTGATTAATAAGCTCGTTAAGGCACAGCTCCAAAGTTAATAATTGGAAAGGGAGCCGTAATTATTGGCAGAAGAACAAGTAGTAACTAAAGAATTTATCGTTGCGGATCAAAATAATTTATTAACAATTGTTGGCGCTCAAGATGAATACATTGCAATTATTGAGAGTGGCCTGAATGTTTCAATTAATGTATTTGGAAATAGTTTAAAGGTATCGGGTGATGAGACGGCGGTTGATACTTCGCTATTAATTCTTAAAAATATTTTGGGATTGATTGAAAAGGGCATCAGTGTTAATTCAAGCGATTTTGTTAGCGCCCTGAATATGGCTGAAAATGGCACGTTAGAGTACTTTAGCGATTTATATGACCAAGTCCTTATCAAAGATGCAAAGAACCATGCTGTGCGAGTTAAAACGTTTGGTCAGCGTCAATACGTCCAAGCTATCAGGAATCATGATATTGTATTTGGCGTTGGGCCGGCCGGACTGGTAAAACCTATTTGGCAGTGGTCATGGCTGTGGCTGCCTTGAAGAAGGGAATTGTCGACCGAATTGTGTTGACCAGACCAGCTGTTGAAGCAGGTGAAAGTTTAGGCTTCCTACCTGGTGACTTGAAAGACAAAGTCGATCCTTATTTAAGACCAATCTATGATGCATTACACGCGATTTTAGGAACCGAACACACAGAGCGACTCCTTGATCGGGGGATTATCGAAATTGCACCATTAGCGTACATGCGAGGTCGGACTTTGGATAATGCATTTGTGATTTTGGATGAAGCTCAAAACACGACTAATTCACAGATGAAGATGTTCTTAACTCGGCTAGGATTTGGTTCCAAAATGATCGTTAATGGTGATATCTCGCAAATTGACTTACCAAGAAATGCTAAGAGTGGCTTGGTTTCCGCGCAGAAAATCTTGGCTAACATTGATCAAATTGAATTTGTTAACTTTAGTTCCAAGGATGTTGTTCGACATCCAGTTGTTTCCAAAATTATTAATGCCTACGAAGATAACGCTGGGTAATCAAATAGGAGTATTCAATGGATTTAGAAATTTATGATAAGACTGCAGATAAAGTTGCTGAGGATAAATTAAAGTTAATTCGAGACGTTTTGAACTTTGCTGGTGAGTATATTCATTTACCAGACAACACTGAAATGTCAGTTACTTTGGTTAATAATGACGAAATTCAAAAGATTAATCGTGAATATCGTAACGTTGATCGGCCAACTGATGTAATTAGCTTTGCGATTGAAGATGAAGGCGATGAGGACTTACCAATTATTTTGGATGATGAATTAATGGCTGAAATCCCTCAAAATATTGGTGATATCTTCGTATCAGTTGATAAGGTTGCCGAACAAGCTGATTATTTAGAACATTCGTTTGATCGTGAGTTAGGATTCTTAGTAGTTCATGGATTTTTACACTTGAATGGTTATGACCACATGGAAAAAGCGGATGCCGACGTGATGTTCCCACTTCAAAAAGAGATATTAAATGCTTATGGGCTTAAGAGATAAGCGACAAATTGAAAAGAATAAGACATTTTTTCAATCGGTTGGTCACGCAATTTCAGGAATCTGTCGGCTAGTTCTGGAAGAACGAAACTTTCGGTTTGACCTAATTATCGCCACGTTTGTGCTAATAATGGGAGTTATCTTTCAAATTAGTTTGAACGATTGGCTGTGGCTATTTGCAGCGTTTTTTGCGGTAATTGGTTCAGAAGTCTTAAATAGTATCGTTGAAAATGTTGTGGATTTAATTGTTGGCCGTCAATATAACGAGTTGGCAAAGCGGGCTAAAGATATTGGTGCTGGTGGAGTACTGCTTTCGGCGCTATTCGCTGTTATTGTTGGTTGCTTAATATTCATTCCCAAAATAATCGAATTAATTAAATAGTGAGGTAAATTATGGATAATCCAAATTTTAAATCAGGATTCGTAGCGATTGTAGGTCGCCCAAACGTCGGTAAATCAACTTTTTTAAATCGAGTAGTTGGCCAAAAAGTCGCCATTATGAGTGATAAGGCCCAAACAACTAGAAACAAAATTCAGGGAGTTTACACTACTGATGAAGCCCAAGTGGTTTTTATTGATACTCCAGGGGTACACAAACCAAAGGATCAACTGGGCAATTTCATGGTTGATTCCGCTTTATCGACTTTAAAAGAAGTCGATGCCATTTTGTTCATGGTTAATGCAACTGAACGACGTGGAGCTGGTGATAATTTCATCATTGATCAATTAAAAAAAGTTGACCAACCTATCTACTTGATTATTAATAAAATTGATCAGATAACTCCTGATGATTTACTATCAGTTATCGAGCAATACAAGACGGCATTACCATTTAAAGAAGTCTTTCCAATTTCTGCCCTTGAAGGTAATAACGTTCCTCAAATGGTTGATTCTTTAGTTGGTGAGCTACCTAATGGCCCGCAATACTATCCAGCCGATCAAATTACCGATCACCCAGAACGATTTGTTATTTCAGAATTAATTAGGGAAAAGGTCTTCCAATTAACTCGTCAAGAAATTCCAACTTCTACCGCCGTGTTTGTTGAGCGAATTAAGAACGAAAATGATGTCTTGAATATTCAAGCAACTATTATTGTTGAACGTGATGGTCAAAAGGCAATTGTCATTGGTAAGGGTGGTACCATGCTGAAGAAAATTGGTACCCTTGCTCGTCAAGATATTGAAAATCTTATGGGAAATAAGGTCTATCTTGAACTCTGGGTTAAAGTGCAACCCAAGTGGCGGGATAAGCAATCATTATTACAATCATATGGTTATCGAAAAGATAATTACTAGCACGATGGAGGTAAATGATCGTGGCAAATATCGGCGCTACAGACTTACCGGCATCTTAATGTATCAAAACCCTATCGGGAGCGTGATATATTAGCTAAATTCATTACGAAGCAATTTGGTAAAAAGATGTTTATGGTTCGAGGGGCAAAACGCCAAAACTTTAAGAATCGAGCGGCGGTATTGCCATTTACTTATGGAACATTTAATGGGATTATTAAGCCAGAAGGATTATCTTACCTGAATGCTGGAAATACGATTGCTCATTATCAGAAGATTAGTGATGATATTGAGATTAATGCTAATGCAACGTATGTGATGTCATTGGTTGACTTTGCCTTTCCTGATAGTGTTCCAATTACGGATTGGTTTGATAAGTTATCGATGGGCTTAGCGTTAATGAACGATGGTTTTGATGCTAGCATTATTACGAATATTTTTGAAATTCAGCTGTTAGAAGCGTTTGGAGTGGCTCCTAATTGGGTGGATTGTGTTGTTTGTCATCGAAAGGATCTGCCATTTGATTATTCTGAATCAATGGGCGGATTACTATGTTCCAATCATTGGAACGATGATCCGTATCGGCTACACTTAGACCAACGGACGGTTTATTACTTGCGGTTGTTTTCTGTGGTTGATTTACGTAAGCTAAACAAAATTGATGTTAACGATGATACTAAATCGCGTCTGCGTCAGGTAATTGACCAAATTTATTCGCGAAGTGTGGGTTATGTACCTAAAAGTAAAAAATTTTTAGATCAATTAAGTAACTTTAAGCTATAGTGTCCGTTGACATTTAATTGACGGTAAACTATCATTATTTTAGTTAAATATTTCGACGTAAGAAAGAATTGAAATCGTGGTTTTTGAAGCGAGGTCAGGATAGTGTAAGCTGACTAAAAATCCTTGGCGCTTTCGGTAGTCGAAAATTAAGTGCTGGTATTTACCAGAATTAGGGTGGAACCGCGATAATATCGTCCCTATGTTGAGTGAGCTATATTTAGTTTACTTTTCATAGGGATTTTTTGTGGCTAAATTTAGGAGGAAATCGTATGACTGAAAAATTGTCTGTTCAACAAATTATTTTAAGATTACAGCAATATTGGTCTGCTCAGGGATGTATGTTAATGCAGGCTTATGATACTGAAAAAGGTGCCGGAACTATGAGTCCCTACACATTTTTGAGAGCAGTTGGGCCAGAGCCATGGAATGCTGCATATATTGAACCATCAAGACGGCCAGCTGATGGCCGATATGGTGAAAATCCTAACCGACTTTACCAACATCACCAATTTCAAGTTTTGATGAAGCCATCTCCTGAAAATATTCAAGAATTATATTTAGGTAGTCTTCGCGAATTAGGAATCAATCCATTGGAACATGATATTCGTTTCGTCGAAGATAACTGGGAAATCCTTCAATGGGTTGTGCTGGTGTTGGTTGGGAAGTTTGGCTTGACGGAATGGAAATCACACAATTTACTTACTTCCAAATCGTTGGGGGTCTCGAAATGGATCCCGTTGCTTCTGAAATCACATATGGTCTTGAACGACTATCCTCATATATTCAAGATGTTAACTCAGTTTTCGATCTTGAATGGTCTGATAACGTTAAGTATGGTGATATTTTCAAGGAACCTGAATTTGAACATTCAAAATATAGTTTTGAAGAAAGTAATCAAGAAATGTTAATGAACTTCTTCAACGAATATGAAAAAGAAGCGCATCGATTATTAGATATGAATTTAGTCCATCCAGCCTATGATTATATTTTGAAGTGTAGCCATACCTTCAATCTTTTAGATGCTAGAGGTGCAGTTTCAGTTACTGAACGTGCAGGATTCCTGTCTCGAATTAGAAACATGGCTCGGATGGTCGCTAAAGAATTTGTTGAGGAACGTCGTAAACTTGGCTTCCCGCTAATCAAAGATGAACAAAAACGTCAAGCTTTATTAAAAGATGGGGAGGAAAAATAATGGCTAAGAATTTCTTATTAGAAGTTGGGTTAGAAGAAATGCCAGCTCACGTTGTCACTCCTAGTATTAACCAGTTGGCAAAACGGGCCACAGATTATTTGAAAGAACAACGGATTGAATTCGGTGACATGCAGACTTTTAGTACTCCTAGAAGATTAGCTTTAAAAATTAATGGTTTAAGTGATAAGCAACCAGATATCGATGAAACCGTTAAAGGTCCCGCTAAAAAAATCGCTTTAGATGCTGACGGTAATTGGACGAAGGCAGCCATTGGGTTTACTAAGGGGCAAGGCGCTACTGTTGATGACATTACTTTTAAAGAATTAAAAGGTGTGGAATATGTTTATGTTGAGAAGCATATTGCTGGTAAGACCGTTGAAGAAATTTTAGCCGGTCTTAAAGATGTGATTATGGCCATGACCTTCCCAACCATGATGAAGTGGGGCGAATATTCTTTTGAGTTTGTTCGGCCAATTAAGTGGTTGGTGGCTTTGTTAAATGATAAAGTAATTCCAATATCAATTTTAGACGTCACTTCTGATCGGGTTACTCGGGGCCATCGATTCCTAGGCAAGTCCGTTGAATTAGCAACTTGTGACGATTACGAAGAACAACTAACGGCTCAATTTGTCATCGCAGATGCTGCTCGTCGGAAAGCTTTAATTCGCAAACAAATTGCTAAGATTGCTACTGATAACAACTGGACAATTAATATTGACGAAGATTTGTTGGAAGAGGTTAATAATCTGGTTGAATGGCCAACGGCATTCTTTGGTAACTTTGATAAAAAGTATCTAACAATTCCTGACGAAGTATTGATTACTTCAATGCGAGATCACCAACGGTTCTTCTATGTAACTGACAATAATGGGAAATTATTGCCTTACTTCGTTTCAGTTAGAAATGGTAATGATAAAGATATTCAAAACGTATCTGCTGGTAACGAAAAAGTGCTTACTGCCCGGCTCGAGGATGCAATGTTCTTCTATGAAGAGGACCAAAAACAAACGATTGACCAATTCGTCGATCGATTGAAGACGGTTAGTTTCCACGACAAGATTTCAACTATGTATGAAAAGATGCAAAGAGTTGAAGTGATCGCAAATTACTATGGTCAAAAATTAGGCCTGACTTCAAGTCAGTTAGACCATCTTAAACGAGCAAGTGAAATTTATAAATTTGACTTGGTAACAGGGATGGTTGGCGAGTTTGCTGAACTTCAAGGAATCATGGGCGAAAAGTATGCATTGTTAAATGGTGAGGATGCCGAAGTTGCCGCTGCAATTCGGGAACATTACATGCCAATTTCTGCCAGCTCAGCATTACCTGATAGCGAAGTGGGTTCAGTCTTAGCCATTGCTGATAAGCTTGATTCGATTATTACTTTCTTTGCTGCTGGGATGGTTCCAAGCGGTTCAAATGATCCATATGCATTACGTCGTCAAGCTTCAGGGATTGTGCGAATTGTTGCAGATAAGCAATGGAGCTTTGATTTAGAAGCCACTCTTCATGAAGTTATTAAATTGATGGGTGATAAGCAAGTTGCTCCTGAATTAGACATGGATGCTCAAGTAGCAATCATTACTGACTTCTTCAAGGATCGAATCCGACAATACCTAAATGATTTGGGAACTAGATATGATATTAGTGCGGCTGTTACAAGCGGTTCGGCTACCAATATTTTATTTAACATTGAAAGTGGTAAGGTGCTTACTGAACATGCAGCTGATGATCACTTTAAAGAAAGTGTTGAAGCTTTAACACGAGTTTTGAGAATTGCTCAAAAGGGTGATTTAGCTACTGATGATCGAAATGTTGATCATAATCTATTTGAAAATGATTCAGAGACTAAGCTAAATGATGCCGTGAACGGTATTGAAACTGATTTTATGGCTATTAGTGCTAACGAAGCTTTTGAGCGGTTGGTTTCATTGCGAGAGACCATTAACAGTTACTTCGATGAAACGATGATTATGGCTAAAGACGAAGCAGTTAAAAATAATCGTTTAAAACAACTCACGATTATTGCTGACCTCATTATGCACGTCGGAAATCTTGATGAACTGGTTGTTAAAGGTTAAGTCGTTTTAATTGTGCAATACTAACTAGTATGGTAATATTTAATATGTGTCGCAAAGATTAAGTCGCACTTTTTAAGTGCGACTTTTTCATGGATTAGAGAGCTTTAAAGATGGGAGGCGAGGTAATTGGCAATGATCCCTGAGGAAGTGATTGAGCAGGTTCGTTCACAAGTTAATATTGTTGATGTTGTGTCACAATATGTTCAGCTTACTCAATCTGGGAAAAATCTGTTTGGCCTATGTCCTTTTCATGAGGAACGGACCCCATCTTTTTCGGTATCCGAAGACAAACAAATTTTTCATTGCTTTAGCTGTGGTCGTGGTGGGAACGTATTTAAGTTCCTGATGGAACTTGAAAACTTAACTTTTCCCGAAGCTGTTCGTAAGGTTGCTGACCTTCAAAATATTCATTTAGATGAAAAGTATGCTAGTGATGGTAATCAGCAATCCAAGCGAGAAAATTCAGTTGCGTTCCAATTAATGGATATCCACGAACAAGCAGTAACTTTGTACCATCATATTCTGGTGAACACCGAGTTAGGACAACCCGCTTTAGAATATTTAAAGCATCGGGGCTTAACTGATGAAACGATTGAAAAGTATCATCTAGGATTTGCACCAGGGCAACGATTGTTGAAGCCGTTTTTTGATGAAAAGAAAACTGATTTCCAGTTGCTTAGAAAATCAGGATTGTTTTCGGAGAATGATAATGGCGATTTATATGATCGGTTTGTTGACCGAGTAATGTTTCCTATTAGAAACGATAATGGTAAAACCGTCGCCTTTTCGGGCAGATTGCTTAGTAAACAACCAGATTTACCTAAGTATTTGAATAGTCCCGAAACTGAGATCTTTAATAAGCGGAAAGTATTGTTTAACCTTGATTCAGCGCGACTGAGTATTAGGAAAAACGAACCTGCCATCCTGTTAGAAGGATTTATGGATGTTATCTCTGCTGATCAGGCGGGAATTCATTCAGGAATTGCTTCAATGGGGACTAGCTTGACGGATGAACAAGTTTACGACATTTCGCGAATCACTAATGAAGTCGTGGTTTCTTATGATGGAGATACTCCCGGCCAAAAGGCGATCAAACGTGCGATTGACAGTTTCGCTAATAACTCTAAAATCGCGGTTAAAATCGTTACAGTTCCTGATAATTTGGATCCGGATGAATTCATTCGTCAGCGTGGGACTGATCAATTCATGGAATTGGTAAAACATGCTGCTTCACCAATCGATTTTGAACTAAATTATCTAAAAAAGCAGTATAATCTAGAGTCAGAAGTTGATTCTGGAAACTATATATCTGAAGCATTGACGGTAATTGCTAAGGAAGCATCACCAATCACTCGTGATTTGTATTTGAACAAAGTTGCTAGTGAGTTTAATGTTTCAAAAGAATTACTTAGCAGTCGGCTAGAAACTCTAACTGCTACTAATCAACGCCAGCAGTCACACGATGATAATAATTACCAGCCAAATATTGCTGTTGCTCCGATGAACCGGTCTGAACAAGTTAGTCGCAAATGGAATTTGATTCAATTTGCGGAAGCGAGATTGTTAAATCGAATGTTGCATGATCATGATATTTGGTTGAAAGTTCAAGGGATCGAAAACTTCGCATTTGTTGACGAAGAGTTTCAAATGCTGTATCTTTTGTCGGAAGGTTATTTCACTAAATTTGACGAGTATAATGTTGCTACCATGAGTAGTTTCATTACTGAAAATGCCTTGCAATCGTTGTTAGTGGAAATCGACTCATTGGATTTAGCTGGTGATTCCACCGATAGTGAAATCGATGATTATGTAAATTTAATTATTAATCGTGCGCCAGTTATAGATAAGATTGCAAATAAACGCCAAGAATTACAGGAAGCGGTAACGATTGGCGATGTTCAACGGCAACGACAATTGACAATTGAGATTGTTCAATTAGAACAAAAAAAACAGGCTGGTAAACATGTTTAGCATACTGGGAGGCACTTTGAATGGCAAAAAAAGATGAAACAAAAAAAAGGCGCAAAAACCGCTGAAAAGAAATTACCTTACCAAACAGAACTTAATGAAATCATCAAACATGATAAGCCAATTGGCCACGTTACTTATGATGAATTAAGTGAAAAAATTATTGAACAATATGCACTTGATGAAAAGGGCATTGAAGAATTATTAGAAAACGTTGAAGATAACGGAATCAGTGTCGTTGATGAAAACGGGGATCCAGATCCTCGGGCTATTGGGGCTGCAAAAAAGGTAACTAAGAAGGAACTTTCTGATGTGTCTGCTCCTACGGGGGTCAAAATTAATGATCCAGTTAGAATGTACTTAAAGGAAATTGGTCGAGTTTCATTATTGAGTGCGGACGAGGAAATTAACTTAGCCAAACGAATTGAAGATGGTGATGAGGAAGCTAAGCAAGAGCTTGCTGAAGCCAACTTACGACTAGTTGTTTCAATTGCTAAGCGTTATGTTGGTCGAGGAATGCAATTTCTTGATTTAATTCAAGAAGGAAACATGGGCCTAATGAAGGCGGTTGAGAAGTTTGATTACCGTAAAGGATTCAAGTTCTCAACTTATGCAACTTGGTGGATCAGACAGGCGATCACTCGTGCCATTGCTGACCAAGCTAGAACTATTCGGATTCCAGTTCACATGGTTGAAACGATTAATAAATTAATCCGAATTCAAAGACTATTCTTGCAAGATCTTGGTCGTGAACCATTACCATTCGAAATCGGGGCTGAAATGGTTATGCCAACTGAAAAGGTTAGAGAAATTTTAAAGATTGCTCAAGAACCGGTTTCTCTTGAAACCCCAATTGGTGAAGAGGATGATTCTCATCTGGGTGACTTTATTGAAGACCAAGATGCGACTTCACCTGCTGATCATGCCGCATATGAATTGCTAAAAGAACAGCTCGAAGGCGTTTTGGATACTTTAACAGATCGTGAAGAAAACGTACTTCGTTTGCGTTTCGGTCTTGATGATGGTCGGACAAGAACCCTTGAAGAAGTTGGAAAAGTATTCGGTGTTACCCGTGAACGGATTCGTCAAATTGAAGCTAAGGCGCTTCGTAAATTACGGCATCCATCACGTAGTAAACAACTTAAAGATTTCTTAGAGTAATTTAGAAAACAGGGATAGCTTAACTAAATGTTGAGCTGTCCCTGTTTTTTTGTATGGGGATAAATTATAATTGAGTTACCAAGCACATTGAGGAGTAAATAATGAATAGTACACATTTATCAGTCCGCCTGGCAACGGTTGGACAGCACGTTAAACCTGGTAGTCGATTAGCAGATATCGGCTCAGATCACGCATATTTACCAATTAACCTTGCTTTAAACGGTATCATTAACTATGGGGTTGTAGGCGAGGTTCGTGAAGGACCGTTAGAAAATGCCAAACATGAAATTACTAAAGCGGGGTTGGTAGATGTTTTACAGCCACGATTAGCAGACGGATTGGCTGCCATTCAATCTAGTGACGATGTCGATCACATTACCATCGCTGGAATGGGAGGGGCTTTGATTAGCCATATTCTTGAATCTGGAAAGGATCGATTAACTGGCAAAGAAACCCTCATTTTGCAACCAAATGTTGGCGAAGAGAACGTCCGACGATGGCTAATGCAAAATGGATACACAATCACCGCTGAAGAGATTCTTGAAGAAGATGGACATATTTATGAAATTATTGTTGGTCAGCAAATAGGAGTGGTTCCTCCATACAATTCTGAAGACTTATTCCTAGGACCCTTTCTACGTGTTGAACAAAATCAAACGTTTATCAAGAAGTGGCAACGGGAACTAATTCAAAAACAGTCAATTTTAAATAATATTGAGCAATCTCAACACACTGATCAAGATAAAGTTACACAATTTACTCACGAAATTAAAATGATAGAGGAGATCCTTAAAGGTGAAAGTTAGGCAAATTATTGAGCGGTTTGAACAGTTTGCACCTAAATATTTAGCAATGGAAAAAGATCCAGTTGGGCTACAATTAGGCTCGCTGGACGCAGATGTTTCTAAGTTAATGGTTACGTTAGATGTTAGACCCGAAGTAGTTGAAGAAGCTATTAGTAATGGAGTCGATTTTATTTTTTCTCATCACCCAATGATGTTTCGACCGGCTAAAAATTTAGATTTGTCTGATCCCCAGAACCAAATGTACGCGCAGTTATTACAGCATAATATTACGGTTTACTCAGCTCATACTAACTTGGACTTTGCTGATAATGGAATGAATGACTGGTTAGCTGATCAACTCGGTCTTAAAAAGTTGGTTGGCATGGTGCCAGGGTATATTGATCCGGTTTATCGGCTAACTGTGCAAGTTCCTAAGGTTTACGCTGCTGCAGTGAGAATGTCGTTAGTAGATGCTGGGGCCGAGGTGAACAATAAAGAATATCGTGGTTACACATATGAAATTGATGGAACGGTATTCTATGTGCCGAAGTCACTTTCTGATCCAGAAATTGGTACCGTTGGTGAACCAACTGAACAAGGGGATGCCCGGTTAGAATTCGAATTATTTAAGAGTAAAATTGATGTTGTTTTAAAAGCACTAAATGATGTTCATCCGTTGCAGCAACCGCTATACAGTTTGCTCAAGTTGGAAGACAAAGGTCATCGCTATACTATGGGGCGTGTTGGCGAGCTTGAATCTCCAATAAGCTTGGCCGAATTCACACAATTGGTTAAGGATAAGTACGGAGTTTCGGGTTTAAGGGTAATTGCTAATGATGAACAGCGACAAATTCAAAAAGTGGCAATCCTAGGCGGTGATGGTGGCAAGTTTTACCCACTTGCTAAGCGATTAGGTGCTGATGTATATGTTACTGGTGATGTTTATTATCATACTGGTCATGATATGCTAGCGGCTGATATGCCAGTTGTTGACCCAGGCCATCACATTGAAAGTATTTGTAAACCTAAATTAGCTGGAATGTTCAAGCTGTGGAAAGCACAACTGGGATGGGACATTCAAATTAGTGAATCACAACTTAACACTGATCCATTTACATTCAAATAATACTGGAGGAATCACAATGGCAAAGTATGAAGAATTAATTCCTAATTTTTTGAGTTTTATAAAGGAAAACACCCAATCAAATCCAGATTCTGAGACGATTCCATCTTCTCAAAATCAAGTTGAGTTTATTAAAAAACTTGCAAACATGCTGTCCGACTTAAAGCTAAATGATGTGCATATTAATCAACAAAGCGGTTACGTGTTCGCAACTATGCCAGCAAATATTGATGATAAAGTACCGACTGTAGGATTTATTTCTCATGTTGATACAGCTGCATTTAACTCTGAAAATATTAATCCGCAAATTATTGAAAATTATGATGGCAAGTCGGTGATAAATTTAGATAGTGCTGGTGAATACCAATTAGATCCAAGAGTATTTCCCAGTCTAAAAAAATATCAGGGCGATACTCTGATTACCACTGATGGTTCGACATTGCTAGGCGCTGATGATAAAGCTGGCGTGGCAGAAATCATTTCAATGCTTACTTATTTCCGAAGCAATCCAGATGTTAAACATGGAACCATCAAGGTTGGTTTTGGACCAGATGAGGAAATTGGAACTGGGGCTGATAATTTTGATGTTGCCGATTTTGGTGCTGATATTGCTTACACCGTTGATGGTGGTCCACTTGGTGATTTGAATTACGAAACATTTAATGCTGCTGCCGCTAAGGTTATGATTACTGGAACTGATGTGCATCCCGCTGAAGCTAAGGGAATCATGGTTAACGCGATTCAAGTTGCGATGGATTTTCATAGTCAATTACCAGACTACGATCGCCCTGAGAAAACTTCTGATCGCCAAGGATTCTTTCATATTGACGATTTTCAAGGGACAGTTGACCATGCAGAAATGAGTTATATTATTCGAGACCATGATCGTGATCGATTTGAGGCTCGTAAACGTTTATTTGCTGGAATTGCTAATCAAATGAATCGCGATTTGGTGTTGACCGCATCAAAATTGAACTTAAAGATCAGTACTACAATATGGGTGAAATCGTGGCTAAGCATCCGGAAGTCGTTGAAATTGCTGAACAAGCAATGAAGAATGTTGGTGTTAAGCCAAATGTGTTCCCAGTTCGTGGCGGTACAGATGGCTCGAAAATTTCGTATATGGGCTTGCCCACACCCAATATTTTTGCTGGCGGTGAAAATATGCACGGTCGGTTTGAATATGTTTCAATTCAGACGATGGAACGTGCTGTTGACGTAATTATTGAAATTGCAAAATTATATGTAAAAAAATAAACGTCAGGATTGGTCAAACTAAAGATAATTTGTTAGAATATATGCAATCAAGTTTGGAATACAAAGTTATTTCAAACTTTTTTAATTACAAACAAAAAGGTGATAATTAATATGAATCCAGATAATTTAACGGAAGCAGTTTCAACTGCGATATCATCTGCACAACAAATTGCAGTAACTAGAAAACAGCAAAATATTACCGTTGCTCATTTATTTAAAGCATTGGTGCAACCTGGTGAATTAGCTCGACAAATTTATTCTGAATTAGGTTTGGACGTTTCAGCGGTTGAAAAGGAACTTGATGATGAAATTGACGCAATTGCGGTCGTTGAAGGCTCATCAGTAACTTATGGTCAATCGTTATCGGCTAACCTCTATGAACTATTGCAGGATGCAGAACAGGTTAAAAATAAACTTGATGATAAGTATATTGCGGTTGATACTTTAACAATTGCGCTAATGCGATTGCATGGAGATAAGTTTAAGGATTATCTTACTGGCCAAGATATTACTGAACAAAAAAGTCCAAAATGTGGTAGAAAAAATCCGAGGTGGCCAAAAAGTAGTTAATAAGAATCAAGAAGATTCATATCAGTCACTTGAAAAATACGGAACTGACTTAGTAAAGGCTGCTAGAGAAAATAAGCTTGGCCCAATTATTGGCAGGGATAAAGAAATTCTCGAAGTAATTACGATTCTTTCCAGAAAGACCAAAAATAATCCGGTGCTGATTGGGGCACCAGGTGTTGGAAAAACGGCTGTGGTGGAAGGCCTGGCCAAGCGAATCGCTTCAAACGATGTTCCTGAAAATTTAAAGGATAAGACAATTTACCAATTGGATATGGGTTCACTAATTGCTGGTGCAAAATATCGTGGTGAGTTTGAAGAACGTCTCCAATCGGTTCTTAAAGAAGTTCGAAAATCAGATGGGCAAATTATTATGTTTATTGATGAAATTCATAATATTGTTGGTGCTGGTAAAGCCGAAGGCAGTATGGATGCTGGGAACATTTTGAAACCAATGCTTGCTCGGGGCGAATTACATTTAATTGGTGCAACTACTATTGATGAGTATCGTCAGTATATGGAGAAGGATAAGGCCCTAGAACGGAGATTCCAACGAGTTTTAGTCGATGAACCAACAGTTCTTGATACCATTACTATTTTAAGAGGACTTCGTGAAAGTTTAGAAATTCACCATGGGGTTCGCATTCATGACAATGCGTTGGTGGCGGCAGCTCAACTGTCAGATCGGTATATCACTGATCGGAATCTTCCTGATAAGGCGATTGACCTGGTTGATGAGGCATCGGCTGAAATTCGGGTTGAGATGAATTCACAACCGTCGGAATTGGATTCTGCTAATCGACAGTTAATCAGATTAGAAGTTGAAGAGGCTGCGTTGAAGCAGGAAACTGATGACGCATCTAAAAAGCGATTAGCAAGCGTTCAAAAAGAACTAGCGTCCATTAAAGACCGGGTTAATGAGCTAAACGCTCGCTGGGGATCAGAAAAGAAATCAATCCAACACATTAGTGATGTTAAACGCCAATTGGATCAAGCGAAAAACGATTTGGTCAATGCTGAAAATAGTTATGACTTAAATAAAGCAGCAGTGTTACAACATGGGACAATTCCCGATTTAGAAAAAGAAATCAACGAGCTTGAAAATAGTGATCAACACGATGACTGGTTGGTATCTGAATCAGTTACTAGCGATGAAATTGCTGGTGTGGTTAGTCGTCAAACCGGGATTCCGGTTAATCGATTGGTTGAAGGTGAACGTCAAAAACTGCTTAAACTAGCTGATAATTTACATCATCGGGTAATTGGTCAGGATGAGGCAGTTACTGCGGTTTCCGACGCTGTCTTGAGATCGCGAGCAGGTTTAGCTGATCCTTCAAAGCCATTAGGTTCGTTCTTATTCCTTGGACCAACTGGAGTCGGTAAAACCGAGTTGGCTAAGGCGTTAGCCGAAGATTTGTTTGATTCAGAAGATCACATGGTTCGAATTGATATGTCTGAATATATGGAAAAGGAATCAGTTTCAAGACTGGTTGGGGCAGCTCCTGGTTATGTCGGTTATGAAGAAGGCGGTCAACTCACGGAAGCCGTTCGAAGAAATCCATATACTATCGTATTATTCGATGAAATTGAGAAGGCTCATCCTGATGTGTTCAACATCTTACTTCAAGTTTTAGATGACGGTCGGTTGACCGATAGTCAGGGGAGAACCATCAATTTCAAGAATACGATTTTGATTATGACTTCTAACCTTGGTTCAGATATTTTGTTATCGGGAACTGATGAATCAGGTAAGGTTAGTGAACAGGCTAAGGAACAAGTCAATGCCTTGTTACAGGCTAGCTTTAAACCAGAATTTTTAAATCGGATTGATGATGTAATTACATTTGCACCTTTAACTAAGGAAAATATTAAGCAAATCGTACAAAAAATCATTGATTATTTATCTGACCGAACTAAGGCTCAGTCGATAACTTTGAAGATTTCTGATGCTGCTAAACAATGGATTGCAGATAATGGATATGATCCCCAATATGGTGCTCGACCAATGCAACGATTTGTGACTAGCAGGGTTGAAACACCGATCGCTAAGATGATGATTGGGGATGAAATAGAACCAGATAGCACGGTCTTAATTGATTTAGAAAGCGATCAACTAACATTTAAAAGTTAATAAAAATGCATAAAAAAAGTGGACCAATAAGGTCCACTTTTTTATTATTAAGATTTAGATACTCTGCTAATTAGTAAAATACCGTTTGTTGCGATAAAAGCAGTTAATGCTGCAACACAACCGATTTGACCGATACTGTAAGGCATTAATTCAAGTGCGGAAGCAATATATCCAATTACTTCACCAAAGATTAATGCCCAAAAAACAGTTACAATATTACAAATAAAGAACCTTTTTAACATTTTGCCCACCTCGCTAACAAAGGTATAATAGCACAATTGGCGCAGAAAATAAATAAAATCTGCGCGGGATGGATATTGATTCCTCTGCTATAATTATAATAATAAAAAAGGAGGCGTCCCGTTTGAGTTTTGTTCCGCTACGAATTAAAACAGCATTTAGTCTATTAAGAAGTCCAATTCGACTTACCGATTTGATTGAACGAGCAAAAGAATTAGGATACAGTAGTTTAGGAATCAGCGATCTGAATGTCATGTACGCGGTCCCATCATTTTATAATTTATGCTTACAAAATGGGTTAAAACCAATTATCGGCTTGACGCTCGACTTACCAGGGATGATTTTGTCCGATCAAACATATCCGCTAAGTTTGGTTGCTGTTAACAACGAAGGGTATCAAAATCTATTAGCAATTTCAACGTTAGTTAACACTAATGACGCAATTACCATCTCCCAATTAAAAAATATGTTATCTGGAACGGTGATTATATTACCCGCTTTAGGAGAAGTTAATGACTTAATTGTTCAAGGTAAACAACAACAGGTTGCAGAGATCATTACTAAGTTGACTAATATGGGCCAATTGCCAACAGATATTAAGTTAGGAATTGACTTTCATCAATCAGCCACTATTGTTGACACTTTGAGTAAGCTGGCTGCTGATAATGGCCTTAAATTGATTGCGGATGTCGAAGTTGATTATTTGAATAGCGATGATTTGTTCTTAAGTCGGGTGCTGGAATCGATTGCTGCCGGCACTAAGATTGAAAATGTGTTTGAAGCTAGCCGGAAACGAGGAGAATATTTTCTAAGACCTGTCGAAGAAATTGAGCAATACTTCACCGATATGCATCTTCAAGGGGCATTACAAGAATTGAATCGCCTAGTTTCTGATGCTAACGTGACGATTGATGTGCAAGAGGCTAAATTACCAAGATTTACAACTCCCAACAACTTGTCTTCTGAGGATTATTTACGACAAATTTGTGAACAAGGCTTGCAAAAACGATCTAAAACAGATGGTATTCAAAATGAGACTAATTATACCGATCGTTTAAAACATGAATTATCAATTATTCATTCCATGGGATTTGATGACTATTTTTTGATTGTTGAAGATGTGATCAGTTTTGCTCACCGGAATAATATTATTACTGGTCCAGGTCGAGGATCAGCGGCTGGATCACTTGTAGCCTATGTGTTAAGAATCACCGACGTTGATCCTATTAAGTATGATTTACTGTTTGAGCGATTTTTAAATCCTGAACGGATGCAGATGCCGGATATTGACCTAGATATTCCAGATACTAGGCGAGATGAAGTAATTCAATACGTTGGTAATAAGTATGGTCATGAACGAGTTGGCCAAATTATTACCTTTGGCACATTAGCGGCGAAGCAAGCAATTCGGGATGTTGGCCGGACGTTTGGCCTATCAGTAACTCAACAAAATCAGTGGAGTCAAGCTATCCCTAATGCCCTTCATATATCTTTAAAGGATGCTCAAGTCAATTCTCAACGACTACAAAACCTAATTAGCGATTCGACAATTAATGCTGAACTGTTTAGAGTTGCTAGTCAATTAGAAGGGCTGCCACGTCATTATTCCACTCATGCAGCAGGGGTCGTTTTAAGCGACGATCCATTAGTTAATCATGTTCCTTTGCAAAATGGAAATGAAGGGTTATTAATGTCCCAATACCCTAAGGAGTATGTTGAAATTTCCGGATTATTGAAGATGGATTTTTTAGGATTAAGAAATTTGTCAATTTTAGCCGATGTTTTAGGTGAGGTTAAAGATAATTCAGGAATTGAAATCAACCCATCACAGATTCCGTTAAATGATCCAGCTACCATCAAATTATTTGCGGAAGCAGATACTACAGGAATTTTTCAGTTTGAATCAAGCGGGATTAGGAATGTCTTAAGAAAGATCGCACCAACAACATTTGAAGATGTGGCCCTAGTTAATGCTTTATATCGGCCTGGACCTATGGAAAATATTGATGAAGTAGTTAAGCGTAAACATTCTGAAGAACCCATTGACCACATTGATGATTCACTAAAAGACATTTTAATGCCTACGTATGGCGTGATCGTTTATCAGGAACAGGTAATGCTAGTTGCTAACACATTGGCAGGATTTTCGCTTGGACAAGCCGATATGTTGCGACGGGCGATGAGTAAGAAAAAAATTAACGTGATGGAAGAAATGAAGGTCGCATTCATTAATGGTGCTAAACAACGCGGTCATTCTGAAGTAGTTGCTGTTAGAACCTTTGAATACATTGAAAAATTTGCTAATTATGGATTCAATAAATCTCATGCATTTGCCTATAGTAAAATGGCGGTTGAATTGGCTTATCTGAAGGTTCATTATCCTGGCGAATTTTACGTTTCATTATTAAGGTCCGTTCAAAATAATGATGTCAAGGTTAAGCAATACATTGCAGATGCTAAAAAGCGTCACATTCAGATTGTCGCACCTAGCATTAATCTTAGTCAGGATAATTTTATGATTACTGATAAGCAAATTAGATTTGGTTTAAGCAGTATCAAAGGAATTCGGAGTGATTTTGTCAAGGAAATCATTTCAGAACGTCAAACCAATGGTAAATTTAAGTCCTTTCAAAAATTTTGTCAGTCGAATTGATGAAAAATTCAGGAAAATCGACGCGATTGAAGCCCTAATTTATACAGGTTGCTTTGACGAATTTGCTAACAATCGAGCTGAACTACTTGCGGCAGCACCGGAATATATTGATTCCATCAATCTGGCAGGAAATTCACTTAGTTTATTTAAAGCACTAGAACCGAAGATGCCTCATTTGGATGATTTGCCTCTTACAGATAAGCTAACTAAAGAAAATGAATTGCTAGGAGCTTATATATCTGGTCATCCAACCGAAAGGTTTCAAAACTTAAGTAAGTTCGTTAAAATCGTTTCAGTTTCGGAATTAACTGCCACTATGAAGGATATTAAGGTCCTATTATACGTGACAAGAGTTAAGGTGATTAGAACTAAGACTGGTAAGCAAATGGCCTTTATTTCAGGTACCGATGCGTTCGGCGAGTTATCCGTTACGGTATTTCCGCAATTATTTAATCAAATTCAATCATGGTTAAAAAAAGATATCGTTTTGTTGGTAAGCGGAAACGTTGAAAAACGGGATGCGCTTGAATTGATTGCTAATAAAATTGTTCCTGCATCAAATGCATTGTCAGATTTCCAACGTAATCAACCTAAAATTTGGTATTTGCGGTTAACGAATGGTGTCGATAAGCGTGAATTGTTTGACCTAATCAAGCAATTGTCAAATCAAGATAAAATTTCACCAGTAGTTATTTATGACGCTGAAACGAAAAAGCTCACTAAATTAGAGAGAAATTTATGGTTGCCGACTGGTGAAGCAGTTAGTGAAGCACTCATCGACATTTTAGGGATTGATAATGTTGTTTATAAGTAAATTTATAATTCAATTTCTAATGGTGAAAGCCTTTTCTTTGTTGCTATTTATGGGTTCATATTTTTAGCTGAATAATGGCTGTTAAAAATGAGCAGACATACCGGTTTAAAAGTGATAAAATACTGGTTGAAATCAATTTGGAAAACTAATTCGTGTTGGTTATTGATAATCCACGAATTGGGTGTCCATCAAACAAGGAGAGATATTTCTTATGAAGAAAACTAAAGATCGTAAGTACGCTTGGTCCCGCAAGTACTGACGTTGACACTATTGCTCAACTAATCGAAGCAGGCGCAAACGTTTTCCGATTTAACTTTTCACACGGTGATCATGAAGAACATGAAGGCCGCATGAACAACGTCCATGAAGCAGAAAAGAAGACTGGTAAGACAGTTGGATTTATGCTTGATACAAAGGGTGCTGAAATTCGTACTACTGTACAACAGGGTGGTAAGCTTGAATTCCATACTGGCGATACTTTCCGTATCTCAATGGATGACAGCATCGAAGGTACTAAAGAAAAAATCGCAATCACTTACCCAGGATTGTTTGATGATGTTCATGAAGGTGGTCACGTACTATTTGATGATGGTTTGTTGGACACATTGATTGAAAAGAAAGATGACGCTACTCATGAATTAGTTGTTACTGCTCAAAACGATGGTCTTCTTGGATCACGTAAGGGTGTTAATGCTCCAGGTGTTTCAATTAACTTACCTGGTATTACTGAAAAAGATTCAAGCGACATCCGTTTTGGTTTGGATCATAACATCGACTTTATCGCTGCTTCATTCGTGCGTAAGCCTGAAGATGTTATGGATATCCGTGAATTGCTTGAAGAAAAGCATATGGAACATGTTCAAATCTTCCCTAAGATCGAATCACAAGAAGGAATCAACAACTTTGACGAAATCATCAAGGTTTCTGATGGTTTAATGATTGCTCGTGGAGACATGGGTGTTGAAATTCCTGCTGAAAACGTACCTTTGGTACAAAAAACTTTAATTAAAAAATGTAACGCATTAGGTAAGCCAGTTATTACTGCTACTCAAATGCTTGACTCAATGCAAGAAAACCCACGCCCAACTCGTGCCGAAGCATCTGATGTTGCCAATGCTGTCTTTGATGGTACTGATGCAACTATGCTTTCTGGTGAAAGTGCTAACGGTGATTACCCAGTTGAATCTGTTGCTACTATGGCCAGAATCGATGTTAAGTCAGAAAATGCATTTGCTGACTTTGGTACTCCTCGTCCAAAATTCGATGCTAGCGATGTTACTGAATCAATTGGTGACTCAGTTGCTCGAGTTGCTAAAGAACTTGGTATCCACACTATCGTTGCGGCTACTCGTTCAGGATACACTGCACGTATGATTTCTAAGTACCATCCAGATGCAGATATCTTAGCAATCACTTTCGATGAAAAAACTCGTCGTGGATTAATGATTAACTGGGGTGTTCATCCAGTACTTGTTGACGAAGTTAAGAGTACTGATGAAATCTTTGAACTTGCTTCAAAGAAAGCCGTTGAAACTGGTTTAGCTAAGGAAGGCGATCTAATCATCGTTACTGCCGGTGTTCCAGTTGGCGAAAGTGGTACTACTAACTTGATGAGAGTTCAATTAATTGGCTCAAAGTTAGTTCAAGGCCAAGGTGTTGGTGACAAGACTGTTATCGGTAAGGCCGTTTTAGCTAAGAGTGCTTCAGATGCTAACAACAAAGTAACTGAAGGTAGCATCTTAGTAACTAGCTCAACTGACAAAGATTACTTGCCAGCTATTGAAAAAGCCTCAGCAGTTGTTGTTGAAAATGGTGGTTTAACATCACACGCAGCGGTTGTTGGAATTTCTATGGGAATTCCTGTAATTGTTGGTGCATCAAATGCTACCAGCAAGATTTCTGATGGTGAATTAATCACGGTTGACTCACGTCGTGGAGTAATCTACCACGGTGCTTCAAGCTCAATCTAAAGAACTGTTAGTTAAAACTAGAAAGTGGAACGGAGATTTTCTCCGTTCCACTTTTTTGTTGCCTATATGCTACAATTGCTTTAAAGTAGTGTAATTAGCACTCACATGAAAAAGCGTGTAGAATGAACTTAATAATGTCTTGAATGGAGATTTATATGAACGAATTATTAGCAAATGTTTTAACTGGCAAGGTAACTGATGAAAATGATGACAGCTATTTTGTCCAAATTGAGGGAACAACCTTCATGTTATCCAAGGAAGAGATCGAAAAGCCTCTTAAACTAGGTTCAATGTTTACCGGATTTACTTACGAAAATGAACAGCATAAATTACAAGTAACCCGACAGGTTCCGGATATTAGACGGGACCATTATGGCTTTGCTACCGTGGTGAAGCAACACCACGGTTTGGGAGTCTTTGTAAACATTGGTTTACCTAATAAGGATGTTGTAGTTTCTTTGGATGAATTACCAACAATGACTAATTTATGGCCTAAGGAAGGCGATAGATTGATGATTGATTTGGAAGTTGACAACAAGGGCCGGATTTGGGGTCACCTTGCTGATGAAGAAATTTTTCAGGCAATTTCTCAACAACCCAAAAAGGTGGTTAATAATAAACCCATCAAGGGAACTGCTTATCGATTAAAGATGGCCGGTACTAGATTGTTAACTGATAACTATGAACTAGCCTTTTTACATCCTGATGAGCGAGTTCAAGAACCCCGTTTAGGCGAGGTAGTTGAAGGCCGAATAATTGGCCAATTGCGGGATCAAACTGTAAACATGTCTACTAAACCTAAGGCATATAAGGCAATTGACGATGATGCCGCAATGGTGTTGGCCGTTTTGCAACACAGCACCAATGGAGAATTACCATATTCTGATAAGAGTGAGCCTGAATCAATTAAAACTTTCTTTGGCATCAGTAAGGGTGCCTTCAAACGGGCACTAGGGCATTTGTTAAAGGAACGGTTGATCACCCAAGAAGATGGAAAAATCATTTTAAAAGATAGGGATTAAGATGAATGAGTTAGTTCAAGATTATTTGCATTATTTGCGGGTTGAGAGAGGATTGTCAGATAATACAATCAACAGTTATCGTCAAGACTTAACTGAAGCCGTGACCTTTTTGCGCTAACCAAATCGCAGATTGGGGTAATCGATCAATATGATATCTTGAATTTACTTGAGGATTTGCAAAAGCAGCATAAATCACGGAATACGATTATCCACATGGTGTCTAGTTTGCGGAAGTTTTTTGCCTATCTATATCAATTTAATCAAATCGATAGTGACCCAATGACCAAGATCGACGCACCTAAGCAGGCTAAAACCCTTCCGGATGTGCTTTCGGTTGACGAGGTAAATAATCTTTTAGAGGCTCCAGATGTGACTAAAAAACTAGGCCTTCGGGACAGAGCGATTTTAGAAGTATTGTATGCAACCGGACTGCGGGTATCTGAATTAATTAATTTAAAATTAGTGGATCTTCATTTACCAATGAGTTTAATTCAAACAATTGGTAAAGGGAATAAGGAACGAATCATTCCAATCTCTGATATTGCTAAGGAGTGGCTTGAACGGTATCTTGATGAAGTGAGGCCAGGACTGCTCCAGGGTAGAACTAATACGGCAGCTATCTTTTTAAACGCTCGAGGTCATCAGTTAACTAGACAAGCAATTTGGCAAATGATTAAGAAATATGCTGCTATTGCGGGGATTGAACACCATGTGACTGTTCATACACTTCGCCATTCATTTGCAACACATTTATTAGAAAATGGGGCTGACTTGCGAATTGTGCAAGAATTACTTGGACATTCGGATATTTCAACCACCCAAATCTACACGCATGTTTCAAAAAACATTTGGCGAACGTTTATCGACAATATCATCCACGAAGCTAGGAGGATCAAAAATGCTTTATCAATATCGTAAGGACTATGAAAAAATTACGATGGGCTTACTTTCTCTGATAACGGAATTTCCTAATATGGATTTAGTCAATCAGGAAATGGACTGGTATGACCAGGCGGATCAACGGCAAATTTTTCTTTGGCAAAATGATGCTCGCAATTGGGCAGGGTTACTAGGAATTGAGGAGTTATCTAATCAAGTCGTGATTCATCAGCTATTGTTGACCCCGCAAAGTCAAAGCCAGGCTAGTTGTAATCGGATGTTAGATGAATTGGCCGCTTATTTTAATGATAAGCAAATCGTTGGTAGTTTTAGTACTCACAACATTTTAAAAAGTTGGGAGAAGACTAAAGTATGAGTGACCTAGGCTTACCTGAACTACACTTAACGGATTTCGATGGCCCATTAGAGGTGTTATTGCACCTAATTCAGCAATCTAAAATGGATATTTATGATATTCAAATTGCTGAAATTACAGATCAGTATATGGAGTACATTTATGATGCAAATCGCTTGGATTTAAATATCGTTGGTGATTACCTGATAATGGCTGCTAAGTTAATGCTGATTAAATCAAAGATGCTACTACCAACGCCACAAGTTGATTTTGATGATGATGAAGACGATCCACGAGAAGACTTAGTTCAACAGTTGCTTAATTATCAACGGTATAAAAAAGTAGCAACTTTTTTAGGCAGAGTGAATCCAAGCGACGGCAAAGTTATACTAGGTCATTGGTAACCGTTGACGAGCAACCTGCTTCTTTGCTTGAACCATCACCATTCAATAGATTAGATCTAATGGCAGCATTTGTGGATGCACTGAAACGTCTTCGATATAACCAACCAATGTCCACGGTTGTTCATGAATGGAAATATACTATCGAAAGTCAAACTGAGGCCATCAGACAAATTATGGGACATTCGAGTAGCATTACTTTCAATGAACTGACCGAACTGGCAGCCACTTCGGAAGAAGTAATTACTGACTTTTTAGCAATTTTAGAGATGGCCAAGTATCAAGAAATTAAATTATCGCAAACTAATCGATCTGATCCAATAAAAATAACCAAGGGAGATGTTTAGCTTGCCAACCACGTATGCGAAAATGCAAGCCCTGATCTATTCCGCTGGTGACGATGGTATTTCATTATCTCAAATTGCCCACAGTGTTTCCTCGTCTAAACCTGCTTGTCGTCAACGATTGACTGAAATGGGCGAGTCACTAGCAAATGATGATAATTCAGGGTTAATGTTAATTGTAAGTGACGAAGTTTACCGGTTTCAGACCAAACCTGAATTTGAAGAGTTTGTGGCTGACTTTATCATTGACAATAAGCCCAGAGTTTTGTCACAGGCCGCATTAGAAACAGTTGCAATTATTATGTATAATGAACCAATTACCAGAATTGAAGTTGATGAGATTCGGGGTGTGAATAGCTCTGCAATTATACATCGATTAGTAAACCAAGGATTAGTTGAAGTTGCGGGAATCAAAAAAGAAATCGGTAATCCCAAAACGTACCAGACAACTAATTATTGTTTGGATTATTTTGGGTTAAAGTCTAAGACGGACTTACCTGAATTACCTAAGGATGAGATATTAACCGAAGATACAAGTGATTCTTTAATGACACGTTTTAATCGGGAAATTGACAGCAAGTAAAGGTAGGAAATTAATAGATGGAAAGATTACAAAAAGCAATTGCTCAAGCCGGAATTGCCTCAAGAAGAAGGGCTGAAATGTATATCACTAATGGTGAGGTTAAGGTGAACGGAGTTGTTGTTAAAGAACTCGGAACCAAGGTCTCTGCGAGTGATACCGTTGTGGTCAAGGGAATTGAAATTCAAAAAGAAGAACCAGTTTATTATTTGTTTTATAAGCCTCGTGGCGTAATTACTACGGTTTCAGATGACAAGGGACGTAAAACGGTTCTCGATTTTTTTGAAGATGTTGAATACCGAATTTACCCAGTTGGTCGGCTAGATTATGATACATCGGGAATATTGTTGTTAACTAACGACGGTGATTTAGACAATAAGTTAACCCATCCTAAGTATGAAGTTGATAAGACGTATGTTGCTAAGGTTAAGGGGACCATAACGATTCCTGATCTTAAACAATTACGCGATGGTGTCATGATTGATGGAAAAAAGACTGCCAAGGCATCAGCAAGTTTGGTTAAACCTGGGGACGATGGCAAATCATCAATTGTGTCATTAACAATTCATGAAGGTCGTAATCATCAAGTTAAAAAAATGTTTGACGTTGTTGGGCATCCAGTCCAAAAGCTTAGTCGGACAGACTATGGATTTTTAAACTTAAATGGGCTCACGCCTGGTGAATATCGTCGGTTGAAGCCCCATGAAGTGGAACAATTAAAGAAACTTACAAATGATAAGTAACATTTGATTGACTTTAACGATAGATTTGATATATTTTAATTAATAAAATAATTTGGTTAGTCTTCAGGGCAGGGTTAAATTCCCGACCGGCGGTGATAGTCCGCGACCCGCAGCAATGCGGTTGAGCTGGTGTAATTCCAGTACCGACAGTATAGTCTGGTATGCAGAAGATTGTATTAATACAATTTGGTCCTGACATTCGTGTCGGGATTTTTTTGAAGATTGCCATTGTTAAAAGGGAGTTTTTACAATGGAAAGAAGTACAAAGCACCAAATGGTAATTTCACGAACGGTTCAGTTATCGGTCTTATCGGCCTTTTCGTATATTCTGATGTTCATTTCGATGCCGATTATTCCGTTTGTACCATGGATGAAAATTGATTTGAGTGATATCCCAATTCTAATGGCTACGGTGGTCTTTGGCCCCGTGTCAGGAATTATTGTTGCCGGAATCAAGGCTGTCTTATATTGGATTACTACGGGCGCTTCAATAATTAATTTTATTGGTGTAGCTGCGGCATTTATTTCATCACTCACTTTGATTTTGGGATATGAGCTGGTTGCCAGATTAACTCGTAAATTTAAAAAATGGGCCCAAAACTTAACTATGATAATCTCAATGACGCTATCAATCACGATTGTAATGACCGTCTTAAATTGGCTGTTTGTTTTGCCCCTATATATGCAATTGATGAATATGAAGTTATCTGTGCCACTTAATGTCGTTCTTCTGTATGGGGTAGCACCGTTTAATATCATCAAGGGAATTATTGTGACAATTATATTTTTATTACTAAAAGATCACTTATTACCAGCGTTTAAACGAAATCACTAATTACGCAAAACAATTACCCAAATAGGTAATTGTTTTTTTAGGAGAATTATGAAAGTTGAAATGCTAATTTTAATATTCTGTTCAGTCACGGAGCCGCGCAGAATTAAGGCCATTTTTAATGTCTTAATTGGTAAAAAACGGTCTCTAATTTGTACTGGGGTTTCAATTATGGTTTGTTAGACTATTTGGATGGGTTTCATGGTTTCAAAATTGATAATCTTGATGCTGAGATTAAACGAATGAAGCAGGCGGGGCTGATTTTTGAGCCAGCACAAAACTTTATTCAGTTAACTTCTGATGGCGAACTGAAACGTGAAGCTTTGCTTGAACGAATTGGCGACACTAATTTATTAATGATCGCCGGTCACTATGATGTTTCGTTATTTAAAAACGAATTATTTTAGCTACTCAAGTTGTTTCTGAGTATAGTTATCAAAATACCCATTACTATCCGCAATCGGTTGATTTATTGAATGATAGTTTGATTAAACGATGGTTTATTAATAACAAATCTACTGATTTGATTGAATTGATTAAACATGGGTGGCAGCGGACTTGAAATAATGCCTCCGCAATTGGCCAATCACTATGCGCAAACTTTAATTGGTCATGCTCGTTTCGGGCAAACAACTAAGCAAATTGCTGATCAAACAGGATTTGAGCCTGATGAGGTTTGGCTTTGGTTGTATATTGGTGATTGTTTGATGGTCCGAGAATTCGCTAACTTACATAATCCGGCCTTAGAACTATTGTTTCAAGGAATTGAAAAAGATCAACTTTCTCATAGTGCGTTATTAACGCGCGACATGTTTTTAAGATCGCGTAATCAATCATTAGCCGAAATTGCTAGTAAGCGACAGGTGAAAATTACGACCGTCAAAGAACATTTATTGGAATGCGCTATATTACTAACTGATCCTAGACCATTGTTTAAACTTGTATTATCGCGACAAACAATTGTCGAATTGGATAAACGAGCCCCACAATTAGTGACTGAATGGAAGTTTGATCAAACATTAGAAAAGCAATTAAACATTGATTTTTTTGAATTTCGAATGTATCAGATAATGAGGAGCCGTGAAAATGGCAGTTGATTTATTAAAAACATTGCATCAAGAATTTGGGTTCACGGATTTTCGTCCAGGACAGTTAGAAGTTCTTACTAAATTGCAACATGGAGATGATGTGTTCGCAATCTTGCCCACTGGTGGCGGTAAAACGCTGATTTATCAATTGTTTGGCAAAATTAATTCTGGCACGGTGGTGGTAGTTTCACCATTAATTTCCTTAATGCAAGACCAAGTTCAGCGCATGCAGTTCTTAGGCGAAAAGCGAGTAGTTGCGTTGACTTCAACACTTTCTTTTTTTGAAAAGCAGACGGTCTTACACCACCTTTCTCAATATAAGTACATTTATATTTCACCAGAAATGTTGTCAAATCCGAATGTACTTGAATTTTTCAAAAAATATCGATTGGATTATTTGTGATTGATGAGGCGCACTGTGTTTCCGAATGGGGACCTGACTTTCGACCAGAGTATCAAGATCTTGGCAGCATTAGGCAGCATTTAAAAACCCCGCTAACGTTAATGATCACAGCCACAGCAACAGCTGAGGTGCAACAGGATGTCATTGACAAGCTAGGATTTAATATGGGAGAGGTTGACGTGGAGGCCCAACCCGTCAATCGATCCAATATTTTCTTAGCTGCAAAGATTGTGTCCAATGAGCAGGCCAAAATTACGACTTTAAAAGACTTCTTAGCCACAGTCAAGGGCAAGGGAATTATTTACTTTTCAAGTCGGTCCAAGGCTGAAGCGGTTGCAGCACAGTTGACAGCAGCTACTCGGCTAAAAGTGTTAGCGTATCATGGAGGAATGAGTAATGAAGACCGTTACTCAGTCCAACAACAATTTATGAATGATCAAATTGATGTTATTTGTGCCACTAGTGCTTTTGGAATGGGAATTGATAAACCAGACATTCGGTTTGTAGTGCATTTTCATATTCCTGCTAACTTACAGAGCTATATGCAAGAAATTGGTCGATGTGGTCGAGATGGCAAGAAGGGGATTGCATTGGCGTTATTTAGTGATGATGATCGTTTTATTCACTTGGGTTTACTTGATAAGACTATTCCAACAAATAATGAAATTGAATATGCGTATGCACACCCAGATATAGAATTTAATGATGATTCCTATCGGGTTCTTCAATATTATATTCAGCATCAGGTCCCCTTAAATAAAGTTAAGGAGATTTACGAACGTCGAAAAAATCAGCGGCTGGTCGAATTGAGTCAAATGATTGATTATATTACGTCAGTTACGTGTCGACGGGAAAAATTATTAGCGTCATTTCAAACCGGCTTCACTGCGGAATCGGATTTTTGTTGTGACTTAGATAGTGAATTCTGGGTGAACAAGCAACGATTTGTTAACGACCATTTAATTAATGTCACTAAACCTACCTTGGATTCATCAGTTGAAAATTGGCATCAGGTTATTGAACAACTATTTTTATCAAAAAATTAATTACAGCTTTGATTTAATTAATGATAAAATTTGTTATAGACATCTAAAGGAGGAGAAAATATGGGGCTTAAAAAACGAAAAGCCATCCGAAGAAAAAGAACCGTGGAATCAAACTTTTTCTGAAGATCGTGATGAAGATGGTAATCTTTCAAGAGTCAAACTCCGTAAGGAAAACAGTAACCATAATTTAATTACTATTATTGTAGTTGCATTGATTGTCATAATTTCATTAATTGCACTAACCTATGGAATGTTTAGACAAAATGCTATGGGTAGGAATGATAATGGAAATACTAATTCATCTTCTGTAGCAATGATTTCCAAGGCTGAATCAAAAAAAAATCAACTTCAGCTAGCAAAAGTGAATCAAAACCTCGGGTAACCAACAAAGAAACGACAACTGGTAACAAGTCAAAGTCGAGTTCCAACGCTAATACAACAACGACTGCCAATGCTTCTAGTTCTCAAACTAGTCGTTCAACTTATCCAAATAATGATCAAACAAGTCAAAGTAATGCTAGTTCGCAAAGAAATTATAATGTTGACAATAGCGGCCAAACGCAGCAAAATAGTCAGTCGGGGTCAAATAGTTCATCTACAACTGATTCGACTAACTATGGAAACACTGCTAGTAATTCACAGACTAACTCAGGTAGTAATTCTAGTAGTTCAAATAGCGATTATGCCACGGTTCAAGCTGGCCAAGGAGTTTATCGAGTAGCTGTTAATCATGGCTTGACTGTAGATCAGCTAATGAAGATGAATGGCTTGAGTTCAAGTTCCCAATTACACCCGGGTCAAAAACTACGGGTAAAATAATTAAGGATTGGAAAATTAAAAATGCACAAAAATGGGTTACAAGTAGCAATTGATGGACCGGCATCAGCTGGTAAGAGCACCGTTGCCAAATTAGTTGCTAAACAATTTGATTACATTTATGTTGACACTGGAGCAATGTATCGAGCAATCACCTATAAAACAATTAAGAGTGGAATATCTTTAGACAACGAAGCCGCCATTTCCGAAATCGTCAAATCAACTGAAATCAGTTTTTCTCCAAGTGAAAACGGCCAATTGGTTTTTATTGATGGTGAAGATATTACCGAAGCCATTCGTCAGGAAGACGTCACTAACTCAGTTTCGGCAGTTGCCGCAATTAGTACAGTTAGAGAAGAACTAAGTGCGGATCAACAACGAATTGCGGCCAATGGCGCAGTTGTTATGGATGGACGCGATATTGGTTCAACCGTTCTGCCTAACGCTGAAGTGAAGATTTTTTTAATCGCCAGTGTTGAAGAACGAGCTCAGCGTCGTTACAAAGAAAACATCGAAAAAGGAATCAATACTCCGCTCG
This sequence comes from Lentilactobacillus kosonis, assembly GCF_003864335.1. GTDB lineage: Bacteria > Bacillota > Bacilli > Lactobacillales > Lactobacillaceae > Lentilactobacillus > Lentilactobacillus kosonis. The sequence goes on along the minus strand of NZ_BEXA01000002.1, from coordinate 365,806 downwards.
ATGAGTTACAATTAGAAATTGAAGCACGGGATTATAAAGATTCCCATAGAAAAATTTCGCCATTAACTAAGGCGGAAGATGCAGTGGAAATTGATACCACATCACTTTCCATTGAAGAAGTGGTCGAAAAAATTGCTTCTGTAATAAAAGATCAACTCAATTCTAACTAATTGGTGATTAAACTAGCATTTATAACCAATATAAGATAAACTTAGGGATAGAGTTGTTTCAAGGAGGAAATGTTTGATGAGTGAAAACGCCAATAACGAAAATAACGATTTATTAGATGCATTAAATAGTGTAAGTGAGGTTAACGTTGGAGATGTTGTCAGTGCTGAGGTTTTAGCCATTGATGATAACCAACAACTTATCGTCGGTATCGAAGGTGCCGGGGTTGAAGGAGTAGTTCCACAACGTGAACTTGCTTCTGATCAAGATGTTAAAGATATTAAAATCGGTGACAAGCTACAATTAGTTGTTACTTCAAGAATCGGTAGTGACAAAGAGGGTGGAAGCTACCTTCTTTCATCACGTCGTTACAAGCTCGTAAGGTTTGGGACGAATTAGTAGAAAAAGCTAACAACAAAGAAACTATCACTGCCAAAGTTACCCAAGTTGTTAAGGGTGGGTTGGTTGTTGATACCGGTGTTCGTGGATTTATTCCTGCATCAATGATTTCTGATCACTTTGTTGATAATTTGAATGATTACAAAGATCAAGAATTAGAATTAGAAATTATCGAAATTGATCCTGCCACTAACCGTCTAATCCTTTCACATCGTTCAGTTCTTGAAGCTAAGAACGCTGCTAACCGTGAAAAGTTAATGTCAACTCTTCACGAAGGTGATGTTGTTGAAGGTAAGGTTGCCCGTTTAACTGATTTTGGTGCCTTTGTTGACCTTGGTGGAATTGATGGATTAGTTCACGTTTCACAAATTGCTTACGAACGAGTAAACAAGCCTTCTGACGTACTAAAAGTTGGCCAAGAAGTTAAGGTTAAGGTTCTTTCAGTTGATTTTGACAAGAACAGAATTTCTCTTTCAATTAAGCAAACATTGCCAGAACCATGGGATAACATTGAAGAAAAAGCCGCTGCTGGTGAAGTTCTTGACGGAACTGTTAAGCGTTTAACAGACTTTGGTGCCTTCGTTGAAGTTTTCCCAGGCGTTGAAGGTTTAGTTCATATTTCACAAATTGCTCATGAACACATTGCTACACCAGGTGATGTTTTGAGCGAAGGTGAAACGTTAAGGTTAAAGTTCTTGATGTTGATCCTGAAAGAAAAACGGTTGGCTTTATCAATTAAAGCTTTAACTGAAGCACCTAAGAGCGAAGATAACGACAAACGTTCTAACAAAAAGAACAATGCTGTTAGCGACAACTCAACTGCAGATGCTCCAGATGAAGAATCTGGTTTTACTTTAGGTGATATTATCGGTAACGAACTTAACGATTCAGAAAACAAATAAACAAGTACGAGTTAAAAGGATTATCCTCGTTTTGCGGGATAATCTTTTTCTTTCGTAAGGAAAGGAGGAATATATTATGAAAATGCCTACTGTTGCATTCGTTGGTCGTCCAAACGTTGGAAAATCAACAATTTTTAACCGAATTGCTGGAGAACGAATCTCAATCGTTGAAGATACTCCTGGAGTTACTCGTGATCGAATCTATGCTCACGGTGAGTGGTTAACTACTAAATTTGCAATGATCGATACTGGTGGTATTCAGATTGATGATCAACCATTCTCTGCTCAGATTAGAAGTCAAGCTGAAATTGCTATTGAAGAAGCCGATGTCATTGTATTTATTGTGGATGCCAAATCTGGTTTAACTGATGATGATGAGCAAGTTGCACGGATTCTTTATCAAAGTGATAAACCAATTGTTTTAGCGGTAAATAAGGCCGACAATCCTGAAACTCGGGAAGATATCTATGATTTTTACGCTTTGGGGTGGTGATCCTCTGCCTATTTCTGGTGTTCATGGATTGGGAATTGGTGACTTATTAGATAAGATCGTTCAAAACTTTCCAGATTTATCTGGTGAAGCTGAAAATGGTGATATTCGTTTTAGTTTAATTGGGAGACCTAATGTTGGTAAATCCTCAATCGTTAATGCATTGCTTGGTGAAGATCGAGTGATTGTATCAGATATCGCTGGAACAACTCGTGATGCCATTGACACCCGATTTGAGGCTGATGGCATTGACTTTACTATGGTTGATACTGCCGGGATTCGTAAACGGGGTAAGGTGTATGAAAACACTGAAAGATACTCAGTTATGCGGGCAATGAGTGCAATTGATCAAAGTGATGTCGCCCTTTTCGTAATTAACGCTGAGGAAGGTATTCGGGAACAAGATAAACGAGTTGCTGGGTATGCCCATGATGCTGGTAAAGCTATCGTCATCGTTGTTAACAAATGGGATACTTTGAAGAAGAATAATCACACACAGACTGATTTGAAAAATAATTCGTGATGAATTTCAATACATGGCATATGCACCAATTATTTTTGTGTCCGCTAAGACTAAGCAGCGGATTGAACAATTGCCTACGCTGATTAAACGGGTTTATGATAATCATGAGCGCCGCATTCAATCGTCTGCATTGAACGATGTTATCATGGATGCAATTGCAATTCATCCAACACCAACGGTTAATACTAAGCGGTTACGAATCTACTACGCAACCCAAGTGGCAGTTGGTCCGCCAACCTTTGTTATCTTTGTTAATGACCCTGAATTGATGCATTTCTCATACTCTCGATTCTTAGAGAATCAGATTAGAGATCATTTTGATTTTACTGGAACGCCAATTCATCTTATAAAGCGTAGCCGTAAGTAATTTTCGGCTTTCGAAGGTGGATTTGACTTAAAATGATTATTTTAAGATAATTTTAGCGTAAAACATTGCAATGACGGTATTCTTATGCTATCTTTGAAAAAGAAATGATGTTGGAAACAGCGTCGTTTTAGCAATCCTGATTCTTTAATGAATCCAGTTTGTGATGTTTTACATACCTATCTTCGAGGGAGGTGAATACACTTATGGCAAACAAAGCAGAACTAGTAAGCTCAGTTGCAACTGCAACTGGTTTAACTAAGAAAGATGCTACAGCAGCTGTAGATGCAGTTTTTGATTCTATTCAAGCTAGCTTAGCAAAAGGTGATAAGGTTCAATTGATCGGTTTCGGTAACTTTGAAGTACGTGAACGTGCTGCCCGTAAAGGACGTAACCCTCAAACAGGTCAAGAGATCCAAATTCCAGCAAGCAAAGTACCAGCATTCAAACCTGGTAAAGCGCTTAAGGATGCTGTAAAATAGTGTTCATCTGGTAAGTCAGATCGACAATTGTCGAACTGGCTTTTTTTATTTTAAGGAGGCCATTATGAACTATTCACAAACTGCCCTTGATTTTTTAGAGAAGGGTCAATTAGATGATTTTGAAAAGAATTATAAATTAGCCTTAAAAAACGATACTGATGAATATTTATTTTCATTAGCTGAAGAACTGTACTCATACGGATTTTCAGACCATTCAAAAGAAATTTACGAGCAACTACTAAAAAAATATCCTGATGATGATACGCTTAAGGTAAACCTAGCTGAACTTGCCATTGATTCAGATGACGACGATAAAGCACTGGAATATCTATCATTTGTTAGTCCAGAATCCGACGAATATGTTAGTTCTTTGATGGTATCAGCCGATTTATACCAGACCCAGGGACTTATTGAGACTAGTGAACAAAAGCTCCTAGAAGCGCAAATGTTGGCTCCTGAAGAGCCGGCAATTTGGTTGGCCTTGGCCGAATTTTACTTCGCAACCCGGCAATTTCAGAAAGCCATCAGGTATTACCTTGATTTAATCAAATCAGGAGTTACAGAAATGTCAGCAATTAACTTAGTTGAACGGTTGGGAGTCGCTTATGCTCAAACTGGTAAATTCGAACAAGCTATTGGGTATCTAGAACAGATTAAAACTATTAATATGAACTCAGATGTTAAATTTGAATTAGGTTTCACTTACTTTAGTTTAAATGAATATCAAAAGGCCATTGACGTGTTTGAAGAGATTCGAGAGGATGAACCACAATACAGCTCACTGTATCCGTACTTGGCCGATGCATACATTGAACAAAACCAGGTCGACAAGGCCCTAATAACGGTTCAAGAGGGGTTAGCTAATGATCAATACAATGAGCAGCTATGGGTCAAAGCCAGTGAAATTGCTAAACAGGCTGGTCAGATGGAGTTAGTTGGGGAGTATTTGACTAAGGCTCACGAAACTGCTCCAGATGATCTTTCAATTTTAAGTCGTTTATCAGATTGGTATGTTGATAATGATAAGGACGACGAAAATATTGAATTATTGAAACCAGTGGCTGATCAAGAAATGTTTGATGCACATCTGTCGTATAATTTGGCAATATCCCTCAATCATAAGGATGATATCAAAGGAGCCACTACTAACTTTCAAATTGCAGAAAGGGAGTTGGATACGGATACCAAATTTTGAAAGATGCCATTTTCTTCTATCGTGAAAGTGGCAATCGGGAAAAAGAAATCGAGTTGCTAAAGCAGTATTTGAAAGTTGATCCAGAGGACTTTGAAATGCAATCAATGCTTGATGAAGAGCTTGATTACTAAATTTATTAGATACAAAAAGTGGTAATTAAACTTTTACATTTAAAGTTTAATTACCACTTTTTTACTTATATTAATTTATTTACTAAACAAGTTAAATTTCTTAGGTCGTTTATAAGTGAACCCTTCACCAATTGCCTCATGCACATTGATGATCGAAATAAATGCTTGCTTATCAATCGTTTCAATAATTTGTTTCAGACTGTGTAATTCGCTTGGAGAAACAACGGTATAAATAACTTGTTTTTCAACCCGAGAATAGCCACCTTCAGCATTTAAATATGTCACTCCACGTGAAAGCTCATCCATCAAGGCGGCAGCAATATCTTCAGAGTGATTACTGATAATGATGATTCCTCGAGCAGTGTAAGCACCTTGTTGAGTGAAGTTAACGATTTGTGAGAAGATGTAAATATAAATTAAGGTGTAGGCCATTTGGCGGATATCTAAGTAAATTAATGATGATAACAGGACTAACACATCAATTACTAATAATGATTGCCCCATTTGAATGCCACGGAATCGCTCAAATAATCTCGCGATAATATCAATTCCACCGGTCGTCCCACCAAACCGATAAACTAGTCCAGAACCAAAACCGCCGAATAATCCAGCACCCAGTGAAGCTAGTAATAAATCATGTTGTAAATTAATGTGAATAGGAATTCTTTGCCAAATCCATAAGAAGAATGACAAAGCTAATATGCCATATAGGGTGTAGAACATATCACGCTTTCCCAGAAACTTCATGCCGATTAAAAATAGCGGAATATTGACAATAATTGTTGAGTAGGCTGGATTGAAATTAAATAATGCCTTTAAAATCAGTGTAATACCAGTCACACCACCATCAGCTAATCTGTTAGCGATGTTAAAGTAGATGATCCCAAAAGAATATAACGCAGTTCCTAATGCAATAACTAATAAGTCAACTATTGAAACGCGGGATTGGAAGATGTTTTTAACTTTGCTCATTATAAACCCCCTTGAATTTTCGATTAACCGTTTTATATTAACAGCAGAAAGATGTGGTTGTCTATCTTTTTTATCATAGCGCATTCTGTTAGTATTGTTTAGTGAGTAAATTAATGTACGGATGGCGATTATTTTGAAGATAAATAAATTTCCAATTGAATTTGAAGAAGCATTACCAATTCTTAGAAAAATTGAAAAGGCCGGATTTGAGGCTTATTTTGTTGGTGGGTCAGTCAGAGATACCATCCTAGGCCGAGAAATCCACGATGTTGACATTGCAACGAGTGCCTATCCTGAAGAAGTCAAACAGATTTTTAATCGGACGGTAGATACAGGAATTCAGCATGGAACAGTAATGGTTCTCGATCATGGTAATGGTTATGAAGTAACTACCTTTAGAACGGAATCTACCTATCAAGATTACCGTCGACCTGATGAGGTTACTTTTGTCAGGTCGTTAGAGGAAGACTTGAAACGCCGCGATTTTACTATTAACGCGCTAGCTTTGAGCGAAGATGGAACAATTACCGACCTGTTTTCTGGTTTGGATGACATGAAAAATCACCTTATCCGGGCGGTAGGAATCGCTGACGAACGATTTAATGAAGACGCTTTGCGCATGATGAGGGCAATTAGATTCTCAAGTCAACTAGATTTTGATATTGAAAGTGAAACTGAGGGCGCAATTTATCGACACTCACACTTATTAGAAAAAATCGCAATTGAACGGATTCATGAAGAATTCGTTAAAATGATGAAGGGAACACGGCCGAATTTGGGACTTACAAAGATGATTGAAACTCAACTATCTGAGCATGTACCAGGCTTTAAAGGACAACAAGTCATTCTGAAGCATCTAAGTGAGCTAAATCTTCAAAAAATGGATGAAATTAAAATTTGGTCCTTGTTTGCTTTTGGCTTTAAATACAATAAACCATCAACTACTAAGTTTATGCGAAATTGGAAAAGCTCAAACCAGTTAACAGATGAAGTGGTTAAAACCACATTTTTATTAAACCAGGTTCAAAATAATCAGGTTGGTAATATTGAACTATATGCAGCTGGCAAGATTGCTGTGGTTGCTGCAGATCATTTATCTCAAATATTTGATTTGGCAATTCAGCCAGGTGAATTAACTATTGAATATGATCATTTACAAATTAAAACTAAGCGGGACTTAGCAATTTCTGCTAAAGAGCTGATTGCTGATGAGATTTTGACGCCAGGTCCGCAACTTGGACAGGTCTTGAACCGTTTAGAAACTTTAGTCATTAATAATGAACTAACTAATAACTATGACGAATTATTAATGGCTGCTAAATCAATTAAGAATGAAGGAAGCAACTAAATGGAAACAATGCGGGTCGAAAATTTAACTAAAACGTATGGAGAGAAAACCCTATTTGATAATTTGGGTTTTATTATTAATGAACACGATCGAATTGGATTAATTGGGACCAACGGTACTGGTAAAACGTCACTTTTAAACGCAATCTCAGGGCGTGACAATGATTCTGTTGGCGATATTATCACTTCAAATCATATTCAATTGCTTATCTAACCCAAAATCCAGATTTAGATGACCAATTATCAATTATGGATGCCGTCTTCAGTGGATCTCAAAAAATTTACCAAACAATTAAGAACTATGAACAGGCAGTTAATGAGTACTCAGCTCATCCTGACGATGAATCTGCAATTAACCGTTATGAAAAAGCCGAAGCTAGAATGAATGAGGACGATGCTTGGAATGTGCAAAGCGATGTTAAGACGATCTTAACGCAATTAAAAATTAATGATTATGATAAAAAAGTTGGTGAATTATCTGGAGGCCAAAAACGGCGAGTAGCACTTGCTCAGGTACTAGTAGAATCACCTGATTTGCTACTGTTAGATGAGCCCACTAATCACTTGGATTTTGATTCAATTGATTGGCTTGAAAAATATTTATCTGGTTATAAGGGCGCCATCATGTTAGTAACTCATGATCGGTATTTTCTTGATCAAGTGGCAACTAAGATTTTTGAATTATCATTTGGAAAGCTTTATGAATATACTGGTAACTATCAAGACTATGTTGAGCAAAAAGCAACTCGGGTTCAAACTGAAATGGATGCTGAGCATAAAGCGCAACAGTTATATAAATCAGAATTAGCATGGATGAAGGCTGGCGCAAAAGCTCGTTCAACTAAGCAACAAGCCCGGATTAACCGTTTTAATGAGCTTAAGGAAAATGTGGGTAATCTTCAAGTTGATGAGGATGTGACCGTCTCCTTAGGTCAATCACGTCTTGGAAAAGAAGTTATCAACATTAAAGATGCTAATTTAACAATTGATAACAAGCCGATTTTAAAAGATTTTAGTATTTTAATCCAAGGAAATGAACGGATTGGTATTTCTGGAGAAAACGGTGCAGGAAAGACTTCGCTCCTCAATGCCATCGCTGGTGATATTCCGTTAGATTCAGGGATTATTAAAATTGGTGAAACGGTTAAGTTGGCATACTATCGTCAGATTACTGAACCAATTGATGAAGATAAACGAGTCATTTCATATCTTAGTGATATTGGGCAACAAGTAACGAATAACAATGGTGAAAAAATTAGTGTTGCCGAACTACTTGAAGAATTTTTATTTCCTAAATTTATGCATGGTACATTAATTCGGAAACTTTCAGGTGGGGAAAAGCGCCGGTTATATTTACTTAAACTACTAATGGAACAACCAAATGTCTTATTATTAGATGAACCATCAAATGATCTGGATATTTCAACGTTAACGGTCTTGGAAAATTACGTTAACCATTTTCAAGGAACCGTGATTACGGTTTCTCATGATCGCTACTTTTTGGATAAGGTTGCTGATCGCTTATTGATATTTGAAGGTGACGGTAAGGTGTCCGAACACCGGGGCCAATTTAGTGAATACTTGGCGTCATTAGCTCAGACCCGGGTTGCTGACAAGAAACGTATTAAGACAAAACGAAATGATAATGCTCCACAAGAATCTGCCAAACCTAAGGCTAAAAACTAAGTTGACTTACATGGAGAAAAAAGAGTATGCCACCATCGAAGGCGATATTGATAAGCTGGAAAACCAAAAAAGCAAACATCCAAGAAGCGATGAATACAGTTGATGGTAGTGATTATGGAAAATTATCAGATCTTCAGAAACAAAATGATGAACTTGATGTTAAAATAAACGACAAGATGGAACGTTGGGAATATCTTTCTCAATTTGATAACTAATATTATTGGAGGCTGTTTTATGCTTGAAGATGCTTATTTAGACTTAGTTCGCTATGTGTTAGAAAACGGTAATAAGAAAACCGATCGAACCAATACCGGAACTCTCAGTACTTTTGGTTATCAAATGCGGTTTGATCTCGCGAAGGGCTTTCCACTGTTAACTACTAAGAAGGTTCCATTTGGATTAATTAAAAGTGAGCTATTGTGGTTTTTAAAGGGTGATACTAACATCCAGTATTTGTTAAACCATAAGAATCACATTTGGGACGAATGGGCTTTTGAAAAGTATGTTGCCTCTGAAGACTATAATGGTCCCGATATGACTGATTTTGCTCATCGGGCGTTAAAAGATACTGAATTTAATGAAGCGTACCAAGTTGAAAAGAATAAGTTCTGTGATCAGATTGTTAATGATGATGAATTTGCAAAAAAATATGGTGATTTGGGTCTAATATATGGAAGTCAGTGGCGAGCATGGCAGACATCTACCGGCGATACTATTGATCAAATACAAAATGTAATTGATATGATTAAAACTCATCCAGATTCTAGAAGATTAATTGTGTCCGCCTGGAATCCTGAGGATGTTCCATCAATGGCGTTGCCACCATGCCATACAATGTTTCAATTCTATGTAGCTGATGGAAAATTAAGTTGCCAGTTATACCAACGCTCAGGCGACATTTTTCTTGGCGTACCATTTAATATTGCCAGTTATGCTTTATTAACAATGTTGATTGCTAAAGAAACTGGTTTGGAACCAGGTGAATTTGTCCATACATTAGGGGATGCACATATTTACTCTAACCACATTAAACAGGCTAAAGAATTACTAACTCGGACGCCAAGACAAGCACCTCAGTTATGGTTAAATCCAGATAAAATTAATATTGATGATTTTGAAATGAAAGATATTAAAGTTGAAAATTATGATCCATATCCAGCAATTAAGGCCCCTGTTGCTGTCTAGAAGGGAAGATTAAAATGATATCATTCATTTGGGCGGAAGACAGTCATGGTATTATTGGTAATCAGGGTAAGTTGCCTTGGCACTTACCTGATGATATGAAATTTTTTAAGCAAACTACCATGAATCATCCGGTGGTATCGGGTACAAAAACTTTTAAGAGTTTTAATCGACCTTTACCTGGAAGGGATAATTACGTCATTTCATCACATAATGATTTTCCAGATGGCGTGACTGTTCTGCCAGACATTGAGAGCTTTTTATCACTCGTGACGGCTAATCCTGAAAAAAATTATTTTGTGCTTGGTGGTGCAAATATATTTGCTCAACTGATAAATCAAGTAGACATGCTTTATCGAACTAAAATTGAGGCTGAATTTTCAGGCGATACGGTGATGGCTGATGTTGACTATTCTCAATTTGAATTAGTTTCTGAAACCACAGGTATTGTTGATGAAAAAATAAGTATCCCCATACCTTTCAAATTTATTCAAGAGTCAAGTAAGTTAAGTAATCGCCATGCGTCATCGGTGGTTTTTTGCTATAATAACAATTAGGATTTATATTTTTAAAAAGAAACGAGTGGCTAATATGGCAAACGTTAAAATTGTTACAGATTCATCTGCACAATTGAGCGAAGAAGAAATTAAAGATTTTGGGATCACGGTGATTCCGCTAACAGTTATGATTGATGAAACCGTCTACGTTGATGGTGAAACAATCACTAGAGAAGAGTTCGTTAAACAAATGATTACGGCTGATAATTTACCTAAAACTAGTCAGCCACCTGTTGGAAGATTTGTCGATGCTTTTAACGATTTAGGCAAGGATGGTAGCCAAGTGTTATGTATCAACATGATGGAAGGCTTAAGCGGAACTGTTAACGCTGCCAGACAAGCTGCGACATTGTCAACTTCTGAAGTAACCGTATTGGATAGTGGCAATACTGATAGAGGCCTTGGCTTTCAAGTCGTTAGGGCTGGCGAGATGGCTAAGGCTGGTAACACAGTTGATGAAATCTTAGTTGAATTAGAAAAAGTTCGAATTCATACTAAGATGTACATGGGCGTAATGAACCTCGACAATATCGTTAAGGGTGGTCGTCTTCATCCATTCGTGGGAGCTATTACAAACTTGTTGAATATCAAAATTGTTCTATCAGTTTATGATGGCGATTTAAAAGTGGTTTCTAAAGTTCGAGGAATGAAATCAATGAAGAAATACTTTAATAATGCAATTGATGACATTAAGAAAAATGGCGCCATTCAAGCCATCAACATCTCTTACGTTAATTCAACAGAATTTATTTCAGAAGTCGCTGATAAGGTAAAGCAAACCTTTACGGATGTACCATTTCTTTATCGAGTAACATCACCGGTTATTACAACTCATGCTGGTGAAGGGGCCTTTGCTTTGTTTTATTTAGAAGACTACTAAAAATTGGTTGGAAGACTGATACAAAACGGAGGTTTTGTACCAGTCTTTGTTTTGTTATTGGCAACGTTAAAGTTTTTTATAAAATTAAGGAAGATTCATGAAAAAGAAATTTAATTTAATTATTGTCTTATTGACGATTATTATTATCGGCTTAGGCGGTTGGTCAGGGTATAATCACTTTAAGAAGGCTACGCCCAAGCCAACTCCAATTAATATTACAGCTGTTGGAGATTCGCTTACACAAGGTGTCGGCGACCCTGACAATCGAGGCGGTTATGTGTACATGATTCGCCAAAAAATCAAGTCTAACTACCCAAGAACAAGGGTCACAGTTGCTAATTTTGGTATTGCAGGGGAGACAACCCAACAGATCGATAGTCGCGTTAATGGAAGTCAACGATTGCAGAAACAACTTAAGCAAGCCAACACGATTGTAATGACTTTTGGTGGGAATGATTTAATGCAATTTTGCGCAAATATGACGGCTAATAATAATGGTATGATGAATTCTCAACTAAGTTCATTTGAACGCACATACTCAATGCGGGCTCGCCAACTGATTAAAGATGTCCGGCAGTATAATCCTAAAGCTAATATTTTTGTGTATGGAATTTATAATCCGGTTTATGTTTACTTGCCACAAGTTAAGTTTATTAACCAGGCTGTGAGTGATACCAACAGGACAACTAAGCAGATGGTTGCCAGCCAAGCCAATACATTTTTTATTCCCATTAGCAATGAGTTATCGGATGGACAATATCAGACGAAGGCTCAGCATAAACAATTGGAAAAACAAGCCGCAAAGCAACCTAGTTTATCAAATAATTTAACTAATACTGATATCTTAGGATTATTTGGGGGCGCTGGATCAGCAAAGAATGATTTGATATCTAATATTGATCATTTCCACCCTAATAAACAAGGGTATCGAATTATGACGAATAGATTATATCAGGCCATGAAACAACAGATGCCTGAATTAAGGAGCTAGGATGAAACGATCGAAGACACAACGAAAACCGTATAAAATTGCTTTTTTTACGTTGATTGGTGTAATTTTAGCAGGAATTATTTTGATAATTGGTTTAATATTTGCGGACGGACAACCGGCCCCTGCAAATCATTATTCAAGTAAGCAGGGAATTGATTTAACCCTAAATAAAAATCAGATTAATGAACTTGCAGATGTTTACTTAACCAAAGCGCAAAAAACTCAATCTGATAAGGTTCAGTACCGATTCCAGTTACAAGGTAAAAACGGAATCGTGTACGGTAAAATTAAGTTGTTAGGTGCTGATGTTCCCTATGCATTAGAATTTTCGCCAGCGGTTACTGAGAATGGTGATATTGAATTGCATGCTAACAAGTTATCTATTGGTAGACAATCATTGCCTTTAAGCTTAGTGTTGCTATATGTAAAGGAAAGTTACCATTTCCCAGACTGGGTTACAATTAACCCCGCAAGTAAGCAGGTTTATTTAAATACTACTAACTTGAATGGGAAGGATGGACTTAATTTTAAGGCAACTAAAATTGACATGAACGGTGCCGGAAAATTTAAATTTAAAATATTGTTACCAGCAAGGTAATGGAATGGGGCTGTTAACGCATGAGAAGAACGTTTTATGAATTTCTGATGACTAAACGTCATCCAGGAAATAACGATGAAGTCGCAGAATTTGCGAATAATGCTTTTTATGATCAATCGTTTCCTAAGCAGTCAAAAGATTTTGACGAGATTTCTAAGTATTTGGAAGAAAATGCGGGCTATTTACCAAGTATGGATATCTTCGACAAAGCATTTAGTGAATATAACGAACAATAATGGAGGTTAACAATGGGTGTTAACATACAATGGTTTCCAGGCCACATGGCCAAAGCCATCAGACAGTTTGAAGAGAATATTTCCTTGGTTGATGTGGTATTTGAAATTTTAGATGCGAGAATTCCGCTAACTTCAATGAATCCAGAAGTCAAACGGATTAGTGGTGATAAGCCACATTTATATATCATGACTAAACGCGATTTAGCTGATGAAGTAACTGTTAAGGAATGGCTAAACTATTTGCATCGATTAATCAACCAGCAATGGCTGTTGATGCTAAGACGAAATTTGGTCCTAATGCCGTGCTTGATAAAATTAATCCGATTTTAAAGGATAAATTGGCTCGTGAAGAGGCTAAAGGAATGAAGAGTCGACCAATTCGCGCAATCAGTGTAGGGGTTCCTAACGTGGGTAAATCAACGGTTCTTAATCGTTTGGTTAATCGAAGAGCTGCACAAGTCGGTAACCGTCCCGGAGTTACTAAGGGACAACAATGGCTTAAATCCAGTGATAAATTAGAGTTACTGGATACTCCAGGGATTTTGTGGCCTAAATTTCAAAGCCAAGAAATCGCTAATAAGTTGGCTTTGACGGGAGCAATCAAAGAGAACGCTTATTCATCTGATGATATTGCGCTATATGCTCTTGGAAAATTTAGGGAAACAATGCCAGCAGGTTTGATGACCAGATATCGGTTGACGGAGGCTGATTTGAGTTATCAGATGTTGACTTATTATTAAAAATTACCCAGAATGTTGGAATGCGTGATGATTATTTAAGAGCTAGTGATCGTATTATTCTAGATGCTCGTGCTGGGAAGCTAGGTGGGTTTACGTTAGATACGCTGGCTGATTTAGAGGCTAAAGATGACGCAAACGATTAAAGAAATCGCCGACCAACTGGCTAATGTGACTAAAGTTAATGATCCATTATTTAAGAAATTAGCAGATGACAACCGTAAAGGGGTCATTCAGTTAGTAAGCCGGGCACAACGACGAATTAGAAAGTATGAGCAACAGGTGGCAGAATTTCAACATCGGTTTAAGTTTGAGCAACAATTGTGGCAACAAGGTAGCGAGCTTGTTGCTGGTGTTGATGAGGTTGGCCGAGGACCATTGGCCGGACCGGTAGTTGCCGCGGCAGTTATTTTACCTAAGGATTTTAGCTTAATTGAAGTTAATGATTCAAAACAATTGAGCTCCAAAAAACGAGAAATTTTAGCACCACTAATCAGAGAACAAGCCGTTGCATTTGGCTTCGGTGTGATTGATAGTCATAAGATTGATGAGATTAACATTTATGAGGCGGCTAGATTAGCTATGAGGGCAGCAGTGTTAAATTTAACTCTTAAGCCTGATCAATTAATTGTTGATGCCATGAATGTCCCGGTTGAGATTCCACAATTAGATATGGTTAAAGCGGATGCTCAGAGTATCAGTGTGTCTGCAGCAAGTATTATTGCTAAAGTTTATCGAGATGAATTGATGTCGGCTTATGCGCGTGATTACCCAGAATATGATTTTGAACATAATGCTGGTTATGGGACCAAGCCGCATCTTGCGGCACTTAAGAAATATGGACCAAGCCCCATTCATCGCCATAGCTTTTCGCCGGTTTCAGAGATGATTTAAATCATTTGCGTATTTATTATCTAAAAAGGTGATAACATGCGATTAAATGATTTTTTATTTTTGATTAAGGGAAGTACGGGGATTAGCTTAAAAAATGAAGTACTTCTTTACCAGTTGGTTGAACGGTTCAGCGAATCGGAACTTGATGGTTTGGATGGACAAGAAATTGCAAACTTGCTTAAGCTAACGCCCAAAATGACAGCACAATTTATTCCATCCTTTACAAAACTGCAAAACCAATTCATACCAGAATTAACCGACCATTGGTTGGCTATTAATGATCCTTGTTATCCAGAACCACTTAGAGAGGCTTACTTGCCGCCGATTGGCTTATTTTATCGAGGAAATTTACAATTATTGCAGACAAAGATGCTAGGTGTAGTGGGAAGTCGTGTGCCGACTGATTATTCACGAACAGTGTTAAAACAGATAATTCCGGAGTTGGTTTGCCAGAAACTAACTTTAGTATCAGGCTTAGCTAAAGGCGTCGATACGATTACCCATCGACTAACCGTGGCTAATGGTGGTAATACCATCGCGGTGATTGGCACAGGGTTGGCTCAATATTATCCAAGTGAAAATCGATCCATGCAAGATTATATTGGGTCAAATCATTTATTGTTAAGTGAATATTTGAGCAATGTTGGCCCTCGAAGGCATCACTTTCCAGAACGAAATCGAATAATTGCAGGGCTTTGTCAAGGAGTTCTGGTTAGTGAAGCAAAGAACCATTCCGGCAGCTTGATTACGGCTAATTTGGCCTTACAAAATAATCGCGAGGTTTTTGCGATTCCAGGACCAATCAATTCGCCGTTATCCGTTGGTACAAACGAATTAATATTGGCTGGAGCAAAGCCCGTTCTGCAATCGAATCATATTATAGAAGAGTTATTATATTGACACGAATATCCAAGTGCAATATGATATTGAAGATTTGTGAATAATAAAAAAAGTTAATAAACTAAAAATCAATAACAAATATTTGAAGGGAGAAACTATGGCAACAAAGACAAAATCTAAGTCTAAGACCAAACGAAAAGCTCCTCAGAAAAACTTGGTAATTGTTGAGTCACCCGCAAAGGCGAAAACAATTGAAAAGTATCTAGGTCGTTCATACAAAGTTATCGCTAGTAAAGGCCACGTTCGAGATTTACCTAAAAGTAAGATGGGGGTCGATATCGAGAATGACTACGATCCTCACTACATCTCTATTCGTGGCAAAGGCGATACTATTAAGGAATTAAAATCTGCCGCTAAAAAAGCTAAGAAGGTTTACCTCGCGGCCGATCCAGACCGTGAAGGGGAATCAATTGCTTGGCATTTATCACATGTTCTGGATTTAGACCCTGATGATAAGAATCGAGTAGTATTTAACGAAATTACCAAAGATGCGGTTAAAGAATCATTCAAGAACCCTCGGGGAATTGATATGAACTTAGTAGATGCTCAACAAGCTCGTCGAATTCTTGACCGATTGGTGGGATATTCAATTTCACCGCTGCTATGGCAAAAAGTAAAAAAAGGGCTTAGTGCTGGTCGAGTTCAATCAATTGCACTCTGGCTGATTATCCAACGAGAACGTGAAATTGAAAATTTCGAACCACAAGAGTATTGGACAATTGATTCAAAGTTTAAAAAGGGTCGGTCTCAATTTGCGGCTAGTTTTTATGGCGTTAAGGGTAAAAAGAAAGAGCTACCTAATAATAAGGCTGTTGAGAAAATTCTTGGCCAAATTGATAAGGATGCTCCGTTTGAAATTACCAAAGTTACTCGTAAAGAACGAAAGCGTCAACCTCAAGCACCTTTCACTACTAGTACGCTTCAACAAGAAGCTAACCGAAAATTGAATTTTAGAACTCGGCGCACAATGATGGCGGCCCAACAGCTATATGAAGGAATTAACATTGGTAAGGAAGGTAGCCAAGGTTTAATTACTTATATGCGGACGGATTCTACGAGAATTTCAGTTATTGCTAAACATGAAGCATCAACTTTCATTCATGAAAAATATGGTGAAGAATATGCGGCTACTAAGCCTATTAAGGGAAAGATGCCTGAAGGGGCCCAGGATGCCCATGAAGCTATTAGACCAACTTCAGTGTTTAGAACCCCTCAAAGTTTAAAAGAGTATCTAAACAATGATCAATTTAAGTTATATCAGTTAATCTGGTCACGGTTTATGGCTAGCCAAATGACGCCTGCAGTTATGGATACAATGGCTGTAACAATTGAGCAGAATGATGTTATTTTTAAAGCTAATGGTTCAAAAATGAAGTTTGATGGTTTTCTAAAGGTGTATGGTGACGGTAAGGAAAAAGATAATATTTTGCCAGATCTTGATGAGGGTGACGAGGTTAAGCTAGCTAATACTAATCCTGATCAGCACTTCACTCAGCCACCTGCAAGATACAGTGAAGCGACGTTGATTAAAACGCTTGAAGAAAACGGTGTTGGTCGACCATCTACTTATTCACCAACTCTTGAAACTATTCAAAAGCGTTACTACGTTAAGTTAGTTGGTCGACGATTTGAGCCAACTGAACTGGGTGAAATTGTTAACGACATTATCGTAAAGTATTTCCCCGATGTTGTTAACGTGGACTTTACGGCTAATCTTGAAGGCGATTTAGATAAAGTCGAAGATGGTATTGAAGATTGGGTTAAGGTCGTTGATTCCTTTTATAAGCCATTTTCTGAAGAAGTAGATTCGGCGACTGAGAAAATGGAAAAGATTCAAATTAAGGATGAACCTGCAGGCTTTGACTGTGATATCTGTGGTGCGCCAATGGTGATTAAATGGGGCGTTATGGTAAGTTCTATGCTTGTTCACGCTTCCCCGATTGTCGTAACACCAAGCCAATTGTGAAGGAAATCGGAGTAATTTGTCCTAAGTGTCATCAAGGTCAGGTTATTGAACGTAAATCAAAGAAGAACCGAATTTTTTACGGTTGTTCACGCTTCCCCGATTGTGATTTTGTATCGTGGGATAAACCAATCGGCCGAGATTGTCCAAAAGATGGACATTTCTTAGTTGAAAAGAAGGTTAAGGGTGGCGTTCAAGTAATTTGTCCTAACGGCGATTATGAGGAAGCAGCTCAGAAATAATTTAAGTAACTATAAAAAGCGCGGAAGATTTCAAATCTTCCGCGCTTTTTGTGTATTGTTATAAATTCAAATCTTGTTTGTAGTTAATTGGTGAAAAGTTAGTTGAATTGGTAATTAGCTTACTAATCAATTTATTATATTCGTCGATTCCAGCTTGAGCATTATCGGCATTGACCTTAGTGATAAAAGCCGTTAATTCTTTACCAACTAGGGTCTTGATGGTTTTGTCTGCAGCTATAATATTTTGACTAAATTTAATGCGGAGATTTTGTTGGGTTGCACTTAAAAAGCCGCCTAATTCAAGATAATGCGGATCAACTAAGACCCCAGCTTGTTTGTAAACCCAGTAGGCTTTACTTGGATTAAATTCTCCTGGGGTATTCTGGTAAGCAGCGGGCGTATCATCGGCACCGGCATAGAATGGTACGAAAACGCTTTGGGCGCCAACCCCCATTGAGAGCCATTGAATGTTAGCCTCGCGTGGCATTTCGGGTCTAATTTGTAAGATATGAGCTTCTTGAGTCTTGGCTACACTCACTGGTCGGAAGCGATGTTTACTTTCCTCATTACCTTCACCAATTGGGTCGAATTCAGTTCCTTGGTAATGAGAGCTTAAGAAGTCTTGCACGTCATAAACACTTAATCTTCGGTCGGCCTTATGCAAGAATGGAATATCAAATCGGTTGGTTTATGTTGTTCGTCTGAAGAGAACATTTTAACACCATACCAAACTCGTGGTGTGTTGTAGTAAGTATCAGATAAATCAGCAGTTCCAAAGATATTTCTGAAATTGAATGTGTTATTTAATGGATCTGGATTAAGGTGGTTATCCGCAACGAATGTTTGCAGGTTGTCGGACCACATAAAGTTTTCCGGATCATTAAAATCGATATCCTGAATGGCCATTTGGTTAGCAACAACCACATAGGAGTCATCAGGAATTCTCATAGCGACCCAGTTATGGCCACCACCAGTTTCCATATACCAAGCTTCATCATTATCAGCAAACAAAATGCCATTTGATTCGTCAGTTCCAAAGCGTTCGATGATGCCGCCAAGGCGTTGAATTCCTTCACGGGCGGTTTTAACGTAAGGAAGGGTTACTGTAATCATTGCTTCTTCGCCGATTCCATCTTTGACTAGTGGATCAACGGAAAGGACTCGGTCGTTTGTGTAAGTACTCTCAGTAGCACTCATTGCTACACCATACTGATTAAAACCATTTTCTTCAAATAATCCATACTTAGTTGTCCATTCTGGAGTAGCCGTATATTTAGCCTGATGGCTTTCAAGCGGCAACTCAAAGCCATTATCAGTTGATTTAAAAAGTGGTGCAGTAGTAAAGGTTTGTTCTGGATGAACCACATAGTTCTTGGGCCATGAGGTTTTACTATCTTCATTTCTAGCAATCATAATCGAACCGTCCATGCTAGCGTTCTTACCAACAATCATACTGGTACATGCTGAGTAGTTTCTAATTGGTTTCATGTTAACCTCCAATTTTTTAATAAGAGTATTGTAACATCAATTCATTCGGAAAGGACTACTTTTAGCACACATGGTTGTTAAGTCACTATAATTACAGTATAATTTTTTTAAATTCACAAATGGAGGAACCAAAATTATGCCAATCGTAAATATTGATTTAATTGCTGGTCGGAGCCAAGATCAACTTAAGGGACTTATTGAAGATGTTACTAGTGCGGTAGTTAAAAATACCGGAGCCCCCGCAGAACACGTGCATATTATTTTAAATGAGATGCAACCTAACCGTTATAGCGTTGGTGGTGTACTTAAAAGTGATGAAAAGTAAGAATTAGATCCGGTGACGGGTCTTTTTTTATTTGATTAAATGGTGTAACCGTTCCCGATATTGTATAATTAATTGTGATATAACTCGAGTAAATAAAAGACTGAAACGGAGATAAACTATGAGTGATGAACAATACATAATGGCTGTGGACGAGGGAACCACGAGCACACGAGCAATTTTGTTCAATAATGCGGGTGAAATTGTTTCTAAATCGCAACGAGAATTCCATCAGTATTTTCCTAAATCAGGTTGGGTTGAACATGACGCCAATGAAATTTGGAACGCAGTTCAATCGGTTATCTCCGAATCATTGATTGGTGCAGATATTCCTCCTTATAAAGTCCGAGGAATTGGAGTTACCAACCAACGGGAAACAACCATTATCTGGGATAAAACTACTGGAGAACCAGTTTACCACGCGATTGTGTGGCAATCTAAACAAACTGCTGAAATTGCTAATAGTTTAAAAGCGGCCGGACTTGAGACAATGATTCATGAAAAGACTGGTTTGGTAATTGATTCGTACTTCTCGGCGACTAAGATTATGTGGATTTTAGATAATGTTCCCGGAGTAAGAGAACGGGCTGAGCGGGGCGAATTGTTGTTTGGAACAATTGATACATGGATTCTATGGAAGTTAACTGGTGGTAAGGTTCACGCTACTGATTACACTAACGCTAGTCGAACGATGTTATTTAATATTCATGATTTAACCTGGGATAAAGATATTCTTAATGAATTGAACATTCCTGAATCATTATTACCCGAGGTCAAACAGTCATCAGAAGTTTATGGGTATACAGCGGGCTATACTTTTCTGGAGTTCAGGTGCCGGTGGCAGGTATTGCTGGAGATCAACAGGCAGCTTTATTTGGACAAATGGCATTAGAACGGGGAATGGTAAAAAATACGTATGGAACTGGTGCCTTTATCGTGATGAATACTGGTGAAGAACCTACCATTTCTAGTAATGGGTTATTAACCACTATTGCATACGGGTTAGATGGTAAAGTGAACTATGCGTTAGAGGGAAGTATCTTCGTCGCAGGATCGGCTATTCAATGGTTACGTGATGGGATGCAAATGGTCAATAAATCAGCTGAATCCGAAGATTTGGCCGTTGAGGCTGGCACAACTGATGGAGTTTACGTGGTACCCGCCTTTACTGGACTTGGAGCACCATTCTGGGATCAAGATGCTAGAGGAGCAGTGTTAGGCTTGACTCGAGGAACCAACAAAGCTCAATTCGTCAGAGCTACCTTGGATTCATTAGCATATCAAACCAGAGATGTGGTGGATACCATGGCTACGGAAACAGGAATTGATATCAAAGCATTAGCCGTTGATGGTGGGGCTGCAAATAATAATTATTTGATGCAGTTTCAAGCGGATATTTTAAATACGCCAATTAAGCGGGCTTCTATTTCTGAAACAACTGCTTTAGGCGCAGCTTACCTGGCTGGTTTAGCAGTTGGCTTCTGGGATAATGTTGATGAGATTAGACAAACCGTCAAGGTGGGGGACGAATTCGATCCCCAAATGTCCGAGGATAGAAAAGAAAAATTATATTCAGGTTGGCGGCGAGCAGTTGCTGCAACCAGAATGTTCCACCCTGAAGATTAAGCAAATAAAAGCAGGATAAAGTAAAATTTATCCTGGCTTTTATATCATTATTTAATTAAAGTCCAACGGCAATACCCATGTGATCACGAAGATATTTCGCGACCCCGTCTTGATCATTGGTGAAGTCGGTAATGTCAGTGGCTAATTCTTTAATGCTTGGAATGGCGTTTTTCATTGCAATTCCATGACCAGCATAACTAATCATTGATTGGTCATTAGCTTCGTCCCCAAAAGCAAAGATGTCTTTTTGGCTAACTCCATAATAATCAGCCAATATCTTTAACCCAGTTGCTTTTTGGATTCCTTTAGTGGTTACCTCAACGATTGGATGTGGTCCCCCCCATGGAGCCACGTCTACTGAGTCTCCAAATTTGGCTTCAGTATAATCAATAAAAGTTTGTTTAGCATCAGACTGCAATTCAACCGTGATGCTAATGGGATTATCAGTTAGTGTATGCTGATTAAGAATTTCGTCAGACTTAATTACACTAGGAAAGAATCCGAGATTACTTTTAGCTCCATGGTTAGCAAGGAACATGTTGCGGCCCTCAACAGCTAGGAGATTAATTCCTAATTGTTGGCTGTGTTCTAATAGGTCCATGACAATATCTTTTTCGATGGTATACTGATACTCCAGTTCCCAACGATTATGTGGTAAAATACCCAAGTTACCGTTAAAGTTAATCATTGGGGTTTTTAATGATAAGTCATCATAAAAATTTTCAGAAATCCGATTTGGCCGACCAGTGACAATGCTAACAATATAGCCTTCATCTTGAGCGGCCTTGATAGCTTGTTTGGTCATTTGTGAGATTTCCGGCTTGTCGTTTAATGTCGTCCCGTCTAAGTCAAGTGCGATTAGTTTTTTGCGATAAGTATCACTCCTTAGTCCATATGGCGTTAATACTAACGTAAATCATGGATAGGGTCAATTAGTCTGAATAATATTTAAATTTTTTAAGGAGTCAAAGACATTGGAATTACCAGTAGATTTTAAACAAAAATACACAGAATTATTAGGACCCGTCGAGGCCCAGCAATTCTTTGATGGATTTGACTTAGAACCCCGCCACGGTTTTCGAGTTAATCCATTAAAAGATAATCATGATTACTCAGCCATTGTCGACATGCGTTCCGTCGCTGAACACTGCGAATTTGGTTACTTTGGCAAGGTCGATGGCAAGTCGGTGGCTCATCAGGGAGGTCTAGTATACAGTCAAGAACCAAGTGCGATGTATGTTGGTGAGGTGGCCCATCCTAATCCTGGAGAGCGAGTCCTTGATTTATGTGCCGCTCCAGGGGGCAAAACGACCCATTTAGGCAGCTTTATGCAAAATCAAGGGGTATTAGTTGCCAATGAGATAAACGGTAAGCGAGCTAGTATTTTAGCCGAAAACGTTGAAAGATTCTCTTTGAGAAATGCAGTAATTACGAATACTACCCCAGAAAAAATTGCTCAAACCTTTCCGGAATATTTTGATAAGGTCTTGGTTGATGCTCCATGTTCAGGTGAGGGCATGTTCAGAAAGGATCCGGCTGCTATGGATTATTGGAGTCTTGATTATCCGAAGCAATGTGCTGATCGACAACGTGAGATTTTAACTGAAGCAGTTAAGGTAATCAAACCTGGTGGGCAGTTGATTTACTCGACGTGTACTTTTGCCCCGGAAGAAGACGAAGAGATTATTTCTTGGTTAATAGAAAATTTCGATTTTTCAATCGAGCCGATAAAAAAATATCCTGGAATGGACGATGGCCGACCAGAATGGGGAAATGGCGATGATGGTCTTAAGGACTGTG
This sequence comes from Lentilactobacillus kosonis, assembly GCF_003864335.1. GTDB lineage: Bacteria > Bacillota > Bacilli > Lactobacillales > Lactobacillaceae > Lentilactobacillus > Lentilactobacillus kosonis. The sequence continues at coordinate 342,731 of NZ_BEXA01000002.1, read as the reverse complement.
TACGGTTATTTCCATATCATTTTAACGGAGAAGGACATTTTATTGCCAAACTCGTTAAGGGTAAAAGTGAAATTAATAATAAACTAAAACCATTTTGGAAGAATAAGCATTTAACTCGTCCTAATAAGGATGAACTGATGCTTTACAAGCAATTTTTAAATGATAATGAAATTGACGTTAAGTTTGATGACTTAGTTGTTTATAAAAACTTATTGTTTGCTAGCAACGATAAGTTACCTGACCTAAGTAAAGTGAAAGTTGTGAGAGTTGGTATGCCTCTCGGTGAGTTCAAAAAGGGACGGTTTGAGCCTAGTTTTGCGCTTGGGTTAGCCTTGACGGCCGCCGAAAATCACCATCAATTAACGATTAGTCATGATCAATGGGCAGCATATGTTCACGGAGATGTTTTACAACTGATGAACAACATGAAAAGGGTTGGTATCAGTTGGTTTGTGACGACTTGCCAGTTGGATTTGGAAAACTCGTTGGCTCGACAGTGAAGAACTTTTTTCCTAAAGGATTGAGATTTCAAGTGTAATAGTAAATTAAAAGCGTAACGACAATTCGTCGTTACGCTTTTTGGTTGAATTAAATTAATAAAGACCACTGTTGCGTTGCTGTTTGAAATTCAATAATTCAGAACTGAAAATTTTATCGGTCTGTTTAAGATTTGCAATGTTTTTAGAATTTGTTAAAACCATGATGGTCTTTAGACCATAAATCCAATCGTTAATTTGATTAATTATCGCTTCATCATCTTCATTACTTAATAGTAGGTGAAGCACTTCTCCAGACATACCAACCAAATCGGCGCCAAGGGCAAAGCACTTAGCAATGTCTAATGGCGTTTTAACACCGCCAGAAGCAATGACGTTAACATCGAGATTGATGGGATCGGCTTCGAGCAATGATTCCACCGTTGAAAGCCCCCATGATTGCATGTAGGCCATTTCTTTGTTTGCGCGACGGAAGTTTTCGATGCTGGCAAAATTAGTACCGCCGGAGCCGCTAACATCAATGATTTTAACGCCCAGGTTGGCTAACTCAGTGATGGTTTGTTGGCTCATCCCAAAACCGACTTCTTTAACAATAACCGGTACGGTAGCTTGGGCAAGAATGGCTTTTAAATTAGCAATGAAATTAAAGGTTCGATCACCTTCCGGCATAATCAATTCTTGAGCGGAATTAATGTGGACCTGCAGCATATCAGCTTGCAGCATTTCAACAGCCTGTTGGGCATCGGTAGCATCGTGATTAGCACCAATATTGGCAATTACTAAACCATCGGGGTTAACTTCTCTAACGGTGGTAAATGATGCGCGTTGTTTAGGATCATTGATGGCAATGCTTTGTGAACCAACGGCCATTGCTAGTCCCGTTTGTTTAGCAATGTTAGCTAACCGATGATTAATTTTTTGAGATTGCTGACTCCCCCCCGTAATTGCATTGATGTAAAACGGTACGTGAAAATTAAGGTTCTCAAGCTGAGTACTGATATCAATGTCGTCAACACCATACTTGGGAAGTGAAGTTGGAATTAGTCTAACCCCTGAAAATTTAGATGAATCATCAGTGTGAAAGTGTTCTGCGAGTGATAAATGTTCATCTTTACGATGTGATTGTTGTGAAACCATTATATCTCCTCCTAAAAACTAAGATCATTAATTTCGTGAACGGTTAATGGTAGCGGGGTGATGTCATTTTCGCGCCATTCGTTGATTAAATTATCGGTGGTTAAATTGCGATTAATAATGACGATGCCACAATCACCACCACCGGCCCCGGAAGACTTGGCAGCCGCCCCATTGTTAACGGCAATATCACACATTTGTTTTAACATTGGAGTTTCAATTTGAACTTGGGTGAATTCAGCTAAAGAATTAAGAATTCGCCGATTTTCTTTGATACCGGTTTCGATTTGACTAATTTTTCCATTAGCAAAGCCAACTAGCAAGTCTTCAATACATTGTTTACTGGCAGCTAAAAATTTTAGATAGGCTTTCTGATTACTAGTTTTTTTGATAGTGACTTTGTCGACTAGGTGAGAAGTAGAGGCGGGCGTACCGGTCCAACCGATAATCAATTTTAAATCAGTCGGTGGAGTTAATTCGGTAATTTTTAATTCTGGCCAAGGTTGGTTGATAATGGCTGCTAAATCAGTGGTGTTACGCATCGCTAAGAGCCAATCTCGATCAAATGAGCGATATTCAATCCAACCCCCATAAACACTAGCGGCGATGTCACCAAGTGATCCATTACCTTGCACTTCAAGGTGAGCAATAGCGGCTAGTTTGAATAGCTTAGTCTTAGTTAATGGTAAATCATAGAATTGGCACAACGCCTTAATCGTAGCAACTGTGACGGCTGCAGAAGAGCCCAAACCATATTTTCGGCCACTAGGGCTATCAAGCTGACTATTAACGAATAGGTCATAAACTGCCATGTGCTTACCTAATAGTTGAGCATATTCTTCAGTTAATGAAATTGCCGAAAGGATATAGCTAAATGTATTGTCACGGTTATCAACCACCATTTGGGAACCATTTCTGCGCCAACGGATGGCACCGTCTTGATACTGGTGAGAAACAATTTTACCAAAGCCTTCACTACGTTCAATTTGAATAGTTACAAATTGGTCAAGGGCCACAATGATTGATGGATAGCCAGGTTCAACAACTGCATACTCACCGGCGATATATAGTTTTCCTGGGGCTTTTGCTGTAATCAAGCCATCAATTCCTTTCATGTTCTAAGATTTCGATTCCCGGTCCGGGATGTGCCACTGAGATTCTACTAGGTCCAAATTGATCGACTAAATGGTCCTTAATTAATGATAAATTAGCCGTTTGGGTTAATACTTTGACGTTTGGACCAGCATCAATTGTGTAATAGCATTCAATACCATCGGCGCGAAGAGCTTGTATCGTTTCAATTACTTCTAGCGTCCCTGGTTCAAAGTATGTAAATGGAGGGAGTGAACTTAGCGTTAGCGCGTGCATACGCATGGCATTTGCTTCACTAATCTGACCAAATAATGCAAAATCATTGGTCATTAGGGCGTGTTTTAAGTTAACCAGGTCTCGCGCTACGACGTTCTGCCACTCTGAATAATACGGTGAGGTGTTGGCTGATAATTGCATCCCTTGACTGCTAGATATAGTTTTACTTTGTGAATTAATATTGACGGCGATGACGGCGATGTCGGTTAAGGTCACATCAGTCATGGGGACTGCATAAGAATTATCATCATTATCTCCCGGGAGCCATTCAACGAAGTTACCAAAGATTGACCGACTAGCTGAACCAGATCCTAAACGGGCTAATTTAGATAGTTCCTGATGAGTTAGGCTTAGCCCAGCGGCGGTCGCGCTGGCGCCGGCTAAAGCGGCAAAAGCAGAGGCGGATGAAGCAAATCCAGCCGAGGTTGGGACGAAATTTTTCGAATCTATAATTGCAAATTTTTCAGAGCCAGCTAACTGACGGACTCGGTTTAAAACTCGGCTAACCTTAGTTAAGTTAGTCTGAATTTTACCATTGACTAGTAATTGATCTGCCGTTAACTGCGGATCAAAAGTAACCTTAGTCTTGGTATAAAATTGGTCAAGGGTTAATGAAATACTTCCAGTATAGGGGATGGTAATCTGTTCATTAACTTTTCCCCAGTATTTGATCAACGCAATATTAGTATGAGCAATTGCGGTTGCGGTATTATTAGCCGATGTTGTCATCTGCATCCTCCACGGTATAACCATAATTTTTAAATGATTGAATCCAGGTTGAAGTCGCGCCAGCATCTCGCAAAATATTAGCTACATGTTGGGCTTGCTGACTAGAAGCAACTAAGGCAATCATACATCCCCCCATGCCGCTGCCAGTTAACTTGGCCCCATAAGCCCCATTTGCGATTGAAAGATCGACAAACTTATCTAGCACAGGGGTACTAACACCTAACCTGTTTAGATGATGATGGCTGGTAGTCATTAGCTCGCCAACTAATTTTGAATCGGCTCGTTGAAGAGCAGTTTTAGCTTGGTGAGCGATATGACCTAGGTCGGTGATTAAAGGTTGTATCTCGTCCGCTTCGTCAATTAAGTTATCAGCAATTAAGTTAACTGCTTCAGCGGTTTTGCCTTTAATACCACTGTCAGCAATTACCAGATAATCAGTGGTTAAATTGAATTCAATCTGTTCATTTTCTTGATGTTTAACAAACCAGATGGGATGTTCAGAACTAACCGTTGCGGTGTCAATACCACTCGGATTACCATGGGTAATTTGCTCCTCAACGTTGGCGATTTGTAATAGATTATCGCGTGAAATGGGTTTGTCAAAATATTTAAATAAGGCCTTGGTAATAGCCACCGCAGTGGCGGCTGATGAGCCCATTCCTCGTTCTGCGGGAATCTTACTATCAATTTGTATGGTGAACGAAGCATTGGTTTGGTTAAGGGTCGTTAAGATCCAGTTAATTAACCGTTTGATGCCAAGCAGGTTTTCACTAAGTTGCTGAATTTCCCCATCAAAATATCGGCTGCGAAGCCATTGACCAGAATTAGCAGGTATTACGGTAGCATTCACGTCAACAGAATAGAGTGGCAAAGCAATGGCTGGGTGACCATAGACGACACTATGCTCACCGAATAAAATTATTTTAGCAAAACTATTTGCTGAAACTGTCTTTTTCAATATAATCGCTCACTTTCAAACAGTATAATTTTATCATAAATCAATTAATATTTTGTGAATAACCGGAGACTTTAACGTTTCGTAATAACTATGCTGACTAGCTATAGGGGTCTGTAATGTAGTATTATAGACAATAGTAAATAAGCGAAAATAAAAGTAACGGTGAATTTAATGAACAATAATTCGATATATTCAGTCGTAGATATTGAGACGACCGGGACGGACCCGAATAACGCAGACAGAATTATTCAATTTAGTTGTTATCAGGTTCAAGACAATCAAATAATTAACGAATTTACAACGGATATTAATCCTCAGCAAACTATTTCCTCTAGGATTAGTCAGTTGACCGGAATTGACCAGGCTCGAGTCAATGCAGCACAGTCCTTTGATTCTCTCGCAGGTAAGATTTATCAGTTGCTTAGCGGCACGATTTTTGTAGCCCATAATGTCAATTTTGATTTTCCATTTTTAAACAGTGAGTTCCAACGAGTAGGCTACCCCGAATTAGAATTGGAAGCCATCGATACCGTTACCTTGAGTCAACTGTTACTGCCAACTTTGACCAGCTATCGATTATCGGACATGAGTAAGTATTTCAATATTTTTCATGATCATCCACATTCGGCTAACGGGGATGCTTATGCAACGGCCAGATTGTTAATTGTTCTATTTAAACAATTGCAAGCATTACCAGCGATGACTTTGTCGCAAGTGGTTCGGATACATCCCAAGTTACCGTTAGATACATTTACGGTATTACAACAGATGGATGCTAGTAACCGAACGCAAGCTACGACTCCCGATTTACCAGATTATTTGTATATCTCCAATGGACTGGTATTAAGAAAAAAGGAATTAATTGAAAAAAACGTTAGGAATCCAGAATTTGAGTTTCCTAAAAATAAAACGTCAAAAGAAAAAATTATTGCCGGATAATATGGAATCCCGTCCACAGCAAAACACAATGATGAACATGATTTATAATAATTATGCTGATAGTAGTCAACGAGAACCTAAAAATTTGATTATTGAAGCGCCAACTGGAATTGGGAAAAGCCTAGGATACTGCCTGCCATTCGCTTATTTGACTGGGGAACGGCAAGTAGTCATCAGTACTGCAACCAACTACCTGCAACAGCAGCTTAAGGATCAGACAATTCCAATGATCAATGAAAGTCTGCCATTTAATACATCAACTGTCATTATGAAGGGCAGTAGGCACTACATTGATCTCAGTCGATTTAAGCAGTTGCTTTATAATGCTGAAGCTCATCCACATAATATCTTTCTTAAGGCGCAAATCTTAATTTGGTTGACGATGACAAAAACTGGAGATCTGGATGAATTACATTTAAATGGTGATCAAAATTCATTGTTAGAGTCAATTAATCATCTGAATGCACAAGAGCTGAATAAGGATAATCCGTTCTATGGGGATGACTTTCTTCGGTTTAATATTCAAAATTCTAAGCGGGCTAATTTCTTAATCGTGAACCATAATTATTTATTATCCAATTGGCAGTCTTTTGCTCAGATGACTAATAAACCTTATCTCTGTGTTGATGAAACCCACCAATTCCTTGGTGTGGTTCGTTCAGAGAATAAGCAGCAACTTGTGCTTGGTAATTTGTTAGCTGATTTTGATCGTTCATCAATGGGACTAAGATATTCGTTAACTGATGAACTGTTTACAAATAACCAGGCATTAAATAATCTGAAACAGAAAATTGTTTGGTTACTTAGTTCCACTAGGGCCAGCGTTAACGAAACGTTTTCGACAATTTTTAGTCAGGTAATTGCGAACGCTAACTATAAGCGAGCTAATACTGAATTACACGTTAATATTGGTTCCAATAATCGGTCTCGTTATTTAGATTTGTTAACTAATCTAAAAAATGAGATTGAACCTCAAATCAAGAAACTTGGTAAGTTAAGTAAAAAATTGCGTCGAGAGTTAACCGTTGATAATCAAACCATCGCTGAATCGGATAAACAAATGATTAGTAGTTGGTTAGGTCAACTAACCCGGTTGATTACTGACCTAGGTGACTTAGCAATGATGATTAACCTATATATCAATCATTTTGAGGAACAGGTATTTTGGATTACGGTAAAAGATATTTCAAATTATGAGAGTTTAGCATTTAATTGTGCATTATTTGAAACTAATCGGTACCTGAAAAAGACAATCTACGATAATTTTATGCAGCCTACGTTTACAGGGGCAACGATCTTTTCATCCCGAAAGGCTAAATATATTTTTGATACGCTAGGACTAGACCGGAGTGAAACAGTTTCAAAACGCTTAAAGAGCGATTTTAAGGCAAACGACAATGCAATGATGTTTTTAGTTGATAGCTATCCTGATGATCAAGAAGTAAGCAGTGATCAGTACTTTAAGTACTTAAGCTCGTCAATCCAACGAATCTATAAGAATTCGCCTCGCCAAACAATGGTTTTATTTAATTCACTCGATGCAATTCGCAAGACTTACCAATTTATGGCTGAAGATGGCTTTACAGAAACTCATAACGTTTTAGCCCAAGGGGTTAATGGTACCGCCAATAAGATAAGTCGAACCTTTGGCCAACAAGAGCCGGCTATTTTGCTAGGAGCGGGTACCTTCTGGTCAGGTGTTAACTTTCCAGGTGATTTGTTAGAGACGTTGATTATTGCTCAATTACCATTCGACGTACCGAGTGATCCATATAATAGTGCTCTTTACCAACGAGCACGAGCTAACAAGCAAAATCCGTTTTATTCTATTAGTTTGCCCAATGCGACTTTGAAGATGCGACAAGGAATCGGACGATTACTACGGACCAAGGACGATATTGGCACGGTATTTGTATTGGATTCTCGAGTGGTGTCTAAACATTACGGCTCAATTATGATGGCTAATATGGATAGCACTATTCCTATTGAAAGCGGGAGTCTAGATGAATCGATTTTGAGAATGCTAAGTTTTTATGAAAAACATTAGTCAATAAAAAATTAGTCAAAAAATATTTGCTATACTATTAAAATAGCTAAAATTGATGGGAGTATGATTATGCAACGCCAAAGAAGAATGAAAAAGCCTAACCGCAGAATCTGGATTATTTCAGGCATCGTAGTGTTAGTGATTCTATTCAGCGGGTTTATCATTTTTCATCAAGCAGAACGACCAATTGCTAACGCTAAGAGTGAAGCAATCGAAATCGCACAAAATTCTGCCAAAATGGAAAAAGTGACCGGGTTCTATAGTGAGAACCTCGGTAAACATACGTATTATACGGTTGCAGGAAATGATAGTAAGGGAAAATCCATTTATGCAATTATTGCTAAAAAAGGTGGTAAGGTAACGATTGTTAATCAAAAGGCAGGGATGACCGTTAGTCAAATTAGAAATTTGATTGAACAACGACAACAGCCCAAAAAGATTAATAGTATTGCCATTACCCTAATTAAATCTAACCCTTATTGGATTGTTAGTTATACTAACAAGGATAACAAACTATGCTTTGCAACCATGTCTTACAAGACGGGGACCATTAAGAAATTAATCGAAAATATCTAAAGGAGGCACCATCTAATGAAATTCTCTAAACGGTCACTAGCAGTTAAGCCATCCGCAACCGTTAAGGTCTCTAATCAAGCTAAGCAAATGCAAGCTGACGGAATTGATGTCATTAATTTAGGTATTGGTGAACCAGATTTTCCAACGCCTGAGTCAATTGATCAGGCCGCAATTGCGGCAATAAATTCTGGCAATGCTAGTTTTTATACTCCAGCAAGCGGGTTACCAGCGTTGAAAGAGGCGATTTCTCAACGGATCAAGGAAGATTTTGATGTTTTTTATACACCGGATAATATCAGTGTTACGAACGGCGCTAAGATGGCGTTGTACACATTGATGCAGGTATTGGTGGATGAGGGGGATGAAGTATTGATTCCTCAGCCGGGGTGGGTTAGCTATGAACAACAAATAATTCTAGCTGGAGCAACTCCGGTCATGGTGACAACTAATGATGAATTTAAAGTTACAGAGGAAAGTTTGAATCACGCAGTTAATAAGAATACTAGGCTGTTGATTATTAACTCACCGCAAAATCCAACGGGAACAATTTATTCAAAAGAAGAATTAACGGCTATCGGTAATTGGGCCATCATGCATAATATTGTTATTATCGCGGATGATATATACAGCAGTTTAATTTATAACGGAGCAAAATACACTTCGTTAATTCAGTTAGATGACAATATTGCTGCTCAAACTATTTTAGTTAGTGGGCTATCAAAGGCGTATTCAATGACTGGTTGGCGAATCGGCTATATCGCTGGCGCCCCAGAGCTTATTAGTAAAGTAAATGCTATGTTATCCCATGCTACTGGCAATCCAGCTGCAGTTAGTCAATATGCTGCAATTGAAGCTTTAACTGGTAATCAGAGTATGGTTGAACATATGAGGCAGGCTTTTGAGGATCGGTTGAATAAAATTTATCCGCTATTACAAAACATTCCGGGATTTGATTTACCAGTTAACCCCAGGGCGCATTCTATCTCTTTCCAAATGTTGAAGAGGCCGTTAGATTAGCTGGCCTTGGATCATCAGGAGAGTTGGTCGAAAAGCTCCTTGAAGAGGCTCACGTAGCCACAGTTGATGGCGCTGCTTTCGGGTTACCTGGATATCTAAGGTTGAGTTATGCCGCAAGTCTTGATAATCTTATTGAGGCGGTATCTCGAATTAACGAGTACATGCAAAGTTTTATTAAATAATTGTTGGAGGAAAAATCGTGAAAGAAATCAATATGATTGACGCACCCAAGTACGTTGACGAAAGAGTCAAAATTGGTGTGTGGTTGACTAATAAACGATCAAGCGGGAAAATTGCGTTTTTACAATTACGTGATGGAACAGCATTTTTCAAGGAGTTGTTGTAAAAAGTAAGGTAGCTCCAGAAATTTTTGAATTAGCCAAGGAAATTCGGCAAGAATCCAGTTTATGGGTTACGGGTGTTGTTCATGAAGACGCTCGTTCTAAATTTGGTTATGAATTAGAAGCTGAAGATATTGAGGTTGTTTCTGAATCAAATGACTACCCAATCACTCCAAAGGAACACGGCATTGATTTCTTGATGGATCATCGTCACCTATGGTTACGTTCAAGTCGTCCTCATGCAATTATGAGAGTTAGAAATGAAATTATTCGCGCAACTTATGAATTCTTTAATCGGGAAGGTTTCACTAAAGTTGATTCACCAATCTTGACTGGTAGCGCCCCTGAAGGAACTACCGATTTATTCCATACTGAATATTTTGATCGTGATGCTTACCTATCACAGAGTGGTCAATTATATGCTGAAGCAGGTGCAATGGCATTCGGCAAAGTATTTACCTTTGGACCGACTTTTAGAGCCGAAAAATCAAAGACTAGACGTCATTTAATCGAATTCTGGATGATTGAACCAGAAATGGCATTCATGCACCAGGATGAAAGTTTGGAAATTCAAGAACAATATATTGCGTTCTTAGTTCAAATGTGATTGATAACTGTGCCACTGATCTTGAGACTCTTGGCCGCGATGTTGAACAACTTAAGAAGTACACTAAATTACCCTACCCACGAATCAGTTATGATGAAGCGATTGAAATCTTACAAAAAAATGATTTTGATGTTAAGTGGGGAGCTGACTTCGGTTCACCAGAAGAAACTTTCTTAGCTGATCAGTTTGAACAGCCAGTTTTTGTAATGAACTATCCTAAGGCCATCAAGCCATTTTACATGAAACCACATCCAACTAGAGATGACGTGGTTATCTGTGCCGATTTACTTGCTCCTGAGGGCTATGGTGAAATTATCGGGGGTTCAGAACGGGCAGTTGACTATGATTATTTATTAGATCAAGTTAAACAAGCCGGCTTAGACCCTGAAGAATATTCATGGTATCTTGATCTGAGAAAATACGGTAGTGTTCCACATTCTGGCTTTGGATTAGGGTTGGAACGAGCTATTACATGGATTACTGGTGAAGATCATGTCCGTGAAGCAATTCCATTCCCAAGATTGTTAAACAGAATTTACCCATAGACTTTGTAAAGGACATTATCCTTAGATGAATCAAGGTGATTTTTTGACTGATAGTAGCCTTAAAAACTTTTTTTCAGGGTTCAACAAATATTAACAATCTCTTACTTCTGAACTATTCAGAACTAGGCTTATCGAATGAAGAATTATTAATTTATATTTTAATTAAACGAGATAATGAATTAGTAGTTCCAATGCCGAACGTTGAACGATTGGTATCGCAAACGGGCTTTTCCAAGGATAAAATTTATCAGCTGTTTCATAGTTTAATTGAACATAAAAATGCGGTTATTACTACTGTTAAGCGAGGAAAAGATCAACTTGATGCTTATGATTTTTCACCGATGTATCAAAAAATCATGAATTTAGTTAGTCATCAAGATACTTTACCAGATGATCAGACTGACACCACAGTTAAACAAGTGGCTACAGTTAATTATGACCGTTCCAACCTGTTTACGGATGTGGAACGAGAGTTTGGTCGGACATTGTCACCAATTGAAATGGAGACAATTAGTGGATGGCTTGATATTGACCATTATTCAGTTGAAGTTATTATGCTAGCGCTAAAAGAGGCAGTTTTAAACCAAGTATACAATCTTAAGTATATGGATCGGATTATGCTTAATTGGGATAAATTAAATCTTAAGTCAGTGACGCAAATTCAAAATTATCTTAATAATCGTGAATCCGGTAGTAGCCAAACTGGTCATAATGATCAAAATTATGCTGGTCCGGAAATTCCGTTTATCGATTTAAATAAATAAGGACAACAAAAAAGCTAGGGTGAATTTCACTCTAGCTTTTTTGTCTTGTTATTAATATTAAATTTGGTGATTATTGATCACTATTATCAACGGCTGTATTGTTGGCTTGAGCATTACTGTTAGCCTGACCGCCGGTATTAGGATCATTGCTGTTTGTGTTGTTATTGTTATTAGTTGTACTGCTATCTGAGGTATTACTATTGGAACTATCACTAGTATCCCCAGTTGAAGAATCACTACCACTATCTGTAGTGTTTTGATCGGTTGAAGATGAACTATCTGAATTATCATCTCCATCATCACCTGAACCAGCTCCACCAGCAGGTTGCTGAGTAGTTGTTCCAGATTGCGATGCACCACTAGTTGATCCAGAAGTGGTTCCTGAAGTGGTAGTTTCACCATCGTTTCTTGGTGAAGTTACGGTACCGTCAACTGAATCACTAACTGAACTGGAACTATTATCGACAGTAAAGCCGCTGGTAGTTTGGTTCGAACTATTATCAGTTTGAGTTCCTGGATAACCAGCGACGTAATAGTTATCGCTACCATTAGATCCAACGTCAGACGGTTGAGTCCAATCAGTATTGGGCTTGTCCTGGGAAATATAACCCATTACGTTTTTGTAAATTTGTTGGGCAATAGTTGTTTGAGATTGAGTGATATAGGAGTTGGCTTTAAATTGTCGATCATAACCGGTCCAAATAGCTAGGGAATAATTCTTTGTGTAACCAGAGAACCAAGAATCCATTGAGGAATCAGAGGGAACTTGGTTAATAAAATCACTAGGATATTGAGTGGTACCAGTTTTACCAGCTTCATACAAACCATCGACTTTCGCAGCTGTTCCTGAACCGCCTTCTGAATCCATGACGCCTTTAAGCATATCAGTAATCATAAATGCGGTAGCGGGGGACATTGCTCGTTTACCCTTGGCTGTATATGTTTTGGTTTTACCATCCGCTTGAACAATTTTATTAATCAAGTAAGGTTTATGGTAAACTCCACCATTTGCAAATGCAGCATAAGCAGCAGCTAACTGTTCCGACGAGACATATAAACCAATTCCGTTTTGCAATTCTAGTTCTTTATCAAAGGACATGCCAAGATTCTTTAGGAATCCTTGGGCCTTAGGAACACCAACATTTTCTAGTGTTCTTAGAGCAGGAATATTTCGCGATTCAACCAAAGCCTTTCGCATGGTGATAGTTCCTTGATATTTATTATCAAAATCCATTACTGATTTATCGGTACCCGGATAAACGTATGGGGTATCCTTAACGGGTTGATAAGTAGGGTATTTTAAATATTCAATTGCTGGACCATAATCCATAATTGGCTTAGCAGTTGAACCTGATGAGCGATCAGTTTGAACAGCTCGATTAAGCCCAAATGAAACTTTAGTTTTTCGAGCTCCTTGCATCGCAACAACTTTACCGGTCTTAGAATCAACTAGAGTAGCTCCAACTTGAAATCTTTTACTTGGGTAAATAATCGATGGATCACTGTTTGAGACTTGATAAAGCTTTTTTTGAGCACTTAAATCAAGGTTAGTGTAAACTTTCAAACCACTGTTTGCCTTGTACCCACGCTTATTAAGTTCCAGTAATGTTTGCTTTAAATAAGCATCAGTGTATTTACTTAAACGCTCGCTAGTTGAAGTTTTTTTATGGGTTTTCGCAAGGCCAGACTTGACGCTAGTTGCTTGAGCTTGCTGACCCTGTTCGCTAGTGATGGCTTTGTTCTTAACCATTGCGTTTAAAACTTCATTGCGTCGTTCGGTAGCATATTTTGGATACTTATATGGATTATACAAAGTAGGCGATTGTGGCATTCCAGCTAGTAATGCCAATTGGGGAAGCGTTAATTTAGCAAGTGATTTGTTAAAGTAATACTCTGAGGCAGTTTGCATTCCGTAAACTCCATTGCCCATGTAAACCTTGTTGATATAAAATTCTAAGATTTTATTCTTAGAATATTTATTTTCAACTTGAATTGCTAACCAAGCTTCTTGAGCTTTTCGTTTCATGGTTCGATCAGAAGCAGCGGTTGAAAACACTGATAATTTAACCAATTGCTGAGTTAGGGTACTTCCACCTTGAAGTCCTAATGAGGACCCCGTAACGTTGGCCATGGCAGCTCCCATGATTCTTATTGGATCAACTCCATGATGCTTGTAAAAGCGACGGTCTTCAATTGAAACTACCGCGTGTTTTAAAGTATCAGGGATTTTATCGGAAGTTACGTAATCTCGATTTTGACTTCCTAATCGGGAAATTACTTGATTATTCGCGTCGTAGATCTTAGTTGAGTTATCACTTGATAATGCAGCTCCTGTGAGTTTGGGGGCTGTGGCCGCGTAGTAGGTGAATAGGCCGGCTCCTAAGACAAATAAGATAACAACGGCCCAAATAATGATCTTAATCGTTCTTCTAAGCCAAGTTCTTTTTTTCTTTGGCTTCGGTAATTGAGATCTTCTATTGGGTCCTGTTTGTTTCGGATTGTTCTGTGACATAAGTCTCTCCTTACTAAAAAAATTACTCCATTAATTGATTAACAGCATCTAAATATGGAATTAATGGATTAATACCATATTTTACTTGATAGCCAATTTTTATCAATGGTGGCCTTGGGAATGGATTTTCTGCCTCCAGATGACTGTAAATCCCAAAAATGGATTAAATCAGAGGCCTTCAAAACAAAGACGGATTGATTATACACGAATTTTATAATGGCGAAACAAATTCCGTTTTGCTGAAGGCACATCCGTAGATGTTCAATTTGATGTTCATGGAAGTTTTTCAGTGGGAATGATGTTTTATTTTGAGTCTCCTTTGCATCAAAGTCAATATATTTTCCCCGATAAACTCCATTGTAGTCGGTTGTAGATGCCTTGCGAAAATATGCTTCTTTGATTTTGGCAGCACTTCGCTGGGGATAATCTACTGAAACAATTTGAATCGGGGTAGGCTTTTTATGGATGACAGCGATATTATTACGTAAATAATATTGATTGCTTTTGTTGATTTCATCTTCTAAAGTCATACCTCGATTCGAAAAGGTCGCTGGTCGTTGCACCAAAGCGGCTTTTTTGAATTTACTATCATTAAATGGTTTTCCGCTTGGATAATTAACCGTCATTAATAAAGCATCCTTTCCAATAATACATCATTATATGATATCCCTAAAAATATCACACTAATAATGATATTATAACAATAGAAAAAAAAGTTTTTGAAATAATTATAGATATAGGTGGTAACTTGAGTAGATTGTGGGTAACTGGTTATCGAGGTTATGAATTAGGGGTCTTCGATAATAAAGATCAGAAAAAAACGATAATTGATTATGTATTAAAAAATGAATTAATTAGTGAAATTGAATCAGGAGTTGACTGGATTATCACTGGTGGTCAGATGGGAATTGAACAATGGACAATTCAAGTGGCTAACGAATTAAAGCAGGAATTTCCAGATGAGTTTCAAACGGCCATGATATTACCATTTGCTGAATTTGGTAGTAACTGGAATGAAGCTAACCAGGCAACCTATAATCAAACTAAGTTAATGGCAGATTTTACGGCT
Organism: Lentilactobacillus kosonis; assembly: GCF_003864335.1. Classification (GTDB taxonomy): domain Bacteria; phylum Bacillota; class Bacilli; order Lactobacillales; family Lactobacillaceae; genus Lentilactobacillus; species Lentilactobacillus kosonis. The sequence goes on along the minus strand of NZ_BEXA01000002.1, from coordinate 327,628 downwards.
GAAGTAAGTAATCAGCCATATCAATCACCGAAACAATTAAAAAATTATCAAGAATTTATGATTAGCCATACAGATAGTGCATTGTTAGTTTATGATTTAGACAATCCTGGAAAAACGCAGTACGATTATAACAGGATAAAAGAATTTGCCGACAAGCGTCCTTACCCATTTAGAATGATCAGTTTTGATGACCTTCAAAATTCTGCTGATGAGTATTTTGAAAGTTTAAATAATGGTTTTCAAGATGAGTAATGTGTGGTATCATTAATTTTAGTTTGTTGCAAAGTATTGATGAGGTGTTCCGAAAAGATGGATAATATTAACTATACTCCAAAGGATATTCTACAAAAAGAATTTCGCCAAAAGATGCGCGGATATGATCCTAACGATGTTGATGCATTTTTAGATGACATCATCAAAGATTATGAATCATATAGTAAGCAGATATCTGATTTAACTGATCAGAATGAAAAATTGCGGGTTCAAGTAGATGAACTAAATAAGCAAGTTTCACTTTCTGCTAATCAGGGTGGCGTTTCTGCTGGATCTAGTCAGGTTACTAGACCAGCTGCAACCCAAGCAATGTCTAGTGCAACAAACATGGACATTTTAAAACGACTTTCAAACCTTGAAAGAAGAGTTTTTGGTTCACAACTTGATAGTGGTAACAATACAAACGAGTCTCATAGACTCTAATATAATATGGTGTAGATTCTGAGTAATCGCGGTTATCTTTATGGTAACTGAGGAAAGTCCATGCTCGCACAGGCTGCAATGCCTGTAGTGTTCGTGCTCGGTGAAAAAATAAGCCGGGGAACTTTAACGAGTTACGGCGGATTTAAGGCTAAGGTCGTAAGGCTATGCTGGCGATCCTTAAGGTGCCACAGAGACGAGTAATTAGGGAAACTTAATTGTTGGAACGCGGTAAACCCCTCGAGCGGGAAACCCAAACTTTGGTAGGGGAGCTTCACACACGGAAAACAAACCAAGTGTGGGGGGAAAGCATTAGTGCTTTCGAGATAGATGATTACTACTTGTCATTCCTGTCCTGGGGAATTGATAAGCACAAAACATGGCTTACAGGAATTTACACCATTCAGGAATTTGTGGGAGCTTGCTCCCACTTTTTTATTACCTAAAAATATTTAAAATGAAATTGGGATAGATAGATATGAAATTTAATTTAATTGCAACTTGTGCTGCCGGTGTCGAATCGCTTGTAGCTAATGAACTAAAAGATATGGGTTATACTGTTCAAACTGAAAACGGTCGAGTTAGATTTAGTGGTGATGAGACTGATATTGTTAGAACTAATTTATGGCTCAGAGTGGCTGATCGGGTTAAAATCATCGTCGATGAATTTGAAGCGAAGTCATTTACAGAATTATTTGATCAGACGACTTCAATTCCATGGGAAAAGTATTTACCTATGGACGCTGAATTTCCAGTTGAAGGAAAGTCGCAAAATCGACCTTGCACAGTGTTCCAGATGTTCAAGCAATCGTAAAAAAGCGATTGTTAATTCGTTATCAACTGTTTATCATCGGACGACCCGGTTACCTGAAACGGGCGCAAAGTATCCTTTGGAAGTTGCCATCAATAAGGATCATGTCATTTTAACTTTGGATACTACTGGATCTTCATTGTTCAAACGTGGTTACAGAGTTGAAAAAGGAACGGCGCCACTAAAAGAAAACTTGGCAGCCGCATTAATTCTTTTGACTAACTGGCACAAAGATATGCCATTTTGGGATCCGTTCTGTGGTTCAGGAACATTGCCAATTGAAGCTGCACTGATTGGCAGAAATCTTGCTCCTGGATTTAATCGAGACTTTGCGTTTGAACAATTTGGCTTCATGGATAGTCAAATTATCGAAAATGAACGTGATAGAGCTGATGATTTAGCTGATTACGATACACCATTGGAAATCCACGCATCAGATATCGACGGTTCAATGATTGAAATTGCTAAGACTAATGCTCGAGAGGTTGGTTTGACCCAGGATATTCAATTTAAGCAAGTTGCTATTGCAGACTTTAAGACTGATCTAACTGGAGGCGTTATGGTCGCTAATCCACCTTATGGGGAACGGATGAGTGAACAGGAACAGGTTCACCAGCTATATCGTCAGATGGGTAAAGCATTTGCTCCACTAACCGATTGGTCAAAATACATCATCACTTCAGATTTAGATTTTGAAAATACTACGGTGAAAAAGCTACTAAGAAACGTAAATTATATAATGGAGCTTTAAGAACGGATTACTTCCAGTTCTGGGCTCAAAGTAATCACAATCGTAAGTAGGAGGGTCTTGTGAAGACAGTTGGAATTATTGGTGGCGGCATTATTGGTGCCACTGCCGCATACTATTTGGCCCAACAAACTAATTTACAAGTGACGTTATTCGATGATGCGCATGGTCAAGCCACCAAGGCGGCCTCGGGAATCATTTCACCTTGGTTATCTAAACGACGCAACAAACGCTGGTACAACTTGGCTTCATATGGGGCAGAGTTGTACCAACAATTAGTTGCTGACGCTAATTTAGATGAGAGTATCTATGAGCAGACGGGCACAATTGTAACTAGAAAAGATAGCAATGCGGTTAATGAGTTGTATGAATTAGCGGTTAGCAGATCCATGAATAGTAGTGCAATTGGAACTATCAAAAAAGTAACGTCGGCAGATATTATGGCGATGATGCCCATTGTTAATTGTACCGAATCAGGAATTTATGTATCTGGTGGGGCAAAAATTAATGGGCAGAAGTTAGTTGACCACTTAATTTCGGCAGCTGAGTCCAAGGGTATGAGCACTATTCGAAAACGGGTTATGTTATCTTCAGATAACGAAGTGACATTTGATAATAATCGAATTAAGTTTGATTCATTAGTTCTGGCTCCAGGTGCATTTTTAAAAGAATTGTTAATGCCATTAGGTTACAAAGTCGATATTCGCCCACAAAAGGGGCAGTTAGTTGATTTTAAATTAGCTGATTGGGATACAGATCGGCTACCAGTAATGATGCCAGAATCAGAGAATGACATTATTCCCTTTAAGGGCGGAATTATCACAATTGGGGCAACTCATGAAAATGATCAGGGATTTGATTTGGAACCTACGGACCCTGAAATTTTAGCGTTAACTCAAAGTGGTGGTAAATTTATTCCCCAACTTAATTCAGCAGCACAGATTGCTATTCGCGTTGGGACGCGAGGTTATACATCTGATTTCGCACCATTTTTCGGTCAATTAACACCTGATTCGAAAGTATTTGTGGCGGGTGGCTTGGGTTCTTCGGGGCTCACAACGGGACCAATCATTGGCAAATGATTGCTGATTGGATTTCTGCACAGTCGGAACCACAGAACTTAAGCACATTTACTAAACCAGTTGATAACTATATTCGTTCTAAATGATGGAGAGCCTGTAATGCTAAATTATGGGCTCCTTTATTTTCTCTATCGGGAATCCACTCAGTAATCACGGTCCCTAATTTAGCTTCGAGTTCAAGCAACTGATCGACATACAATTGATAGTGTTTGGCGTATTGCTTGTTAATGGCTTCGGCTACAATTTTACTATCAGTGTAAAAGAAAATTAATTCCTCAGAATTTACTGGTTTAATTTGTTGATGACCAATTAGTGCTGCTTGAAATTCTGCTTCATGATTATCAGTTGTTGTTAAAGGTTTTGTTAGTTGAATTTGATCAGAATTTTGGAGAATTAGGATGCCAGCTGCACTTTTTTGATATTTTTGGTTTACGGCAGCATCAGTATATAGTTTAATCATTATTAAGGTGTCACTTTCTAAGGAGTTTAAAAATATGATAACGCAAAAAAGACGATTTTTATATCAACCCAATCCATTAAGTAGCATTATTTGTTGGAGTTGGACTTTAGTGGTGTTTTTTATTGGGGTAATTATCTGGTTAGAAATTACGCATTTTCAGTGGATTACGTTGCTGTGTTTTGCCATATTCGCATTTATTTGTTGGTCGGAAATTCATTTTCGGAAAATTACCATTGAATCAGGAACGTTAAAAGTTGGCAGAATTATTAATCCACAGTGGTTAATAACTGATTTAAGTGAGATTACCAACGTCCAGACTAATAAGTATCAGTTGGGGTTTGTAGCCCATGGCAAAATTTATAGCTTTATCCTGCCACCAAACTCAGTAATTGAAATTAGTGGTTTGATTGCCAATGCTCGCAAAGATAAATAGGAGGAATTAATTTGAAAACAGATGTAGAGATTTCCCAAAATGCAGAATTATTACCAATTAGTGAAATTGCCGCCAAAATTGATATCGATGACCAGGATTTAGAACCGTATGGTCACTATAAAGCAAAAGTATCTTTAAATAACGTGGATGATAATTTGGGTAAGCTAGTGCTTGTAACGTCAATTAACCCGACTGCTGCTGGGGAAGGTAAGACCACACTAACTGTTGGATTAGGTGATGCATTGACCGAGTTAGGTAAAAATGCTGTATTAGCCTTGAGAGAGCCTTCCATCGGACCAGTTATGGGCATGAAAGGCGGCGCTACAGGCGGGGGTTATTCGCAAGTTATTCCAATGGAAGATATTAATCTCCATTTTACTGGTGATTTCCACGCCTTAACAGAAGCCCATAATACATTAGCTGCTTTGATTGATAATCATATTCACCATGGGAATGAACTGAATATTGATCCTCGTCAAATTGAATGGAAACGGGTATTAGATGTTAATGACCGGGAACTAAGGCAAACTGTTGTTGGCTTGGGTGGTCGTACCTCTGGAGTTCCTCGCCAAGATGGTTTTGATATTACGGTTGCGAGTGAGTTGATGGCCATTTTATGTTTGGCTACTGATCTAAACGATTTAAAAGAACGAATCGCCAACATTTTAATTGGTTATACATATGATCGTGAACCAGTTTATGTTCGTGATTTAAAGGTCCAAGGTGCACTAACATTGTTGTTAAAAGATGCGATTAAGCCAAACCTAGTGCAGACAATTGAACATACCCCAGCCTTTATTCATGGGGGGCCATTTGCTAACATCGCGCATGGATGTAATAGTATTTTAGCAACTAAAGCGGCAATGCATTATGGAGATATTGCCTTAACTGAGGCCGGTTTTGGTTCGGATTTAGGTGCCGAAAAATTTATGGATATTGTTACACCTAAATTAGGTAAGACCCCAGATTGTGTGGTCGTTGTGGCAACAATTAGAGCTTTGAAACTAAATGGTGGTATGAATAAATCTGAGTTAGCTAATGAGGACTTACAAGCGCTAGAAAAGGGTGCTGTTAATTTATATCGGCATGTTCAGTCAATGCGTCAATTCGGGGTGCCAGTAGTGGTCACAATTAATAAGTTTGGAACAGATACTGATGCCGAAATTGAATTATTATCTAAGTTAATTGGTGATAATCTTGGAATTCAAACATATGTTTCAGAAAACTTTACTCAAGGTGGTAAAGGGGCCATTGAGTTAGCTAATGGGGTTCTTGAGGCAATTGAACAACCTAGTGATTTCACTTCAGTCTATAATGCTGATGATGAACTTGAAATTAAGATAAATAAGGTTGTTAAGAAAATTTATGGTGGTGCTAGGGTCGAATTATCAGGAAAGGCTCAAACTCAGTTAAAGAGAATTAAAAAACTTGGTTATGATAAATTACCTGTATGTATGGCTAAAACTCAGTACTCATTTACAGATGATCCTAAAAATTAGGCGCACCAACCGACTTTACAATTCACGTTTCTGAATTATCAATTCGTTCAGGAGCAGGTTTTATTGTCGCATTAACTGGTAAAATTCTAACAATGCCTGGATTACCATCTCATCCAGCAGCTTTAAATATGGATATCGATTCTGATGGTAAAATTACCGGTCTATTTTAGAAAGGAATATTATGCCATTTATTTATATAATAATTAGTGTGGGGTTGATTGGAATTGATCAATTGGTTAAATTTTGGGTTGTTAGTAGTTTGCAGCTAGGGCAAGTTAATTCTGTAATTAATGGTGTTATTTCAATTACCCGATTGAATAATGATGGAGCAGCTTGGAGCATGCTGACGGGACAACGATGGTTATTTGTCGTAATAGCGCTAATTGCTGCTGCTTTCATCATTTACTACTTGTTTAAATTTAACGGACACGTGGTGTATCAAATTAGTTTGACGCTATTATTAGCTGGTACATTAGGTAATTTGATTGATCGTATTATCCAAGGATATGTCGTCGATATGTTCCAATTAGACTTTATTAATTTTCCAATCTTTAATTGTGCGGATATGTTTTTAACGATTGGAATTATAATCTTAGCATTCAAAATTATAAGGGATTAACTAAATGATAAAATTAGATGTAACCGATCAGACTGGTCGAATTGACAAAGTGATTGCCGAATTAGAACCAAAAATATCTAGGTCCAGAGCCAAAAAAGCTAAGTGATGAAGGAAACGTTTCTGTGAATGATTTAGTGGTTAAGCCAAAATATAAGGTGGCCACTGGTGACGTGATTACCATTGTTAATGAAGAGCCACAAGAAATCGATTTAGTGCCTGAAAAGATGAATTTAGATATTGTATATGAGGATAATGACGTTATTGTAGTGAATAAGCCTTCTGGAATGGTGGTTCATCCTTCGGCTGGTCATGCAACCCATACCTTAGTGAACGGATTGTTAGCTCACAGCCCGCTGTCGACGATTAATGGCGAATTTCGACCGGGAATCGTTCATAGGATTGATAAAGATACTTCAGGATTACTAATGGTCGCTAAAAATGACCATGCACATGCGGAGCTATCTAAGCAACTTAAGCAACAGAAGAATCTAAGAAAATATGTGGCATTAGTTTATGGGACGATCAAGGAAGATCATGGTGTAATTAATGCCCCAATTGGTAGATCTAAAACTGATCGTAAGAAGCAGGCAATTGTTGATGATGGTCGCCCTGCAGTTACGCACTTTACAGTAATTAAAAGATTCGAAAAATATACTCTGATTGAGTGTCGATTAGAGACGGGACGAACTCACCAAATTAGGGTACACTTGAAGTATATCGGTCATCCACTACTTGGGGATCCATTATATGGACCTAAAAAAGTTTATGGTGATCATGGGCAATTTTTACACGCCCAAGAATTAGGATTTGAGCATCCCCAAACTGGTAAACTAATGATTTTCTCAGCACCATTGCCAGATTTTTTTGAAGATAAGCTCAAGAAATTAAAAACCAACAGAAATTCCGCTGCAATAGAAATTTTTAATATAAATATTCTGAACTAGAATTTACTTTTTAAGGAGCAAACACGATGGGGAAAATTATATTAGATAAAATGGCAATGCAAAGAGCATTAACAAGAATTACGTACGAAATTGTCGAACGTAATAAGGGTGTTGATGACCTAGTTTTAATTGGTATTAAAACTAGAGGAATCTTTTTGGCGACTAGAATTGCCAATCGCTTACAACAATTAGAAAATGTTACTATTCCAGTTGGTGAATTGGATATTACTAATTATAGAGATGATATTGAACATGATTCAATGAGTACTGATGTACGAATTGCGAACAATGGAGTTGACTTTTCAGTAGAAAACAAACGAGTAATTCTTGTTGACGATGTATTATACACTGGCCGCACCGTCCGAGCAGCTCTTAGTGCTGTCATGGACCTAGGTCGACCAAAATCAATCAATTTAGCAGTTTTAGTTGATCGTGGTCATCGTGAGTTACCAATTCGAGCCGATTTTGTGGGCAAAAATATTCCTAGTTCTCAAAAAGAAAAGATTCGGGTTTCAGTTGAAGAGATTGATGATCGCGACGCGGTTGAACTTACTAAATAATTTATTTATAAACGAGGTGTGGTATGGCAGATAGATATTTGATTCTTGAAGATGGCACGTCATACCGTGGTAGAGCTTTTGGGGCAGCTTCAACAACAACTGGTGAAATTGTCGTTAATTCCACGATGAATGGCTACCAAGAAATAATTTCTAATCAAATTTATCATAACCAAATCATTGTATTTACCCAGCCATCAATTGGGAATACTGGACTCGCTCAAAATGCTTATGAGTCAGTTTTACCAACGGCTAAGGGTGTAATTGTTCGAGAATATGAAAATTTAACCACTGATCAATTTAAACGCATTTCGCTAGATCGTTATTTGAAACTTCATAAAATTCCTGGCCTTTACGATATTGATACCAGAGAGTTGGTTCATCATCTTCATCGATTTGGAAATATGAAAGCCAGCATTGTTGATGTTGATGACGCACACGCGTTTGATCAACTGCATGCAACAGTGTTGACTAATCAACAGGTTTCTCAAGTTGCCACTGCTAGACCATATGCCAACCCAGGTGATGGAGATAATGTAATCGTTGTGGACTTTGGCTTAAAAAGTGGAATTCTTCGCGAGTTATCAAAGCGAAACTGTAATATTACAGTAGTCCCAGCTGATTTCTCAAGTGAACGAATACTGGACTTAGATCCTGATGGGGTTGTACTATCAACTGGCCCTGGAAATCCTGCTAGTTTAGCTGATGGGGTCTTGGACATGATCAGAGAGGTTCAAGAAACGGTGCCAATGTTTGCAATCGGTTTGGGTCATGAATTGTTTGCAATGGCCAATGGGGCTACTGTTGAAAAATTGCCAATCGAACATCATGGGAGTAATCACCCAATTCGGGAAATTATAACTAATGAGATTTTTTATTCAGGTCAAGAACAAGGGTACGTTGTCGATTCACAATCGATTGATCATGATAATCTTTATATTACTCATATCGACTTAATCAATGGCACGGTGCAAGGGTTAAGACATCGAGATTATCCGGCGTTTTCAGTTCAATTTTCACCTGATGGAGCGCCAGGACCCAAGGATAGTGTGGACTTATTCGATGACTTTATAGAAATTATGGCCAGAAGAAGGGAAAACAATGCCTCTAGATATTAAAAAAGTTTTGATTATCGGAAGTGGACCAACAAATGTTGGCATCGAAAATGAATTTGATGCATCTGGTTTGGAACGATTGACGGCATTGCGAAAAACTGGGGCTAAAATTTTACTAATTGATAACAATCCATTTTCAGTCATGGCTGAAGAAATCCAAGCAGCTGATGTTTTTGTATTGGAAGTTAACTTTACTAATGTGGTTAACATTATTGAGCGAGAACAACCGGATGCCATTATGCCAACCAATGGTGGCCTTAAGGCAATGCAAATTGCTTGGCAGTTATCTGAGAGTGGAGTTTTAGAAGAGAATAATGTTTCATTGGTAGGAGTTAGAGATGCTAACTTGTCAAAGGTTGTTGAAAACATTGAATTGAAACGTACGCTGTCGGACATTAACGAGCGAACAATTGAATCAGTAATCGTTGCTAATGAAGATGAGGCCCTTGATTTTGTTCGTAAAGTTGATTTTCCGGTAATTGTTAAACCAATTTCACCTAATCATGATACTAGTAGATTTATTTGCAATAATACTGAAGAACTTGAAGAGGCCTTAGATGTTAGTTTTAAACGGACTTACATTAAACGCTGTTCCATTGAGCAAAGTATTGTTGGCTACAAGGAAATAGAAATGGTTGGGATTCGAGACGCTCAGGGAAACAAAATTTTAGTTTCTGGTTTAGAAGACATGGATCCTATTGGAATTCACTCAGGTGACTCAATTATTTTTGCTCCAACTCAAACGTTACTTAATGAAGAATACCAACGATTAAGAACAGCCACTTTTAGAATTATGGATGCACTTGGAATCACTGGGACGTGTCACGTCCAATTCGCTCAACATCGAATGGAAAATAGTCATTTTGTTACTAAGGTTAGTCCGTACTATACTCGTAACACGGCACTAGCTGCTAAAGTGACTGGCTACCCACTTTCATATGTTGCGACATTTCTTGAATTGGGCTATTCATTAACGGAGATTAAGCTGCCTAGCCGATATAATAAGTTTATGGGAATCATGGAACCAACAACGGACCATATCGTGGTTAGAGTTCCAATTTGGCCATTTGAAGACATCGAGGATGTCGACCAGCATTTAAATACAATTATGAAATCCGTTGGGTCAACAATCGGAGTTGGCCGAACTGTTGAGGAAGCCATTATTAAAGCACTGCACAGTTCACAGCTATCACCTAGAGATATTTTACCAAGTGTCTCTAAGGTTAACGATGACGAATTGATTAATCAATTAATTCATCCATTGGCTAGCCGCATGCTAATTTTAATGGAGGCCTTAAGGCGAGGATTCTCAATCGATGAATTGTCTGAACTGACTAAGATTGATAAATTTTACTTTTATAAACTAAATCAATTACTAAAAGCTCAAGACTATGTAATTAATCATCCATTGTCAGAACATTCAATCGAAGTGGGGCACCGCTATGGGTTTGGTGATGGTATGTTAGCTGAACTTTGGCAGGTAAGTATTTCAACCATTATTCGAATGAATGATAATGTTAATCATAAGATCACCTTTAAGGGGATTGAACCTACTGGTGGCGAATTAGTCGACAACACTAACGTTTTTTATTCAAGTTATGAGAATGAAAACGAGAGTAAGCCGTTTGAAGATGGTAAGATTGCTTTAGTGATAGGCCGTGGCGGAAATCAGCTCGGACCCAATACGGGGGCTGATTATTACACTGCGCAAATATTGCTTCAACTCAGAAAAACGGGATACAAAACAATAATTATGAATACAAATCCTAACGCTGTTTCATTGGCGCCAAGTATTAGCGACAAACAGTATATTGAGCCAATTCAACTGGGGAATATTTTAAGCATTGTCAAACTCGAACGACCAGATGTAATTTTTCTACCAGGAAATCGACATTTCTTATCAAATCAATTGAAAAAATTCGAGAATTTGAATGTGGTTATTTTACCGCCAGATCAACACACATCAGTGTTTAATGATACTGCTGTATCTAATGCGGTTGATTTTTTTGTTGATGGTGATCAGGTTATTCCGATTACAACAGTAAGTTTTTCCAATCCCCAAGGGAAAAATAAGTTGCGTTTTTTAACGCAATTACAAATTCCCATGACTAACTGGAAGCAGGATGCGTCGAAGTTGGTTAACATGGCTATCAATGAGTTGAATCCTAGTGATTGGCAAGGACTAGTTCAAGTGCTTTATCATAAGACGGATAACAACTTTGAATTTGTTGGTATCCGGCCAATGACGATTACCGAGACTACATTTTTAAGCAAGGTTACCGGTATTAATTGGATTGCGGTTTTGGTAAGAAAATATCTTGGATTAGATAATACATTATTGATCGAAGAGGAATTGCGCTCATTTACACATAAACGATTTGCTTATTTGAATGCAGTATTTCCATTTGAAGCATTACAGTCAAATCTGACAGATGGCACAATCGCTCAAGAATCGGGTGCTAAAATTAGCTATCAAAATTTTGAAAATTATGAATTAGATTAAAAATAAAAAATCCGTGATCTTACTTACGTAATCACGATTTTTATTTGTTATCTGCGTAATTTAGCAACTAATTCTGGATTAGGATCAATCAAGAGGGTTGTCTGGTTATCGTAAATTACATAACCGGGTTTTTGTTCCGTTCGGCTTTCGAATATTTTTCACCTTAGTGTAGTCAACTGGAACTTTAGTTGAATTTTGAGCTTTAGAGAAGTAAGCTGCCAGGTTAGCGGCTTCAACAATGGTTTCTTCACTAGGGTCAAAGCTCCGAATAATTACATGAGATCCTGGAATATCCTTGGTATGCAACCAAGTTTCACGTTTATCCGCAGTATGCATCGTTAACTTTTCATTTTGGAGGTTATTTTTACCGACCAAAATTTCAGTCCCATCAGTGGCCGTATAATGTTCAGGCTTACTAATCTTTTGACGATTCTTCTTAGCCTTTTTATGCTGATCATGATTTCTAAGATATCCTTCTTGCTCTAACTCAAGTCGAATATCAACTAAGTCTTCGGGATTAGCAAGCTCAATTTGGCTTTGAATGTTTTCAAAGTAATTAACTTCAGCTTGAGTAATCTCAATTTGTTCATGAAGGTATTTCACGGCGTTCTTCAGTTTTTGATATTTTTTAAAATATTTTTGGGCATTTTCAGAAGGGGAAATGCTGTTATCTAAACTGATCTTGATGGGCTTGTTTTCATCATAAAAATTAGGTAATTCAATTTGATTATCACCACGTTGAATCTTGTTCAGGTACGTTGTGAGAATCTCACCTTGAATTCTAAATGAATCAGCATGTTCGGTTTGCTTTAAATCTCTATCAAGATTCTTGAGCTTATTGCGGTTCTTTTTTTAGTTGTTTGCGCACAACAGCAATTAATACCGATCCTTGTTCCCGAACACGATCGCGTTGAGCCTTAGATGCATAAAATGCATCTAATAATTCGCTTAAAGTTGGAAAAGTTTTATTTTCAACTGTATCGGGATATGGAAATGCGGTAAAATTGATTTTGTTATTATCAAGTTCACTAAGAACAGGGGAAGGTTCATCAAATTGCTTAAAGAAGTTATTGAAATTATCTTCCAACCCGCCGTCTTGATGCAACCAAGTTGCTAAAGCAAGGGAGGTATCAGTGCCAAGACCTTGTAAGGTGTTACGCAATTGTTCAGCTAAAACATCGACGTTGGGGTATTGGATAATTAACTTTTGAATCATTTCAAAGTTAGTTATTGTAAATGGATTCAATAAATCTTGCTTTGGTGGGTTAACGTAAGTTGATCCAGGAAGCAGGGTTCGGTAACGATTTACGTCTGAACCAACTCGCTTAATAGCGTCAATTACCTTATTAGTAGCTTCATCAACTAAGATAACGTTACTATGTCTGGCCATGATTTCAACGACTAGCATTAATGATGTTTGATCACCGATTTCGTTACGACCAGAAAAGTGAAATTGTAGCACCCGGTCATTATCTAATTGGTTAACTTTAGTTAAGATGGAACCACTAAGGTGTTTGCGAAGGACCATTGTAAAGTTATTGGGCACTGCAGGATTAGCTGCTGGTATTTTAGTTATTTGGACCCGAGCATAACTAGGATTAGCAGATAGTAGTACAGTGTGGTTCTTACTATGAGCTCTGATTGTTAATAATAGTTCGTTGGGATATGGTTGGTTGATTTTACTAACTCGGCCAGTTACTAGTAGCGAGGTTAGTTCTTTTTCCATTGAATGTGTGAATGAACCATCAAATGACATAGTTCCACTTCCTTTCTATGCATAAAAACTGCAACCTCTAGTATAGCCTAAATTTGAGTGACTGCGAAGCGATAATGCTGGTTTTTGATAATTGATGATGTTAGGAGGCGTCTTATGAAAGAAATTCTCGAAGGATTAATAGATTCTGCTAATGCATATACTGAAAAATCTGTTAGAATTATTAGACAAGGTAAATTGACAATGGCTGAATGGCGTTTACTCCAACAAATTATTGCCGGAAATAATACTCAGGAGAAGTTATCTGTAGCTACGACTTTGGATATTTCCACGCTATCTAGACAGTTAAAGCGACTTCTTGATAAGCAAATGGTTGATAAGGTCGCTATCGGGGTGGATAAACGCCAGTTGGTTTATTCTGCTAATGAGGAGGGCGTACGCGTTAGCCGTAACCTAACTAAGCAGCTTGAAGAATTAAAGACAATAATCTTTGAGCGTTGGACTGATGAAGAGACAAGATTGTTAAAGATATTAATTAATCGGTTGAATAATAGTATTAACCGAAGCTAAAATATTATTGGATGGGTGAAAAATGAAAACTGCAATTGTAACAGATAGTACAGCTTACCTCTCTAAAGAGGAAGTTGAAAAATATAATATAACCGTTGTACCAATCCCGCTAATTATTGATGGTCGAGAGTATAAAGAAGGAATAGATATTACCAATGAAGAGTTTTATGAAAAACTTGCTACCTCAAAATCTTTCCCAAGTACGTCACAACCACCTGTTGGCGAAATGATTGATGTTTATAACTCACTTGCAAAACAGGGATACGACGCGGTCATTAGTATTCATTTAGCAAGTACGATTTCAGGTATGTATAGTTCATTAGTTACCATCGCTCCAACCATCGAAAGCATCAAAGTCATTCCTTATGATTCTCAAATCACAGTTAAGTTAATGGGCTACCTTGCGATTCAGGCAAGTAAGATGGCTAAACTAGGTCGTACTCCTGAACAAATCATTGCGTATTTGAATGATTTAAGGTCAACATATGACGAATTATTTGTTGTTGATGACTTGCAAAACTTAGTTCGTGGTGGTCGATTATCCAATGCTTCTGCGTTTATTGGTGGTTTACTAAAAATTAAACCGTTGTTAACATTTGATAATAATAGTCACGAAATTATTGCTATTGAAAAAATAAGATCTAGAAAAAAAGCGCTTAAGCGGGTTGAAGAAAAATTTGCTGAAGCACAAGCAAGCCTTAACTATCCATTGAGAGCGTTAATTTTAGATGCTAATGATCCTAAGTCGGGTGAAGAATGGGCTAAAACCATTCATGAACAGTATCCGGATATCCCCATTGAGCGGAGTTATTTTGGACCCGTAATTGGCACTCATTTAGGTGATAAGGCGCTAGCGCTAGCTTGGCTAAGAGATTTCGAAAAAGATGAGCTTTAATTATTAAACGTTTAAACAACCATAATCAATTTGTGGTTGTTTTTGTTTGTTATGCTATACTAATCGTTGAATTAAAATTTTGGGGTAGGATATAGTGCGTTAAGTGTCGGAGGAACGGAATGTGAACTCTGAACGAAAAGTAATTTTACTTGCGATGCTATATCCGCATTCGCCATTCGAATTTAGTGAACCGTGGATTCTAAATTTTGGTGAGCTCCGTTTAGGAGATGCATTATTATGATTTCAGTACTATTTAGGTTTCCAAAACTTCGTACATTAGATATGACAATGCTAGGAATTATCATGGCGTTGGGATTAATTGCTGATCGATTAACATTTGGTACCAGGTCCATTCAGATTGGGTCCGGGTTTATTGTAGTGGTGGTAGCTAGCTATTTGTATGGTCCGATTTGGTCTGCCACAATTGCTGGTTTGACTGATGTGATTGGCACATTAATTTCTGGTCAAGTATATAACGTTGGTTTCACTATTTCTGCAATTTTTGGAGCCTTAATATATGGTTGGTTACTGTATGATAAGCCAGTTAGATTAGCGAGGGTGGTTATTGCGCAAATACTAATTGCCATCTTTGTTAATTTGATTCTGAATACGATTTGGATTTCGTTGGGGTCAACTTATCAAGCGCCGACACAAATTTTAATCTTATTGTTTGACCGACTAATTAAACAAATAATCATGACGCCAATCCAAATTGCTATAATTTACACCATCCTTAAATCATCACAGTTTATAAAAATTAAAAGAAAATATTATTAAATAAGACATCATGACGGATTAAATCCCTATAGGATATGGTAAATATCTTATAGGGATTTTTTAAATAAATGATTCGCGCTTGATGTGACTAAATCAAGATATTGTATAATGCAATTTACATATTTGTAGCATACAACTATTGGGTAAAAAATCATTATTGTAATGGGCTGAAGATCGTTAGCCAAATGTTTTGCAAACTTGTTGTTTCAGTAACATAATATATTTTAAATAGTAAAACATTCATACTTAATCATGGATATTAATTATGAATAATGAGGTGAATTAATTGAAAGCAGCAGTTTTAAATGAATATGGTAAAGTTCCAGTTTATCAGGATATCGATGATCCGATAGTAAAAGATTCAAATCAAATGATTGTCACACCAGTTGCGTCATCAATTAAACGGCTTGATATTGGTAAAGCAGCCGGAAAGCATTACACTAATTTTGATCCTTTGCCTGCAGTTATGGGTATGGATGGTGTTGCCAAAACTGACGATGGTAAGCTCGTATTTGCAATGGGCTTATCTGGCATGATGGCTGAAAAGGCATTGGTAAATAAAAACCAATTAGTTCCTGTGCCAAATCAGTTGGATCCAGCGCTTGCTGCAGCAATGCCCAATGTCTTAATGGGTTCAGATATTGCTTTAACAATTCGTGGAAAAATTAAGGCAGGCGATGTTGTGTTGGTTAATGGTGCAACTGGTTCAACAGGTATGATGGCCGTTCAGATGGCAAAATATCGCGGTGCTAGCAAGGTAATTGCAACTGGAAGAAGCGAATCTAAGCTAGCTGAATTAAAATCATTAGGCGCAGATGATGTCGTTTTATTAACTGACTCTGATAAAGATATCGAAAGGCAGATTAAAGAACTCTATAAAGATAATCCAATTAGTGTAATCGTCGATTATCTTTGGGGACATCCAGCAGAAATCATTTTTAATGCACTTAGTCGGATTAAATTGGTAAAGCCGTTAGTTTACGTAACAATTGGACAGATGGCTGGAGCCGAAGTTACTTTGACGTCACAATTATTTAGGAGCCGTGATTTAACGTTAGTCGGTTCAGGAATTGGTAGTTTTGATAATCAAGAATTTATCACATACTTGCAGTCAGAATTACCTAAGTTATATGATTACGCTGCAGCAGGTAATTTACAACTAAACGTGAATAAGTTCGCATTAGCAGATATTTCTGAAGCATGGGAAGCAACCGGACGACCAGTGATAATGATTTAGGCAGTTTAATAAACTAAAATCTAAAGATCGAATTTCCTTGATCTTTAGGATTTTTTGTATAGAGGGGATATTAAAGATTGTTGGAAAAATCTACTTTACATTTTTAACTTTACATAATATATATTATACGAAGTATAGATATTTAAAAAACAACGGTGGTTCAAGGCGGATTTCCATCATGTATTAGTTGTTTGAACAATTAACCAATTTAACCAATTCCGATAACAATATAATTTTGTGGTTGTTTAAAATAATCAATGCGAACTTGATTGAATATCAATGTTTGAATCTTGCGTATCTTAGCCTGAAAAATATATTTCAATCTTTAATGCGTAGTGATCATTACCAACATTTATTGCAACATTTAAAGACCAGTTCTTATTAATTATATTCATTAATAAACGGTTTAATCCATTACACATATTTGGGAATTTATTAAATGGATAAGTCACGGTCCACAAGATAAACTGTTCGTCAGAATCCGTTTATATAACGTCCAGATCGAGTTAATTTACGTAATCCTGGCAAGTGTTGTTAAAGCGTCATCCTTAGTAATTTGCTCGATCGTACTAAGATATCCACTAGTAAATTTAATCGATTACTAAGAAATTACGATCTACCAATTAAATAATGATATATTCAATCAAAGACATCTGTTGAACTACATAATTGATTGAGAATCTAAATAAATATATATTAACTTAGAATAAGTCAAGCTAATGATTTCTAGAAGAATGATGAAGATAAATTGAATTAAAGCGGTTTGCTGAACTAAAAGGAATAAATTGTCAACCTATCTAATGTTATATAAATATTGGCGTTGCTCGCATTTCATGCTACAATAAAACTTAGTAAAATATAAGTTTTATCAAGTTATAATTTATAAATAAAATGGCCCCACCAAAAACCACAATTTTTAAGGAGTTTATAAAATGCAAAAAAATGATTATATTCATCATAATGAACAATTAATTGCCAAGCTACCCTCGTACGTCAACGATTATTACATTGAAAAATCAACTATTCCATTATCTCCAGCCACTCTGTATCAGTATTTGAATGAATTCATCCGGTTCTTTGAATGGATGATCAATACCGGCATCACCTCTGTTAATAAGGTCGCCGATATTCCATTAAACGATCTTGAGCAATTAAAAAACAAGATATGGAGCTTTATAAGTCTCATTTATTGAACAGAACTAAGGAAAATTCTGTTGATAAACGAAGCACATTGTCGCACAGCACGGTAAATCGCTCTTTAAACGCGTTATCGGCTTTGTTTAGGTACTTAACAGAAGAATCTGAAAATGCTGATGGTGAGCCTTATTTTTACCGTAACGTAATGAAGAAAATCAGTTTAGTTCAGGACAGTGAAACCTATCAAACTAGAGCCAATAATATTAAAGATAAGTTGATGCTTGGAGATACGGATGTCCATTATTTGGATTTCATTCAAACCGAATACCCTAAACAAATTAATGGTAAACGAGTTATTAAAATGTACGAACGCGACCGAGAACGTGATGTTGCCATCAATGCATTATTACTTGGAACTGGAATTCGCGTATCAGAGCTAACCAACGCGAATTATAAAGACTTAAGCCTTGCTAAAAATACGATTTCTGTTCGCCGTAAAGGCGGTAAATGGGACGCGGTTCCAATCGCTAGCTGGGTAATCAAATATATTGAACCATACTTATCAATTAGAACCCAAAGATACAAAGCAACACTATCTACCCCTGCCCTCTTTTTAACAAAAGGGGCTGAGGAGCCAAGAAGAATCTCAACTGCCACAGTAGAATTGCTTGTAGGTAAATACTCTCAAGCATTCAACAGCGTTCGAATAACACCCCATAAGCTCAGACACACTTTGGCTTCTAAATTATACTTACAGACTAACAATGAACGACTAGTTGCGACTCAATTAGGGCAATCGTCCACCAAGGCAACAAGTTTATACACTCACATCGTCGATACTAAGCAAAGAGCTGCACTTGATCAGCTTCATGAAGATAACGAGTAATAAAAAAGCACTGATTAGAGTAACTTTCCCTAATCAGTGCTTTAAATTTAATCTAATTAATTATTCCAATGCCGTTGCTTGAATTGTTCTCGACCACCACGTTCTTCTAGTTCGAACCGGAGCGGATCTTTCTTATAAAATTCCTGATGCTCTTCTTCAGCATCATAGAATGGTTGGACATCTTCAATCTTAGTAACGATTTGATCATCAAACATTTCACTATCTTGGAGTGCTTGTTTAGATTTCTCAGCAATTCTTCTTTGTTCATCATCTTTAACAAAAATTACTGGCCGATAGTTGTCACCACGGTCTTGGAACTGTCCCATGGCATCTGTCGGATCGGTTTGTTGCCAGTAAATTTTAACTAAGTCTTCATAGCTAATAACTTCTGGATCAAACGTAATTTTTACGGCTTCAGTATGACCAGTAGTGTGGCTGCTTACTTGTGCATACGTGGGATTGGCAACATGGCCACCCGTATATCCGGAGACAACCTTTTCAATCCCTGGCATTTCATCAAACGGCTTCACCATGCACCAAAAACACCCGCCGGCAAAAATAGCTGTATCTGTCAAATCAACCAACTCCTTCAATTATTAATTACTTGTTAAATAATTGTAAATATTGTTCATAGCCAGCATCTTTTAACTCAGATACCGGAACAAATTTTAACGCTGCTGAATTAATACAGAAGCGATTACCGCCCTGATCTTTAGGACCATCAGGAAAGACATGGCCTAAATGTGAATTGGCCTGCTTACTTCTAACTTCTTCTCGAATCATACCATGAGAAGTATCAATATTGTTATTGATCATTTCTTTATCAATTGGTTTAGTAAATGATGGCCATCCACAACCAGCATCATACTTATCAGTAGATGAAAACAGTGGCTCACCTGAAACTACATCTACGTAAATACCATCCTTGTAGAAGTCATCATACGCTCCTGTAAATGGCGCTTCGGTTGCAGCTTCTTGGGTTACTCGATACTGTTCATCAGTTAACTTATCTCTTAAATCTGATTTGTCCATTATCTGACCTCCATAAATGACAATTAAGTTGCACACAACTAATTATCATTATAATTGAAGTTCACAAATAGTAAATAAAAGAGGCTGCAAAAGCAGCCTCTTTTACAATTACTTAACCATTACATCGGTTAATTGAGGAACAACTTGTTTCTTACGAGAAACAACCCCTGGAAGATCAATCATATCATCAGTAATCTTCTTGTTAAATGCTGACTCAACTGCATCTTTAGGTCCACCATAGACAATCATCTTAGAATCACTATTTAACACGTTAGTAACTAACACTAAGAACAAGTCATATCTTTCGCTATCTGCTTCAGTGGCCATTGCCTTTAAGATATCAGCCTTACGTTTTAGAATATCATCAAAATCGACAACGTTAATTTGATCGATACGAACGTTTTTACCGCCTAACTCAAATGACTTAGCGTCTGAACCAATTAATTCTTGGTCGCTTTTAGCGTCAGTATTTGTACCTGCTTTAAGCATTTCAATACCATACTTATCAAAATCGATATCAGCAATTTCAGCCAATGTCTTCAAAGCAATTTTATCATCATCTGTAGTTGTTGGTGATTTTAATAATAAAGTATCAGAAATAATTGCTGAGAGCATTAAACCAGCGAGTTGAGCAGGAATTTCAACTTTATTTTCATCAAACATCTTAGTTAAAATCGTACTGGTACAGCCAACTGGTTCAGCACGGTAGAACAAAGGTGCAGTCGTGTTGAAGTTAGCAATTCGATGATGGTCAACTACATGGGTAACCGTCAATTTTTCAATATCACTAACACTTTGTTGAAATTCATTATGATCAACTAGCATAACGGAGTCAACTTCTGAAGCGGCTTCTGAAATCACTCGTGGAGTTGTTTCTTCGAAATAGTTCAATACAAATTGTGTTTCAGGATTTGGTTCACCTAAAGCAACTGCTTCAGTATCATAACCAAGTTTGTTTTGTAAGTATGAATATGCCTTTGCGGCAACAATTGCATCCGTATCAGGATGAATGACCAAAAATTAATTCTTTACTCATTATAAAAATCTCCCTATTCTTTTTCAGTTAATCTCGAAATGTAATCTTTTTCTTCAGGGTAAGCATTGAACTTATCTAAAAAGCGACCAATTCGAGGAATTTCGTTCTTGTTTTTACGATACACAAATTCCAGATCGAAATCAACATTTGGTTCTAATTCAGCGGTGTAAAGACCCTGCTCTTTTAACTTTTCTAAATCAACATTTAACATGTATGACTTAGGTAATGCGGTGTTTAAACCAGCGTTAACTGCAAAAGTTAAAATTTGTTCCGGCATAGTAAATCTGGCCTTGACTTTAGGAGCATCCACCATATTATTTTTAAATATTTCTTTAATTGCAATGCTTAGATAGTATTCAGTTGGATAAACTACCCAGCCGCGATCATTAGCGTCCTTAAGCTTAATCTTCTTTTTGCTAGCATTCTTCTCATTATGATGAATTAACCAGAGATCATCAGAGATAATCTTTTGAGAGCTATAAGGTTTCCAATTTTTAATTGATTCATCAGGCAAATACATAATTGCTAAATCAATTTTATTGTTTTCCAAACTTTCCCAAATTTCTTTTCTAGTTAACATATGGAAGTTAATAACTAAATCAGGATTTTCTTTATAAAGTTCCAAAGCAAATTGTTCGAATACCTTGGTTTCAATTGAAGCTAAGATTCCTAAATTAATTTCACCATTAGTAGAACTAGTAGCTTGTTGAATCTCATCTGTAGCCTGGTTTAAGATATCATAAATTTCATGAGTAGCCTTTAGCATAATGTAACCTGCATCGGACATTTTAAGTTTCTTACCAACAGAATAGAAAAGGTTAGTTCCAACAGTTCGTTCAAGTTTTTTAATTTGTTGAGTTAACGCAGGTTGAGTAATTCCCAAGATTTGAGCTGCTTGCGTATAATTCATTGTTTCTGATAATTGTAAAAAGTAAGTTAGCGTTTTTGATGAAAAAATATTTTCTTGTGTAGTTTTCACGTTGACTCTCCTTGAAATAAAATTAACATCATAAATAATTGTTATAACTACTATAATGCCAAAATAATAGATTATCAAATATTTATTCTTAATCTTAACCTTTTTTCATTAAATGATTGATATTTCCTGGGTCTTTTGCCGGATTACCATCGGTGTTCCCTCGGTTTGGACATCAACTACAAATGAACCATTAGAGTATCGGCCACCTAATGAGTAATCACTAGGAATAATATCGTGAAATTTTCGTCTCGTAGTAATGACTTCCAATGGGTCACTTGCGGATGCAAGAACAGTAAAGTCAACAATTTCGTGTGGCTCAGCTTTCAAAGTTCTTAGGATGTTTATCCCCTTGCGAGCTCTAGAAGTTACCGGAACTTCAGTCACCGCCATCTTCTTAAATGAACCTCGTTGAGTGATAAATCCTAATGTATCGTTTTCGTTGACGATTGCTAAGTTCGTCACTGTATCACCATCAGTCAATGCCATTGACTTTACTCCGCTAGTTCTAGCACCGTAAGTTGCTACTTCATCAATTGAGAATCTAAGTGCTAGACCATGTCTAGAAGCAAGTAATAGCTCTTGATTAGTTTGTTGATCATCAATGAAGTCAACTGCTATAACTCTTGCATCATCAGACTTCATCTTAACGTAAGTATAGGCGTGTTTTTTATAAGTTCTCCCAGGAGTTAAGTCACTGAACTCAACTCGTTTGATATAACCATCATTGGTGGCGATTAAGAAGCACCCAGCGGTCTTCAAGTCAGAGAAGCTGTAGGTGGCAATGATTTCTTCGTTAATGTCTAACCCAATCGATTGAGAAATATGCTCACCCGTGTCTTTCCACTTAACATCAGTGATTTCAAATACTGGGCGATAAATTAAATTGCCCTTGTTAGTGAACATAAACAGATGATCACGAGCGTTAATTTGTTTGGTAAAAATGGCATAGTCATCATCTTTTAATCCAGACTCATCTGCTGAAGCAGTAAATGAGCGCAAACTACTCCGTTTAATGTATCCGTCATGTGATACCAAGACCATAACATCTTCATCTGGAACAATAACATCAGTACTAATCTTAATATTAGCGACCTTTTCTTGAATTTCAGTTTTTCGATCATTTCGATATTCTTTACCGATTGCCTTTAACTCCTTGGCCAAAACACGGTTAAGTTCCTTGTCATCGTTCAAAATCTTAGTGTATTCATCGATTTCTTTAGAAAGTTTATCCGCTTCATTTTCAAGTTCGGTAACGTCAGTATTTGTTAAACGATACAATTGTAAGGCAACTATTGCGTCTGCTTGAGTTTCAGAAAAATCGTATTCGTGAACTAAATTATCACGTGCATCGCGCCGATTCTTGCTAGCCCGAATGGTTTTGATAACTTTATCAAGAATTGACAAGGCCTTAATTAATCCTTCAACAATATGCTGACGACTAGCGGCCTTGTTTAAATTATACTGAGTTCTTTTTTTAATGATTTCCTGCTGAAACTCTAAGTATGACTTTAAAATAGTTTGTAATGAAAGCCTTTCAGGACGCATCTGGTTAATTGCAACCATATTAAAGGTATATGAAACCTGTAAGTCAGTATTCTTGAACAAGTAGTTCAAGACTCCTTGACTGTCAACATCACGCTTAAGTTCGACCACGATTGAAAGACCTTCACGGTCACTTTGATCACGAACTTCAGCGATTCCCTCAATCTTTTTGTTTAATCTAATTTCGTCAATTCGCTTTACCAATTGAGCTTTATTAACTTCATAAGGCACCTCGGTAATAACAATTTGTGACTTATTACCTCGTAGATTTTCGATAGTGGTTTTTGAACGAATGACGATTTTTCCATGTCCCGTCTCATAAGCCTTTTTTATGCCGTCAATCCCCTGAACGATTCCACCAGTGGGAAAGTCAGGACCTTTAATAAACTGCATTAAATCATCAAGTTTAGCATCAGGATGCTTTTGTAAGTACAAAATTGCATCGATCACTTCGCCTAAGTTGTGAGGTGGAATATCCGTTGCGTAACCGGCTGAGATTCCAGTAGAACCATTTACTAATAAGTTAGGAAATCTTGAGGGTAATACGGTTGGTTCATATTCAGTATCATCAAAGTTTAATACCCAATCAACTGTATCTTTATCAATATCGCGTAGCATTTCGGTAGAAATCTTGCTAAGCCGGGCTTCAGTATACCGCATCGCGGCAGCCGAATCTCCATCCATTGAACCGTTATTACCATGCATCTCAATTAACGGTTCTCTTAATTTCCAATCCTGACTAAGTCTAACAATGGCCTCATAAATCGAACTATCACCATGGGGGTGAAAATTACCCATTACATTACCAACAGACTTGGCCGATTTTCTAAATCCCTTGTCGTAAGTATTACCATCTTTATTCATGGCATACAAAATTCTTCGTTGAACGGGTTTTAAACCATCTCTAATATCTGGGAGCGCCCGTTCTTGAATAATTGACTTTGAATATCTTGCAAAGCGGTCTCCCATGACCTCTTCAAGCGTTATATCTTCAATTTTACTCAATCAATGTGCCTCCTACTGATCTGAAGTATTGTCTAAGATACTTCCATCTTCTTCAAGGGTAAATTTAACATTGTTCTCTATCCAACGACGGCGAGGCTCAACTTTATCACCCATCAGTGTTGTAACTCTGCGTTCTGCTAATGCAGCATCATCAATTCTAACGCGAATTAAAGTTCTGGTATCTGGATCCATGGTTGTTTCCCAAAGTTGGTCAGCATTCATCTCTCCAAGACCTTTGTAGCGTTGAAGACTATAACCTTTGCCAAAATCTTTCGCTAGTTCATCAAGTTCTTCATTAGTCCATGCGTACTGCGTCCGCATTTTTTTACCACTGCCTTTTTGAAGTCGATAAAGAGGTGGTAATGCGATAAATACATGACCATTCTCAATCATTGGCCGCATATACTTGTAGAAGAAGGTTAACAAAAGAATCTGAATATGAGCACCATCATCATCGGCATCAGTCATGATAATAATTTTGTCATAATTAGCATCTTTAATCTCAAATCGGCACCAACTCCCGCACCAATCGTGTAAATCATCGTGTTAATTTCTTCATTCTTCATGATATCTTCTAGTTTGGCACGCTCTGTATTAAGTACTTTACCACGAAGTGGCAAAATTGCTTGATAACGCCGATTTCGGCCTTGCTTTGCTGATCCACCAGCAGAATCACCTTCGACTAAGAACAATTCATTCTTACTGTAATCTTTGGATTGAGCAGGTGTTAACTTACCAGATAATAAACGTTCCTGTTTTTTCTTGTGTTTACCATTTCGACTCTCATCACGAGCCTTACGAGCTGCTTGGCGTGCTTGACGAGCTCGCAGCGCCTTATGTACCAAGGTTTGGGCGAACTCGCCGTTTTCCATTAAATAGTATCCCAATTGTTCGGAAACGACGCTATCAACGATTGCTCTGGCTTCGGGAGTTCCTAATTTCTCTTTAGTTTGCCCTTCAAATTGAAGCAATTCTTCAGGAACCCGTAATGAGATAACTGCTGATAAACCTTCACGTACATCAGCACCATCAAGATTTTTATCTTTTTCTTTTAAAAGGTTAACCTTACGCGCATACTCATTAAAAGCCTTAGTCCAAGCGTTTCTAAGACCTGATTCGTGGGTACCACCGTCTTTAGTTCTAACATTGTTTACGAACGATAACAGGGTCTCAGAGTAGCCGTCATTATATTGGGCCGCTACTTCAACTTCAACACCTTGTTTAGAACCATCAAAGTACATGACATTACCTAAGGTGTGCTTATCCTCATTAAGGTAGCCAACGAATTCTTTGATTCCGTCTTCAAAATGATAAGTTTCTTCAGTTTCCGGATCAGTCCGTTCATCTGTTAGTGTAATTTTGGTTCCTTTTAACAAGAACGCTGCCTCACGCATGCGTTCTGCAATGGTACCAAAATTGTACACTGTGCTGGTAAAAACTTTTGGATCTGGTTTAAACGTTACCGTTGTCCCCGAGGTTTCCTTGGTTTTACCGATTTTTTTTAAATGGTTTCGATACGTGACCACCGTTTTCAAAAACTTCTTCGTACCGATAACCATCACGAATAATATCTACTTTAACGTATGATGAGAGTGCATTAACAACACTTGCCCCCACACCATGCAATCCACCGGAGGTTTTATAGCCACCTTGACCAAACTTTCCACCAGCATGCAATTGAGTAAAGATAACCTCAACCGTTGGCTTTCCGGAGCTGTGCATACCAACTGGCATACCTCTTCCATGATCAACCACCGTAATGCTGTTATCCTTATGAATAACAACATTAATTTCTTTACCAAAACCAGATAACACTTCATCAACAGCGTTATCGACAATTTCATAAACCAAATGGTGCAATCCTCTTGAATCAGTCGATCCAATATACATTCCCGGACGCTTGCGAACGCGTCTAGTCCCTCTAAAATTTGAATTGAGGAATCATCGTAACTTTGGCTTTGCTTTGACATTTATTCTGACTCCTTTACTTGCAATCTATTTCATAATACCTTAAAACAATGGCTTTGAAAACGAATTTTATTGGCTTAACTTTAGAATAATGCTAAAATAATTCTTGCTTGTGAAAACTAAAAATTGATAATTAATGAGGTTTTAAAGTGAATAATAGTACATACGAAATTATATTGATGTTGATCTTAGCATATTTATTAGGTTCCATACCAAGTGGTGTCTGGATTGGAAAACTCTTTTTTAATATTGATATTCGCAGACACGGATCCGGAAACATCGGTACCACTAATACCTATCGGGTGTTAGGACCAATCGCCGGTAGTATCGTAATGATTATGGATATTTCAAAGGGGGTAGTTGCTACCTTACTACCAACATTCTTCGGTAACCACTCCCTTACCCCACTTATCTTTGGCTTAATGGCCATATTAGGTCATACCTTTTCAATTTTTGATAAATTCAAAGGTGGTAAGGCTGTTGCGGTCAGTGCGGGGATGTTGTTAGCATATCAACCAATTTTATTTATTATCGCGCTTTCAATGTGGTTACTCTTGATCTTCGTATCGAGCACGGTTAGCTTTGCTAGCATCGTGGCCTTCATTATCATAACTATCGTCATTTACTTTACACATGACATTCTCCTAAGTATTTTAGCTTCGGCGTTAACAATTTTTATCATTTACCGTCATTGGCCTAATATTATTAGGATGCTTCATGGAACAGAAAACAACGTCGTTTGGTTTATACTATTGGTTCTACAAACGAAATAAGCGTTAATCGTTAATTTAATCGCCATAAAAAATCAGTGGAATTAATTCCACTGATTTTTTATACCTTTAGTATCACTATGTTACAGAACGCCTAGTAACGGATAACTAATCATAACACAATTAAGCTAAAACTGAACATACGTTTCGGTAAGTTTAGTCAAAAAATCCGACTTTGACTTTCAAATTAGCATTTGAAAATCAAGTCGGTCATTTGCATTTAGCAATTCATTTTAAAAAAATGTTAGTTCGTACTTACCAGTAAACTAGCTTGGGGTTGAAGTCTATTAGTAGCAAATTTGTCCTTAAGTTCACCATCGGCATCCACAGTATCAGCTAGCCCCCACCAAGGTTCAATACAAACAAATGGGGATTCTTTAGGGTACGGTGACCAAATACCAACATATTTAGCATTATCGATATGCACTGAAACGCCTGTTTCACTAATCCCATTTCCCAGCAACAAGGTTGCCTCATCACCATTAAGCTCAAACACCTGCGCATCGTGCTCAAATAGCTCGTGGTTTAACATTAACGGATGTCTTAAGTTAACGATAGAGGTGTCGTTAGGATCGCTGTAAGGAGGCTTTAAAGGTATCTTAGTGTAATCCTTTTGCGGAGCAATTGAATATGATAATCTTCAAAACCGCCCTCATATGGATTAAATGGCACATTAAACCCAGGATGGGCTCCAAGTTGAAAAATCATTTCTTGGTTATCCAAATTAGTTACCGTCATTGAAACATTTAGTTCATGGTCTTGCAATTCATACTTAACGGTTAATTTGAACGAAAATGGATAATTTATCAGTGTATTGGCACTAGCTGTTAGCGAGAGTGTTACGTCGCTGTTTGTTTGTGACTCAACCTCAAACTCATTATCTCTGGCAAATCCATGCTGCGTCATTTGATACGTATTTCCAGCGTACTTATACCGGTCGTCCTTTAACCGACCAACGATTGGAAATAGGATTGGCGCATGGCGTCCCCAGTATTGTTTATCAGCTGTCCAGATATATTCAGTATCACTAGACTTAACACTAGTTAATTCAGCCCCTAAGGGATTGATTAGTACCGTTAAATAATCATTTGTAAGTTTAATCATCGTTTCCCCGCACCCCTAATTTAATTTTAAAGGATATATCTTGAAAGATCTTTATTACCAGCTAGTTTACCAACCTTGTCATCAACATATTGTTCAGTGATGGTAATTTCACCCATTTGCATGTCAGGTCCTTCATAAAGAATATCTTCAAGTAATTTTTCAAGAATTGTGTGCAATCTTCTAGCACCAATATTGTCAGTATTGTGGTTCACATCTGAAGCAATTTCCGCAATTTTATTAATGGCTTCAATAGTGAACGTGATATTGATATTATCTGTGCCAATCAAAGCAACATATTGTTTAGTTAGTGCATTAGTTGGTTCAGTTAAAATTCTGACAAAGTCTTCCTTACTCAAGTCATCAAGTTCAACCCGGATCGGGAATCGACCTTGAAGTTCCGGAATTAAGTCAGATGGTTTACTAGTAGCAAATGCTCCTGAACCGATAAATAAGATGTGATCGGTATTAATCGTACCGTACTTAGTATTAATTTGAGAACCTTCAACGATTGGTAAAATATCACGTTGAACCCCTTCTCTAGAAACTTCACCAGAATTGTTTGAATTACCACCAGTGATTTTATCAATTTCATCGATAAAGATAATCCCTGTGTTTTCAGCTCTAGTAATCGCATCATGATAAAGATCAGCTTGATTGATCAACGTTTCAGCTGCTTGGTGAGCTAAAATATCACGAGCTTCTCTGACTGTCACCGTTCGCTCGATTTGTTTTTTAGGTATTAGCCCGGACAAAGTATCATTTAAATCAATTCCCATTTGGTTCATCATACTGTTTTGACCAGCTGGGTTACTTGATGGATCATCCACTTTGATTTTAACTTCGTTATCTTCTAATAAACCAGCTCTAAGCTTTTCTGAAGTAGACATTCGTTCTTCACGAATATCGCTAGTGATCTCTTCTTCAGGCGCATCATTAGTAGGCATTTCACCCTTTTGCATTGCTGAAAACATGCTCATTAGGTTTTGCATGTCGTTTTTATTATTTTGTTTTTTCTTTGCAGGAACTAGTAACTTAACCAGTTGGTTATTAGCCTCTTTTTCAGCATCAACCCGAACATTTTTATATGCTTCTTCGCGTTGAAGATTAACTGAATTTTCAACCAGGTCACGAACCATTGATTCAACATCAGAACCTACATAACCAACTTCAGTGAATTTAGTTGCTTCAACTTTAACAAATGGGGCTTTAACAATTTTAGCCAAGCGTCTAGCAATTTCAGTTTTACCAACCCCAGTTGGTCCAATCATTAATAGATTTTTAGGAGAGATCTCATCCTGCATGTCTTTAGATAATTGCATTCTACGGAATCGATTTCTTAATGCAACCGCAACTGCCTTTTTGGCATCGTTTTGGCCAATGATGTATTGGTCTAATGTTTCAACAATTTGTTTTGGGGTGATTTGTGATTCGTCCACGTTTTATTCCTCCTACAACTCTTCTGAAATAACATTTTGGTTAGTAAAGATATCAATAGAACCAGCAATATGAATTGCCGCTTCAGCAATTTCTTTGGCACTCATATTTTCAGCATGATGCTTCATAGCGGTAGCAGCAGCTAGTGCGAAGTTACCGCCTGAACCAATTGCAAGAATATCATCATCTGGTTCGATAACTTCACCAGATCCAGACACTAGAAGCAGGTCTTTATCATTCATAACGATTAACAGAGCTTCCAATTTTTGTAAAGCTTGATCTTTCCGCCAGTCCTGAGCTAATTCAACAGAGGCCCGCTTTAAATCGCCGTCATATTGACCAAGTTTAGCTTCGAATCGTTCCTCTAAGTTAAAGGCATCGGCCACACTGCCGGCAAATCCAACAACGACTTTCCCATTAAAGATTCGACGAACCTTGTGAGCTGTTCCTTTCATGATTACTTTTTCACCCATAGTTACTTGTCCGTCACCGGCCATTGCAAGGTGACCATTGTGCCGAACAGCACAAATTGTAGTTGCTTCAAATTTTACTGGCATAAAAAATTAAACTCCTATTCTTGATTTTTATTTGAACGGGGAAAGAATTGATTATAATCATGCACCAAATGTGATTTAGTAACATGAGTATAAATTTGGGTCGATGACAAACTAGCATGCCCTAATAATTCTTGGACTGTCCGCATATCAGCACCATTATTTAACATTGCCGTAGCAAAGGTGTGTCGCAGCATATGAGGATGAATATCGGAACTGAGACTGCTTTTTTTTATGATGTCATCCAATACATATTCAATTCCTCTAGCGCTAATTGGCTTACCGTAATGATTAATAAATAAATACTGATGATCTTCGTGATGATTAACCATAAGTCGTTCCCTTACTGGAAGGTACTTAGTTAAGGCATCTTTAGCATGTTCACCAAAAGGGACGTAACGCTGTTTGTTTCCCTTTCCGAAGATTAACATCATTTTATTAGCAAAATCGATTCTGTCAAGGGTAAGTCCGGCACATTCACTAACTCGAATTCCGGTAGCGTAGAATACCTCTAGTAACGCTAAGTTTCTAGTACTTAAAGGATTGTCTTCATCTTCGGCCACACTATTAAATAACGCCTGCATTTCTGATTGATAAAAGAACCGCGGCAATTTTTTATTCTCGGCTTTGAGATGAACGTATTCAAACGGATTCGCTGACGACAGATCATTTTTTATTAGATAATTATAAAACGTTCTGAGGGCTGATACCTTTTGAGCTACCGAATTTTTCGAATAGTTATGATCATACAAACTGGTTAAATAAGCTTCCACATCATAGGCATCAACCTTTAGCAGGGATGCATCTTCTTGGTTAGTTTGATTTAAAAAAACGATGAAAGCTTGAATATCTCGTTGATAAGCAGAAACTGTATCATCAGAGTACTTCCGTTCGTTTTTTAAATACTTTAAAAACCAAGTTAAATTTTGATCAACAGCACTAATCATACTGACACCCCCTTGTCCTCAGTTAATAATAACAGATTATTAATCTTAGATTGGTTCCGTTTTCAAAAATTTAAAAATTATCAAGAAAAAAAGGCCGAAACCCAATAAATTGGATTTGACCTAATTTTGCGATAAAGATTATCTTGAACGACGTGATGCAGGGATACGAGCAGCTTTTCCTTGTAATGCACGCAAGTAGTAAAGTTTGGCACGACGAACACGACCATGACGAACTACTTCGATTTTGTCAACACGTGGTGAGTGTAATGGGAAGATACGTTCAATACCAACACCGTTACTGATCTTACGAACAGTATAAGTTTCTTGGATACCTGAACCCTTACGCTTGATTACAACACCTTCGAACAATTGGATACGTTCACGTGTACCTTCGACAACCTTAACGTAAACTTTAACAGAATCACCGGTACGGAATTCTGGAATGTCGCTACGTAATTGGTCATTGTTAAGCTTTTCGATTAATTGATTTTGTCTCATGACTAAATCTTCCTTTCAATAGCATTCATTATCTGTTCGACAGCGGAATGTTGTTTTACGGTTTGCACCAGATGTTAGTGTATCATAAATTATAATTATCTGTAAAGAGAATTTTCTTGTCATGATAATTACTACTTTTGGTTTTGCTCTTCTTCCACACGCACGTCTGCTAGCAAATGTTTTTGTAAATCAGTTAGCTTTTGATGATCAATTAAATCAGGCCGGCGAGTGTATGTTCTTCTTAATGATTCTTTTTGGTTCCATTCGAAAATTTTCTTATGGTCTCCACTAATTAAGACATCAGGTACTTTCATACCTCGAAATTCTGCTGGACGAGTATATTGAGGTCCTTCTAGTAAGCCAGTTGAAAATGATTCAGTAACTGCAGACTCATTGTTTCCTAATACACCATCAATTAACCGTGAAACGCGTCGATCATTACCATTGCCGGTAATTCACCACCAGTTAATACATAATCGCCCAAGGAATACTCATCAGTGACAATTGAACGAATTCTTTCATCATAGCCTTCATAGTGACCGCAGATGAAGGTTAAGTGCTCAGATTTTGCTAATTCTTCTGCATCCGTTTGTTTAAACTGCTTACCAGCAGGATCCATTAGAATTACTTTGCCATCTGGAATGCCCTTGGCATGAGCCTCTTGTTGCGTATGCTCGAAAGCATCTAAAATTGGTTGTGCTTGGAGTAGCATACCGGCACCCCCACCAAATGGATAATCATCAACGTGATTATGCTTATCAGTCGTAAATTCTCGAAAGTTAGTGACATTGAAATCAATAATCTGGTTTTCAATTGCCTTACCGATAATAGAATCATGCATTGGGCCAGTAAACATTTCTGGAAATAGACTTAATACATCAATCTTCATCATCTAACCCCTCTGGAACTTCAACTTGAATTTCACCCTTATCGAGATCAACACTTTTAATGACTGAATCAATTTTAGGTAGCAAAAGATCGGATTTATGATCTCGTTTAACTACCCAGACATCATTGGCCCCCGGAGCGAGGATTTCCTTAACTGTTCCAATAATATCTCCACTCTCAACAACGTCTAAACCGATAATTTGATGATAGTAATATTCCCCGTCAGCCAAATCATTATCTGACAAACTAGATTCATCTACCTTCAAAATAGCAGGTTTGAACTTAAGAACGTCGTTAATTGAGTCATAGCCTTTAAAATGTAAAATGATAAAGTTCTTTTGACTTCTAACCCCATCAATTTCTAATTGAATCATGGAATGAGTTTGTTCATCATCTACAAAAACACGGTTTCCTTTTTTAAATCTTTGGTCTGGAAAGTCCGTTGTTGAAATGACCCGAACCTCTCCTTTAATTCCTTGAGTATTAACTAATTTACCAACGTTAAAATAATTCAAATTATATCTCCTATATTTCTATCAATAGATAATAAAAAGCTCTTAAACAAAACCACCGTTTCGAATAAGAACTTTTTTATTTCTTGCCATCATCAACGACAAGACGCACTTTTTTTGAACCTGAAACAGGGACACTGTAAACCAGCGTTCTGATTGTTTGAATTACGTGACCATGCTTACCGATTACCCGGCCAACATCATCATCGCTTAAATGAAGATGATATTCATTAAACCGATCAGTCTCCTGATGACTAATTTTAATATCATCTTTATCATCAATCAGTGGTTCAATTATAGTTTTTATTAATTCATCAACATTAACCATGTCGTAGAATCACTCACTTTACTATTTTGAGTATTTAGCTTCGTGATACTTCTTCATGATACCAGCATCAGATAAGATATTACGAACAGTATCTGATGGTTGTGCACCATTGTTTAACCAGTTAAGAATTGATTCTTCTTCCAAAGTTACCTTTGATGGTTGAACTAATGGGTTGTATGTTCCAACGTTTTCGATGAAACGACCGTCACGAGGGCTACGTGAGTCAGCAACTACGATACGGTAGAATGGACGCTTCTTTGAACCCATGCGCTTTAAACGAATTTTAACAGACATGTTTATTCCTCCTATAATCTTTTAACGTATTATAATATACCAACAAATTGAACGGTTGTAAAGGTTTTTTTCTTTACACCATAAAACCCTTGGTAAATATTGGTAATTACTTGTGTTTCTTTTTTGATTTTAATCGTTTTTTCTTATTCTTACGAAGCTTACGACTCATTTGTTTCATAGCCAAGTTAGACATTTTTGAACCAAGACCACCGCCACCCATACCAGTGGCGTTCATCATGTTCTCCATACCTGACATGTTACCTTTAGAAACCTGATTCATCATTTTTTTCATTTTGATTAAACTGCTTGATCATCCGATTAACTTCTTGGATTGGGCGACCAGATCCGGCAGCAATTCGACGTCGACGTGAAGGATTCAACACATCGGGATCTTCTCGTTCTTGATTAGTCATTGAGTACACAATTGCTTTAATGTGTTCCATATCCTTAGGGTCCATATTGACGTTTTGAAGAGCCGGATTGTTAGCCATACCAGGGATCATCTTCATGATATCTTCTAAAGGCCCCATTTTTTGAATTTGACTGATTTGGTCAAGAAAATCATTAAAGTCAAAACTATTTTCTTGAATCTTTTCAGTTAACTCTTGAGCCTTCTTTTCATCATAATCTTTTTGGGTCTTTTCGATAAGCGAAAGCATATCTCCCATACCCAAGATTCTTGAAGCCATTCGATCTGGATAGAAAATATCCAAATCACTCATCTTTTCGCCTTGTCCAACAAACTTAATCGGTTTATCAGTCACAGCTCTGATTGATAAGGCGGCACCACCACGAGTATCGCCATCTAATTTAGTTAAAACAACCCCGGTTACATCTAAAGCATCGTTAAATCCTTCAGCAGTGGCAACGGCATTTTGTCCAGTCATTGCATCAATGACCAGCAGAATTTCATCAGGTTTTACTTCAGACTTAATATTTTGAAGTTCACCCATTAGAGCTTCGTCAATTTGTAGTCGACCAGCCGTATCGATAATTACGTAATCGTTGTGGTTCTCAATAGCTTGAGCTACCCCTCGTTTAGCAATTTCCACTGGGTCAACATCAGTACCTAATTGGAATACCGGTACGTCAATCTGTTCACCAACAGTCTGCAATTGATCAATCGCAGCAGGTCGGTAAACATCATCTGCAATCAATAATGGTCGAGCATTCTGCTCGTCTTTTAATTTAAGGGCCAATTTACCAGCGGTTGTGGTTTTACCAGCTCCTTGAAGACCAGACATCATAATGATAGTAGGAATCTTAGGCGCTTTGTTCAACGGAACAGCTTCCTCACCCATCATCTTGGTTAATTCTTCGTCAACAATCTTAATGATCTGTTGCGAAGGATTTAATCCGTCAAGAACATCGGCGCCCTTAGCGCGATCTTGAACTGTTTTAACAAAATTTCTTACAACGGTAAAGTTAACATCGGCTTCCAATAAAGCCAGTCTAATTTCCCGCATCGTTTCTCTTAGGTCAGCCTCGCTAATCTTACCTTTACCACGAAGCTTCTTCATTGCGTTTTGAAGACGCTCTGTTAAGCCTTCAAATGCCATATTTACACCACTCTCATTCTTCTTCAGTTGTTTCTAACGAACTGATTAGTTTGTTTAATTCTGTATCATCAGGATAATTCAATTGCACATATTCCTGAATTTGATCTAATTTAGAATTACGATCTGTGTAATTCTTGTATAAGTTTAATTTTTGTTCATAGCTAATTAAGATTTTTTCTGACCGCTTGATGTTATCATAAACGGCCTGCCGGCTAACATTAAATTCTTCGGCGATTTCACCTAGGGAATAATCATTAGCATAATAAAGCTCAAGGTAATTAGCTTGCTTCCCGGTTAAAAGCGGTTCATAAAACGCAAACAAGGAATTAATATAGTTGTTTTTTTCTAGTTCCATAATTGCTTCCTTTCCGGTTCCACATTAGTTTACAGTACCGATTTTTATTGAGCAAGTCAATATCAATAAAAAAGCGAGAATTAGCCAATTAACGTCAACTAATTCTCGCCTGTCATCAACAAACATTGGTTAAAATAATTAATCTTTAAATAGTCCTTTAAATAAACCATATACAAAGTTATTAGCGTCAAAATCAGCTAAGTCCGTTACTTCTCACCAAGACCAACTAATTTAACTGGTAAATGAAGTTCGTTTCTAATTGCTAACACGATTCCACCTTTGGCTGTACCATCTAGCTTAGTTAACACAATTCCAGTAACATCAGTTGTTTCTTTAAATGTTTTTGCCTGAGTCATTGCATTTTGACCAGTCGTCGCGTCCAAAACTAACAACACTTCATGCGGTGCATCGGGGATTTCTCTAGTTAATATTTTCTTCATTTTAGCTAACTCATTCATCAAATTAACCTTATTTTGAAGTCTTCCTGCAGTGTCCACCATTAAAATATCATAATTTTCCGCTTTGGCTTTCTTAACTCCATCAAATACAGAAGCCGCTGGATCAGAGCCTGCTTCTTTTTTTACAATATCTACACCGTCACGTTGAGCCCAAACATTCAATTGTTCAATCGCACCAGCTCTAAAGGTATCAGCCGCAACTAATAAAACCTTCTTACCTTCATCCTTAAAGCGTTTAGCAAGCTTACCAATAGTGGTAGTTTTCCCAACTCCGTTAACCCCAACAAATAGTAAAACGGTTGGTCCGCTAGCTGCCAAATGAATGGTATTATCTTCACCATTTCCTTCAGCGTCATACAGTTCAATCATTTTTTGAACTATAACGTTTTGGACATCCTTTGGTTTTTTAGCATTTTGAAGTTTTAACCTCGTCTCGTAACTCATCAGTAAGTTGAATTGCGGTTTCAAACCCAACATCAGACTCAATTAACATATCTTCGAGATGTTCAAAAATTCCTCATCGACACTTCTAAAGTTAGCAAACAAGGCATTTAATCTTTGACCAAATGTTGATCGACTCTTAGCTAATCCGTGTTCGTACTTAGTAGCTTTGTCATCTTGAGGATGCTCAACTTCCTCTTCTAATTCTGGTTGAGATTGTTCATCGTCAGTAGGTTCTTCTAGTTCAATCTTTGGCTGGTCAGCTTGGTCCACAACATCATCTGATTGTTGTTTAACAATCGCTTCATCGTCATGATGCTCAGCTGGTTCAGTCACTGATTCTTGAGAAGCAGCTGAATGCTCTTCCTCAACTACAGTATTCATTGTTGGCTTGTCGTCAATAATTGTCTTATTTTCTTTCTGTGTAGCTGATTCAGAACTAGTAACTTCGTGGTTTACTTCAGTTAATGAGGATAAATTAGGGTGATCTGAAGTATCTTTTGAAGTCATTGAATTTTGAGGTTGTTCACCACTGGTTACAGCTGAATTAAAAGTCGATGTTTTGTTAATTTCAGTTTTTTCTGGTTCAGTCAGTTCAGAAGTTTTTTGAGGGGTATCACTGACAGTTGCCATCTTTTTATCAGTCTCATGTCCGACTCCATTATTATCTTCTGATTGTCTATTAGTGACTATCTTAGTGGTATCTTGATCTTCTTCAATTGGACTGTTATCAGTAGTTGATTGATCAATATTTTCTTGATTATTAGCTGGTTGCTCCTGCTTTTCAGGTGCTTTAACTGGCTCTTCGGTTGGTTTTTGTTTATCGGTTTCTTTAGACCGACGTTTAAAAATATCAAAAAGTCCCATTATTTTACCTCTTCCTGAGTATTATCTAAATTGACGGAAATCACTTTTGAAACTCCAGATTCTTGCATCGTAATTCCATACAATTGATCTGCGTAAATCATGGTTTCTTTTCGGTGAGTAATAACAATGAACTGAGTATCTGCGCCATATTGTTTTAAATATTGAGCAAAACGATCAGCATTAAATGGATCCAATGCAGCTTCTGCCTCGTCTAGAATACAAAATGGCACCGGTCTAACCTTGATTAATGCAAACAACAAAGTGATGGCAGTTAAGGCTTTTTCACCACCGGAAAGTAGATTCAAGTCCCGATAGGTTTTTCCAGGTGGTTGAACCATGATGTCCATACCCGTATTTAACAAATCATCCGGATCAGTTAACACCAATTTAGCTTCGCCACCGCCAAACATTTCAACAAATACCTTAGCGAAGGACTTAGAAATATCCTTAAAAGCAGCGGAAAACTTAGTGCTAATTGTTTGATCCATAGATGACATTGTTTTTTGTAGCTTATGCTCGGCAGCAACTAAATCCTTTCGTTGAGCATCTAAGAATTCATATCTAGTCGTAACATCCGCAAACTCTTGGATGGACGCAACATTTACAGGACCAATTTCTTCAATACCTCTTTGAAGCATGTTAATTCTACTAATTAATTCGGCGATGTTGATTTTAGAAATGTCAAAGTCAGCGATAGCTGCCTCGTCAAGCTCATAATTGTCCAATAATTTGGCTTGGTTATTAGCTACTTTTTGCTTATCAAGCTTAACCTGTTCGTTTAACGTCTTGGCTTCATTATCCACATTATTCAAATTAATATTTTGCGTAGCTAAACTATCATTCAATGAATTAACCTCTTGATTTAGGTTAGTCATTTGCTGTTTAACATCTGCTAACTCCTGTTTGGTACGCTGTTCAATTAGCATATTGTCAGCGATTCGCTTTTCTAACGCTTGCTTAGTTGGTTGGTCACTAAGTTTAGCCGTTAATTGCTGCCGTTGCTGAGTAGCTTCGGTAATCACCTGGTCATTATTATCCAAACGATCTTGCGTAGCATTTACTTCTTTACTAACTTGATGTTGCTCCTGCTGTAACAAAACAAGTTGCTCATGTAGTTCATGCTGCTGTGACTGCTGGCTGGCTTCTAGGGATTGGGTATCAGCTTGCTGCTTTAACAATTGATTAATCTTTTTATCAGTTGCTTGTAGTGTGCCTTGAATAGCATTTAATTTTGAGCGTAGGTCACTCTCACTACTAGTCTCATTATCCGCCATTGTATTTTGATAGCCAAGTTTTAAAGTTTTTAACTGACGATCCAGCTGCTCAAAAATAGTCTGCTTTTGCTCGATTATCCGAGACTGCATCTCTACTTGTTGACTAGCATCACGTTGTTTATCTTGACTGGTACTAACTATTAAAGCAGTTCGATCCACCTGTGCCTTGAGCTTTGATAACGTCAGTTCCTTACTAGCCAGCTTTTGATTCATGTCAGCTACCACTTGACTTAAATTATCTAACTCTGCTTGTTGACTCAAAATACTTTGATTAGCCTTTTTAGCTGCCCCACCAGTTAGCGAACCACCGGGGTTAACTACTTGACCATCTAGCGTGACAACTCGATAACTATGATTAATTTGATTACTAATTGTCACTGCTGATTTCAAATCATTGGCAATGATTGTCGTTCCGAGCAGAAATTCAATAATTGCTTTAAATTTATTATCAAAACTGACCAAATCACTAGCCACGCCAATAAATCCTGCAAGACTCCTAATATTTGATAACACCGATTCAGCTATGTACTTAGCTCGGATAGTTTTTAATGGCAATAAGGTCACTCGACCCAATTTATGCTTCGTTAAAAATCGAATTGCTTGCGCGGCTACATCGTTAGTTTCAACAATTATATTTTGCGATTTACCGCCCATAGCGGTATCAATGGCGAGCACATAGTTCTTATCGATTTTAATAAATTCAGATACGGTACCATAAATACCAGGAAATTCATTTCGATGCTTAAGCAAATTTGAAACACCAAAATAATATCCACGATAAGAATCATGAATATTTTTTAAGGAGCTCAATTTAGCCTTGGCCTCTTCCGCTACCCGTAATGCCGATAGCCATTCACTATTCGCATTATCTGCTGCAGCTTTAATTTCATCATATTTTTTAACGTCATCCTCAAATTGGGATGCAGATTTATTTAACATGCTTTTTAACTTGCTTAGCTTACCATGTTCAGTCTGTAAATCAATTTTTTGATTATTAACTTGATTGGTTAACTTACTGATTCGATCAGCTTGTGATTGTAGTTGTTGGTTAAATTGTTGATTATCTCTTGCTTGCAGGTTTAATTGATTTTTTATTTCTGTTTGTTGTTGTAACAAATCAATATATTTGTCTCGATTAATCTGAACTTCATCAGAAATTGTTTGAGATGATTTCACTGGCATTTTAGCCTGTAGGTCATCAATTTGTGACTGCACATTAGCTAGCTTACGCTTAACCTCATTTTGCTTAATTACCAAATCTTCAAATGCTTGGCTTAATCTTTGCTTGGTATCTTCAGCCTCGGATAAAGTCGCTGTGATTTGCTTTAAATTTTTCATTAGTAAACGTTTGTTGTTGCGAATTTAACTCTTTGTGACTACGCAACTGTTCAACTTTTTTTGAAGTTTCAATTAGCTTAGTTTCTAAGGACTCAGCTTGCTCATTATTACTTTCTAAGTCCGCTTGAAGTTTAATTTTTCGGCTAGTTTGTTCCCTGATTTGAGCGGATAACTTAGCCTTGGTTTGTTCCAATTGGGTTAATTTAGCAGCCAGTGAATCAACGTTACTCATTAGTCGTTGAGTATCAACAATAAGCTTTTGTTTTTTCTAATTTTGTCAGCTGTTTTTTTTTGATCCAGGTAATCATTTGCCAGATTAGCTTGTTTTTCCAGTGGTGTCATTCGAGATTCAAGCTCGGTAATAATGTCATTAACTCGATCTAGATTATCACTAGTAGTAGTTAACTCCTTTTGAGCAGTGGTCTTTTGCTGTTTATATTTATAAATTCCGGCGACGTTTTCGATAATCGTCCGACGATCCTCAGAGGTACTATTTAAAATTGACTCAATATTTCCTTGCGAAATAATCGACAAAGAACCCTGGCCAATGCCAGAGTCCATAAATAAGTTAACAATGTCTTTTAACCGGCATTCCTTTTCATTAAGAAAATATGCACTGTCACCATTTCTGAATAACTTCCGAGCCACTTTGATTTCAGAAAATGATGATTTAATATATTCATCCTGATTATCAAGCGTTAATGTGACTGACGCCATGTTTTGTGATTTTCGGTCTGCAGAACCAGAAAAAATAACATCGAACATTTTTGTTCCACGCAATGTTTTAGCCGACTGCTCACCTAGAACCCAGCGAATCGATTCAGCAATATTACTCTTACCGCTCCCGTTTGGGCCTACGATACCAGTTAAACCAGTTGGAAATTCTATTTTTAGTTTTTTCCGCGAAGGATTTAAATCCCACGATCTCAATCGATTTTAGTTGCACAGGACCATTCAAACCCCAATCTACAATAAATTCATGTTACTTGTATCGAAGTGCTTAAGGGCTTGTTGAGCCGCTTTTTGTTCTGCCTCTTTTTTAGAATGACCTTCACCAATTCCGAATTCTTTATTAGCAATTAATACCTTTACTCGGAACATCTGATCGTTAGCTGGACCAAATTCTTCAACTAATTCATAGTCAATAGCAACAGGACCATCCTCTTGAGCAACCTCTTGAAGTTCGGTTTTATGATCAAAAAATTCGTCGAACATTCCTGAATCAAGTTTAGGAAAGATTACTTGGTGACAGAATTTTTCAACGGCTGCTTTACCTTGATCAAGATAAAGAGCCCCAACGAATGATTCAAAAATATCACATAGTAACGAATCTCGATCTCTGGCATTAGCTCGTTCTTCACCCTTACCTAAACGAATGTATTCATTAAAATGACATTCTCTTGCGAACGTACTAAAACTCTTTTCGTTAACCATTGCTGCTCGTAAACGAGTCAATCTTCCCTGCGGTAAACGCTCGTAACGTTTGAAAATGTATTCCGACACCACCAATTGCAATACGGCATCACCTAAAAATTCAATTCGTTCGTAAAATTTTAGATTTTGATCTTTATGTTCATTCACATAGGATGCTTGGGTAAATGCTTCATCCAAAAGATCATTATTGCTAATGGTGATATCAAAATCCCGTTTTAGCATTTCATTCAAGCCTTTTTATCATTTATTTCCTCCAAAATAATTAAATCAACCAGCTAAATAACTGATTGATT
Source organism: Lentilactobacillus kosonis (assembly GCF_003864335.1). GTDB lineage: Bacteria > Bacillota > Bacilli > Lactobacillales > Lactobacillaceae > Lentilactobacillus > Lentilactobacillus kosonis. The sequence continues at coordinate 286,038 of NZ_BEXA01000002.1, read as the reverse complement.
TGTTAATTACTGATGTTTCAATACGAAATCGACAGCTTCATTAATTGTATTTAATTTCTCTGCATCTTCATCTGAAATTTCTGCGCCAAAAGTATCCTCTAAATCGAGAACAAATTCTACGAAATCAATCGAATCTGCATCTAAATCATTTTTAAAGTTTAGGTCACCAGTAATCTTTGAACGATCAATATCAAATTGATCTGAAACCATATCGGCAATTTTGTTAAAAGCTTCTTCTTTATTCATCAAAAACACCCGTTTTATTTATTTTTATTTACGTACTTTAGCCATTATAGCAAATTATTTACGACTTTTAACACTCTCTTTAATGGCATCCAATTCCGCTTTGTGTTCATTTACATAATTGACCAAATCATCAATCATACCTGATTCATTAATCGTTTTAATCTGGGCTAAAGAATTTTTAACGATTTCTTGACGACTAGCTCCATGAGACTTAATAACTGGGGCCTTTAAGCCGAGAAACATCGCCCCACCATATTTAGAATAATCCATTTGGTCTGCAATTGAACTGAATACATTCTTTAGCATCAATGCGCCAAGTTTGTCTTTTAAACCACCATCTTGGATACCATGCTTAATCAATCTTAGCATGCTTAAGGCAGTTCCTTCGATACTCTTCAAAGCAGCATTGCCAGTAAAACCATCAGTAACGACAACATCAGCGGCCCCGTTCAATAATTCTCGAGCCTCGACGTTACCAATGAAGTTTAAGTCCTTATTGTCAGCCAATAATTCGTGAACTTCTTTATGCAGGATGTCACCCTTGTCAGATTCGGTTCCATTATTCAATAATCCAATTCTAGGATTATTAATTTTAAGAACCTTTTCTGCATAATATTTACCCATGAAAGCAAATTGGTATAAGTTAAGCGGCTTTGAGTCAGCATTAGCTCCAACATCTAGCATCACAAACTTATCTGCCATATCTGCCTTTGCATTGACCACTGGTAACGTAGTAGTCAAACCAGGACGATCAATCCCCTTAATTCGACCAACGACAAATAGACCAGCCGCTAAAATTGCTCCAGTATTACCAGCAGAATAGAAGGCGTCATTTTGCCATCGCTAACTGATTGAGCAGCTAACACTAAACTAGATTGTTTCTTTTTACGGATAGCCTTAACGGGCTCCTCACCCATCTCAATTATTTCATCAGCTTGAGTAATCTCAATATTTTGATCATTTTTTAGATATTTTTTTATTTCATCAGCAATCCCAAACAATTCATATTGAATGTCAGGATTCGCATCACGGCTCAACTCAACTCCGGCAATAATTTCTTTAGGAGCATAATCTCCGCCCATTGCATCAATAGCAATTCTCAATGTTATCATCCTCTCAATTAATCGGTAAAGATGGGTTGGTTCATTTTTAAGTACTTAGCTAATTGTACATTTTCCGGTTTTCTTTGCCAATTACTTTCCGAAGTAATTCGTTGAGCTTCTTGGTTAGCTACCGTTAAAATGTTTAAATCTTCGACGGGGTCTGCCACTTTAAAATCAGGAGTTCCTGATTGTTGTTTACCCGTAATGTCACCTTGACCACGTAATTCTAAATCTTTTTGGGACAAATAGAAACCGTCCGAACTTTCCGAGACAATCTGCATTCGCTTTTTCCCGTTTTCGTTTTTAGGATCCGCAATTAAAATACAATACGCCTGGTCACTCGAGCGTCCTACTCGACCACGAAGTTGATGAAGTTGAGATAAACCAAAGTGATCCGCATCGAAGATAACCATTGTGTTGGCATTCTTTACATCTACACCAACTTCAATCACCGTGGTTGCAACTAACACGGCAAATTGCTTATTAGAAAAGTCACCCATTGCTTGATTCTTCTCATCATTAGTCATTCGTCCATGGAGCAGCCCCACTTTAAATTCAGGCTCAAAAATTGATTGAAAACGTTCAAAAATGGCGACGGCATTTTTCATATCTACAGCTTCAGATTCTTCAATCAATGGAGTGACCACATACGCTTGCTTACCTGCAAGTAACTGTTTCTTTAAAAACGCAAGGGCACTATTAGTCTTAGCAGAAGAAATCCAGGTGGTTTTAACCGGTTTACGACCATTAGGCATTTGATCAATGATTGATACATCCATATCACCATACATTGTAATTGCCAATGTCCGAGGAATGGGAGTCGCCGTCATTGCCAAGATATTTGTGCCCGTCCCTTTCTGGCGCATTAATTGACGTTGATTAACCCCGAAACGATGTTGCTCGTCAATCACTGCTAATGTCAAGTTATGATAATGGACTGCATCTTGAAACAGCGCGTGCGTACCCACAACCAAATCGATTTCACCATTCTCAATATTAGGTAACATATTACGCCTAGCGGCTGCGGAGGTAGCTCCTGTTAATAAAGCAATGTTGATATTAAATCCCGCAAACAGGTTAGCCAAATTTTCAGCATGTTGCTCGGCTAAGATTTCGGTAGGGGCCATGATTACGGCTTGCTTACCAGCAGAAACCGTTGCCAGAATTGCAAGTGCTGCAACCACCGTTTTACCGCTGCCAACGTCGCCTTGAAGCAATCGGTTCATAGCATAAGGACTATCTAAATCCTTTAGAATTTCCTTTGCCACTTTTGATTGCGACCCAGTCAAATTGAATGGTAACTTACTTATAAATTCATTTACCATTTCTTCATTATATTTAATAACACTGGCATCATTAGGCTTGCGATGTGTTTGCTTTAGTTCTTGAATTCGCATCGAAAACAAGAAAAATTCCATAAACTTCGCAGTACGGTATGCCACATCGGCATCATGCGGAGATTTGGGAAAGTGCACATTTTGAATCATATCGTGAAACGATTCAAGGCGATATTTAGTTAGCAAATCTTGAGGTAAAACCTCAGGAATTACACCTTCATACTCATCGAATGCAGCTCTTACCAATTTTTTGATTGTTGCTTGTTTGACTTCTTTGGTAGCTGGATAGACCGAATCAAAACTAGCCCCTAAATCTTGCTGAATCACTTTCATACCGTTAATCTGCTGACGAGCAGCATCCAATGTTCCGTAGACCGATATTTCTGAGCCAACATTCAATTGTTTTTTTAACCAGGGCTGGTTAAAAAAAGTTACCGGGTAAGTTAAATCGTTGATTTTTAGCGCAAACTTAAGTCGACTTTTTTACGACCAAAGAACGAGACTGTGGGTTCCATGACTACAGTACCTCTAACAGTGACTTTTTGCCCACTATCGGTCGTTTGTGGATCTTTTATCGACAAATCATCATATCGCCTTGGATAATAAGTTAATAGATCATTAACTGTATTTATTCCAAGCTTATTCAAAGCGACACTTTTTTTCTCACCAACTCCGGTTAATGAACCAACTGGATCATTCAGTTCCAAAGAAATCACCTACTTTCAATCCAAATAAAAAGTTGGCAAGTGCCAAACTTAAAGTTAACTATTATTCAACCGAAATTAAGAAAGGATAAACCGGTTGGTCTCCTTCATGAACTTCGACTTCTAATTCATCATCAAATTCTTCAATTGCATCAGCACTTTTTGAGCTAAACCAGCATTTGCGCCTTCACCCCAAATGATCGTAATTGCTTCACTATCTTCATCTAACATTGATTTAGTCATATTAATTGTCGTTTGAAGTAAATCATCTTCAACCAATTTAATTTTTCCATCAATAATTCCCATAAATTGGCCTTTTTTGATTTGAACGTCATCAAGTTCAGTATCTCGAATGGCATTAGTTACTTGACCAGAAACAACCATATCTAAATTGGCTTCCATTTCTGATTTATTATCAGCTAATGAAGCTTCTGGATTAAAGCCAAGCATCGATGTAATTCCTTGAGATATAGTTTGACTATGCACAATTTCGACCGGAATGTTAGCAACTTCAGCAGCTTGTTCCGCAGCTAAAAAGATATTTTTGTTATTTGGTAACACAATTGCTTTATTGGCCTTAGAAGCTTCAATCGCTTTAACAATGTCTTCCGTGCTTGGATTCATTGTTTGACCACCACTTAAAATATTAGTGACTCCTAGGCTCTTGAATAATTCAGCAATTCCCTTACCACTAGCAATTGAAATGACAGCAGTATCAGGAATTTCTTCAGTACTTACAGCAGGTGTAGCAGGTTGATCATCATTTTCAATAATGGTCTCCTGCTGCATCCGCATATTATCAACCTTAACTTTGGCTAAATCACCAAACTCTTGGCCCCAAGCAATTACTTTACCTGGATGCTCTGTATGCACATGAACCTTAACGATTTCATCATCATTAACGACTAATAATGAGTCACCAAGGTTAGCTAGGTAATCATAGAATTCCTGGTAGTCAAAGTCATGATCAACTTCTTTCCCACGACCAATTCTAACCATGATTTCTGTACAGTAACCATAAACGATGTCATCGGGATCCAATTGACTTTGGACGCTTTGGTGATGAGTAGCATCAATCATTTCATCCATTTCGGATGTATCTGGTTGATAATCATTATCATCAATTGTTCGGCCATTTAACACGTCGTCAAATGCTTCAAGGACAAAAGTTAATCCTTGACCGCCAGAATCAACAACACCAACTTGCTTTAATACAGGCAACAGGTCTGGCGTTTTAGCAAGAGCCTCTTTAGCATTTTCATAAATTGCATCCATAACTGCGGTTGCGTCATCTGTAGTTGATGCAACCTTTTTACCAGCTTGAGCAGCAAGTCTAACAACGGTTAGAACCGTACCTTCAGTTGGCTTCATCACAGCCTTATAGGCTGTTTCAGTAGCAGCAATAAACCCATTAGCCAAATCTTGAGCACTTAGCTCAGTCTTACCTTCAGTTGATTTTGAGAAGCCTCTAAAAATTTGTGACAGAATTACCCCAGAGTTTCCCCTAGCACCCATTAGCAAACCTTTGGCTAATGCGTTGGCTAGATCAGATACACTTGTACTGACCTCTTCATTTACATACTTATAACCACTACGTAGTGATAAGTTCATGTTTGTACCAGTATCGCCATCTGGAACTGGAAAAACGTTTAAAGAGTTAATAAATTCCGCATTTTTATCTAATTTTTGTGATGCGGCTAGAACCATTGCCGTAAATTCGGTATTGGTTATCTTGGTGACTTTCAATTAATTTTCCTCCCTATGCAAATTCGATTATTAATTCAAAACTTGAACGCCTTGAACGATAACGTTAACCGAGTTTGCAGAAACGCCAAGCATATGTTGTAAATTATACTTGACCTTAGATTGAACGCTCTTTGAAACTTCAGAAATTTTAGTACCATAGCTTACCACAATATACACATCAATGGTAATTTGATTATCATTCTGTTTAACTTCAACGCCCTTAAAGAAGTTCTCTCGCTTTAAAATGTCGTTGACGTTATCCCGAAATTGATTTCGACTAGCCATGCCAACAACTCCATAGTTATCGGTTGCTGTCCCACCAACAACGTTAGCAATAACGTCATTATCAATATCTACTGTACCGAATTTTGTCTTAATTTTAACGGCCATGAATATACAGCCTCCTTGAAAAAATAATGTGTAGCACCATTAACGATAGTTAATGTTACCACAATCGCTCCAAAAACCAAAGTAAACTAGCAATCTAAAAAAATAAGTGTCAAGTAAAATCACTTGAAAGAAAAGTATTGCAATGCGGGGGTAACTATGATAAATTACTAGGGTGGAACAAATCAGAATGTTAATATTAAACCGATGAGAAAGGGGATTTGTTAACCATGGCAAAAGATTTTATTAACGGCAAACGTACTCGTTTTGGTAACAAGCGTTCACACGCTTTGAATTCTAGTCGTCGTAGCTGGAAGCCAAACTTGCAAAAAGTTCGTATCCTTGTTGATGGCAAGCCTAAAAAGGTTTGGATTTCTGCAAGAACTCTTAAATCAGGTAAAGTTACTCGCGTTTAGTCGCCTGTTAGCCTACTGAAAATCAAGTGCTAATGACATAATGTTATTAGCACTTTTTTAATGAATTAATTTTTTATTTAAATATCGTACTTCTAATTAACACAGCTGATTGTACACTAAAAAGATCGTGAATGGGCAATATTTGTCCGATTCACGATCTTTTTATTAGTTTAAATCAGCGCTTTGAATGACACACATTACCCCGCTATCAAATTCAAACGAAGCCTGTGGTCCTACAAATTCATTACTAGCCCAAGAAGTTGGCTGTTTGACATGATAATCAGTTAAACGATACTTTTCATCATATAAGCTCAATGAATTCATTGGCGTTAAACAAACAAATGCTAAATACTTCTTATCAATTTCTTTATCAATGGTATATTTTCCAGGTAAAAAGAATGAAATACTATTTTGCTGATCAATCATCTTAATCCGCGGAGCATACTTTTCAAACCGTGGTTCTAAAACCATCCATAAATTAGCAAGAAAATGATCTATTCTACCACCAGTGGCACCGTAAATAACCAGTTCATCGGCATCATATTCATCAAAAGCCACTTTCAACCCTAATTGAGTATCAGTGTCATCCTTTTCAGGAATTGATTGTCGAATGTCGGACACGTGTTCTTTTACTAACTGAAGTTCTTCAGCAGCTAATGAATCAAAATCACCAATAGCAACAACCGGATCAATACCCATCTTAATCAAATGAAGATTGCCCCGATCAATGCCAATGAAATCGCCCACTACTTGGCCGTTTGATAAAGACTCAGGCCATAAATCCGTTGGTCCGCCAACTAGCAGATTTAGGCGTTTCATTTTGTAGCTTCCTTAATTGCATTAATCTTAGCTACTGGATCATCTGAACCAAAGACGTATGAACCGGCAACGGCAACAGTTGCACCAGCTTCAGCAGCGGCAACAACGGTTTCATTATTAACTCCACCATCAATTTCAATATCGAAATCAAGTCCACGAGCTTTTTTGATTTCATTTAATTCAGAAATCTTAGCCACTGTTTCTGGAAGGAACTTTTGACCACCAAAGCCAGGGTTAACAGTCATAACTAATACTTGCTTAACCATGTGTAACACTGGTTCGATGGCTGAAACCGGAGTCCCAGGGTTAATAACTACTTCAGCCCCTACGTTTTTATTATTAATCATTTGAAGAGCACGGTGAATATGTTGAGTCGCTTCAACTTGAACCCCAATAATGTCAGCACCAGCATCAGCGAATTCATCAACGTATCTTTCTGGGTCTTCAACCATTAAATGAACGTCAAGAACCATTTTTGACATTGGACGAATTGCTTTTACCCAACCCGGACCGTAAGAGATTGCAGGAACGAATGCTCCATCCATTACATCGATGTGCAAGTATTCTGCGCCGCCCTTTTCAACGGTTTCAATATCCTTTGAAGGTTCAAATAATCTGCAGATAGAATTGAAGGTGCAACTTTAATCATAATAATGCTTCCTCACTTTGTTTTATAATTTGGTTTGCGATTTTTGATTTCAGTGTAAATTTGAAGATAATTATCATACCGGAATTGCATAATTTCGCCTGTTTCAACTTCACGCTTAACTTCACAGTCTGGTTCATTTACGTGTACACAGCCTCTAAAGCGACAGTGAATAGATGCTCGCTTAAATTCAGGGAAATATTGGCCGAGTTCACGGGCATCTAACTCAATTGGATCATAGGAAGAAAATCCAGGAGTATCAGCGACTAACCCGTCACCAACTTTTAGTAATGCTACTTTACGTGTCGTATGTTTACCACGATGCAAAGCTGCTGAAATCTCGCCCGTCTCGAGCTCTAATTGCGGCGTAATATGATTTAGCAACGTTGATTTTCCTGCCCCTGTCTGACCCATAATCACGTTTTCTTTACCAGCTAGTAGTGCTTTGATTGCTGTCAGAGAATCAGTTGAAAAAGCTGATGCCGGCAACACGACTTCATAACCAACTTGCCGATAACCAGCTGCAATTGTTTTAAATTGAGCTAGCTCATCTTCAGATAGTAAATCCGTTTTCGTAAAATAAATCACTGGTTCAATTCCGGCAACCTCTAATGCCAATAATTGGCGGTCTAATAGGTTACTAGAAAAATCAGGTTCTTTTACTGCAGTTGCCACAATTGCTTGATCAATATTCGCAATTGGGGGCCTAACTAATGAGTTGGTTCTTGGAAGCATTTGTAATATATAGCCGTCTTCGAATTCAACCTCATCCCCAACTATCGGCGTTAACCCCCGTTTTCTAAAATTACCTCGGGCCCTAGTTCGGTAAATCTGATCATCATCATCTGATAACACATCATAAAATCCACTTAAGGATTGATAAATCTTACCTTTTGCCAATTAATCACCTCGATAAAAAATCACTTCTCCTTTATTATAAGAGAAGTGATTCGATTTTGCATTAACTTCTGTTAGTGCATTTCATAAGTAATGCTGTTATCTCGTAAATCGTCTTGCCATCCCTAACGATCTTATACTTACCAATTTCATTCTTCGTCAACTTAAATGGCAATGATACGGTCGTATCTTGTGAAATCACCATTTGCCGATATACCCGAGAAAAGTCATGATCATGATCCTTAAGATAAATCAGAATAACATTCTCTTCCGGCTGTTGCTGTGAAGTACTCTCATCAAGTGATGAAGAACTGTCAGTTACCGGATCAGTTCCCAATTCAGAACTATTTTCTGAAGTTGTACTATCATCGGTTTGATCATAAATTGGTTTAGCATCGTTATGATATGGGATTGTTACTCGAGTACTAAAGCTCTTTAATTCGTTAGAAGTTTTTTTACCTCTAGAAATATATACCATAAGACTACCACCCTGCTGAATCTGTTCTCCAGCTGCGGGAGTTTGCCGAATCACGTTTCCACTTGGAACGGTACTTGAATATGCGTAATCAAAGGTTGGATTTAATTCCACTTCATTAGCATAGGCCACTACTTGGCCTTTAGTCATCCCCGTTAGATCCTTTAACGTAATTTCTTTGATACCTGTGGAAACCACAAATGACAGTGTCTTCTTTTTAGGATCAAATTGATGATTAGGATTAAAGTTCTGTTGAAGAATCTTACCCGTACCAAATGTATTAGAAGGGGCACTTCGACGTTTGACCTTAAAGCCTTCATTACGAAGTTTCGTAGCCACTTTATTATATGACTGACCAACATAGTTATCTAACCGCACTAACCGCACGCCGGAGCTAACCACTAGGTTAACTTGAGCCTTCTTATCAACTTGAGTTCCTTCATCTGGATCCGAGCTAATTACACGATTTTGTCAACTGCGTAACTGTTCTTATATCTAATCTTACCAACCTTTAAGTGTGCATCAATTAGACTTTGCTTAGCATCACTTTGAGTTAATCCCGTGATTTGAGGAACCTTGGTATGACCATTAGCCGTTACCAACAACGCCCCCGCTATTAAGAGGACTAGCAATGCTACCGCTAATGCAATCCACCGCCGTCGATGATGCCGCCGCTTTTTAGTTGGCTGCTTTGGTGATTTTTCATTTTGAGCAGTAGTTTCCTGTTTCGTCTGGCTGTCATCAGCAATTCGCTGAGCAGCAAGTTTACTTTCATTTAGCTGAGAAGCTTTTAGAGGGGTAAATGGCATAACCCTAGTTTGATCATTGATGTCATCCCGATCGAACGATGGTTGGAACCGTGGTTCAGTTAAGCGGTTTAAGGACAATGACGTCTTTAAATCATCTGCCAGTTCATCAACGGTAAAATACCGATCGTCTGGATTCTTAGCCGTTGCTTTTAATACCACGTTTTCTAATGGTTGAGGAATCTGATCATCTAAATCTCTAACGAAGGGAATGGCTTCTTGAGAATGCTTAATAGCAATGGAAACTGCCGTCTCCCCATCAAATGGCACCTTACCGGTTAATAGTTCATATAAAATTATTCCTAAGGAATAAATATCTGAACGCTTGGTTGCCATTAAACCTTTGATTTGTTCAGGAGAAAGATAATGAATCGACCCAATGATTGATCTAGTTTGCGTCATGGTATCTTCACTAGCAGCCCGAGAGATACCAAAATCAGTGATTTTAACATATCCCTCAGCGTTGATAAGAATATTTTGTGGTTTGAGGTCCCGATGAATAATTCCGTTTCGATGAGCCTCACCTACGGCACTACAAATCTGTTCCATAATGTCAACAACCGTGGCATATGGAATCGGCGAATGGTGCTTAATGTAATCCTTAAGGTCGGCGCCATTTACCCATTCCATAACGATATATTGCATTCCATCAACTTCGTCAACATCATATACTCCCACAATATGAGGATTATTGAGTTGCGTAACGGCGAGGGCTTCATTTTGAAACCGTCGTTTCGCCTTGGGGTTATCCCGAAAGTCTAAGCGTAATAACTTAACCGCCACTTTACGATCTAAAATTAAATCTTGGGCCAGGTAAACATCTGCCATGCCACCTTCACCTAGTCGTGAAAGGATTTTGTACCGCCCGTTTAATACATATCCACTATTCATCAACATCACCTGCCGATTCATAGTTCATAATTAAAACGGTGATGTTATCCAACCCACCTTTATCGTTAGCTAAAGTGATGAGTTTTTCACATTTTTCCTTAACTGACAATGGTTCTCCCAAAACTTCAGCGATTGTTTGGTCATCGACCATATTTGTTAGCCCATCGCTGCATAATAAAATTTGGTCTTGATCTTGAAGCTGAAAACCCATGTAATCAGCAGTTGACGCATCATTGATGCCCAGGCTCTTAGTAATGATGTTTTTGTATGGGTTGTTCTTCGCCTCATCGGGGGTTAAATTTCCGGTTTTAATCAATTCATTAACGTATGAATGGTCTTCTGACACCTGTTGGAGGTGGTTATTAGAAAACAAGTATCCCCGACTATCACCAATATTGGCAATAAAGCCGTCTTCACCAGCAACTAGGGCCGCTACAAACGTGGTCCCCATCCCTTTAAGGTTCATATCTGTGTGCGATTCCGTCAAAATTACATCGTTGACTTTATTTAGCTCGCGATCTAGCCACGCCTGTGCAGCCTTAATTGAAGCTAAATCGGTATTCGCAAAGTTATTCCCTAGGTTAGTAACTACTAGTTGAGAAGCTACCTCACCAGCTTTATTGCCCCCAATACCATCTGAGAGCAACGCTAACACGACCCCTTGTTGATTCTTAAAGGTGCCAACTGCGTCTTCGTTTTTGTCACGAACCTTACCAATTACTGAATTATAGGCGATTTTCACTTACATCAACTCCATTATTTGTCTCTTCGTAATGTACTTACGAAAATCCATCGGATTTATAATCATCAGGATAGATTTTTAGTAATTTATTATCAACATTAGCCGACAAGTCCCGGTTAGTTTTAACTGTTTCTAACGAAAAGTTAGGGTGATCCGCTAAAAAGCTATCAACAACTCCTTGGTTTTCTCGGTCTAAGATGGTACAAGTGCTATAAGTAATCGTACCACCAACTTTAACCTTTGGGGCTACAGCAGCTAAAATGTCTTGTTGAATAGTGCTTAATTTTTCTGAATCAGCTAACGTCTTAGAATAACGAATTTCTGGCTTTCTTCTAATTAAACCCAAACCCGAACAGGGAGCATCTACTAAAATTGAGGCGAACGTTTCATCAGCGAACTCATCATCAACTTTACGGGCATCTAAGGCTAAGGTAGTCACTTTATCAGCCAATCCCATTCTTGAGCATTTCGTTTGACCACCCGGAGTTTCTTATCATGAATATCTAGCGCCGTTACCATACCTGAGGTTAAATGTTCCGCAATTTGAGTCGTCTTACCGCCTGGGGCACTACATGCATCCAATACTTGATCATCCCCATTGATAGTCATTGACTCAACTGGAAGCATGGCGCTTTCGTCTTGGATAGTAATAACCCCATCCTTAAATAATTGACTATTAATAGCTAGCTTCCCTTGAAGAATTAAGCCACTTGTAGCGACAAGACTATCAGAAACTTTAAAGCCTTCTTCTTCTAACTGTGCAATAATTTCATCCTTAGTCAGCTCAGCCGTTTGATTAATTCGAATGGATTGTTTAGCGGGATGATTAATCGACCGTAAAATTGATTCGGTCTTATCTTTACCTAACTGGTCATCAAGGGTTTTAACTAACCAAACGGGCACGCTAGTTTCGATTGAAATTCGTTCTGAACGATTTTTAATTTTACTAGGATCTACCAAACCTTTTCGATCAATGGCATGTAAGACCCCAGTGACCATTCGGCGAATCCCATCATGGCCATTCCGCTTAGCGATTTTGATTGTTTCATCAAAAATTGCTCGCTTAGGGACCCGATCAAGATACTCAAGTTGGTAGATAGCGCTGTATAATAACTCCTTAACCCAATCTTCAGTGTCGTCAGCATTCTTTAAGAATGGTGCTAGTTGGTATTCAAATGTTAGCATGTGCTGTAAAACACCGTAGACGATATTAGTATATAATGCGCGGTCTTCTACACTCATAGTTGATTTATCTAGCACAGAATTGATTTGGAGGTTTGAATAGGCCCCTTAGCGGTTAATACCAATGTCTGCATTGCTAGTTCTCTTGGATTATTTGAGTCAATTTTCATTTATTTAATCACCTTTTGGCCTTCTTGAAGCGCTTGTCCAGCGCCATTTAAATAGTCAGTTATTTTTTGCTTTGGTTTACCAGCCGGTTGCACAACGATTAAAGCTAATACGGTGCCATCGCCAGCGGCAATTAGTAATTCATGCTTAGTTTTTGAAACCACGGTACCTGGAGCTAGCTCAGTTACCTGCTCAGTAACCGCAGCCTCCCAGACTTTGACCCGCTTGTTATTAATTGTGGTGTAAGCTCCAGGATTAGGGCGTAATGCTCTAACCTTCGCATCCACTAAGAAGGCTGGTTGATTAAAATCAAGCTCCTCTTCCTCAGGCTTAATATTGGGGCTGAAGACCACTTCATCCTCCACTTGAGGAATTGGCTTAATTTCCCCTGAAATGACCTTAGGCAGCGTCTCAATGAGCAAATCTCGGCCTACAAGACTTAACTTGTCAAACATTGAAGACGTATCGTCATTGTTCGCGATATCGATGGCGGCTTGAGCCAAAATATCACCAGCATCCATTTTCTTTACCATGTACATAATGGTGATTCCAGTCTGTTCATCACCATTCATTATGGCATATTGGACCGGGGCTCCCCCACGGTACTTAGGCAATAATGAACCATGAACATTAATGGCGGCAATATTAACGGCGTTTAACAATTTCGTGGGTAAAAATTGGCCATAAGCCGCAGTAATGATTAAATCTGGGTTTGCGTCAATGATGGTGGTCATCTCTTCACTACTAGACAACTTAGCTGGAGCCAAAACCGGAATATCGAATTCCTCAGCAATTTGCTTAACTGGGGTTTTCTTTAATTCATGTTTTCGGCCAACTGGGCGATCAGGTTGGGTTACGGCATATAAAATGTCATAACCTTGTTCAACTAAGCCTCTTAAAATTGGAACGGCAAAACTAGGGGTTCCCATAAATACAACTGATGTCAATTTAGTTTCCTCCTAAATAAAGTCGAGAGGTTCATTATCGATTGATAACTGAACATCCCTTAATTTTTGTGATTCAGTTAAAATGTTATCTAACGCTGGTTTAAGTTGATCCTCAAACCGGTATTTAATAATTGTTTGGTAGTAATAGTGATTATTAATTCGGGTAATCATCTTGGGGGTTGGTCCTAGGATGATGGCCTTATTGCTTAACTGTCCCTTTAGATAATTCGTCAGTGACAGCATTTGACTTAATACTGTACGTTCATTCTTCGAATTGCCTGTAATCTTAATCGTGTAATAAAATGGCGGGTATTTGCCTAGACGGCGAATGCCCATTTCTTTTTGATAGAACGCTTCGTAATCTTGCCGCTGGGATAGCTGGATGGCATAGTGCTTCGGATTATAAGTCTGAATCACCACTTCGCCAGTTTTATCTGCTCGACCAGCCCGGCCGGCAACTTGAGTTAGCAACTCAAATGTTCGTTCACTCGACCGAAAATCTGGGAACTGCAAGGCTGAATCTGCATTTAACACTCCAACTAAGGTGACATCCGGAAAATCTAGTCCCTTAGCAATCATCTGCGTACCCAACAAAATATCAGCTTCTCGATTTGCAAATGCATTAATAATTCGTTCGTGAGCACCTTTTTTCCGAGTTGTGTCCACATCCATCCGTAAAGTTTTAGCTTCAGGGAATAATTCATGAACTTGTTCTTCTAGTTGCTCACTACCATAACCAAAGTTCCGGATTTTTTACTTTGGCATTGCGGACATGATTCAGGGATGGCCTGTTGGTAACCACAGTAATGACATTTTAACGAATGATTTTGCTTATGCACAGTCAGTGAAATATCACAATTGGGACACTGTGGTACATAGCCACAACTTCGACACATTAAAAACGAAGCATAACCACGCCGGTTCAGCATCAAAATCACTTGTTCTTTGCGAGCAAGCTTCTCAGTAATCTTTTCTTGTAATGGCTGCGACAACAGTGAACTTGAATACTTCATTTCCTCTCGCATATCAACTACATCAACTTTAGGTAACACTTGATCATTAATGCGGTGTGGTAAGCGTAGCAATTGATACACGCCCTTTGAGCCCGAGCTCGTGATTCTAGCGAAGGTGTGGCGCTACCGAGCACAACTGGACAGTGATTATAATCTGCCCGAAATTTGGCTACATCTCTGGTCTGATAACGAGGATTATCGGTTTGCTTATAACTTGCATCATGTTCTTCATCCACAATAATGATCCCTAAATTTGAATGGGGCAAAAATTGCTGAACGTACGCCAACTACAACTTTAGCTTCGCCTCGATTGATACGCTGCCATTCATCATATCGCTCACCATTTGACATTGCACTATGCAACATAGCGACTTGATCACCGAACCGTGAGCGAACCCGGTTAACAATTTGGGGAGTTAACGTAATTTCTGGAACTAACATTAACGCAGTCTTACCACGCTTCAATGCTAAATCTATAATTTGCAAATAAACTTCCGTCTTACCAGAACCAGTGACGCCTTCTAGTAAAAAGCACTCATTCAGCTCAGCTTGGATTGCTTCAGTCACCTTAGTTACTGCTGCTTGTTGATCTGAATTTAGTTGCAACGGTTGACTGGGTTCAACTGGTTGCATAAACGGATCACGATTTTGATGGATCTTAGTAGCAGTAACCCAGCCTTTGGTAATAGCAGTCTTTACCGTACTAGCAGATATTCCTTCCTTAACTAAGTCAGCTTGCAAAAATTAGTCTCGGGGTGCCGGATTAACTGCATTAGTAGCTGTTGTTGCCCAGTTGCATTGGCGCGCACGGAAGCCAATTCAGCAGTTAACTGTTCGACCGACATCGCTGCCTGCACACCTAAAACTTCCACGGCCGAAGCGCTACGTTTTAAGTCATAATCAACCCTGACTAATTCCTGTTTGATTAACGACAAGACTTGACTAGTGGTTTGGGTGTCCGTATTCGAAGCAAATTCAATTTCAGGTTGACCATGAAACAGCCATTCATTATCAACCACTACTTGAGGTGACGTTGCGACTAATTTTTTAGTCATTGACGCCTTCATTCCGCCAGGTAGCATCGTCTGTAGGCAGCTAATCAAAAAAGCATATGTTGTTTCACTCATCTTAAGAGCTAAACTCATCAGTTCGGGACTAATTACAGGTGTTAAGTCAATCACTGCATCAATTGGTTTTAACTTACCATCGAAATCGACATGATCACTTACTTCGACTACAAAGCCGGTAATTTTTCGATGACCAAATGGAACCTGGACGCGCATCCCCACAACAATAGCACTGCTCAGGTTATCTGGAATTAAATATGAAAATGGTTTATTCGTTTGGCGACTAGGTACATCAACGATAACCTTAGCAACTTGCAAGGTCGTCCCTCCAATCTAAAATTTAGCGATAATTTGAATAAGTTGTTCCGCCACCTTGGCTTTGGATTCAACTGACGTCTTTTTAGTTTGGCCATCTGGCCACATAAAAGTTACTTGATTTTGATCAGCATTAAAGCCAATTTGGTGATTGCCAACATCGTTAGCAACAATCAGATCTAAATTTTTCGAAGCGATTTTCTTAGTGGCGTTAGCTAATAAGTCATTTGTCTCTGCCGCAAAGCCCACGACAAATTGCTTAGGTTGCTTAAGCGAACCGATTTGTTTAACAATATCTGGATTTTTTAACCATTGATAGGGTCAGATTATCATTATCCGCGGTCTTTTTAATTTTATGATCCGCGACAGTTGCTGGCCGAAATCGGCGACCGCTGCCGCCATTACTAACCCATCTGCCATAGCAAAACGTTCAGTGACGGCCTGTTCTAGGTCTCTAGCAGTTTCAACAGGGATGAAATCAACACCTGCGGGTACGGGAATGCTTGTATTCGCGGCAATTAACGCAACTTTAGCGCCGGCTTGCACCGCTGCTTGTGCAATTGCAAAGCCCATTTTACCAGAGGAATGATTTGTGATGTATCTAACTGGGTCGATTGGCTCACGAGTACCACCAGCAGTTACAATAATACTTTTACCACTAAGTACTTGGTTAGGGACCAAAGATTGGTCAATCCAAGCCAAAATCTCGGCTGGTTCTGGCATCCGGCCTTTACCTTCATATCCCTCGGCTAAAAATCCCGTCGCGGCATCCATAACATGGACCCCATCTTGTTCCAGTTGGTTAATGTTACGTTGGTTAGCGGGATTAGCTAACATATTTGAATTCATTGTCGGCACAATAAATAATGGCGCGTGATTAGCTAATAACACCGTGCTGGCAGCATCGTCTGCAATTCCGTTAGCTATTTTACCAATTATATTAGCTGTTGCCGGAGCCACAATTGTCACATCAGTATGATCGGCAATATCAATATGTAATACCTTATCAACCTCGTAATCTTGAAATTCGTCCACAATTACTTGCTGCTTACTTAACGTCTGAAAAGTCAGTGGCGTGACGAATTCGGCGGCCGCCTTAGTTAAAATCACCTTAACTTCATTGCCCTGCTTAATTAAGTCTCTAACCAAAATAGCTGACTTATATACTGCAATGCTTCCGGTAACGATTAATGTTACCCGTTTGTTTGAAAACATTTCATTCACCACCTAATTTTTTATCACTTCAATTGTAACAAAGGTGTCCAAAATAAAATAAAACCGAGAACGTTTAAATTCCCGGTTTACCATTAAGATTAGTCGTAATCTTTTTCGTTTTCGTCAATCTTCAATAGACCAGCTTCAACTTCTTCTAAAGCTTTTCCCACTGATTTTTGTGATTTATATTCATTAAGTAATGGCTTAGCTCCTGCATCAAGCTCATGAGCTCGCTTACTAGCTAAAGCAATCAATGAATAACGTGAATCAATTTTTTCCAATAATTTATCAACTGATGGGTATAGTAACATATTAATTATCTCCTAACATAGATTCATAATCGGGCATTACACGAGTAACCTTAAGCCGTTCACTACGAATAATCAACTTAATACGCTCAACGGCTTTGGCAACTTCATCATTTAAAACTGCGTAATCATAATTACGCATCATTCGAATTTCAGAAACCGCAGTTTCAATTCGCTTGTTAATGACATCCATATCATCAGTTCCACGGCCGATCAAACGGTGCTTTAATTCCATCAAATCGGGTGGAGTCAAAAATACGAAGACAGCGTCAGGACAATTGGCCCTAACTTGCATAGCACCATTAACTTCAATTTCCAAAAAGACATCTTTACCGGATTCCAATGTTTCGTTTACATATTTTAATGGCGTACCATAATAATTGTCAACGTATTTGGCATACTCAAGCATCTCACCATTTTGAATATTATCTTCGAATTGTTCCTTAGAAACAAAGAAATAATCGACACCATCTTTTTCGCCATCCCGTGGCTTTCTGGTAGTCATTGATGTTGAATACTCAAAATCAATATCTGGTTCATCAAATAGTGCCTTACGAACAGTTCCTTTACCCACTCCGGATGGTCCAGATAGGACGATTAACATTCCTCTTTTTGTCATTGAAAAATCCCTTCACCTTTTTAATAATACTCATAATTATCTCTCTAAATCTAGCTTTTGACAAGGGGGCAAATTTTGGTCAAAATTACCGGTTGCATTTCAGAACGTTAGTTCGTATAATGAAAACACAAACAAATGTTCGGAGTGATTACTAATGCAAAACACACAATCTTATTTAACCGAGATCACGAATAACGTTAAACATAATTACCAAAAATTATTAAACGTGTTACCCACTCATTCAAGCCTTGCTCAAATGCCATATCGACAATTACACTACTTTGCCGACCAAGCAATTGATAAAACCTTTCCAGTAACGCTAACCTTTAATAACGATGATACTCCCGTGACTGGTTTATTACATCATCTAAAAGATGAGCGCTATTTAATCAAAGAACAAGCTACTAATCTTACCAAACTATTTTTCTTAAATGAATTAACGGCTATTCAAAAATGTAACTAGTATCCAACCGCCAATCCCGCATTCGTTGCTTAAGTTACTAATAGTTTTAAAGACGCTAACCATCTGTAATCAATCTAGATGGTTAGCGTCTTTTTGTTTTGGTCTACTTCAAAGCAGCACGAATCACCGCTTTTTCGTGACTTGCCAATTTTAATAATTCCTCAGCATGTTCACGAGTAATCTTAGTAACCTCTGTTCCGGCTAACATCCGCGATAATTCATTGATGCTGTCATCCTCGTCCAGCTCTTGCAAATGAGTCATCGTTCGATTACCAGTGACTTGTTTAGAAATAAAGTAATGTTGGTCACTCATGGCAGCGACTTGAGGCAAATGCGTAATGCATAATACCTGTGATTTAGCCGAAATCGTATAAATCTTGTTAGCAATTGCTTGAGCAACGCGACCAGAAACTCCCGTATCAACTTCATCAAAAATAATTGATGTAACGCCAACCGCTTTAGCAAAGATTGTCTTCAACGCTAGCATAATTCTTGACAGTTCCCCACCGGATGCAGATTTGACTAGGGGTAATAGTTTCTCGCCAGGATTAGTTTGAATAAAGAATTCAACACTATCCATACCGTTTCGGTTCAGTTCTGTCGTTGGTTCAATATGAACCTCAAACACAGCCTTTTCCATAAATAAATCGGCTAATTGCTGTTGCACGCCGTCTTTTAACTGAGTGGCCACCGCTTGACGTTTAGTTGAAATTGACTTGGCCATCTTCACTAAACTTTGTTTGGAAGCTTCAAGACGATCCGCCAAATCACTATCTTCAGCGGCTGAACCTTGCATCTGGTTAAGCTCATCGCCAATAGTTTGCCGATAGTCTAAGACTTGTGCAAGCGTATCACCGTATTTTTCTCCAATTGATTAATTAGATTTAATCGTTGTTCTACTTCGTCTAGAGTATTTTGATTAAATTCTAAATTACTGATTTGATCAGATAATGAACTGACCGCATCTTGGAGCGCGTAAAACGCCCCGGAAATGTCTTCAGAAATTTGATGGAATTCTGGATCTAAGTCATCAATAGTCTGCATTGAACTCATTGCAGTCCCGACTCCATCAAGAGAACTAGTCTCATCATTATTTAAACTCTCATAACTAGTCACCAAGGCGTCATGAATTCGCTGAAAATTGTTTAATCGGTCCCGTTGGGCGATCAATTCTTCTTCTTCACCAACGCTTAAAGCCGCGCTATCAATTTCATTAATTTGAAATTTCAGCATGTCTAATCGTTGAGCCCAGGCTTTCTCGTTTTGACTTTTTTGCTCACTAACTGCCTTTAACTTTAAGTATTCGCCATATTCTGACCGATACTTCGCTAATAAATCCGTTAATTCAGTTTCACCAAATTCGTCGAGCAGAAAAATGTGGCGATCTGGATTCATCAGTTCTTGATGGTCATTTTGGCCTTGAATGTCCACGATGGTCTCGCCGATTCGTCTAAGCGTGGTGATATTAACTAGTCGCCCGTTAACGCGACAACTATTGCGACCACTTTCAAACAATTCTCGTTCAATCACGACACTACCGTCATCATGATCGATCCCCAAATCGTCTAATAAGCCGTACGTGGGATTACTATCGTCTAACACAAAATTACCGGCAATGATAGCTTTTTTAGCTCCAGTCCGAATAAAATCTTTCGAGCCCCGGGAACCAGCTAACAAAGACACGGCATCGATAATGATCGACTTTCCAGCGCCGGTTTCACCAGTTAGCACGGTCATTCCTGCTTGAAAATCAACATCCAAGTGCTCAATTATAGCAAAGTCAGTTATTGATAATTCTAATAACATTAATCATCCTTCTCGCTAGATGCCTGTTAGCATCTCGTTTACTCGATTTTAAAGTCGATTGCCGCTTGGTCAGACACACAGATCACTAACACTGTATTGTCATCGCCAAGTGTTCCAAAGACGTCATCAAATTTAAGTTGGTATAACAAACTAGAGATAATCGGACCGCTCCCAGGCAAAACTTTCATGAATACTAATTTATCCTGGGTGTCAATTGACACAAACGAGTCTTGAATTGACTGAACTAATTTCTTCTCGGTATCAACATTCTTTTGGGTAGGTAAACTATACCGGTAGCCACCATTAGGCGATGGCACCTTAACTAGTTGCATTTCTTTAATATCACGAGAAATTGTGGCTTGCGTCACCCAGACATTTTGATCCGCCAATACCTTAACAAAATCTTCTTGCGTCTCTAAATCATTGGTTGACAACAAACTGCGAATAATTCTTTGGCGATCCTTTTTTCTCATAGTAACCTCCTGGGCCTAGTCCTTTTTTAACTCAGAATAAGCATTCTTAATAACTGTTTCAATTGATACGCTTGGTTTAATCGTTGGTTCAGCAACCGATTTAAGAAGTACTAAAAATTCAATGTTACCTGAACCACCCTTGATTGGCGAGAAATCTAATTTTTCAACTTCAAAACCAGTTTCAACCGCGAAATCAAGAATCGTCGTTAATACTTCCTTATGCACTGATCGATCACGAACAATTCCATGTTTGCCAACCTTGGCTTTGCCCGCCTCAAATTGAGTTGATCAATGCAACTACCTGTCCATCTGGAACGATAATATCCTTTAAGGTAGGTAGAATTAATTTCAACGAAATAAACGAAACATCGATCGATGAGAACTCAGGTTGACCCTCAGTAAAATCAGCAACCTTGCTATAACGAAAATTAGTGTGTTCCATTACCACTACCCGAGGATCTTGGCGAAGCTTCCACACTAATTGATTACTACCAACATCTAGAGCATAACTTAGTTTAGCCCCATTTTGAAGCATAACGTCAGTAAAACCACCAGTTGAACTACCAATGTCTAACACCACTTTGTCTTGGACACTGATATTAAAGACTTTAAGTGCTTTTTCTAGCTTCAATCCCCCACGACTAACGTAAGGCATTGGGGTCCCTTTAATGTGTAACTCGGTATCAACTGGAATTTTCACCCCAGGTTTGTCAAGGCGCTCTTCATTTTTTCCCAGCACCTCTCCAGCCATCACAGCTCGTTTAGCTTGTTCCCGAGTATCAAACAAGCCTTGTTCAACTAATAAAACATCTACACGTTGTTTTTCCATTAATTATATTTCCTCAATCTTAAAGTATCCACATAGAGCTCTCAATATTTCTGGATCATATCCTTGGCTTTTCTGAATTTGGTCTAAAGCTGCTAGTCCATCAGCAATAGTAGCTTTTAGAAGCCGTTTTGATTCAGCCAGTCCAAACAGATTAGGATAAGTGTTCTTATCTGCATCTTGATGGACAGGTTTACCAAGCGTTTGTTCGTTACTAACGACATCCAATACATCATCATAAATTTGAAACGCTAAGCCATAGTCATCTGCAAACCGCAAATATTGTTGTCGGTCGCTTGGCTTGATGTCTCCCACGATCAATCCTGATTCCACCGCATAATGAATGAGGGCCCCTGTTTTGTTTTCGTGGAGCACACGCAGTTGGTCAGCCGTTAATGGATTATTCTCATTTAACACATCATCCGCTTGGCCAGCTACCATTCCGGCCGGTCCAGCAGCTATTGCTAATTTCAAAGCCAATTCACTTTGAATGGTAGACGTTAGCTGATTATCAGTCACCCATTGAAATGCCAAAGCTTGCAAACCATCACCTGCTAAGGTTGCTAGCGCATCACCATAGATCACATGATTTGATGGTTTTCCTCGTCGAAGGTCATCATCATCCATCGCGGGTAAATCATCATGAATTAGTGAATAAGTATGCAATAGTTCAACTGCTGTTAACGCCTTAAGAACGTCGACATTGACTGACTTCCCCAATGAAATAACCGTAGCTAATGCCAATAATGGGCGCAATCGTTTTCCACCAGCATCCACAGAGTATTGCATAGCGGCGACTAATTGCTCTTGAGAGCCATCAATCGCTACTTGATGAACTAATAACTCATTAATTTTGGGTAACCATTCGGATTCAAATTGTTTAATTTTGGTCATCGTTGTTTGTACCGTCTTCTACAGTTTCAAACGCTGATTCTTTACCATTATCATCAATGATTTTGGCCATGGTCTTCTCAGCATTGTTTAACGTCTTAGCTAAATCTTCGCTTAGTTGCATGCCATCTTTAAACTTAGTAATCGATTCTTCTAGAGGTACATTACCTTGTTCTAATTCGTTTACGATAACTTCTAATTCTTGCATTTTCTCTTCGAAAGTCTTGCTATCTGCCATCTTTTTCCTCTCGCTTATCATCAGTAATTTTAGTTACAGTTGCCATTAAAGTTCCATCAGCAATGTGAATGTTCACATCGGTACCCGGCTTAACCTGGTCGACCGATGAAATTAATTTTTCATCCTGATCAGTAGTAAATGAATAGCCCCGAGCAAGTATTTTTAGTGGACTCAAGTGATCCAATGAAGATACTGCGATTTGGTACCGCTTTTTAATTTCGGATAACCGTAACGTTTGGGCTTGAGTCATTCTCAATTCAAGTGACGCATTAAGTTGTTTTAACTGGTCAATTCGATTAGTAGGTGCCGTGATCTTTAAACGATTATTTAAATCACGGTAGATGCTTTGAACTCGGTTAAAGTTTTGACTATTATTGGCAATCAGTCGCTGCATCAACATGTCAACTCGCTGCGCATAAGTTTCATATATCCGCTGAGGTGACTTAAATACGGCTGCTTCCTGTAACTTAACCAATCTTAATCGATTTTGCTTGATCAATTGGTAGGCCGCATTCATCAACCGGTTTTGATTATTATTAATATCTAAGAGTACTTGGTCTAATTTAGGAACCGCTAATTCCGCCGCTGCCGTAGGCGTAGCCGCTCGAACATCTGCAACTAGGTCTGCAATGGTGGTATCAGTCTCATGGCCAACTGAAGATATCACCGGAATCTCACTGGTAGAAATTGCTCGAGCAACATTTTCTTCGTTAAAAGGCCACAAATCCTCAATCGATCCACCACCCCGCCCAATAATCAGTGTATCAAAATCGCCCAACTGATTAACGCGGTTAATCTGTCGAACAATATCATTACTTGCTTCGGTTCCTTGCACTAATGCAGGAAAGAGTACAATTTGGGCAATCGGATAGCGGCGGCGGGTTGTCGTAATGATATCTCGAATCACCGCCCCGCTTGGAGAGGTAACAACTGCGATTCGCTTTGGATACTTAACCAATGGCCGTTTAGTCTGAGTAAATAATCCTTCAGCGGATAATCGCTTTTTTAATTGCTCATAGGCTTGATAGAATTGGCCGACCCCATCTGGCTCCATGCGATCAACGTAAATTTGGTAACTTCCCGTTGGTTCATACAGTGAAATATGGCCCACAACAAGAACCTTCATACCTTCTTCGGGGGTGAATTTAAGTTTATTAAACGCCGATTTAAACATAATGGCACTAATTTTGGCGTTATTATCTTTCAAACTAAAGTACTGATGGGCATTCGCCCGGAGTCGAAAGTTAGAGATTTCACCAGTTAAGTATACTTTGGTCAAATATGGATCGTAATCAAACTTTTTCTTAATGTACTGAGTTAGTGCAGTTACTGTTAAATACTCGTTATTCACTCAAAAGACTCCATTCAGTCAAGTCGACAGTTTGTTGCATCAGGGTCGCAATAGTCATTGGACCTACACCACCAGGAACGGGTGTAATAAACGAAGCCTTAGCGGAGACCTCATCAAAATCAACATCACCAACTAAATGGCCTGCTTCGTTGATGTTTTGGCCAACATCAATGACGACGGCTCCAGCTTTAACGTTATCAGCAGTTACAGTGTGTAACTGGCCAGTAGCTGAAACAACTACGTCAGCGTTTCTGGTATAAGCTGTCACGTCTTTAGAGTGACGGTGGACGATGGTCACACTGGCACCCGCATTTAGCATCAATGCGGCCATCGGTTTACCAACAATCGAACTACGACCAATCATCACGACGTCTTTGCCCATTAGATCAATATGATATTCATCAAACATTGTCATGATTCCCTTAGGAGTACAAGCAACCGGATAATGCGAATTATCATTTAAGTATAACTTGCCGACATTTTCTGGATGAAACCGTCAACATCCTTTTCGGGAGCAATAGTTTTAGTGACTAACTTTTCATCGATTTGATCAGGAAGTGGATCTTGGACTAGGATTCCATGTACGGAATCATCAGTATTGTATTGTTGAATGAGTGATAGTAGTTCTGCTTGGGAAACGTCAATTGGCAACTCCTTGATAGTCGAGTTAATCCCTAATCTTTGGGCGGTTCTATGTTTGTTGCGGACATATCGTTGGCTAGCTTGATCATCACCAACGATAATTACAACTAATCCCGGGACAATACTGTACTTAGAAGTTAATTTTGCTACCCGTTGCGCAGTTGCTTCATTTATTTTTTTAGCTAAGTTTTTTCCATCAATTAATGTTGCCAAGTAAACCACTCCTTCAAATAATTTTATGTATAAAAAATAGATTTACAAGTTCGTAAATCTATTTTACCAGTTCTTCATGGGCGTGTGACAAAATCCCGTTAACAAATTTTCTTGAACGATCATCACTGAATTTCTTAGCTAATTCAATGGCTTCATTAATTGCCACTTTTGCAGGTACATCATCGACATACTTCATTTCAAATAAAGCAACTTCGATAATAATTAAATCCGTCTTAGCGATTCGAGAGATTGACCATCCACTTGTTAGATTGTCTTCGATTAAAGCGTCTAACTCAGCTTTATGTTCGACTACCCCAGAAACAACCGTAGTTAAATATTCAGGAACATCCTGACCAAATTTTCCATCAGTAAGCACAGCGTAAAAATCGGTAACATCTGTCTTAGCGTTGGTATTCATCGCAAAAGCGTTTGAAACGCGATTTCACGAATTTGATGACGATTAATTTCCACTAGTTTCACCATTTTCTGTGTCGTCGTTAGCAAACGGATTATTGGGGTCAACAGTACTTTCGGTTTTTTCAGGAACAACGCCTTGAACATGCACGTTAACTTCTGAAACCTTAAGTTCAGTCATAAAGTATAATTGTTGTTCAACTTGAGCTTGGATTTCCAAGGCCACTTTGGGGACAGAAACCCCATAGTTTAGATAAACATCAATATCAACAACCAATTCATGAGCATCATTATAAGACAGTTTAACTCCCTTACCATGCTCCTTTTTTCTACCAATTAATTCGTTTAAACTGGTGGCAAGTGAACTGCGCATCCGATTCACACCGTCTACTTCAGTCGTTGCAACACCAGCAATAATTTCAAGAACATTAGGTGCAATTTGGATATTACCCAATTCGGGATCATCACTTTGCAACATAATGTTAGTTTCATCAGCCATTATATAGCCTCCGTTTCAGTTCAGAAATTAGCCTCTGGAAATGTAAGTGCCATCTTGAGTATTGATAACAAGCTTGTCGCCTTGGTTAACAAAGAATGGTACTTGTAGCGTTAAACCAGTTGTCATTGTAGCAGGTTTTGAACCACCTGATGCAGTATCACCCTTAATACCTGGTTCAGTTTCAGCAACTTCAAGTGTTACAGTATTTGGAAGTTCAACTCCAAGAGTTTCAGTACCATATTGAATAACACTAACTTCCATGTTTTCTTGAAGGTATTTTAATTCTTCTTTAATTTGAGCAGCTGGAATGCTGATTTGGTCATAAGTATCAAGATCCATGAATACATGATCATCACCATCAGCATATAAGTATTGCATTTTACGAGTGTCAATTTGAGCTTGTTCCATCTTGGCACCGGCTCTAAATGTCTTTTCTTGAACGGCACCAGTTCTTAAGTTCTTTAGTTTTGAACGAACAAAAGCGCCACCCTTACCTGGTTTAACGTGTTGAAAACTAATAATTCTCCAGATTGCGTTATCGACTTCGATAGTCAATCCGTTTTTAAAATCAGCAGTTGATATAGCCATTTTAAAATCCTCCTCGGTTTTAATAACATAGTTGATTATATAATACTTTTGCCCTAAATAGCTAATTTTTAAAAATTGACATAAAAAAAGGACCCTGTAAGGGCCCAATTTAATTGAACATTATTTAGCAGCAGCTTCCTCAAGAGGATATACTGATACTTGGCGCTTATCGCGGCCTTTACGTTCAAAGCGAACAACACCGTCTACCAATGCGAACAATGTGTCATCGTTACCACGTTTAACATTGTTACCTGGGTAAATGTGAGTACCACGTTGACGGTAGATAATTGAACCACTTGTAACAGTTGAGCCATCAGCTGCCTTAGCACCTAAACGACGACCAGCAGAGTTACGACCGTTGGCAGTTGATCCACCACCTTTATGGTGAGAGAAGAATTGTAAATTCATTTTCAACATAGGATTCACCTCCATGTTTAATTTAGTTAGTTTTTAAAGTAATATATTTAGAGTAACTTTCCGCAATGTCTTTCATACCATTCTCGAAAGTATCTAAAATTGCATCAGCTTTAACTGATTTCTTAGCATCATTTAAAACTGGAACCGAGACTGACAAATAACCACCATTTTCATCATCACTATCTACAGTTAAGTCGATACCGGCAACTTCTTGTAAACCATTAACAGTAGTAATACTTAACACCGAAACAGCAGAACAGACAATGTCTTGCCCATACTCTCCAGCGTCTGCATGGCCTGTAAGTTGAAATCCGCTGACATGTCCTGAATAGTGATCAATTGATGCTTGAATCATTTAGCCACCCCCGATTTAAGTTAGGCCTTGATAGAATTGATAACAACCTTGGTGTATGGTTGACGATGACCCTTCTTTGAACGTGAGCCCTTTTTAGCCTTGTAACGGAAGATAACAACCTTCTTTTCACGACCCTGTTTTTCAACAGTACCTTCAACTGATGCTCCGTCAACTAATGGGGAACCAATCTTAGTAGAATCGCCACCGACCATAACAACTTGATCAAAGGTAACCTTGTCGCCTTCATTTGCGTCTAATTTTTCAACGTAAATTGCTTCGCCTTCGGTTACTTTGTATTGCTTACCACCTGTAGTAATAACTGCGTACATATATGTGCACCTCCTTATATTTTGCTTAGACTCGCCGAAAATAAGCGCCTTTCGGACTTAGAAGCTCATCTCGTGCGGTTGTAGCTGTGGAAGCCACAATTACAACGTGACTAGTATACAAAATATCCATCCTTGAGTCAACACAATTATTTAAAATGGACTGGTTCTTGATTTAAAGCCAAAATAAAAATCAATCGTTACTCACGATTGATTTTCCCCAAATGATTATTTTTTTGCAAGGTGCTTGCCATTTTCTCGAATGGTAGTTGAAGTATTCAGATATAATTGAATTAAACCACAAACTATAAATATAAGAACAATAAATAAAACGAATTCCACAACTTCCACCTCCTAAAATATGTGTCAACTTGGCACACTTTTATTATCTAGTTTATGGGATTTAAAGCCAAATAATTAACCTCTTCTTACCACTCGTTTAACTAAATCTAAACTATCTTAAGGAAATCGCAATATATAGGGAGCTTTTGTGAGTGATTTTCGACATAATGAGAATTGACTACTTGCAACTGAACTTGTAAGCCACTAAAATCTTTAAATTTTCTTGATTTAACCACAAGATTTATAATGAACATGCTAAGATTCACTTAATTTACTTAGGAGGTGCACAATGAACTCAACGGATAAGAAACGTCAATTCATCTTAGAATTTCTATTGCCTTACAATCACGACGTCTCTTTAGACGTTATTGAACACCTTATAAAAGCTGGTAAAATCATGGGATATAGTGCCGATGAACTATTTAAAGAACTAGTAACGATGGATAATCAACATGATCAATTATTAAAGATCACCTATCTAGCGATGCCTGATGATCACTATTTAGCCGATACTGGCCAGTCAACCTGGATATCTGGTAAAGGCGAACGCTTCTTATACATTATGCGTGGCCAATTGCCACGAAATTAATATTTAGAATTTTACAAGCCTACTAAGCATAATCTTAGTAGCTTGTTTACTGTGTCTTTAGCCGAATTTTGCTTCGTAAGATAGACGAACCGGTTAATACATGATAGAAGTTCTGGGCTCTGGGTATGTTTATGGTTGTATGACTACATAGTTGGTATTTGCTTAGTCTTCCTTTAATTCTACGTGGCCTATATAGTTGTAGTTGGCAGATTTCCCGAAGTAAAACCTTTTATGTACACTAGATAAAAATATTGGTTACAATTGGTATATTTATCTTTTATAGTCAATGTTTGTTACAATTAACTGTAATTAACGTGTTCCTTAAAATAATTATTTATGTTGGAGGCCTCATCATGACAAATCCTATCAAATTAGCTGGTGAATTAGTAAACTCAGTCTCCGTTTTTTCGGTAACCACCATTGATAAGAGTAATTTTCCTAATACCGTTGCTCTAACACCCCTTCCTATTAATAAATCGCTTAGATCGATTTTATTCTATACAAATCGTGATACTGCTACTGTTAAAAACATTCGTAAGGAAAGCCAAGTCTCGGTGTTTTCTTTCTCTGATGTTGATTATTCTTCTATATGTCTTAAGGGCAACCTTCATGTCTTTCCGATCGATGAGATAACTGATGATATTCAGCAGTACCTAAATAAGTTTCAAAGTCATTTGAATTACGATGACCCGGTGATTTTAAAATTTGATACCATCTCTTTTAAAGTGAGATCAAATGACAAGATAACCTCTTCAACTTTGGATCAATTACAAAATTAATTACCCCATTTTTAAGTTCTGAATAAAAAAGTCAAAAAAATGTGATTTTTTGATCAATTTTAGATTGACGAAACTTGAAAAATCACATATACTAATAAACGTTGATTTGTGATTTTGTCACAGTAGCTCAGCTGGATAGAGCAACGGTCTTCTAAACCGTAGGTCGAGGGTTCGAATCTCTCCTGTGACATAATGATACATAGATGGTATTTGTTTAAAAAAGTCCATAGAATTAAAAAACGTTGATATCGATGAATTGCTAGTCGATACCAACGTTTTTTATTTATCTATAATTGTACATAAATTAAGATAATTAGTAATTCCGGTCACGGTTAATATTTAATGTATATTTATAATTTACTCAACCGATTTTTCAATATTTCTTTTTAATAGCTATATGTAATAGAACATAAATTTTATCTTGGCTAATCCTCTATAGACATGATCTATCAAAAGAATTATTTATACAGTTCATTTAAATTACCGAGTTACTTAAAATATTAAATTAAAAAAATAAAGCCGTCTCCAAAAAGAAAGACCGCTTTTATTATAAACCATTTTTATAAGTTAATTAATCCTCTTCAGGAACTACTAACCATAATACTAAATAAATTATTAATCCCGGAAAAGGTGTCAATGTAAGAACACTCCAAAGAGCGCGTAATACATTTGCATTCCAGCCGAACTTTTCAGCTATTCCTCCAAGAACACCTGCAAAAACACGATTAGTTCTTGAGCGATGTAATCCCATCATTAATCATCATCTCCTCAAATAAAGTCTAACACAAAAAGCCATTCATCTAGTAATAAGATGTGCGGCTCTTTTATTACTTCTAACTAATAAAATCTTTGGTGTTAATTTATAAAATTCAAAACCGAATATTCTATTCTCCCCACTATTACCGAAATTTCACTATCCCTTCAACTTTTAAATTTAATAATCAACACAGCTTATGAGATAATTATTCTAAAGGATGTGATAACTTGTACTTTTCTATTCGTAAATCGCCAAGTGGCCAATTTTACTTTTTAATCAAATCAGAAAATGATGAAGTTGTTGCTACTAGCGAAACTTATTTTTATAAAGAAACTGCCATCAATACAATCAATTCCATCAAATCTAATATCAATAAGGATTCTGTCGTTGTTGATATGACTTAGGTAATTTCTTGCATAAAATCACAGACAAAACACGCGGAACCTAAATGGATAAAATTAGCAAGGAATCAATTAACGATGCACTTGATAAATCATCATTCCAACCCCCAACTAAAGGGGCTGAACATACCAATATACCAACACCATTCAGGATAAATGATAATAATCATCATTTATCCTTTTTATGTGGACTTAACCGTAATAATCAATCGTAATAATTAAAGTTTAAAAAGTTATCAATTAAAGCGTTAGTAAACCCATAACTTTAGGAATATGATTAACTAAAATGCATAAGCTTATTAATTAAGGAGTTAATTTAATATGGATCAACAAACCATTTTCGCTAAAGTCGAACAAGCTGAAGCGCACCTCTTATCTTTGCCCTTTACTTTTATGATTGGTAAGCAATCATTTTCAAAAGATGATTTGGTAAAGTGGCAACGACGTGAATACCTAAAAACGGCTAAATTATTAAACAAAAGATTCTCACAGAAACTAAACTTCACATCTACAACTTCATTTATAACTATTAAAGAAGAAGTTGTTTTGGCCAAAATGGCAATCGGACAAAATCAACTGAAGTCACAGTTAGCTTATCAATCTGACATTGCGAATTTAATTACAAAACTTGGTGTCAAAACTTCGTTTAATCACCGAAAGATTTCAGTTGCGGATATGTATTTAAAAAACAGCAAGCTAACTGCGCAACAAATTGCCAATACTTTAAATCAGATGTTTATGCATAACACTGAGGATAATCAATTCTATAACTTCAAAGCAAACCCCAATCATTTCTATAGCTACGGCGAGCACAATCAGCAAACCGTCGTGGAAATGACCGGTGGAACTCGACTCACCAATGATTTCACGCTATCATACGGTGACAATTCAGGGTTATCCACCACTTCTAATAAAAATTTTCGCTTTGAACTAAGTGGCACTGGTAGATTAACTAACGGCTTTATCATTGGCGGGGTCCGTCATTTAATAACTGATGAACCCAACAATACGATTCATGCAAGACTTCAGGTTGAATTTCCTGACATACTGCCAAATTCATTGATTAATCAACATGCTATCCATTTACTAGTTGAGTTTAGTAACTGGTTAACTGATATCGATTTGATGGCTAATTAGACGATTACCGAATCAAATACTAAAAATTGATGAGTTCACTCTACACCATTTAATCGTCAATTCGATTAATCGCATGCATTGTGCTTTACATTCGTAACACATCTAATTGATAATTAAATTAGGTTAGGAGGTGGCTAACATGAGTATTTTATTCGCAACGCAACTAACTAAATTAAGCGCTAATAAAGGATTATCTCAAGCTGATATTGCAGATAAGTTATTAGTTCCCCAACAAATGGTTTCAGCATGGGAAGCCGGTGTATCAACCCCTGACTTAACTTATCTGGTGAAATTAGCTGAAATTTTAGACTGTTCGCTTGATGAACTAGTTTTGGGATTGCCTAAAAGAAACGCGTCACAACTGGGCCAGATGAACTTTGGGATTTCGCAGCCCGGTATTGGTGGTTATTATTCGCAATTGCTGGTTTTGCTGTTTGGATGATTCAGTATCTAAGATGATAACTAAAACTCAACATATAAAAACGCCAGCCTTGAGGACGGCGTTTTTTATATGTGCTAACCTCCTTGCCGCAAATCATAATATCTGACTTACCAATCTTGTGAGATAATTAACTCACAAGGTGGTGACAATATATGAGCGATGACAAAGCAGCAGCATTCACTGAAGAAGCAATCAAACGAGCCACAAAGCGCCATAATGAGCGGGTTGCCTCAGGGAGATACCAGCAAACAGCTAGTGATAACCCTCAGGATCAACTCTTAGAACTAATCAAAAATGGTGATGATTCCTCCAAAGAGTATGCTAATTCATTAATATACGAAGCAATCAAAATAATTCTTGAGAAAAATCCCCATCTGTTGGATGACTAATCAATCACAAATAGATTCTATCGTTTTATTACACCCACAGTCAAAGATGGCCACGGGTGTATTTTATTTTTGTTGCGCTTATTTTACGAATTTATGATGCCAAATTTTTAACGTTTTCAGTAACTTATGGGATAATTAAATGTCGAAGGAGGTGATATTCATGATCGATTCATATAAGAAGTTTTGGGGTAACATTACTAATTTTTCTGGTACAGCTGATCGCCCTGATTATTGGTGGCCAATCATTATTAACTACATTTTAGGTGGAATCATTATCGCTATCATTCAATCAGCTACTGGCCATCCAATCGATGTTACCTATAACGTTTCTGACTTAAACATTGGTATCGCATCAAGAATCGTTGCTGCAATTGTATGGCTTGGTGTATGGTCACTTAAGGTCCGTCGCCTACATGATACTGATCGTTCTGGTTGGTGGATTTTAATTAGTATAATTCCAATTATTGGTACTATCTGGTTCTTCGTTTTAATGGTCTTGCCATCTAAACGAAATCGTTGGAGCTAATAAAGCTTTCCCATGTCTGGTGACTAAACAGCGGTTCGATTCCACTGGTGGGTATTAAAAAACAGCCATTTTGGCTGTTTTTTTAATTTAATATCGCTACGCCAAATGCCAAGTATGTGGCAAATAAAATCCATATTAGATACGGAACTAACATCCATTTTGCTAATGCCAATTGACCTCTATTTAATTGAATCACAATCTTAATTGTAATCACGTCCATGGTCAAGATAATTATTACTCCAACCCATAGCCACGCGAAATTAAAGAATACAATGGTCCAAGATAGATTCAATACTAATTGAATCCAAAATAATCGATTATCGGTCGGACTTGAATCACGATTAATCCAAATTAGGTAACCGGCAACTCCAACTAGTAAATACAGAATTGGCCAGACAATCCCAAACAAGGGACCCGGTGGAGAAAACGGTGGCAACGTAAAATCGTTATATGCGGCCCTGACATCGCCAGATAACAATGAGGAAATCATCCCTAATGCTTCAATGACAATAACGAAGATAATTAGTTTTAAGTAATTCACTCGAGAATTATAAGCCATAGTTTCACCTCATTTCTTATATCTCTATAATCACATGAGATACCCCTTGGTTACAAAAATCATGATTGGAAATTGTAATCATCTACATTTAGATTTTAAAAGGTAATATTTATGACTTTATTTTTTATTTGATTTAAAATATAAGTAACTATTCTAATGTACAAACAATGGCCAATGATATTGATCTGATATCATGTCAACATACATCTCAATCAAGTGTCTAAGGAATAATTAAAATTATCATCTAACTTGGAGGTAATCAAATGAAGTATCTATATCTAGCAATTTTTCATCAAAATAGCAAAAAGCAGTATGAAGTTAAATTCCCGGATTTAGCGCCCAATGCTGCGACGTTTGGCGAAAATCTTCAAGATGCATTACATATGGCCAAAGATGCCCTTGAAGGATATCTATTAACCACTGAAGATTATAAAGAACCGATACCAAAACCTTCTGTGCCAGAAGAAATATCTGTTTCAAAAGACGATTTACTTATTCCAATTGAAGCCAACACTACGCTAGCTAGAGACAAAGAAGAAAATTTAAACATTCGAAAGTCAGTCACAATTCCTAAATATTTAAATGATTTAGGTAATGAACAGGGAATCGATTTTTCTGAATTGCTAAAAACGGCTTTGCAGAAGAAACTTGATGAATAATCAGCGCTAATTCATGAATTAACATTTAGCTGGAACTTTATATGCATGATGATCACCAATCAACTTTTTCTCACTACTAATTTTATATTTAAACTAACCACACCAATCAAGGAGGCCTTCACATGGCTGTAGATATTGATTCAATCCTAACAATCATTAACAATCTCGCACCTCAAGCAAAACCAATTGAGTATGGTTACGAAATCGTGGTAATCAAGGACCAAATTACCGCACCCATTACGCAAACTGACTTTGAAAACCTTAAGGAGTTCGCCGATGACGGCGATCAATACACTGCTCCAAGCTTTATTGAAACTTTAGATGACGAAATGCAAGGCATCCCTCTAAAATCAGACTCTAAACTAAAACGAGAATTCCTATCATCTGAAGCAACCACTCGCTCTGCTAACATTACCATTGATCAGTGGTCTGCCTTTAAGCCGCACATTAGTAGTATCGATTCACCACAACGATTTGCCGATTCAGACACCATTCAAATTGGCGTCTGGGATTGCTGGGACAAACATGCAATTTACATTTCCATCGAAAACTAATTTTACTGCACAAAAAAGCAGGCCCGTAATGGACCTGCTTTTTTAATTTAATAGTTATCTGCTTGTCGTTGCTTATTCAATTCATTCTTCTTCATAAAGGCCGTTTCAATTTGATCTTCTGAAAAGCCGAATTCAACAAGTCCCATTTTGATAAATAATCTGAAGCAATGGCTAAAGGCCGCCTCACTACGTTCAAAATAGGCATTAAACAGCATCTTTTTAATAATTAGATACTGTTTATCCATATTTTGCTCACGCTTGTAGCCAGCAATTTTTGCCAAGTCTGGTTGCGTATTTAGAATTACGTGATTCCAATTCTTCAAATTAGAAATTAATAAAAAGAAATCCATCGCATCAACGTATTCATATAATAGCGTCTCTTCTGCATTTTTGCCTTCATCGTGCTTGCCACGATGCGTCTTCCAAACTTTAAACCATTCAGAAGTATTAGCTACTTCTGCTAGTTCAACGTCTAAAGCCACAAAAGCATTTTGCACCCGGGCTTCTGGTGCCCAGTGTAACTGCTTCTTATTATCGATCAATCGATTCAAGTATACTGAAGCCCTCAACATCTTTTGTAAATCCATTAGTAAACTCCGTTCTTAACCAAATACTACTCGATTTGCTAAGATTTCCAATTGCTTTTCGTTATCCAAGTACCATTTTTGAATAAAATCGTAATCTAGCAATAAATAAATCCAGTTTTCAGCTTGGTCTTTATCTTGAATATATGCTCCATAACGGGGATGATCATTTGTACCCTTATCTGAAATTACTAACGTGGTGTTTGCATTAAGGTCCAAAATTGCGTTACCTTGTTCATCAGCCATTAATATGTATTCATTTGCAGCTGATTTAACAAATAATTCATCCATGATTTCTTCGCACGTGCCGCCAGCAAATTCGAAGAATTGGCTGTTGAAGCTATCCAACACGTTGAATTCAACTGTAAATCCAGAAGTCTCTTTGAGAATCTTACCGAATTTCTTCAAGGTTGCTAACACATTCTTAATGATGGCAACGTCCTTACCTTCAAGAACCACTACAAAGAAATTAATCAAGGCCCGCCCATTGAACATGAGCTCTTTGGTTTTAAGGTTAAGGTACATTAATGATTGGCTATCGTTAGTAGCGACAAAGTAGTAACCAGCTCCAGCTTTAGGTGATTTTTTAAACGTAAACGGTTCCTCATCTAATCCATTGAAGACCCCTAATAACTTTTGAATTCGATTAGTATCTTTAAGGTTAAATTGGTTATTTACGCCACCTAACTCTAATACCCGTGACAAGAAGATAGTTTGAACATCCTCACCAGTAAATTGATGGGGAAATTCTAAATATTCTGAATCTAATGCAAAGTCAGCAAGTTTTTCAGCTGCGTTTAATAATTCATCAAAATCAGTTGTGTGAACTAATGTATTGAATAAAGACACATAGTTTAAACCATTATCAAGTCCTGCTTGTAATGATTCAGTATATGAAGCAAACGTGTCTTGGACGGTAATTTCTGCTTCTTGCATATCGTTATCGTTATTCATCGACGTTCACCTTCAATCCATCTTCTAAAAATGCAAGGTATTTGGTATATAGCTGTTGGTTATTTTGGTTAAATTCTTCAAATGAGCCAAACGTTGCCCGAATGTTTTGCTTTTCAAGATTTAAAATAGTTTCATCTTTTGATAGTGAAAGTATTTTAGCTTCATTTTCTTTGATGGTTTGCCGAGCGCCATTAGCTTCTTCATCGATTTGGGTAAGTTCCAGCATTGATTGGTTTAGCTTTTCCCGTTCTTCACGAACCTTAGCAGCCTCCCAAGGCATTGGTGACTTATCTTCGTTCTCCTTAATCTGAGCTCGAATCTCGTCTTTTTGTTGGTCACGTTGCGTTTGATTATCCATTAATTGGCCTAACCGTTCGTTTTCATCAGCTAAACGCTTCATCTCATCATCATTAACACGTTTGTTTTGTAATTCAAGTTCGAATGATTGAGCTAACTTGTTGTATTCACCCTCGGCAAAGTGAAATTCAACATTTAAAGCATCTAACTCACCAAATAAGCGGTGATCCCACCAGTACCAAAGTAAATATTGAATTTACCTAATTCATATTCATGGTAATAGAAAAATGGATAGGTATCCCCTAAATAGTTAATCAATTGATTACTCAAATGATGGCTTAATTCAGCGTCTAAATCAGACACCAAGGTAAAATCTTGTGGTTGAGGGTCTGCAGTTTCCCCTTTAAATTCTTGATTGTACCGATTGGCATCAATCAATTGGTATAATTTTAAATCATCCCCGCTTTTAATAGATTCATTTAATTGGTTTAAATAATCCAATTTATGGTCAATTGCTGAAGACAAAATTGAATCATTTTGACTAAATTGATCATTTTGCTCGTTCATATCCATAACGTATCCTCATCACTTTTTTATTTGTACTCTTAATTAATGTTATCTAACTAATCGCTATAAATAAAGACATTTCTTAGTTTTTTAACATAAATTTACTAAACCAACTCAAAAAACACAAAAAAGGACCTGAATTCTAAATTCAAGTCCTTTTCGTAACCGACGAACGCTTTTAATACAATTCGAGATATTGATCTCTTTCCCAACCTGAAACTTGAGTCCGGTATGAATCGTATTCCAAATTCTTTGCCTCAAAGAAACTTTGGTAAAGCTTAGTTCCCAATGCATTTTTCATAACATCATCAGCTTCTAAGTCTTTAAGCGCATTGTGTAATGTGTCAGGTAAGTTCTTAATATGACTTTCTTGACGTTCTTCTGCATCCATTCGATAAATGTTACGATCAACACTATCTTCAGGTTCAATCTCATTTTTAAGGCCATCCAACCCGGCTTCCAACATACATGCAATTGCAAGGTATGGGTTAGCTGCTGGATCAACACTTCGAACTTCTAATCGAGTAGAGTTACCACGAGCATTAGGAATTCGAATTAATGGTGAACGGTTAGAACCAGACCAAGCAACATATACTGGGGCTTCATAGCCTGGAACTAATCGCTTGTATGAGTTAACGATTGGGTTACAAATTGCCGTAAAAGCTCTGGCGTGTTTCAAAAGGCCACCTAAGAAGTTATAAGCCTGCTTAGATAATTTTAATTCACCAGATTCATCATAGAAGGCATTTCCCTTATCAGTGAATAATGACATGTTTAAATGCATTCCTGATCCGTTAATGCCACTAAGTGGTTTTGGCATAAAGGTTGCATACAAACCGTATTTTCTAGCGATTGTTTTAACAACTAATTTAAATGTTTGAATATTATCAGCAGCTGTCAACGCGTCAGCATACTTAAAGTCAATTTCGTGTTGACCAGGTGCCACTTCATGATGGGCAGCTTCAACATCAAAGCCCATTTCTTCAAGTGTTAACACGATTTCACGACGACAGTTTTCACCTAAGTCCATTGGTGCCATATCAAAGTAGCTTCCCTTATCGTTTAGGTTAAGAGTTGGTTCACCATTTTCATTCATTTTAAATAAGAAGAATTCTGGTTCTGGTCCAATATTAAAGCTTGTGAAACCGGCTTTCTTCATATCGTCAAGCACTCGGATTAAGTTATTTCTTGGATCACCTTCGAATGGTTTCCCAGCTGGAGTATAAACCTCACAGATAACTCGAGCAATCTTACCACGTTCTGAACTCCATGGGAAAATCATCCAAGTAGATAAATCAGGATATAGATACATATCACTTTCTTCAATTCGCACGAATCCTTCGATTGAAGAACCGTCAAACATTAATTTGTTATCTAAAAGTTTTTCTAGTTGAGTAATTGGTACCTCAACATTTTTAATCGTGCCAAACAAATCTGTAAACATTAGGCGAAGGAACTTAACATCTTCGTCCTTAACCATTTGTCGAATATCGTCTTTTGTGTAATCGTGTCTCGTTGCCATCCTGATCAATCCCCTATCTATAAATTAAAGTTTTTGGTTATTAAATGTGGAAGAAGGTGGCATTAGTCCACTAATATGTAGAAATTCATCTTCCAAAATTCTCCGGACATCACTATCAGTAAGTTGCTTATCTTGATGATTTTTCTTCTCTTCTTCAAGCAACCGCTGTTTTTTGTATACTTCCTTAATTCCAGAAATATTTAAACCTTCATCAAGGTAGTCCTTAATTTCAAGGATTCGATCAATATCGTTCAATGAGTACATTCGGCGATTACCATCATTTCGGTCTGGTAATACAAGCTCTTGTTCCTCATAGTAACGAATCTGTCTAGCTGATAAATCAGTTAGCTTCATAACTGTTCCAATAGGCAGTACAGATAAAGACCGCCGTAATTCCTTCTCAGACATTTTTCACCTCCAACAAAA
The DNA here is from genome assembly GCF_003864335.1 of Lentilactobacillus kosonis. GTDB lineage: Bacteria > Bacillota > Bacilli > Lactobacillales > Lactobacillaceae > Lentilactobacillus > Lentilactobacillus kosonis. Next base: position 247,003 of record NZ_BEXA01000002.1, on the reverse strand, counting down.
CTTAGTTTAATAATATCATTTACAAGCTAATAGTCAACCTCATATGTCACAAAACATCACATATCCAAAAAGCTACTCCTGCAGCCACTTTGAAGCATCCTCAACTATTTCGGATACCGAATTTTTTTGTTGAACTAAATCATACCAATTTGAATCTACCTTATTTCGAAACCAAGTTAGTTGCCGTTTGGCATAGTGCCGTGAATCCTGTTTGACTTTGTCAATTGCTTCATCCTTCGTGATTTGATTTTCAAAGTAATCAAATAGCTCATGATAGCCAATACCTTGGCTTGCGGGTAATTTTCTACCGCCTTGATCAAATAGCCACCTAGCTTCCTTAAATAGCCCCTTAGTGACCATTACGTCCACTCGTTGATTAATTCTGTCATACAACAAGTTACGATCCGTAGTTAGGGTGATATATTTAAAATCCAAATCAGAGTCGTTATTAACTTGTTCTGAGAATCGGTTACCTGTTTGGAGGTAAACCTCTAAAGCTCGAATAACCCGCCGTTGATTGGTAGCCGGAATTTTAGCAGCCGCGTGGGGGTCAACTTCAGTTAGCCAGTCATGCATGGCCTCATTACCAATTTCTGTCGCCTTTGTGAGTAATTCTTGTCTAATTGGTGACTCATCCATTTCTTGATTACCACCAAGATTTAGTCCTTGTTCCAATGCCTGAAGGTAAAACCCTGTACCCCCAGCGATAATCGGAACTTTCCCAGCTGCTTCGATCTGATTAATTGCCGCAATCGCGTCCTTAACAAATCTGGCGACGGTGTAGCGTTCGGTTACATCACAAATATTAATCAAATGATGTGGAATGCCGTGCATTTCCTCTGTGGTAACCTTAGCAGTCCCAATATCTAAACCGCGATAGACCTGCATTGAATCGCCGGAAATAATTTCGCCGTTCATTTGTTTTGCTAATTCAATCGATAATTTGGTTTTACCAACAGCCGTTGGCCCCACGATTGCCAAAACTTTGTGCATCTTTATATTCTCCATTTCTATGATTAATTTCTCTATTCTATCCATAGGAATTAAAACAATTAACTAGATAATTAGGTGTAAATCAAGCATAATATAATTATAAACTAAGAAAAGGGGGCAATCATAATGAAAAAATTTACAGGTGGCCTATTCGTAGGTATTCTTGCAACATTAGCCGCACTATTCAGTGGTCTTTTCACTTTTAAAAAGACCGTAGTCGATCCCATTGAAGAAGAAGAAGAACGGTTCGATGATAACCGTAGAAAAGCAATGCGTAAAAGTCGGTCTTCTCACCAAGGCTAATTGTTAAGCTAAAATTAAAAAAAATGGGTTAAAACAGTAAATGTTTTAACCCATTTTTTAGATTTCATCCTTTTTCTCTTTTCCATCCCAGTTTTGGTAACCGGTCTTCAAGATATAAAGATTTTTATAACCTTTTTTGCTTAAAAGCATAGCGGCCCGCTTACTAACAGTTCTTCCTTGATCATACATATAAACTGGTAAATCAGGTCTAAGTTGAGAGTAAAAGCTACGAATTGTCGAATAAGGTAGGCTTCTAGCACCAAGAATATGGCCATTTTTAAAGTTATTTCTTTCTCGTAGATCAATTACTTGAGCCCGACGCATACCCTTTCTAAACTCTTCGTTCGATAAATATGTAGCCACTTGCCGAACTCGATAATTTTGAAAAGTATAATATCCAAACCAAGCTAGTAATAATACCACCAACACAATCCACGATACTAAACTTCCACTTATTGCAGCAATATCCACTTGTTACTTCACTCCTTCTAAATTTTTACATTGATTTCATTTGTAAAGCTAATGAAGCGGCACCAATAACTCCGGCATCATTACCCAATTGAGCTAATTTTAGTCTAGTTGAATCTCGAACAGATGGAAAGGCATTTTCTTGAAACGATCTCGTAGTAGGTTGCAACAAAGTATTGCCGGCATTAGAAACTCCTCCACCAATAATAATATTTTCTGGATTCAAAATATTACCAATGTGGGAAAGAGCTAGTCCTAAGTAAGCACATACCCGGTTAACGATTTGGTTAGCTAAGATATCACCATTATCTGCTAAGAAGAAAATTAGCTTTGAAGTAATATCTTCATCATTATCGATCAATTCTTTAATTCTTGAATGACCAGTAAAACCAGCTGCTGTCTCCTTAGCAACGTTAACAACCCCAGTTGCTGACGCGTATTGTTCCAAACAGCCCCGTTTTCCACAAGTACATTGGAATCCGTTCTTTTCAACACAGATATGACCAATTTCACCAGCACTACCATTAATTCCGTGGGCTAAGTGGCCATCAACAACGACACCACCACCAACACCAGTACCTAAGGTCACAAAGACCACATCATCGGCCGTGTCACCAGCACCCTTCCAAAATTCACCAAGCGCAGCACAGTTGGCATCATTATCGATAAAGATTGGCAAATTTAACGCACTACTAATTTGCTGACGAACCGGTTGCACTTCTTTCCAGTTCAGATTATATGCACCAACCACGGTTCCTTCATCACGGTTAACTGTTCCTGGAGTCCCCATTCCAATTCCAATAAAGTCATCCGAATTATAATCTTCTCTTCTCATTTGACTTTCAATGGATTTAATCATGTTAGGAACAATGTGTGCACCTTCATCACTAATGTCAGTTGGAATTCTCCATTTGGAAAGAACGGTTCCTTGTTCATCAAGAAAAGCAAATTTTGTGGTGGTTCCCCCTAAATCGATTCCAATCAATTTCTTTGCCATGCTTACTTCCTCCTAGATATCTTTATCTTGTTTTTGCTCCTCCACACGATGTTCGCGAGTCAAAACCATTTTGGCGTGCAAAAAATCATTTTGAGAAATAAGTTTGGCTTCATGCAGATGGTCGAGTTCTAACGCCATAACTTCAATATCCCAAATTCTTTTTCCAACGTAAACGTAAATATCGAACTTTTTTAGAAGCTGTTGAACATCATATAGCGTTTTCATTATCTCACATCCTAATCAAAATTTCTTTGAAATTCGTAAATTTTTTACATATTTTTGCTAAAACCTAGGTATAAAATTGCTCCTGCCACAAATAATAACATTATTCCTGAAATAATCCGTTTAATTGAGGCAACTTTTCCAAAATTGACGCCAACAATGTATGCGCTTAAGAAGCCGGCAACTAGGCCTCCAATGTGTCCAGCAATATCGATACCTGAGACAAATAAATCCATCGCAATATTCAATACAATAAACAGTAAAAACGTCCTTGCCAACGAAACAATCATAGGGTTATCCTGGAAACTTTCCCCTAACATTAAAAACGCTCCAAACAGTCCAAATATAGCGGTGCTTGCCCCTGCAGAGATGCCATCACTAAACGCAAAACTTGCGAAATTTCCAACCACTCCAGAAAGTAAAAAAATTATCAAAAATCTCGTGTGCCCGAAAATTTTTTCCACATATTGACCAATAAAATACAACGTAATTCCATTCATCAGAATATGAGTAAATCCTATATGAATAAAAATCGGCGTAATAAAGCGCCAGTACTGTCCTTCAACAATCAACGGATTATATTTGGCTCCAAATTGAACTAGCACTAGTGGATTTTGAGTTCCCCCACTAAGTGTCATGACGCCAAATACCAAGACCATGATTGCTAATAGAACATAGGTAACAAACGGTTTTTGTCTTATCAAGATTAATCTCCCTTTAATGATAAATATTTCCAATCAAAACATCATAATCGGTAACATCCCACTTTGCAACTGGAAAATATTGGGGCTTTAGCGCAAGAGTGATTGTTGCCCCTTGAAATGATTTTAGGTATCGATCATAAAAACCAGCACCAAACCCTACCCGCTCGCCCTTAGGCGTGAAGGCTACCCCTGGGACGATAATCAAGTCAATCTTGTCTGATGTAATTACTTGCCCATTAGTCGGCTCACGAACTCCAAACTTGGTAGTTTCTAATTCAGTTTGGTCATTAAGCTCGACAAACTCCATTTTGAATTCTGGCAATGTTCTTGGCACAATAACTTGTTTACCTAACTGTTGAATTTGATCAATAATTGGTTGCGTATCAAGTTCACCATCCATGCTTAAAGTAACTCCAATTGTCTGACTATCTTTGAATAGTGACGACTGAAACAGCTGTTGATAGAGTGCCTGTGCATTGCTTTTACCATCACTTGTCTTAACATACTTTGATAGTAACGGAAAAACCGCTTTGCGAATATCAGATTTTTTCATTTAACCACCCCAACTTTTATTACTTAGTAATTCCATATAGATCTTATTAAACATAATTAGAGCAAAATAAAAAGGTTTGGGTAACCACCCAAACCTTACTTAGTTTCGCGATGTAATGTAACTTTACGGTCACGAGGGCAATACTTGTTAAGCTCCAAACGGTCTGGGTTGTTACGACGGTTCTTGCTTGATAAGTATGTGCGTTCGCGGCATTCAGTACATTCCATAGTAATGTGTACTCGCATGGAATATAACCTCCAAACTTTTTTATATGGCTAATAATAACCTTAACTCTTGATATTCTATCATCAAATTGAAGAAATTACTAGCATTATATAGATAAATGTTAAGTAATTTTACTTAACAGTTGATTTAGACTGCACTGTTGACCAGTATGCAGCGTAAATTTGTTTAGCTAATTGCATGTTATTACTCTCAGCATCAACACCCAAGTTAGGCATTGCCAAAGCAACTACTACTTGAGGATCTTTAGATGGAGCAAACGACGCCAAACTCAAAGTAACGGTTTCACTACCATTGTAGAATGTTTGAGCAGTACCAGTCTTTGCAGAAATTTCTGGTTTAATTGATGACAACTGGCCACCAGTCTTGTATTGGTTGCTTCCGTGAACAACTTGATACAAGCCACGCTTTACAAGCGCGCGTTGAGCAGGAGTCATACTTACGTAATTCAATACATTAGGGGTGACCGTATCTTTGATAGCCCCCATCTTCCCATTGCTCTTGGTTCCTCTAACTGCTGAGACAATGTGTGGTTGAATTCTGTAACCACCATTGGCAATCGTTGACATGTACTGAGCAACTTGCATTGTTGTATAGGCATCGTAGTTACCAAATGACAAATCTAATGCTGACCCGATATGTGCAAAGTCACTCTTACCTTTCAAACCAGTAGTCTCACCTGGAATATCAATTCCAGTCTTAATTCCTAGCCCAAACTGAGAGAAATTATATCTCATCTTAGTAAAGATTGATGGGCTCATAGTTAAGGCACCACCATCAACGTAGTTAAAGTGAGCTTCTTTCATCGCTAATTGCATCATGTACGAGTTAGAAGAAACTTCTAGGGCGCCAGCAGCATCAACCGCAATATCGGCAGCTCCCTTCTTATTAAACCACGAAGACTTTGTGACTCCCCCAATGTTAATTGGTTTATCAACTAACACACTATTATTAGGGGTAATTACACCATCTTGTAATGCACCAGAAACCATGGCTCCCTTAACTACAGAACCCATAACAATTGAACTGTTAATATTACCTAAATCGTTACTTGTGATTTTTGAGTTTCAGGGTTTCGATCAACCCCAGCCATCCCATAAATCGCTCCATTCTTAGGGTTCATGACAACAGCGTATGTTCCAGTTGAATAACCACCAGCGCCTTCTTCAGCAGATTTAACTAGTGCAGACAATTTCTTTTGGAAATTAGCATTGATCGTTAGTTGTAAATTATCACCTTTTTGACCACCGTACTTTTTAACTTCTTTAGTGATCTTATTTTGACTATTTAAATAAACTTGAGTTTGAGATTTTGAACCACTTAGTACGGGTTCATACTTTTGTTCAAGATAGCTTTGGCCAACCTGATCATTTCTTGAGTAACCCTTTGCAAGTAATTGGTTAACTTCATCAGCAGGTAAACCAGCTTTTTCCGTTGAAACCGTCCCCGTTAAGCCTTGAATTGATTGCCCGTCTGGATAATTTCGGCTCCAACTAGTTCCAATGTTGATTCCTTGAAGCTCTGACAAGTGTTCTCCGACTCGGGCAATTTCACCACTAGTAACCCCACTATTTTTAATATTAATCGTTGATAACTGGTATGCGCCACTCATCTTAGCATAAATTTCGGCAGCATTTTTTTCAGCAGTAGTAAAGTGAAGATTGTGACTTTGTACATATTCAAGTGCTTTATCATATCTTGCATCAGAACTATACTGAGCACTATTTGGAATCTTAGCTAACACATCTTTTAAATTATCATTATTAGCTAAATAATAATCTGCTAATTGACGATCAGTAAGTGAATCAGTCGGTACTTTAACGTACTTTCCTAAAGAAGTTGCTGTTTGATAAATATCACTTGAAAGCTCGTTAACGCTTTTAGTATAAGTAATGGCTTGATGAGCAGAATTTCCAACCAACACTTTACCAGTCGAATCGTAAATCATCCCCCGCTGGACATTTCCAGACACCACGGTGGTATCATTTCGATTAACCTCAGCCTTAAACTTGGTTCCTTGTAATACTTGTAAATAAGCTAACTGCGTCAATAAAGCAATAAATAAGACCCCAACTACCGCAAAAATTACATTAATTCGAAACGGTAGTGAAGCCGTTTTGGAACTTTTTATTTTTTGATGACTTACCTTTAAATAATTTCAATATTCTTAACTCCTTGCATAGGCTTAATTCTATCAGAATTACACCTTAAAAACTAGAATGCTTACACAATCTTTAACTAATTTATGCTATTCTAGCAAATGTTAATAAGTATAAAGGACGGCATTATGAAATCAAAAAAACTAGTTTATCTATTCAGTTTTCTCATTCCATTGTTAATTGTTTCCGGATATTTTATCTTTAGATCATTTGCACCCTTTGGTAACTCATCCGTTTTGACAGTTGATCTTGGACAACAATACGTTGATTTTTACGCGTTTTTCAAAAACGCCATGACTAACGATCCGTCATCAATCCTTTATAGTTTTCAAAAGGCATTGGGCGGTAATATGTTTGGGACTTGGAGCTACTATTTAATGAGTCCCCTTAATTTGTTACTTTTATTATTCCCAATCAAATTGCTCCCTGCAGCCGTTGGGATTATGACCATTTTAAAGTACTCCCTAGCTGGTCTAACTTTTAGTATCTTGTTAGTTCATCGGTTTAAGGAATCATCATTATCAGTTATTACTTTTTCAGTGTCCTATGCTTTGATGGGCTGGATGGTTGCTAACCAACTTAACTTATTATGGTTGGATGCCGTGATCTTGCTCCCCCTAATTTTTCTTGGCATTGAAACCTTGATGATAAGAAAATGGTCGCCACTATTCATTATCACTATGGCAGCCATTCTCATGATAAATTACTATATGGCTTACATGATTGCCATCTTCACCACCTTATACGTATTGTTATTTTCAATACCATTGGCTAAATCATTATCGAACTATTTACGTCAGATCCTCCGTTACATTATAAATTTCGCCATTGCTGGTTTATTGTCGGCATGGATCACAATCCCCACGTTCATTTCGCTGCTTAACACCAAAGTTGCATATTCAACCAATGAACTTAAATTCAAGTTAGAGTATAATCCGTTACTCATGATTGGCAAGTTTATTAATGGATCATTTGATTTTAAACAAATGCCTAACGGAACTCCTAACCTTTTTGTAGCCAGTTTAGTTATTTTTACTTTTTATTTTACTTTTTAATTTCACCACGAACTGCCAAAATTGACAGAATACTAAGTATCGGAGTAACAGCTTTCTTCCTAATATCCATGTGTTTTAATCCGTTAGACATCTTTTGGCACGCGTTTCAGTTACCCGTTTGGTATTCTTACCGATTTGCGTACATCTTCTCGTTTTGGATGATTCTACTAGGGTACAAGGCTTATTTATCAATTATTCATCAAGGACTTGATAGAATATCCCTTATAATTACTAGTGGCATTATTACGCTTGGCTTATTATATATTTCACTTAACTTATCAAAATTTGAATACTTGAACTCCGCTAGCTTTATCCTAGGAGTAATTTATGTGATTGCAACGATTGGGTTATTAGTGGTTCAAGATACCATTCCAATGGTTAGGCTTCTACAACTAGGGATGCTAATCTTAGTCAGTGGCGAAATGAGTTTAAACTTGATTAATTCACTTAACAGCATCTCTTACTTAAGCGCTAGTGACTATTCAACATTCGCGCAAATCACTCGTAAATCAGCTAATATGCTTCATAAACGCGACGCCTCATTTTACCGGATCGCTGAAACTTTTCAACGTTCTAAAAACGACGCTTTAACTGCAAACTACAATGGTGGTTCTAATTTCTCATCGACTCTTGAAAATAATGTTTCGAAGTTTTATGGCAATATGGGCAATCCTAATGGCGACGCTTTTGTCGTTTATACCAATCCAACCATGTTTACAGATTCATTGCTTAGTTTTAAATACGTCATGAACGAAAATCCATTGCAACTAAAAATATGACAACTATTTTCAACACCGTAACTAACCTAAACACTACGCGACCAGAACTATCAGCATATAACTTAATTGATAGAAATCAATCTCTGGATACTTATCAAAACCCTAATGCACTTCCATTAGTATTTAAAACATCAATTACTGATCCAAATCCTAAATACACTAACGAGGACCCGATAAACTATCAGAATCAACTTGCAAATAGTATGGGATTAGCTGGTAATCTTCTAACTGAAGTAACACCGTATAACTTTACTGTTAATAATGCATCATCCGTTAATAGCTTTAATAATGCCGTCATCAATAAGCGGCTACTATTAAAGCCAGCATCCGTTAACGCCGAAATTAAAATTAAACCTCACCACTCACTATATATGACGGTAAGCGAGCAGACTCCAGTCAGAAATATCTCTATCACAGCAAATGGTGTGAAAGTAAAGCAGTTCACTCCCTTTAAACATCCGGTAATTGTTAATATTGGTAACTCGGACAATCATACGAAAACTATTAATATTAAAATGAGTACCACTAAACAAAATATCTGGCTTTCAAACATTAAATTTTATCAGCTTAACCAGAAAAAGCTAACTAATTGGGCGCGAGCAATTAAAAAAGATTCTGTTAAAATACATCAAATTAACAGCACTCATATTACGGCTCAATTTGATCAGAATAATTCTAAGCAAATTGTTACGTCTATCCCTTACGAACCCGGATGGCATGCCACAATTAACGGTCAATCCGTTAAGCTTCACAAATGGGCTAATACCTTTATGTATGTTAATAATCCCAATAGGGCTAAAAAAGTTGAGTTCACTTATCGACCTCAAGGATTAATTTTTGGAATAGCCTTATCCGTAATTACTTTAATCGCGGTTGTTAGCATTACAGTAATTATTAATCGACGCTATTAAGTATAAATAAAAAACGATCACCATACCTATTGTGTGGGATCGTTTTTAGTTGCAGACAAACTAGTTTAGTTCGCCATTTTCCTCATATCGATATGTGACGTCATCACTTAATTCAGGATCAAAATCAACCGTCAAATCATACCCTTTAAAGAACCATTCATCGCCCTGGTCAACAAAGTACGTAACGCCATCCTTTTCCGTTTCAGCGTAAACTTCTTTTGGATGATCATCCCGTGTTAGGGCTAATGAAAATCCATCATGAACAGGAGTATTTCCATAAACTTTACCGTAAAAACGGACGCCATTACCACTACTAAGGCCCATTTCTTCTTCAAACCACTTGCCTGCTGCATCAGTAATTGTAAGTTTCACATTCTCCACCACCAAATCATTGTATTCGCTTACATCATTATAACATCATTAAATTTTTTCACAAAGAAAACAAAAAATACCCCATCATTATTGATAGGGTATTTTTAGCTTACTATGACAGTTATTCAATTTTTGTGATTTTAACTTGCATATCACCGGCAGGAATTTCAATAGTCACAACTTCATCAAGCTTATGACCAATCAATCCCTTAGCAATAGGTGATTCATTAGAGATTTTACCTGACATTGGGTCAGCTTCAGCAGCTCCCACAATTTGATAAGTTTCTGGTTCTTCATCTGGTAATTCTTGGAAAGTAACGGTCTTACCAACTGTAACTTCATCTGAATCAGTACCATTAGAGTCAATGATTTCAGCATATTGAAGCATGTGTTCAACAGTTTGAATACGACCTTCTAGCATACTTTGTTCATCCTTAGCTGATTCATATTCAGAGTTTTCTGATAAATCACCGTATGAACGTGCAACCTTAATTCTATCAATCACTTTTGGACGTTGAACTAGCTTTAAGTCCTCAAGCTCTTCTTGTAATTTTTGGCGGCCTTCAGCCGTCATTGGATAAGTTTCTTCAGCCATTAAAAAGTCTCCTTAACTATATTGTTGAATCTTGATTATTATTAACTCGTTCATTTCCACGTTTGAGTAAAATTGAACGAATTTTAGTTGTTAATAAATCAATTGCAACCTGATTTTCGCCACCCTCAGGGACAATTATGTCCGCGTAACGCTTAGTGGGTTCAACAAATTGATGATACATTGGCTTAACCGTGCTTAAATATTGATTAATAATGCCTTCCAAATCACGACCACGTTCACCATTATCCCGCTCGATTCTCCGAATAATGCGAATATCATCATCAGTATCAACATAAACTTTAATGTCCATCAAATCGCGAAGTCGTTTATCATCCAAAATCAAAATTCCTTCAAGAATAATCACTTCTCGAGGTTCTTGATGAATGGTATCTGTACTTCTAGTGAACTGAGAGTAATCATAAACCGGCTTCTCAATTGCCTTGTATTCTAACAGATCCTTAAGCTGATCAATCAATAAATCAGTGTCAAATGCTAGGGGATGATCGTAATTAACTGCCTTACGTTCTTCCATTGACATATCACTTTGATCATTATAGTAAGAGTCTTGCTGCAAGATCATGATTGAATTGTCCGCAAGCTCATTAAATATTTTTCGACTAACAGTAGTTTTTCCACTACCTGAACCACCGGTAACACCGATTACTACCGGTCTCTTCTTTGTGCTCATTTCATACTCCTTGGATTCTAGTTAGTGTGTAGATATTTGTCGCTCTTTGCCTGGTGCTCAGCATACGTCTTTGAATAATACACCTTTCCAGTTTTGGTGTCAGCAACAAAATACAAATAATCCTTTGAACGATCAAGTGGTTTTAAAACAGCTTGAATCGAACTCAAACTTGGACTATCAAACGGTCCAGGACCGTAACCATAATACTTGTATAGGTTATATGGCGAATCATTCTGCAAATCTTTAGTCGTTAGATCTTTATTTCTAACTCCAAGTGAGTACAATACCGAAATGTCTGATTGAATTGGCATATTGATTTTAATTCGATTTCTAAATACACCGGCAATCTTACGACGATCAGTTTGGCTGACCCCTTCTTTTTCGGTTAACGAAGCCAAAGTTAGGAATTCTTGAACGGTCAGCTTCTCCCTTTTAATCGTTGCGTAATATGGTGTCAGTACTTGGTTAGTCTTAGCAACCATTTGGGTAACGACATCTTCTAGAGACATATTTTTCTTAACTTCATAAGTCGCTGGAAATAAATATCCTTCTAATCGATATCTAACATTCTTGGCCTGCATTGCAGACTTTAATAATTCGGGATATTTTTTATAGAGTGAATTGATGAATTTCTTATTCTTCATCAAGGACAAGAAATCTTTCCCAGTAAAATCAGTCGTTGAGCTAATCCGATAAGAAATATCTTTAATATTAGCTCCTTCCATGACTAAAATCTTACTTTGTGAACTTTGAATTGGTTCAGCACTGCCACCTTTTTGAAGTTCCTTAGCGATTTGCTTGAGACTCATTGATGGTTTTAGTTGATAGTATCCGGCACGGAAGTTAGTTAAGTTATTTGACTTAACGTAATAATCAAACACCATTCCACTTCTAACAATCTTTTTATTTTGAAGAATCGAACCGATTTGCTTGTTCGAGACCCCAAGCGGAATATGAATTTGACTTACTTTTTCATTTTTAGGATCTAGCGGTTTTAAAGATTTTTGGAAATAGTTATACCCTAACAAACCAAGAGTTGCTAGCAAAATTACTAACAACGTTACTACAGTGATAATTATTTTTTTACCTAACCCCTTATTTTGTTTAGGTTCTGGGGTGGCTGGGCCATTATTCATCAGCAGTTCCTCCTAGTATTTCTTAAAGTCAATTATAGAGATGAAACTACCTAATTTCTGCTTTTAATTCATCTGTTAAGTGTTTTTTAATTTTTTCCATTGCCGCATTGATTTCATCATCTTTCAATGTGTCGCGCTGGTTAGCAAATGTAAGTGAATAAGCAAGTGACTTTTACCATCAGCAACATTATCACCCGTATATAAATCAAACAGATCAGTATTAATTAGGTAAGCGCCACCTCGCTTAGCAATAATGTTGACCACATCATCGTTAGTTACACTTTCATCAACAAGCAACGCAATATCCCGTTGAACACTTGGGAACTTCGAAATTGGAGTAAATTGATCCGCATTTTTGGGCAATGAATCAAGTAAGGCAAAATCTAACTCAAAAGCATAAGTGTCCTTAATTTTGAACTGCTTTTCAACTACTGGATGAATTTGACCAACAAAACCAACTTCTTTGCCATGAACTAAGACCTTAGCAGTTCTTCCAGGATGCATTTCTTTAATAGTATCGTCAGCGATGAATTCAACTTCCCCATTGGGAGCAAAGTTCCGAATAACTTGTTCCACCATTCCTTTAACAAGGAAGAAATCAGCTTTAACCACACCATGACTCCAACTCTTATTAACAAAGTTTCCAGTCACCACTCCGGCAACGTGACTAACTTCCGTTGGACGAACTTGTTCTTCACCATCTTTAAAGAAAACTCGGCCGTATTCATATAAGGCAATGTCTGAAACCTTCCGTGCTTGATTATAAGCGACATCATCTAGCAAACCTGATAGCAAATTCATTCTCAAAACTGAATGATCTTTGGTCATCGGGAAGCTTAACTTAGTTTCGATTGATGATCTTGTTAAGAACATCTTCGCCTTATCAGCAGTAGTTAATGAGTAAGAAATTGCTTGGGTTAATCCAAGTCCTTCAAGTACTTGGCGAATAGCCCGTTCATTTTTTTGAGTAGCCGTTAATGCCCCCACACCCATCCTACCAGTTGGTAAAGAAACTGGTAGATTGTCGTAGCCGTAAATTCTGGCTACTTCTTCATTTAAATCAGCGGGAATTTCAATGTCCCAACGTCTAGCAGGAATGGTAACATCTAATCCATCATTGACATTTACAGAGGTGAATCCTAACCGATCGAAAATATTTTTAATGTTGTCAGTTGTTAAGTCAGTTCCTAACACTTTATTAATACTCTGGTCAGAAACGTGAATCGTTGGAAGCACTCGAGGAGTATCAGTTGCGGTGACAATTCCTTCAGTCACTTGACCATTTGCCAAATCAGCAATCATTTGAGCAGCTTCATTTAAAGCAGTTTCAACAGTATCGTAGTTAATTCCACGTTCAAAGCGTTGTGAGGCTTCTGAGTGTAAAACTAATCTCCGAGCAGTTTTTCTAATTCGGCTTGGATTAAAGATTGCTGATTCAAGCAAAACATCTGTAGTTTGATCAGTAATTTCTGAGTTCAAACCGCCCATTACTCCAGCAAGTGCAACTGGTTTAGTATCATCGGCAATTAAAACGTCCGCTGATGCTAACTCTCTGTCTTCACCATCAAGCGTAGTAAATGTTTCGCCATCCTTGGCTGACCTTACATGAATGCCACCATCGATTTTATTTTTATCAAATGCATGTAATGGTTGACCATACTTAACCAAAATATAGTTAGTAACATCAACAACATTATTGATTGGTCGAATTCCGGCAGTCCATAGTTTAATTTGTAACCAAGTTGGACTAGGTGCAATCTTCACACCCTTAACTAACCTTAGCTTATAAGTTGGTGCCAATTCAGGATCAGCTTCCGCAGTTACTTCATCATTGCCTTAACATCAACGTCTTCAGTGATTTCAGGTGCTTTGATTTCAGGACTTTGGTCATAGATAGCTGCTAATTCATGAACGGTACCCAGGACACTTAACATGTCCCCACGGTTAGGGGTAACGTCAAGATCGATGACATCATCATCCATACCTAAGTAGCTATAAACATCTTCACCAACGGGAACTGTATCATCAAAAACATAAATGCCGTCTTCCCATTCCTTAGGTACGACATCCTTAGAAAAACCGATTTCGTCTAAGGCACAGATCATCCCGTTTGACTGAACGCCCCGCATCTTTGATTTTTTAATTTTAACATTGCCACCGATTCTTGAACCAGGCAATGCAACAATTACTGTTTGGCCAGCCGCAACATTGGGGGCCCCACAAACAATCTGTAAAGGTTCTTCTTCACCCACATCAACTTGGCAAATATGCAAATGATCAGAATCTGGATGATTTTCCATACTTAATACTTTTCCAGTTACGATTTTTTTCAAACCATCATCTAACCGGCTAACTGAATCTACTTCTACAGCAGTTCTTTCAATTTTTTCGGCAAGCTCTTTAGCTGGAATGTTTAAATCTAAATATTCTTTTACCCATTTATATGAAAGTTTCAATTTAATTACTCCTCTTGTCGAATTGATTTAGGAATCTAACATCGTTTAAATAGAAATCACGAATATCAGTTACCCCATATTGAAGCATTGCAAATCTATCAGGTCCGAGGCCAAAGGCGAAACCACCATAGACATCTGGATCAACTCCAGCCATCTTCAAAACATTTGGATGAACCATGCCGGCACCAAGAACTTCGATCCAACCAGTGTGCTTGCAGACGTCACAGCCCTTACCCATACAGTTAAAACAAGTAACATCCACTTCAACAGATGGTTCAGTAAATGGGAAGTAACTAGGTCTAAGGCGAATATCAAATTTATCACCGAAGATTTCATGAGTCATGGTAATCAAAGTTCCCTTTAAATCTGCCATAGTAATATGTTCATCAATCACTAACCCCTCAACTTGATGAAATTGGTGAGAGTGAGTCGGATCATCCGTATCTCGCCGATAAACAATTCCTGGAGAGATCATCTTCAATGGTCCTTGACTAAAGTCATGTTTTTCCAAGGTTCTAGCTTGCATTGGTGAAGTTTGGGTTCTCATTAGAATATCGTTAGTCAAATAGAACGTGTCTTGCATGTCACGAGCAGGGTGATCTTTAGGCAAGTTCATCATTTCAAAATTATACTTTTCTTCTTCAACTTCTGGGCCAGTTAAAACTTCGTACCCCATTCCTAAAACAGATCAACAATTTGATCAATAATCTGTTGAATAACATGAGGCTGGCCTTGTGATAACTTAGTTCCTGGTAAAGTAACATCAATCGACTCACTAGCTAAGCGAGCATTCATTTGGGCATTTTCCAAATTAGTTTTTTGTTCAGCAATTGCATTAGCTAAGTCATCTCTAATTTCGTTAGCATAACTACCAACTTCGGGTCGTTCTTCAACTGGTAAATCTTTGATAGATCTTAATGCTGTGGTAATCGGTCCCTTTTTACCAAGCAGATTTACTCGAATGTCATTTAAAACTTTAAGGTTATCCGTCGTTTGAATAATCTCTAAGTTCTTGGTTCTAATGTTAGTTAAGTCTTCTCTTAAAGACATATAATCCCTCCAATATTTTAGGCACAAAAAAAGCCCCATCCCAGAAAAGGGACGAGGTTTCTCGCGGTACCACCCTAGTTTACGTCTAGTAACAGCTTACTAGATGAACTCTCAAATCGATAACGGCGATAACCGGAAAATTTTTCGTTTTTTAAGACTCCCAATTTCAGCTAAAAAGATGAATTCAACTAACCTAACGCCCTTGGTCTCACCATTCCAAAAGTCTCTGCTCAATTAGGCTAACCTACTACTTCTCTCTGTAACGCATTTACTCTAAAATAATAAGCTAAAATAAAAAAATGGTCAAGTTAACCTTCGTCAACTGGATACCATTTTTCAGACCAATCATGTAATTGCTTCATAATAGGAGCTAGTTCACGACCTTGATCAGTTAAACAATATTCAATCAATGATGAATCGGCGTAATCATTTCGATCAATGACACCATCATGTTCTAACTCACGTAAACGTTCTACTAACACCCTATCTGAGCACTTAGGAATTTGTCGCGCAATTTCTCTAAAGCGAAGTGTACCTTCTTGCAGCAACACATCGATAATTAAGCCATTCCATTTTTTACCCAAAAATGAAAACGTCTTTTCGAACTTAGGACAGAGGTAATAATTAATTGGTTCTTTTATAGAAATATTCGTTCTCATATCACATTACTCCTTTACTAATATTATTATGCTTTTAATCTGGCGATAATTCGTTTTTTAAATGGTTGCATAAACTCATGAACTGCTTCGTAGTCATCAACTAAAGACACAATGACACTTTCCCGATACTTGGGTCTTGCCAACGTGACTCCCCACATATGCTTGAGGATAATATCCTTTTCAATCTCATTTAAATCCGTAATCTTTTCAGCATTTCTCAATGCAACTCGAGGGTGAATATATGCGTGAGATCCTAGGTCAAACTTAGTAGTTCGCCAGTCATAAAAGAATAAGTCATGTAGCAATCCCGCTCTAGCAACAGAACGGTAGTCCAAGTCAGCCCGTTTAGCAATTCGATAACTATCAAAAGATACCGATAATGAATGCTCTAAGCGGGTAGAATTATGATGTTGCGTGTAATTAGCCAAACTCTGAACTAAGTCAGTATCTAATAAATCTTTGACAATTGAAACGTATAACTCGTCATTCTTCCACTCATCTCTTTGCATGCAATACCCCTTTTCTTAATGTCTAAGCAGATAATACTAGCATTATACCAAATAATCAATTAAAACGACTAACTTTTTATAAGTTGAAACATTACGATTCCTGCAGCAACGGCCACATTTAATGATTCAGCATTCCCTTTCATAGGAATATAAAGATTCTGGTCGGTTTGAGCAAGGGTCTCATCGCTCATTCCATTTCCTTCATTTCCCATGATTAATGCAAAATCCTCTGGGTGGCCCACCTCTTTATAGGACTTGGCCTCTTCGTTCAATTCAGTTCCAAATACTGGAACTTGTTGCTGTTTAAACGCTAAAATCCATTCGTTAAGATTGCCATTATAAAGCGAAATGTGGAAGTGACTTCCTTGCATTGATCTGATTAACTTAGGATTATAAATATCTACACTGCTTCCACCCAAGACAACCCCATTTATACCTGCTGCGTCAGCCGTTCGAATAATTGTGCCTAAGTTACCAGGATCTTGAACATTATCTAGCAATAGCCACCCACCAGTTAACTGATCAGGAATATCTTCATGGTATGAATCAAGTGGTAATACCGCAAAAATTCCTTGGGGAGTTTTCGTATCCGAAATATGAGCTGCAATTTCCGGGGTAATTTGAAACACTTCAGCTTCTGAATTAAAATTAAGGTCGTCTAAATCTTCAGGATCAACCACCATTACTTCTTTAAATTGCTTGCCACTCTTAAAGGCTTCATCAATTAAGTGCCAACCTTCAATGATGTAGGCATTTGATCGTGTCCTTTGTTTCTTAGTTTGTAATTTTTTCCAATCTTTGACCCGTTGGTTTTGGTTTGAAGTTAAAAATTCCATGTGTGTTTCCTTTCAAATATATCAATTATGACTTGAGGTTATCTTATGAAAAAGACTGTTGACATAGTAGTTTCTGGGTTAGTGCAAGGAGTGGGTTTTAGATACTACACCACTAAATTAGCCAACCAGCTGCTTATCCAAGGCTTTGTTGAAAACGTACCGGACGGAACCGTGCATATTGTAGCTTCAGGTGAAGCAATTGCCTTAAATAACTTTATTCAACAAATTGCTGCATCACCTAGCCCATATAGCAAAGTTACTAATATCAAGACCCATTATACAACCTTAGTTGTAGATAATGGGTTCTATGTTAAATATTAAATTGAAAACCTTAAATAAATCTAGTAATATTTAACCTGTTATGTTATTAAAGCTCAGAAAGGGTCTCAATTAATGAAAAAAACTAAATCACTCACGGTGTTTGGCCTAATCACCACGATGGCAATCTTGCTTAGTGGTTGTGTCCGAACTACCAAATCTGGTAAACCATATGGGTTTGTCTATGATTACTTAGCTAAGCCTGCTCAAGCTGTTATGGAATGGATTGCTGGCTTCACCGGCTCATATGGTTGGGCAATTATTGTATTAACCGTAATCGTGCGGATGTTCTTACTACCTATGATGGTTAGACAAATGAAGAGTTCAACCATCCAGCAGGAAAAGATGCAACTTATTCGACCACAGCTAAATGAAATTCAAAAGCGCCAAAAAGCTGCTAAAACTCCCGAGGAGCAAGCCGCTGTTAGCCAAGCTATGATGTCGGTTTATAAGGAAAACAATATTTCTATGACTGGTGGAATTGGTTGTTTACCATTGCTGATTCAGATGCCTATCTTCGCTGCTTTATATGCTGCCATTAGATATTCACCTGAATTATCTCACGAAGTATTTATGGGTATTAAACTGGGGCAAGCAAGCTGGATCCTAGCTGTGCTTTCCTTTGTAACCTACCTATTACAAAGCTACCTATCACTTTTAGGAATTCCTAAGGATCAAAAGAAGCAAACAGGTGCTATGTTATTAATGAGTCCAATCATGATTCTGCTGTTTACAATTAATTCCCCAGCTGGTTTGGGAATTTACTTCTTTATCGGGGGACTGTTCGCTTGTTTACAAACATTAATCATCAATCTTTACAGACCAAGAATTAGAAAAGATGTTGCTGCTGAAATGAAAGATATTAAGACTGTGAATGTCGATGATCTCATTCCAAAGCAACCAGAAACTCCGGCACAACCTGATGAGGCCAAAACAGATAAACGCCCTAGCAATAATCGTAATAGCCAACGCAATGCTGGCAAACAAAATCGTAACCACAAATAATTAGTTGTTGCGGTGTTTATCACATTGAAAACCAAAAGAAAGCCGTTAGATATTTAAAATATCTAACGGCTTTCTTTTTATTAATCGACAACTACTGATGATCGCCATCGTTGGAATCAGCTTCATCAGCTTGAATGCCACTTCTTAAAATTGGAAATTTAATTTGGAAAATCGATCCATAACCTAATGAACTCTCAATTGAGATGTCACCGTGATATGCTTCTACTAACCTCTGGGCAATTGAAAGTCCTAACCCATTACCACCCTTATCTCGAGATCTTGCTTTATCAACACGATAGAAACGATTAAACACTTTGGCGACATCATCGCTAGCAATGCCTTCACCAAAATCTTGAACGGCGATATTAACGGTTGAATCAGTACTAGAAATCGATGTGTGGATTTCCTTACGATCTTTAGAATATTTAATTGCATTATCAATTAAAATTACAAGAATCTGCTCTAAATGATTCCGATAGATTTGGACGGAAACGTCATTATAAGTATCATTATCAACGATAAACGTAAACTCTGGATGAATCATCTTGAAGTCATTGTTTACTTGATTGAATACTTCGTTAACATTCGTCACTTCATCACTATAATTAATCTCAATTTGCTCAGCCCGAGAAAGATCAAGCATCTCGGCCACTAAGCTTTGCATCCGCTTAGTTTCTTGTAATGAAGCTTTCAATGACTCATCTAGCACCTGCGGATCATCTTTCCCCCACCGTAACAACATTTCCATATGGCCTTGAATAACTGCAACCGGTGTCCTAAGCTCATGAGACACATCTTCAACGAATTGACTCTGTTGATTCATATATCTTTGAGTTTGGTCCAGCATGCTATTAAACAAGTTACCTAAATCAGCAATTTCATCATTTGTGTGTAATTCTGGAACTCGCTCATCAGAATCCGGATTTTCTTTAATCTCTGAAATGGTATTTCGAATTTCCTTCATCGGTTTAAGTAACTCAGCAGCTAGTATATAAGAAACTATCACAGCAATTAAGACTGATAATACTAATAAAATTGCCATAATCGCAACCAATTTTCTAACCGTTTGATGATAGTTGGCCAAAGTATCGGTAACCTGGATATACCCAACTAAAGAGCCATTCTTCTTGGATTGAACTGGCATTCTACCAACTAGAACTTGACTGCCATTTTCTCTCGTGAGAGCAATACTCTTTGTATCAGTTCTTTTAAACTTAAAGTTAGACTCCCTTGATTCAAATAATAAACGTTTATTATTGTCATAAACATTTACCACCATGCTATCTCGAGAAAGATTAACAAATAGTGAATCAGAATAGATACTTTGATGAGTTTGCCGATCAATCGGAACGTTATTATTACTTTTATCATCAATATCTGGTCGCAAAACCGAATTAGCATTTTTTTGATTGATTGGAGAATCAAAATTAGCGAGTCGACCCGAAACCGTCATTAAAGTGTCGTTAATGTAACCACGTTCTTGCTGAATTAACACGTTCGTAAAGCGGTTATAAATTAACATTGAAAATACTAATAAAATAATAAAAACACCAATAGACGTGAAAAAGGACCACTTAATAGTTAAAGAGATCCTTCTTTTTTTAGGACTAGTTTCTTCGATCATGACCGCATCACGTACCCTGTACCACGAACCGTTTGAATATAACTATTCTCACCGGGTCTATCAATCTTGTTACGTAAGTACCGAATATAAACATCCACAACGTTAGTTTCAACTTCGGAATCATAACCCCAAACTTTGGTTAATAACACATCCCGAGCCAATACCACATCAACATTTTCCATCAACGCTAATAATAGTTCGTATTCACGCTTGGTTAGGTTAATAACTTCATCGCCACGACGAACAATGCGACTTTCTTTTTCAATCGTTAGGTCTTTAAAGACAACCGTCTTCTTATTACCCTTTTGTTGATCATTTTCAATTTGGATTCTTCTCAATAATGCCCGAATTCTAGCCAGTAATTCTTCAATGGCAAATGGCTTGACGATGTAGTCATCAGCTCCATGATCAAATCCAGATACCCGATCAATTACAGAATCACGGGCAGTCATCATAATAATTGGCGTATTTTTCTTTTCTCGTAATCGGCGAGCAACTTCCATACCATTAAGTTCTGGAAGCATTAAATCAAGTAAAATTACGTCAAAATTATCATTTAATGCGGCATCTAGGCCCTTACGACCATCTAACTCCACTTGGGTTTCATAACCCTCATGTTGTAGTTCAAGCTCTACAAACCGGGAAAGATTTTTTTCATCTTCAATAATTAAAACTCGACTCATTTTACAATTCTCCTACGTAATCCTGTTAAGGTTCTTTTTTAATAATATTCTAATTTTAACATACTTAAGTAAAATACGAGGTATTTTCGTATAAACTTGTTTGGAAATAATTTTCATGTTTTAGCTATTTGTGCCTTTTTTCACTTGCTAATGCAACAGATTGTTTTATAATGAACAATGATTAGAAAATAAATTTCAATTACATTTTAAAAGGATGGTATTATATGAAAGCAGCTGTTGTACGCGATTCCGTTGATGGATATGTTGATATTAAAGATGTTACTCTTCGCCCAATTAAATATGGTGAAGCCTTAGTTAAAGTTGAATATTGTGGATTATGTCACACAGATCTTCATGTAGCTGCCGGTGATTTTGGTGCCGTTCCAGGTCGGATTATTGGGCACGAAGGTGTTGGTAAAGTTATCCAAGTTGCTGACGACGTTGAAAATTTAAAGATTGGCGACCGTGTGTCAATCGCTTGGTTCTTTAAGGGTTGTGGTCATTGTGAATACTGTAACACTGGTCGCGAAACTCTTTGTCGTAATGTTCAAAACTCAGGCTTCACTGTTGATGGTGCCATGGCCGAAGAAGTAATCGTTGATGCCAACTACGCTGTTAAAGTGCCTGAAGGTCTTGACCCAATTGAAGCAACCTCATTAACTTGTGCCGGAGTTACTATGTACAAGGCACTAAAAGTTGGTGACACTCGCCCAGGTCAATGGGTTGAAGTTGTTGGTGCTGGTGGTCTTGGTAACCTTGCTGTTCAATTCGCTCACAATGTTTTTGGTGCTCACGTCGTTGCCGTTGATGGTAATGAACAAAAGCTACAAGCTGCTAAAGAAAATGGTGCTGAAATCGGAATTGACCGTCATGATCCAGACGTTGCGGAACAAATTCAAGCAAAAGTTGGTGGCGTTCACAATGCACAAGTTACTGCCGTTAATGCTGCAGCTTTCACAACTTCAGTTAATGCTCTTCGTCCAGATGGTAAATTAGTTGCGGTCGCCCTTCCAAAGGGTGACATGGCTCTTAACATTGATAAAACTGTTCTAGACGGTATTCAAGTTGCTGGTTCACTTGTGGGTACCCGCCAAGACTTAGCTGAAACTTTCCAATTTGGTGCTGAAGGCAAAGTTAAGCCAATCGTTCAAACTAGAAAGCTTGAAGAAATTAACGATATCATTGATGAAATGAAAGCCGGCAAGATTGTTGGTCGGATGGTTGTTGATTTCACTAAGTAATTCTAAATAATATCAACTAATTTTAATTAGCTAGCGGGCATAAATGTTCGTTAGCTTTTTTATTAACTTTAATTCACCATATAAATCATCGTTATTATATTAATTACATGAATGCATATCTTGTATAACACTTTTAAGTCCACAAAATTATGGTAAACATTAAAGATTGCGAATACTGTGTTAACCACCCTATATTTGAAATTGTCGTAATTTATCAAGAATCCCACTAGGTTTAATAATTAACTCTACCAACTTAATTACAGCATAATAAAACGCTCTAAGCATTCGCTTAGAGCGTTTTAACAAACCGTTAAGAATCCATGGCGTTCTTAATAGTTTACAGACAATTACTTGTCGATAACCTTACGGCCATTGTAGTAGCCAGATGGTGACACGTGGTGTGGCATTCTGTACTCGCCAGTCTTAGGATCAAAACTAAGATTTGGTGTTTGTAACTTGATGTGACCACGGCGCATACCTTTTTTCGCCTTAGAGGTTCTACGTGCTGGTGTAGCCATTAAAAATCCCTCCTCTACTTTAAAATATCCACTAGTGAATTATTAATGTCCCACTAATCCTCTTGATTATCCTCAGGGAATAAATCTTTTAGTTTAGCAAGACGTGGATCAACAGTTTCTAATTCTGCCTTGTTCTTGTCAAAATCATCCGCCGTCATGACTTCCCAATCGTCTCCGCTAGGCATGTCTTCTTGGCCTTCTAGCTCAGATTCTGCAAGAACCTGCATTGGAATGTTTAAAATAACGTTGTCGATAACTGAATCAGTAATTTCAACTTTATCCTCTTCATCGAGAACAAACACGACCGTATCCTTAGGATACCTCGATTCAGCTGCTTTAGAAGGAACATAAAATTCCTCAACGTCAAATTCCATAGGCAGATCGACAGGCATTAATGATCTGGATGATGGCACGACAAGTTTACCAGTAACGTGATAATTCACGATTACATCTCCTTGATCAGCAAAAGCAGATCCTGAGACAGTAAACTTTTCGGCATCAATAACTTGATCAGCATACCTATCAAGAAGCTCTTGTTTTATATCAAGAGTTTCTTCAAATTTAAAAGGTGCATTTTCGGGATACTTTTGAAGTTCCCTAAAAAACATTTCCATGTTATTCCTCCAATGCAACACGACTTATTATACCGGCATCAAAATACCTTGTCAAGGCTAATTCCTTGATAGGCCCAGCTTTTATAAAATGATTTTGGGATAACGATGAACATCCTGGTTCTCGCCACTAATTAATTCTAGCATCATCGATGATTGGTAGTCTAAGACCAGCCAATCATCGACAACCTGATCAGTTACTTTAGTGATAATTGGCCATTCTGTATCGTGCTTAATTTGATTCAAATACCTTTGTCCCTGACCATTAAAAGCCAACGGTCGTAAATAATTAGGGTCAACCAGCATCTCATCAGAAAAAGCATGCACCAAGACATAGACGCATAACCGTTGAATCCTAGTATAAGTGTATCGCTTTGTCTTAACTGAGTTTAAAAAATCTGAGAATGACTGGGATCTCTTAGCAGCACTCTTTAATCGATGCTCGATTCCCTCAGACATTTGATATATTCGTTGTAATTCTTGAATTGGCGTCTTTATTAATTCATATCTTAAGAAAGGCCAAAACTGTTCCCAACTGTATTGAAAGCTACTGGCTACCATATGAAAGCTACTGTAAGGCATGAACTTAGTAATCTCACTTGAGTAGTTCACTATCCCATTTCGAATTGATGAAGCACTACTGATCCATGAGTCAGTGGTTAATTGCTGATCATTATGATCAGCTTCAATTCTTTGAATTGGCACTAATTTTAGCGGGTTTCCCAATTCATGATTAGCATTAGCATAACCAAACGCCAAAATATCATTTGGTTCACGTAGGGTAATTCCAGTCTGTCGCTTTAAATAGTTTTGAAAAGTTGATGCGTATGTTTGATTGAATTGCTTAAAAGAATCATCATGCTCAGGCTGATGATTGATCAATAAATCATAGTCCATATCTGGGTGTTCTGCCCCAAAAGCTAATGATTCACATGCAAGCTCTTGAGCAATTCGCACAGCATTTTTTGCAAATAAGTGTGATGGCTGAACTGCACCAAAAAAAGGCAATTCTACCACTAGGTCCACTCCGGCAGCCACTGCTGCTCGAGCCCGATTCCATTTATCGAAATGCTGGTTCGCCTCGTTGCATCCAATTACCGCTCATAATAGCAATAACCGTTGTCGCTCCAGATTGTTTGCGTGCTTGGTCAACTAAATATTGATGTCCGTTATGAAATGGATTAAATTCTGCAATAATCCCAACAGCCGTTTCCATCTAATTACCCCTTTTTACACTCAATGAACCAACGCTTTACCCTTTCTTGGTAAGGTTGATTACCAAAATCAGTAGTTACTTTGATATCTGTGAAACCAGCCTCAGTCAACATACGTTGATAGCTGGTAATATCAAATGACCGCTCATCATGAATCTCATTATAAGCATCGTAGGCATTCTTTTCTTCATTAAATAAGAAGAACACCAAGTCATGCTCAATTGCGTGCTCAGAGTCATCAGTTGAATATGAAGACCACATAAACGCAGAGTCATCAGTTCGATCATTAAACATGTATCCTGGGTAAACCTCATCGGTTTGGTATGGTGTAATCACATCAAACAAGAAGGTTCCCTCAGATTCTAAGTGAGCGTTAACCTGCTGAAAGGCTCTTAAAAGCTGGCCATCTTCCGTTAGATAACAGAGTGAATCGTCAAAACACGAAATCGTATCAAACTTCGTGAGACCATCCATTTCAAGCATATCCATTTGAATCAATGGTAAATTCACTTTAGCCGCTTCAGCATGCTCACTAGCTAGCTTCAACATATCTTCTGAAATGTCGGAACCAGTAACGTTATAACCACGCTTGATTAATTCGATTGCTAACTTTCCGGTACCACAAGCTAAATCCATTACTTTTGCTGACTTAGAGACTCTGTTAGCAAAATAGTCTCCCCATTTTACATACAAATCATCATCAAATAATTCGTCGTAAAACTTGGCAAACTTTTCATAAATCATGCTTCAAGCCAATCCCGCGTGTCAAGGAATGGTGCATCAGACCATAATTTTTCTAAATTATAGAAATCACGTTCATCAGTTTGGAAAATGTGAACAATAACTTCACCAAGATCAATCAAAATCCATTTGGCAGTATCTCTGCCGGATACTTGATAAATTTCAACTTTCGATGCTGACATTTGATCAGCAACTTCATCAGCAATCGCTTTAACCTGACGGTTTGAGTTAGCGTCAGCAATGACAAAGTAGTCGGCCATCAAACTCACATTTTGCATATCTAAAACAACAATATCATTAGCCCGTTTACTATCGGCAGCTCTCACTGCAATTTGGGCAATATCTTTACTATCCATAAATCCTCCTATTAATCCAGTCCACTTTTAGGTACCCAACTGTTGTACGTAACAACTGTTTGGGGAAATACTGGGCGGTTATTATCAACTAAATAAACCAAAGTTTGCTTAGTTTGATAAGCTACCGCTAAAGCTAAATCTTCATTGGTTAACTTTCGGGCTTGTTCCACTCCGGGAAAATTCCGATGGGGTTCAATATAGTCAGCCATGTACACAATTTGTTCCAGTTTAGTCATCGTTTCATGACCAACTGTATGGTATTCGACGGCCTTTAAAATTTCAATATCATTGATTCCTAATTCATTTTTCACTAAAATCCAGCCAACGACACCATGCCAAATTGCGTTACCATAATTTAACAGATTAGGATCTAGATGATACTTATGAATGGTTTCAATAAATTCCTTATCAGATCTTTGCTTGGCATAGTCATGAACCAAGCCAGCTACACTAGCTCTTTCTGGATCAACTCCATAACGTTCAGCTAGGTCAACAGCAGTTTGTTCAACTCGCAACACATGTTGAAAACGTTCATCTGTCAAAGCGGATCTTAGTTTCTCAACTAACTCCAATCGCGTTAATGGCGTGTAATGATGCTGATAAGTTAATTCTTTAGTTTGCATATAAACCATTCTCCTTAATATATTTTTCAACAAAACTTGGCACAAGATATCTAATTGAATGATTAGCTCTAACCTTAGCCCTGATTAATGTTGATGATATATCAATGAATGGTACGTCAACCCAAATGATTGGATACTTTGAAGTTGTCTTATAACCTGATCGTTTAACACCAACAAAAGTTACTAACTTGGCTAACTCATCAATTTTATACCACTTCGGCAAGTATTCAACCATATCCCCACCGATAATGAAATAGTATTCATAATTAGGATTTCGACGTTTTAAAGCCACCATCGTATCATATGAATAACTGGTTCCACCACGAGCAATCTCTTCCATTTCAATTGCAAAACGAGGATTGTCTCTAATTGAACCACTAATCATCGACACCCGTTCTTTGGCGTCAATTGCAAGCTTTCGATCGACGTGAGGTGGAGTGAAATCAGGCATAAACCTGATTTCATCTAACCCTAGTTGATCAATCACCTGCTCCGCGATAATTAAATGACCATTATGAATTGGATTAAATGTCCCACCCAATATGCCAATTTTTTTATGCTGGTTATTAGTATTTAATTGCGTCTTTGCGTAAGTTTGAACCGTACTAGCAACCTTTGCCATGGTTTACCACTCCTAGATCGATGTAACTTCGACTGATACATCACGGTTATCAGGATCGCCAGCTTCTTTAAATAGTAACAGACTACGGCCAATTACTTGAATCACCATGATGTCAGAATTTTCTTGAATATAGTTGCGAACATCTTCAGTCGTAACATCTGCATTTTGCAAAATGTTAATCTTCATAAGTTCACGTTTTTCAATTGCAGTATTTACTTCTTCTAGCCAAACAGGTGACAAACCATTCTTTCCAACTGAAAAGATTGGTTTCATTCTGTTTGCTTTTGACTTTAGTAGTCTTCTTTGTTTTCCTTTTAATTCCATTATTTACCCCTTAAATCATTGCTGGTCTAATTAAGACCGCCACTTGTTTGGTGCCCAACCACGGACAACAATTCCGGCAGGAACGGTAATCCAACCTAATCCCTCAATCACAATATCACTTTTGACAGTCGTTTTAAATTCATGCGGTACTAACTTGCCAAATTGTTCTACATTATCACTTGTGGGCGGAGTTAGTAAGTCCCCAACATGGCCTTCATAAAATTCGTCAGCGTTAGCTAACTTAGTACGGTGCAAGTAAAGACCGTTCTCTGCATAGACTGTAAAGCCGTGCTTCTTATCACCAGAGACGTAGTCAAACCGGCCTAAGCCACCTAAAAACAGTGTTTGTTCTGGATTTAATTGGTAAACTTTGGGCTTAATCGTCTTTTGTGGGGTAACTAATTTAAGTTCCTCACCAGAAAGCAAGTGCGCCATCTGTTCTGGTTGAATAATCCCTGGGGTATCGGTCAGAGTTTGACCATCAGCCAACGGAATCTCAATTTTGTCCAATGTAGTCCCTGGGAACCGTGATGTGGTAATTAAATTCTTAACTCCGGTTGACTGACTAATAATTTGGTTAATTAAAGTTGATTTTCCAACATTGGTTACCCCAACAACATAAACATCTTTACCATTTCGATACTTTTCGATACTTGCAAGTAAACTGTCCACATCTTCATTAGTCTTTCCAGATACTAATTGAACCCCAATTGGTCGAATACCAGCTCCGTTAGCTTGTTGACGTAACCAGTCAGCAACCTTCTTATGCTTGAAAGAAGTTGGTAAGATATCAACTTTGTTTCCAACCAAAAGTACTTTATTATCACCGACTAATCGATGAAGCCCTGGAATCAAACTACCGTTAACATCAAAAATATCAACGACATAAACAATTAAAGAATCAGTAGCCGAAATACTTGATAATAATTTCAAAAAGTCATCATCAGTTAGGCCAACTGGAACAATTTCATTATAGTGCCGTAATCTAAAGCATCGCTGACAATATACCTCGCCAGATTCCAATCCCTTGTTTAAAGCTGATTCAGGGGTATATCCTGGTTTAGTTTTATCCTCAGTTTGAATTGCTGCTCCACAACCAATACAGTGAACAACTTCTCCATCAATTATAATTTCGCTTTCAGCCATATATTTCCTCCTATTGCCAATGAATATCAGAATATTTTTTCTTTAGTAATTGAAACACAAATCGTTCAAGAAATCTATTAAACCACGTTGTCCAACCATCATTATTAACTAACGGCTTGACTAGAATGCTATTAACCCCACTATTATTAGCGGAAAAAACATCTGTTAGCAACTGATCACCAATCATCACAGTTTCTTTACGACTAAGTGAATATTGGTTAATTGCTCGATTAATTCCAAATGTTAGTGGTTTTAAAGCCCTAGAAACAAATGCAACATCATAATCAGTAAGTGCTTGACTAATCCGTGAATAACTATTATTTGAGACAACGATTACTTTGATACCATACTTTTTCATTTCCCGTAACCAATCTGCAAGCTTCGCGCTTCCATCACTTTGGTTCCATGGAATCAGGGTGTTATCAAGGTCAGTTAAAATATACTTAATGTGATTTCCCGCCAGAAATTCTGGGGACACGTGGTAAATATCCTGGAACATCCAGCTTGGTTTGAACTTAGAAATCATTGGGAAACTCCCTTTTACTAAATTATTTAAAAAGACTTTCACCGTTAACCAGTGAAAGTCTTGTTTAAGTCAAAAATTACTTGAGAGCCTTCTTGGCTTCATCTGTAAGTGCTTTGAATGCGTCTGCATCGTTAACTGCAAGATCAGCAAGCATCTTTCTGTTCATGTCAATGTTAGCAAGTTTCAAACCATGCATAAATTGGCTGTAACTCAAACCATTGATTCTTGATGCAGCGTTAATACGGGCAATCCATAATTTACGGAAATTACCTTTGTTAGCGCGACGATCACGGAATGCATAAGTTTGTGACTTCATTACTTGATCTTTAGCGGTCTTGAACAAACGGTGCTTAGCACCACGGTAACCCTTAGCTAATTTTAAAACACGTTTACGACGTGCGCGTGTGACTGTTCCACCTTTTACTCGTGGCATATCGAATTCCTCCTAATTATTGGCGATTAATTTTTTAATTGATTAGTGTGCTAATAACTTCTTGTATGTCTTCACATTAGTGCTGTCCATCATGTGAGTGCCACGAAGTTGGCGACGTTGCTTCTTAGTCTTACCATGGAAACGGTGACTAGTATAAGCGGCTCCACTCTTGAAACCACCGTTAGCAGTCTTTTTAAAACGCTTAGCAGCAGCGCGGTTTGTTTTTTGTTTAGGCATTATGTTTCCTCCTCAAAAATTTTAACTAATTTTTATCTGAATCTTTTGGTGTTAACACTAAGAACATGCTTCGGCCATCCATCTTAGCCTTTTGTTCGACATTGGCAACATCAGCAGTTTCCTTTGCCATTCGATCAAGAACTTCACGACCGATATCCTTATGTGTAATTGCTCGTCCCTTAAATCTAATTGACACTCTAACTTTTTCACCCTTAGCTAAGAACTTTTTAGCGTTCTTTAACTTAGTGTTGAAATCATTAACATCAATTGTAGGGCTCAAGCGAACTTCTTTGACACTGATGACTTTTTGCTTTTTACGAGATTCTCGTTCCTTCTTTTGAAGTTCAAAGCGGTACTTCCCGTAATCCAGAATCTTTGCTACTGGCGGCTTTGCTTTAGGAGCAACCAAAACTAAATCTAACTCTGCGTCTTCAGCGAGCTTTAAAGCATCTTCTTTAGACTTAACACCAAGTTGATCGCCATTGCACCAATCAGACGTACCTCACGAGCGCGAATTCCGTCATTAACCATCATATCTTTTGCTATGGTACTTCACCTCCGAAATTGATAAAAGCAGAATAAAAAGCGGGCGCAATATTTGCGCCCGCTCAATTACAAGACTATATCACATAGTGATAAGTCCTGACTCGATATCGTGCCCAGCAAACATTTTTACTTAGGCGAGAAGCGGGTCGCTTCTGCTTTACTTTCTTGTCAACTTTAATAGAATATCATCTATCAAATTAGGTGTCAAGGGTTTAACCTTAATCTTCGTTTCTTGAGTAAGTATCGATATCATGTCTGATTTCATCAACGAATGTATCGACTGATTCGGATTTAGAATCATCCTCACCATACTTACGAACTGAAACTGCTCCAGAATTGACCTCTTCATCCCCAACAACCAAAGTATAAGGAATCTTGTGAGTTTGAGCATCTCGAATTAAATAACCCATCTTTTCTGGACGATCATCAACATCCGCACGAATATTGAACTCTCTTAATTTTTCGCTAACTTCTTGTGCAAAAGCCCCATGTTTTTCTTCACTAACTGGAATAACACGAACTTGATGAGGAGCTAACCAAGTTGGAAAGGCACCCTTATAAATTTCAGTTAAGTAAGCAGTGAATCGTTCCATAGTTGAAACCAAACCACGGTGAATCATAACTGGACGATGTTCTTGACCATCTTCACCAACGTAATGAAGGTCAAATCTTTCTGGCAACATAAAGTCTAATTGGATAGTTGATAATGTTTCTTCGTTACCCAAAGCCGTCTTAGTTTGAACATCAAGCTTAGGGCCGTAAAATGCAGCCTCGCCTTCAGCTTCAACATAGTCTAAGCCTAATTCATCCATGGCACCCTTCAACATACCTTGCGCACGGTTCCACATTTCATCATCATCAAAGTACTTTTCAGTATTCTTTGGATCACGATAACTCAAACGGAATGTGTAATCGTTAATATCGAAGTCATGATATACAGAAACCATTAACTTAAGGATTTTTTGGAATTCTTCTTGAATTTGATCAAGGGTTACAAATGTGTGACCATCATTAAGTGTCATTTCACGAACTCGTTGTAATCCAGAAAGGGCTCCAGACTTTTCATAACGATGCATCATACCTAATTCAGCAATTCTAAGTGGTAATTCACGGTATGAGCGAATGTGATGCTTGTAAACTTGAATATGTGAAGGACAGTTCATTGGACGTAATTCAAGCATTTCGCCATCACCCATGTCCATCGGCGGGAACATGTCTTCACGGTAGTGATCCCAATGTCCTGATTGCTTGTATAAGTCAAGGTTAGCAAGAACTGGCGTATAAACATGTTGGTAACCATTAGCAACTTCGCGGTCAATAATGTAACGTTCAATGGTTCTTCTGATAGTGGCACCGTTTGGCATCCAGTATGGTAATCCGGCTCCAACCTTGGGATCAACAAAGAATAAGTCAAGTTGGTTTCCGATTACTCGGTGATCACGATCACGAGCTTCTTGACGTTGTTTCAAATCTTCGTCAAGTTCAGCTTGTTTGTTAAATGCGGTTGCGTAAATTCTTTGTAGCATTGGGTTTGATGACTTACCTTCCCAGTATGCTCCGGCAACTGAAAGCAACTTGAAGATTTTAACAGCGCCGGTCTTTGGTAATACGGCACCTTCTGAGATTCCCTTAAAATCGCCAATTTGGTTATATAGCACTTGACCATCAACTGCTAACTTGTCGATTAATGATAATTGATATTGGTCATCGCCAGCTAATTTCTTAGCATCATCAACTGATAACTCTAACGAATCGATTTCCAAGTTATCTGAAACGATTTTTTCATTGAATCTGCTAAACCGTCAAGTTCATCAACTGTAATTTGAGTATCAGGTTTATCAGTATCAACATAGAAGCCATCAACATCAGCAACACTTTCGCCAAATTGAATGTTCTTAAAATCTTGAGCAATTGCCATCTTTAAAATTTGAGCAGCAGTTTGTCTAAGAACTGTTAGGCCTTCTACACTATCCTTAGTGACGATTTCTAACTTGCCACCCTTATGTAAAGGTTCGTTAATTGAATGTAATTTGCCATCAACTTTTGCAGCAACGGCTTTTTTAGCTAAACTAATTGAAATTGACTTTGCAATATCTTCACCAACAACTGCATCAGCAAATTCTTTGATACTGCCATCTGGAAATTCGAATGATAGATCTGCCATATTATTATCTCCTCTTTTATTGAATTGAAACCACAAAAAAGTCCCTGGTGCACAAATATACACCAGGGACGCATTTAGCGCGGTTCCACCCATATTACTTTATTAATTAAAGCTCTCAAGTGGTTGCTAACGGTAACCTACCGGGATAGCATTATCCGCAATCCGTAGTTGAAAAGTGGTAATCGTTACAATCTTAACAGGTTTTCTTTCAGCATATGAAAACCCTCCCTGGGATGAGTCGTAACAATCATGTCTTTTCATCAATGTTTAAAGTATAAGATTACCAATAATTAATGTCAAATTAAATTTTACTGTAATCTGCGATTGGGACCATCCATTTCAACCGGCCGAGACAAAAATTTAATTCGTTCCATCAAGCGACTGGCTTTCAATGGCTCATCGTCTCCACGTTGAGTAACTCGTAAATGCTCATCCTCAAGTTGTTCCATTGAAAATTGGATGAGAAGAACGTTGGCAATTGTTGCTGCATACGATACTCCAGAATTACTCCTAAAATGTCGTCTCGCACCCAACTCGACATCGAATCAGCACCGATATCATCAATCATCAAAACTGGTGACTTTTTAATGGAGTCAATTTTACCGGCAACAGAGTTGTCAGAAATTGCGGACTTCATTTCCACCGCTAAACTAGGAAAATGCACTAGTGTAGTCTGAATACCAGACAATGACAACTGTTTGGCAATCGCTCCTAATAGATAAGTTTTGCCGACTCCAAAGGGTCCATAAACATACAATCCTTGATGAAATCCCTTGGGATTATTTTCCATCCCTGAAACGAAATCCACTGCTGCAGCTAAAGCGTTACTCTTATTGCCATCACGATAGTAATCACTGAAACTAGCATTCTGAATATCCTTTGGCATCAAAATATTAGTAACCAATCTTTTTTGTGCTAATTCTTTTTGTCGCGCCTGAACTTCTGGTGACGCACTGTAGGCGATATCAATTAAGCGATCATTTACTACCAAATGAGGTAAGTATCCCGGAGCAAAGGTCTTCTCTTGGCGAGCATTCTTTTGCTTCACATTATAAAATTCATAAAGTTTGGCAATTGAACGTTCAACTGCATCATCAGCCAGATCTGCTTGATGTTCCTTCACAAAATTAGTGATTTCAGGATCCTGCTTGACGGTTGTAACTAGTGCATCAAAGTTT
Source organism: Lentilactobacillus kosonis (assembly GCF_003864335.1). Lineage (GTDB taxonomy): Bacteria > Bacillota > Bacilli > Lactobacillales > Lactobacillaceae > Lentilactobacillus > Lentilactobacillus kosonis. The sequence continues at coordinate 213,205 of NZ_BEXA01000002.1, read as the reverse complement.
TCGTTAAGATGCTTACTGGTCAAAATTTTTTTCATCGACTCAGATACATTTTCCACCTAGTTCACCTACTTCTTCTTTTTTTAAATTTTTCAGTTTATCATTCAAAGCTTTTTCTTGCTCCGGTGTTAAGGAACTTTTAGGTTTAGCTGCTGCTGATTTATTCTTACGTTTAGCCCAGTCTGGCAAAGTCTCTTTAACCGTATGCCGGCCGTTAGTCCGGCGATTTGACTTAGCAGGCTGCGATTGCTTTTCTTCTCGTCGCTTAATTGCCACAATTGCATCTGCTGCCGTAGCAACTTTCTTTTGAGCCCAATCATTAGCGATTGCTTCAAGTAATCCTTTATTAATAGTTGCATTGCCTAAACTCACTAACACATAGTACGTCATAATATTGATCACTTGCACTGGTAATATGTCTCTAGCCACTAAATCTCTGATTGCCCGCTGTTCATTGCTAGAAACAAAACCGCCCTTTTGCTTTTTTAATTGGCTTAGAAATGCAACTGGCGCCGTCTTCTCAGCAATTGAAATAATTTGCTTAGTTTGTTGATCAAATGACGATTGGGTAGTCTCGACCTTGACAGGTACAGAAGCCGACTGAACATTTGATTTCACAGGTTTATTATTCTGATAACTATTAGCAATCACCTGACTTAACCGGTTAGTATCAAGTTGGTTAGTCTTTAAATCAACCGCCTTTAAAATTAGTTTGCCCATGGTTACTTCGTCAATACTATACAGTAAATGTTCAGCAATAATTGCTTCATATGCTGACTTAACACTACTTATATCAACAAACGAATTCTGCAAAATTTCCACCAACAGCTCAAAATCGAAGGGATTCTGAGTCAAAGCTGCCTGATTAGCTGATAATTTTTGATGATCAGCCTTTCGTTGTTTTAATTTAATCACTTTTTTCTGGAGGATTTTGAATAGCTGCCTTAGTCACTGTGAACACATCCAACAAGGAAGCTGAAATATTATCCATTTGTTCAAAATCATTTCGAGGTTGATCAATCCGACTAATTAATTGATTAAAGGTGGCGTCACCAACTCGCCCTAACAACAGTGTGGTTAGTAAATCAGTTTGCAAAAATTCAGCCGATGATAATGGCAACTGGATTGCAAAACGATATGCGCCATCATTATTTTTAAATGTTGCTAATAAGTCAACGCCCTCCAATTTTCTTTGTGCAGTTCCAATATCAGACAGCGATAAGCTTAACGTTGACTGAAGTTCATAAAAGGAATGGGCTTTAAATTGATGCTTATCCTCACGAGCAATGCTAAATAACAGCATATATAACGAAAAAGCGTTCGTTCCAATCAACGGTAAATAAAGATTGGTTAAAACGCTAAGATTTGGTTCTTGGTTTCCATTTCGACTTGAGACAGCGAATCGGCTGTCAGGAGACAGCCTTTCCTCATCTATCATTTACTTATCACCACTATTGTCTGTCGGATTACTCCCACTTTTTTCCATCATTTCTTTTAATTCTTTATAAAACACCGACATATCTTTGAATTGACGATATACCGAGGCGAACCTAATGTACGCAATTTGATCTAAAGAAGCAAGATCCTCCATGACATATTCGCCAATTTCATTACTAGTAACTTCGCTCTCGCCACTTGATCGTAATCGATTTTCGACCCGGTCAACAAGATCTGTAATTGCATTCATTGATACCGGACGTTTTTCAGCCGAGCGAACAATACCTTTCATCAACTTTTCTCGATTAAATTCTTCGCGATTCCCATTCTTCTTAATCACCAGCAATGGGGTAACTTCAACTCGTTCAAAAGTTGTGAATCTGAAGCCACAATTTTCACATTCGCGTCGTCGCCGAATAACTCTGCCGTCATCGGTTGGTCGACTATCAATAACTTTGGAACTATTGTGACCACAATGAGGACACTGCATGAACTATCACTCCTTAAATTTTTCTTTTTTTAACCAATCATTTATTTGTTGTTTTGTTAATTCAAACTTACCTGAATTATAAAATACGATATCGGCAAGTTCTTGCTTAATTGTCATTGGCCACTGACTAGCAATTCTCTTGGTAGCATCAGCAATCGAAAGTTGATTTCGCTTCATTAATCTTGCAAGTTGCGTAGTGGGATCAGCATACACCACCACTATTTCATCAACTATACTATTGTAACCATTTTCAAACAACGTTGGCGCATCGATTACAACTAATTCTTTAGCTGAGTAATAATCAATTTGACGATAAATTTCCGCTTCAATAAAGGGATTAATTACCCGAATCAATTTAGACAGTTCAATCTTTGAACTAAATACTAGATTACCTAACTTACGCCGATTTAATTCACCATTTGCATCTAAAAAGTCGCTTCCGAAATTATCGATAATTGCCGCCAATCCAGCTTGATCTTTAGACTCAACATCTCGGGCCACTAAATCTGCGTCAATAATGGGAATTTTCAACGATTTAAGGTAATTGGAAACTTGCGTCTTGCCGGTGGCAATCCCACCGGTCAACCCAATAATCTTAGTCACTTTATTCCTCCTCAGGCAATACCTGACAATGAGGACAGAAGTGAGTACCCCTTTGAGCTAGTTTAATCTTAACTATGGGCGTACCACAACGTAAACAAGGTTCTCCTTGTCGGCCATATACATTTAATTGGTTTTGAAAACTACCAGCCTCGCCGTATGCATTAGAGTAGGAGTGAACCGTAGTTCCATGCCCCGCAATGGCTTTTTGAAGTTCTAAAATAATGTTTTTTCTTAACTCAGCCAATTCAGCCTTAGTCAATGAATTGGCCTGTCGTTCTGGATGGATTTTACTCATCCAAAGAACTTCATCAGCATAGATATTACCTAGACCAGCAATATTGCTTTGATCGAGCAAGAATGGTTTAACTACTTTTCTACTCTTACCAAAAATTTTAATCATATATTCTAGAGTTAAAGTTTCTTCAGTTGGTTCTGGGCCAATCGTTCTTAAGCCAGCAACATCATATTCATCGCCAGTATTTACTACTGACATGCGACCAAATTTACGGGTGTCATTATACCTTAGTTCTCGGCCATCGTCTAAATGAAAAATAATATGAGTATGTTTATGTGGTTTCTCACCCTCGGGAACAACATCGTAATTACCTTCCATTCTTAGATGAGAAACGATTGTTAGTCCGCCCGACAACCGAATCAGCAAATATTTTCCTCGGCGATCAACTTTTTCTAGCTCACGACCTTTAAGGGTAGCGATAAATTGGTCACCAGTAACGTTACTGATCATCTTCGGATACAACACTTCAATATCCTTAATTTTACTTCCCGCAACTAATTCATTTAGTCCTCTACGAACAGTTTCTACTTCAGGTAATTCTGGCATCTAAAAACCCTCACTAACATAATTAATTATTTTGCTTCATACCATGTTTGACCATAATGACTTTCAACCTTTAAGGGTACCGCTAAATCAATTGCTTCATCCATCACCTTAGGAATTAAAGTTTTAATTTCAGCTAATTCTTCTTCAGGAACTTCAAAAATCAATTCATCGTGGACCTGTAATAACATCCGGGTATCCATATTCTTTAATGCTTCATCCATTTTAATCATTGCGATTTTAATAATATCTGCAGCACTCCCTTGAATTGGGGTGTTCATCGCCGTTCTTTCTGCGAATGAACGCAAATTAAAGCTCTTAGAATTGATGTCTGGTAAATATCGGCGACGATGTGCAATAGTTTCAACATATCCATGTTCACGAGCAAATTTTACCACATCTTCAGTATATTTCTTAACCCCAGGATATTCTTCAAAGTACCGATCAATAAATTCATGGGCTTGTTTTCTAGTAATTCCTGTATTATTGGCTAACCCATAATCAGAAATTCCGTACACAATTCCAAAGTTAACTGCTTTGGCTTGGCGCCGAAGATTAGAAGTAACATCATCATTAGATGCGAGGCCGAAAATTCGCCGGGCTGTTTCAGCATGAATGTCCTCGCCAGACTTAAAGGCTGCTTGCATATTCTCATCACCAGATAAAGATGCTAATACTCGTAATTCAATTTGGGAGTAGTCAGATGAAAAGATTTGCCATCCTTCATGGCTAGGCACAAAGCCTCGCGAATTCGTTTACCTTCTTCGGTTCTGATGGGAATATTTTGTAAATTAGGATCAACCGATGATAAACGTCCGGTGGCCGTCAATGTTTGTAGGTATCGCGTATGAACTTTTGAGTCTTCTGGGTGAATTACTTTTAGTAATCCTTCAATGTATGTCGATAATAGCTTACTGATTTGACGATAATCTAGCACATTTTGAACAATTGGCGCATCCGGAGCTAGCTTTTCAAGAACATCGACAGCAGTTGAATAACCAGTCTTAGTCTTTTTAATAACTGGTAATTGAAGCTTTTCAAAAAGAATTTTGCCTAACTGTTTAGGCGATCCAATGTTGAACTCCTCACCTGCTTGATTAAAGATTTGTTGTTCAATCTCACTTTGACGTTCCTTGAATTTACTACCCATTTCTTCGAGGGTTTGAGGTAACACTTTGATTCCCGCAATTTCCATCCGTGATAGCACAAAAGCAATTTTAATTTCCATATCCCGGTATAAATTAGTCTGGTCATGTTCCTCTAGCTCAGCAAACATTTTTTCGTGTAGCTGATCAATCGCACAAACTTTATGAATCAAATGAGCTAAAAACTCTGGTTGATCAATTGGAATGGAGCGTTTTGCGCCTTTGCCATAAACATCTTCATCAGTCTGAATATTCCGATAGCCTTGACTTCTAGCAATCGTGGCTACATCGTTACTATTATTGCTAGTATCCAATAGATAAGAAACTAACAACATATCAAAATCAACGGCCGATAACCTAATATCTAGTCGATTTAAAGCAACGTAGGTCCGTTTAGCATCAAAACATTAACTTTAACCGTCTGTGATTCAATTAATCGCTTAATTGGTTGGCTAGTTAGTAATTCAACCTCGTTCGTTGCAAACCACTTGTCACCACTACCGATCGCGAAACCAATGATATCGGCCAAATGATAATTTTCATCACTTAGTTCAATTTGAAGTGAGAATTCTTTATCAATTGCAGCACTAACATCGGCAACGTTATCCTTGGTTAACACAACGTAGTTGATTTCTGTACTTTGATTTTCTTCAGTACTTGGTGCCAATTTATCCAAAAATGATTTAAAACTCATTTTTTCATAAAAGGCAGTTAAAGCTTCCGTATTATCGCCTTGATAAACCAAGTCATCCAAACCAATCATGAGCGGTGCATCACGATTAATAGTTGCTAGCGTTCTTGCCATTAACGCTTTATCTTGATCGTTGATTAAATGTTCTTTAAGCTTTTTACCTGATACTTCATCAATATTCGCATAAATATTGTCAATCGTTCCAAATTGTTGGATCAACTTAACGGCCGTTTTTCACCGACTTTTTCAACTCCAGGATAGTTATCTGATGTATCCCCTCGGAGACCCTTAATTTCAATAATTTGGTCTGGTTTTAACCCCTAATTTTTCTTTAACATAGTCCGGAGTGTACGACTCTAAATCCGTAACTCCTTTTTTAGACACCTGAACTGTCGTGGTAGCTGAAGTTAATTGGGTTAAGTCACGATCCCCCGTCACAATTACTGTCTGATAATCGCCAGACTCATCAGCCTGTTTTGATAAAGTTCCAATAATGTCATCAGCCTCGTAATCCGCTAATTCATACGTTTTAATTCCACGAGCAGCAAGCATTTCTCGTAAATATGGAAATTGTTCTGATAATTCACTGGGAGTCTTACTTCTGCCTCCCTTATAATCATCGAACATTTTGGTTCTAAAAGTTGTCTTGCCAGCGTCAAAAGCAACCAACACATCCGTTGGTTGTTCATCTTCTAATACCTTATTCAACATTAAGTTAAAACCGTACATCGCACTGGTATGCAATCCCTCGGAGTTAACAAATCTTTCCATCGAAGTATAAAGCGCATAGAAAGCTTTGAATGCGACACTATTTCCATCAATTAATAATAATTTTCTTGGCATTAGAATCTCCTAACAATTTGTATTGTGCGTAATTCTTCTTACATAATTTTACCACGAAGGCGGCAGTTATTACCTGGGTTACCTAAGAATAATTCTAATTAATCTAATTTAAATCAACCCTTTTAATATAAAAACAAGGTATACGAAGAATTTTAAGATAAATTCCTCATATACCTTGTTTAACTTGACCAAACTTAAATTATTTACTATCAGTTACCCCAATAATATTTAATAATTGAATGAATAAGTTAACAAAATCTAAGTATAGTTGTAATGCGCCGAATACCGCAATTCCATTAACTGAAACCTGGCCAGTACTACCATATTGCATGTACATCTTGGTGAGTCGGTTAGAATCATACATTGTTAAAATTGAGAAAATAACAACTGCAGCAAGTGACAAAAAGAATCCAATCGCTGAACTTCGTAAGAAAATGTTGATTACCATAGCAACCATCAACGCAATTAATGCTCCAGTCACTTGAGTCCCAAGCTTATTTAAATTACGTTTAGTAACAACACCCATAATCGCCATTGTAACGAAGATGGCAGCAGCGCTTAGGAAGGCTGAAAATACTGAGGCACCTGTGTAAACCAGTAGCAGTGACGAGAACACTAGCCCCGTCAATACTGCATAAACCATTAACATCACGAAACTAGCTGTGGGTCGCTTCATTGATTGAACCGAAATGACCATCGGAATAATAATCCAAGCAATTAATGAACCCCATCTGATTAATGGGTTTGCAGCCATTGCCATCGCTACAGTTCCGTTACCGGCTTCAACAACTAAATAAGCCGTAATCGCTGAAACAAGAACAGCTAATGACATCCAGCCATACATCTTGGTTAAGAATTTATTCAACCCTGCATCGGCGTTAACTACTCGCCGGGCATTTTGGTTTGAAAAGTTATCCAATTAAATCGCTCCCTTTTTATTGTTTTAAGTAATTCTAGCAAACAAAAACCATTAATCAAGGAATTATACTCAATCAATGGTCTTCATAATGGAAAATTAATTAATTAACTTTTTTACTTAAGTGACTAAGCAATTCTTCATAAGCTTGTTCGTATTTTTGAATATCTCCGGCACCCATAAAAATCACAACGTCATTATCATAATCAAGCAATGGTGACATGTTTTCGACTTTTAGGATTTCGCCACCTTTAGTAATTTTAGCACCAAGGTCTTGAGAAGAAACATTTCCCGACTTCTCACGTGGTGAACTGTAAATATCAGTTAGATATACTTTGTCGGCTAAGTTCAAACTTTTAGCAAAATCATCCATTAAAGCAATAGTTCGACTAAATGTATGTGGTTGGAATACTACAATAATTTCCTTACTAGGGTACTCCTGACGAGCAGCATCTAGCGTTGCTTTGATTTCTGATGGATGGTGGGCATAGTCATCAATGATTGTCATATCAGCAACTTTTCTTTCTGAGAAACGGCGCTTAACTCCTGAGAAACTAAGGAGTTCTCGCCGAATTTCATCAAGATCAACTTTTCAAAGTATGATACTGCAATCACTGCAAGTGAGTTCAATACGTTATGTTCACCATACAATGGCACTTCAAATTCACCCAATGATTCACCATGATACATTACCGTAAACGTTGAACCACTAGTAGTTCGCTTAACGTCAACCGCTTGGAAATCATCAGTGTCTTTTAGACCATAGTAATAAACAGGAACATCCGCTTTAAGCTGACGTAAATTCTCATCATCGCCCCATGCAAAGATGCCTTTTTTGACGTGACTAGCAAATGACGTAAAAGCATCAACCACATCATCAATACTTTCATAATAATCTGGATGATCAAAATCAATGTTAGTCATGATTGCGTAGTCAGGATATGTAGCTAAGAAATGGCGGCGATATTCGTCCGCCTCATATACGAAGAACCGAGCATCGGGAACCCCTTTACCTGAACCATCACCAATTAGGTAATCAGTAGGTGAAATTCCTGACAATACGTGGGCTAACAAGCCAGTAGTACTAGTCTTACCGTGAGCACCGGCAACACCAATACTAGTCTTACCTTCAATCATTTTGCCTAAGAAGTCATGGTAGCGATATACAGTTAAGCCCATATCGCGCGCCTTTTTAATTTCTGGATGATCATCGTTAAATGAGTTACCAGCAATGATTGTTAAGCCTTCGTGAATATTTTCCGGGTCAAAGGGCATTACTTTGATGCCCACCTTTTCTAATCCCCGTTGTGTAAATGTATATTGTTCAATGTCTGAACCTTGGACCTTCATGCCACGATCATGCAAGATCAGTGCCATGGCACTCATCCCTGTTCCCTTAATTCCTACAAAATGATAAGTTGTATCTGAATCCATATCTCTCTTCCTAACTAAAGTTATTTTTTATTCCTGCTCACTATTCTTACGATAGTAGATTTCTCTTGGTTTAGAACCATGCTGCTCTGAAATATAATGCTGATCTTCTAAATCATCAATAATCGTCGCAGCTCTATTATACCCGATTGAAAAGACTCGTTGAAGCTTTGAAGTAGAAATTGAGTCTTCTTCCGCAATATAATTTAGTACGTCGCCCATAATCGGATCGCTTTGTTCTGCTTCCTCATATGATTTTTTTAGTTGTTCCGGTGAAAATTGATATTGAGGTGATCCAGTTTGTCTAACATAATCAATCACCCGATGGATCTCATCATTCTTAACGAACGCCCCTTGTAATCTGGCAGGTTTTGATGAGCCGCTTTGCAAGTATAGCATGTCACCTTTACCAAGTAGCTTTTCAGCCCCGGAAGTGTCCAAAATTGTTCGAGAATCAATTTGACTTGATACTGCAAACGCAATTCTCGTGGGAATATTATTTTTGATGGTTCCGGTTACTACGTCTACACTTGGTCGCTGCGTAGCAACAATCAAGTGGATTCCAGCTGCTCGAGCCTTTTGCGTAATTCTAGCAATATACATTTCAGTATCTTGAGAAGAAACCATCATCAAATCAGCTAATTCATCAATCACGATTAAGATATATGGCATTTTTAATCCATATTCACCAGAATCCGCAACCTTTTGATTAAATTGCTTAATATTTTGAACCGAAGCAGCTGCTAACTTCTCATAACGTTCATCCATTTCCTTAGTGACCCACTTCAATGCCTGAGTTGCAGTCTGCGGATCAGAAATAACCGGCGCTAGTAGATGTGGAATTCCACTATACATTGATAATTCAACCGCCTTTGGATCGATTAACAACAACTTTAAATCAGCTGGACTGGCTTTATACATCAACGAAGTTAGTAACCCGTTAATAAAGACACTTTTACCAGAACCTGTTGCTCCAGCAATTAAAGCATGGGGCATTTTAGCAATGTCTCCGACTACTGGAGTCCCCGAAATATCTTCACCAATGGCTGCAACCAAAGAGGCTGGTTCATTAATAAACTCTGGCGAATCAATAATTTCAGCTAGATTGACTGGCCGAGAATGCGGATTAGGAACTTCAATTCCAACAGTTGATTTACCAGGAATGGGAGCTTCAATTCGAATATCTTTAGCGGCTAATGCTAATTTAAGATCATCAGACAAGTTGGTTATCCGACTGACCTTAACTCCCAAAGCTAATTTGATTTCAAACTGAGTAATTGTTGGACCCACAGTATAGTTAACTACCTCAGCATTGACTTTAAATGCTGATAATGTTTGATTCAATTTTGTAATTTGATCAGTTACAAATGAATCATTCAACTGCGTATTATTAGTTTGTTCCTTATCCAATAACGTAATTGAAGGCCGCCAATGGTCACTAACGGCCATAGCTTGTTTATCACCCATATCCTTAGAAGCTATCCGCTGGTCATCTGCCTGCTTAAAATCAGCTTCTGACGATAAACCATCAGCAAAAGAATTAGTAGCTAAATCTTGACCAGTCTGAGATGGTCGCTCAACCGAGTGATAATTAGCTTCACTAGAACCACCACTCTTGCGATTAAGCATTGATTTGAATGACTTACTAAGCCCCTTACGGACCTTAACCTTTTTCATCGGTTTAGTAATCTGATGACTTGAGTCGTCATCGCTTGATTCATCTTCACTATTGTCTGAAATAGCTTCATCACTATCTGGATTTTTTTCATAAACAATTGCCTCTGGTTCAACATCGTCAACGTTATCCGCTTGCTGTTCCATATCGGCCTTACTAGATAAAAATGAATCCATTTCATTAGTTGTCTGATCAGCAGCGTCCCTATTATCAAGATTCATTAATGATTTTTGATCATTATCAATTAGTGATGATTCATGCTCATCTGAATTTTCTTCAGTCTGAGTCCCATCAAGCCATTGGTTACTTGGCATTGGTGATGTGACTGTACCTGATTCACCATCAACTGATTTATTAATGGTTAGATCCGTCGCGACATTTACCATATCATCGCGTCTATCTAGATCAAAATCATATCCTGAATTATCGTTACTAAACAAAATTAATTGGTCAGAGTCAACTGATAATTCTCGCTTAAATAAATCATACAGTCCTCGCCGCCTAGTTTCCGGAACGGCAACTTGACCCTTCACAGCTGATTTTCGCGCAATTTTTCACTTGGCAAATCATAAAACGAACGAACAGAATCCAATGTCCGTTGCCGACGCTGAGGTTTATTTGAAGTCGGTGTCTTAGCAGCAGGCTGACGATGCAAATCGCTGGCTTCAGATTGGCGTTCACTGGCTTCGGTATTTAGTTTTTCTTTATTTTCCTGCCGTTTTCCGCGTTTTCTGCGAAAAAAAGCAGGGCCATCATAATGATTCATTGCAATCCCCTGCGTTTTTTCTTTTTAATCAAAAATATGTTGACCTTTTGCAAAATCGAAGGTGTCTCCAACTTCGCCAAAATCATCTGGTAAAATCAATGCTCCTTTTTTCTGTGGAGCATTAGCTAAGCGTAATTCACGGCCGGAAACAATCATCCCATCACTTTCAACACCGCGAAGCTTACCTGGCCAAATTATTAATCCATCAGGCATCATTGCACCAACCTTAGCCACAACTACTTTAATATTATCTGTAATATTTGGTGAACCACTAACGATTTGAAGTTCTTTACCACCATCAACTACAGTAGTTGTTACTTTTAAATGATCAGAATCAGGATGATCTGCGATTGCTTTAACGTAACCAATAACGAATTTTGGTTCTGGATCAAATTCAATATCACCATCAAAGCCAGCATCAGACAATACTGAATTCAATTTATCAACATCATTGGCCGTTAGTGGCATTTGCCCGTTAACGCCTGTTAAATCATCAAGAATTTCACTAGCATTAAAAAAGTTGTATCCTAATGTTTCATTGGTGTTAGCGTCTGAGATTCGCGCAATACCATTGTTAACCTGTTGATTTTGCTCTTTAGTATCTGGGCGTAAAATAACGATTAATGTATCGCCTGTTCCCTTTGGATTATAACTTGCAATTAACATTTAAAAAACCTTTCCATACATCAATTTAATTAATTAAGTGAGTTAATGAAATCTTCGACTTCTTTTTGGTCTTCCGGTCACCATTATTGTACCGGCCGATTTCGTCACCATTTGAAAATGCAACGAAGCTTGGGATTCCCATGATTCCCATTTCTGCAGCTAAATCAATGTTTTCATCACGATCAACTGTTAGAAATTTGTACTCGGAAAATTCCGCTTCAATTTCTGGCATAGCTGGCTTAATAAAACGGCAATCTGGGCACCAGTCAGCAGTGAAGAATAGCATATACTTACCATCCTTAATCTGATCGATCATGTTCGCGTAATTTGTTTTTTCAAGTACTTCCATTTGAAATCCCTTTTCTTTCCACTGATTGTATCAGTTGATTTACAAAGAGCAAGCTTGCTATATAATATAACCAATAATTAAAAATGTTAATTACCGGAGGAAATACTATGCAAGCTAAATCTCTTCTATATAGTTTATCACTTACTACCATTTCTATGGCATTTTTTTGTCGCTAAAAAACTAAGTGATACCAAAAAAAAACATGCACTAATGCGGTCACTCAAGCACCGCTTAATCAATAAAGTTAAACCGACGATTGACGACTCTGGATTAACATTTTTGGGTAGCTGGTTTGAACAAAATGATAATGACGGTAACCAAGTATTTCACTTTGGTTTAGATTATAAAGATGCTGCCGCCAACGTTTTAATTCACGAATACTATGCTGACAAATCTGGCGTAATTACCAGTCACCAAGTTACTTTGAACTAAACTTGGCAACTAATTTATAAATTGGTCCTTTAGGGCTAAATTTTTGTTCATATTCAGTTTCAACGTTCGTTATTGCTTCTGGTGAATTATGAAGGTCTAAACTAACGTACTCATAGTTCATTCCATAATTATTAAAACTAATTAATGAATATTCAAATAGTCCCCGGTTATCTGTCTTAAATTCAATGGATCCGTCTTCTTGCAGAACCGCTTGATAACTTTTAAGGAATCCAGGAGAAGTTAGTCGTCGCTTAGCATGTCTTGATTTTGGCCATGGATCTGAAAAATTAAGGTAAATTTTTTCAATTTCGTGTTGATTGAAAAATTCATCAACATCCCCACCATCAGTCAAAACAAATTGAAGGTTAGGCGTTGGTTTTTCAAGAAATGTTCTTAATGCAGTTGCAATTACCGATTCTTGAAGTTCAATTCCAATAAAATTAACTTCTGGATGCTGTCTAGCCATTTCAATAATAAATTGGCCTTTTCCGGTTCCAATTTCTACATGTAATGGCTGCTCTTGAGCAAAACGAGATTGCCACTTCCCCAGATAATTTTTTGGCTCTAATACAATATATTCTTGATGCTCCTGGATATAAGATGCTGCCCAGGGCTTTTTTCTTACTCTCATTTTTATGGCCTACTTTCTTTTTATACATAACTAAAGCTGGGGTTAATTCACCTCAGCTTTTTAATTAACGTTTTGTAGCAGCTCGTCTTAGTCTACTTGGAACATACCAATAAATAAACCCAACCAACTCAACTACCTCAGCAATAATCACTGATATAATTGTAAGCCAATTATTAAAATTGGCAACTGCCACTGCAATTACAAATAATCCGGCCGTAACGACTAACATATTCCTAATTACAATTTGAAAACTACGCAATTGATTCTTTTGATCAATTGGATAGATGTGAACAAAAGCATTGTTATCAAAGTGATAATAAAATGGGACTAGCTGAAAGCCAATCAAATAGATAAATAATACCGCTAAGATAACTGGTAACCACGTGCCACTGACAAATAACAATAGTGCCAAACCAATTACCGTTAACCTAACAAACAGGCCACTCATTTCCGTATCTCTAATAATACCATGTGCATACAGGTACAAGTAAGTATTTTCTGATTTCAACTGAATTCGATTTACTAACCAGTCAAGGTAACGACGTCGTTTGACTGAACCGTTCATCGACTTAACATCTGTAAATAAATTAAAGAATGAATAAATTGTATGCATTCGACTATTTTCATCGGCAATCGTGGTTTGCCAATTAACGGCAACATTGCGAGCTAATTTTCGAGAATACCATGCCAATCCAAGCAGACATATCGCACTAATTACCGTCCCAAATATTGCATTAGTATAAAAGCTTACTAATAATGCGATTAATGGCAATCCTAACCTAAGTGCCATTCGATTGCCCAAAACACTGGTTACTTTAAACTTACGGATAAAGTCACTTAACAACCATGTGATTTTGAGCAAAATCAAAGTAGCCAACAAAAATCCGGCTTGCACATGTATTGTCCGATCCATGAACGGAATACTGATAAACCAAGCTATCACCTGCACCACAATCGCAATTATCAAACTATATCTAAAGCCCGCTCTGAAATAGCGATACATTTCAGCTTCTTTAGGTAACCAAAAGACATAGTCTGGGTCTTCAATCAACGTCGCCAACCGACCTAATTGTAAACTGGCCGTGAACACGATTATCATTAATAACGGCGCCCACCAAGTTCCTTGACGAAGGTCATTTAAAATACCTGAATAGTAATAACCCAAACCACCGACCATAAACATTAATGCAAGGACGAAATAATCATTAAAAACGAGACGCAGGTACTTCAGCATTTCTGTTAAGTGGGTTGATAATCTGGTTCGGAATAAACTATTCATCCCGCTCACCCTGCTGTTTTGCTAGTGTTAGGTAAATATCATTCAATGAATCTCCCGCCTCTGGAAATTCATGTTTCAATTCATCAAGGGTGCCTTCTGTTCTAACTTGTCCTTCGTGCACCAAAACAAACCGGTCACAATACTTCTCTGCGGTATCTAGCACATGAGTAGACATTAAGATGCTAGCGCCTTCTCGCTTCCGTTCTGTAATTAATTTTAATAAATCACTAACCGCAAGTGGATCTAGGCCCAAGAATGGTTCATCAATAATAAATAGTTTGGCATTGGTCATGAACGCGCAAACAATCATCACTTTTTGACGCATTCCTTTCGAAAAATTGTCTGGGAACCAATCAAGTTTATTATCTAATCTAAATGTCCTTAATAGCTCATGTGCTCGGTTCCAGGCCTCATCTTTGTTTAAGCCATAGGCCATGATAGTCATTTCAATATGTTCTTTTAACGTAAGTTCTTTATAAACAATCGGGGATTCAGGAATATATGCAATTTGTTCTTTATATTTTTTTAGATCTTCATTAATTGTTGTACCATTGATTTCAATTGAACCAGAAAACGGTGTTAACAATCCAATAATATGATTAATTGTCGTTGATTTTCCGGCACCATTAAGCCCAATAAGCCCAACAAGCTCACCATCCTTGATGTCGAAGGTAATATCTTTTAATACGGGGACCGAAGAATAGCCACCAACTAACTTATTGATTTTTAAAGCCAACACGCCACTTCCAATCGTATAAATTTACATCGACGATTATAACATAGGTCACAAAACTTTGAATTAGTCTTAGGACTAAGCAATGTTATAATCAGAGTATAATGCTTTAGAAAGAAGGTTATTCACAATGAAAGATTGTATTTTTTGCAAAATTGTTGCTGGCGAAATTCCTAGTTATACTATCTATGAAGATGATGTTGTCAAAGCATTCTTAGACATTTCCCAAGGGACACCAGGCCATACACTAGTCATCCCTAAGAAACATGTGCCGAACATCTTTGAATATGATCCTGAATTGGCAGGTGAAGTTTTTTCAAGAATCCCTAAGATTGCGCGAGCTATTAAGGCCTCGAATCCTGAGATTCAAGGAATGAACATTGTTAATAATAATGGCCAAATTGCTTATCAATCAGTGTTCCATTCACATTTCCATTTAATTCCCCGCTATACAGATCATGATGATTTTAGTATGACATTTAAGGATAATTCTAATAAATACGCTCCCGAACAACTAGAAACTATCCAAAATTCAATTATTAAGGAATTGGGCAATTAATATGAAGACATGGCTTAAAGTAGTTGGCGGTTCTGCCCTCTTAGCTGGAATCTACTTATATTCCCGGGAAGAAACCCCTCAAGAATTTATTGTAAATGCCAAAGAAAAATTCACACAAAAAAAGACCGATGTGGCGAATTTTAAGACGGCGGTCGACAATTTCAAAGATTCACTTAATAATTTCACTGAGAAATCAGCAATTATTAACAACGTAATGAATGACTTACAACGAAACATTGATGAAGCAATGTTTCAAATTGAACCACGCCTTGAAGAAATTCAAAAACATTCTGACAATCTGAACGATTTGAATTAATCATAACTTTTAAGGTTCATTTAATGTTTTTGAATATTTGTTTAAGTTTGAGCATCACTAGTGCATATTGGCGTTTGTATGTTATCATTTTTAAGAACGTTTGCTTTTAAACGCAAAAATCTGTAGAAATGGATGTGTTTGTATATGAAAAAATGGCTAATCGCTTTAGCCGGAGTATTACTTAGTTTTACTCTTGTCGCTTGTGGTAGTAAATCAGTTGCCACAACTAATGGTGGAAAGATTACCGAAAGTGCTTATTACAGTAGCTTGAAAGGTACTTCAAGTGGTAAACAAGTGCTTCAACAAATGATTTTGAACAAAGTATTGCAAAAGCAATATGGTGACAAAGTTAAGGACTCTGAAGTAAACAGTGACTTTAACAAGTATAAGAAACAATACGGTTCATCATTCAATGAAGTCTTACGACAAAATGGTATGACTGCTTCAGGTCTTAAAGATGATATTCGTTCTAACCTTCTTCTTCAAGCAGCCGTTAAGGATAACATCAAGATTACTGATGCTCAACTACAAAAGCAATTTAAGTCTTACCAACCAAAGGTTACAGTTAACCAAATTTTGGTCGCTAAGAAATCTACTGCTGAAAAAGTTATTAGTGAACTTAAAGATGGTAAGAGCTTCTCTAGCTTAGCTAAGAAGTACTCAACAGATTCTGCTACTAAGAACAAGGGTGGTCGAATTGCTGCCTTTGATAACACTAATACTTCACTTGATTCTAACTTCAAGAAAGCTGCTTTCAAGTTGAACAACGGTGAATACACTAAGACACCTGTTAAGACTCAATACGGTTACCAAGTAATCCAAATGGTTAACCACCCTAAGAAGGGTTCATACAAAGATCACGAAAGTGAATTGAAGGACCAAATTGTTCAAAGCAAGCTCCAAGACAGTGCTACTGTTAAATCAGTTGTATCAAAAGTCTTGAAGAAGGGTAATGTTCAAATTCAAGATAAAGATCTTCAAAACGTCTTATCTGACTACCTCACAACTTCATCAAGCAAAAAGAAATAAATTAAATAAAAAAGAGGTTCACTTCGTATCGAAGTGAACCTCTTTTTTATTAATCAAATATCAAGATTATTCCGTTTTTGTTGGGCGGTAAACCGTCGATTATCCAAGCCAAAGATTTTATCTGAAAACTCTCCCGGTTTGGTTTGTCCAATAGCACGTTTCATCATCATTATTGAAGCATCTAATTCATCTAAATCGTGTAAGATTTCGGCTTCTAAAAGTTGTGGCCGCTCTGGTGAACCATATTCTTTTAATCCATGGTGAGATAACACCATGTGCCTTAATAATAACAAGTCTTCTGAATCCTGAGCAATCCCTAAACTGTCAGCTGCTTCGACAATTTCAGCATCAATAATACTTAAATGGCCTAATAAATTGCCGGCTAATGTGTACGTTGTGCCAATTGGTCCAGAAAGCTCAATTGTTTTTCCTAAATCATGCAGAACTGCTCCAGCATATAGTAACGGAGCATCAATACCACTGTATTGATCAACAATATGTTCAGCTAGTCGAACGATTGAAATCGTATGAAAGGCTAATCCACCTTCAAAATCATGATGATTAGACTTTGCAGCAGGGAATTCAAAAAACGCCTCTCCGTGCTTTTGTAATAAGAAACGGACAATTCGACTATAAGTTGCATTCGTAATTGAAAAGACAATTTTATCGATTTCAGCCTTCATATCGTCTTCCTTCATCGGTGCCGCTTGAACAAAATCCTCACGAACCAAGTGTTGATCATTATTTGGCAAATTCATTGAAACAATTTTAATTTGAGGACTGTTTAGATAACTTTCTCGTTTTCCAGTTAAATGAACAATTGTCCCGGCAGTGAATTTAGCAACATCTTCATCACTAGCATCCCAATACATTCCGTTGATTTCACCTGATTTATCTTGGAAAGTCATTGCTAAGAACTGTTTACCGTTCTTGGCCACCCGTTTTTCAGCCTTCTTCAACATCACAAACATTTCAAAATCTTCATTTTCAACTAAATCCATTAATTGCTTTGCCATATTTGTTCTCCTTCACGTGGACCAATTTCAATTAAATTTTTAATTGGGCTAATTCAACATTATCCTCTGGTTGGTTAGCAGTTAAATAGATAACTTGGGTTCGCTCAGCAACTTTAGTCAGTAATTGGTAAGCATTTTGGCGGCGTTGCTGATCAAAATTAACAAATCCGTCATCAATAATAATCGGCATCGCATACGTATCAGCGAAATTAACCGCCATTGAAAGTACTAGTGCTAGATAAAGTTGTTCCAACGTTCCCCGGGATAATTCATTAATATCAAAACTATAGTCATTATCAGACATCACTGTAATTACGTCATTAAAATCGATTTTTTATACTTACCATCCGTTAACAAGCCAAAATATTCAGTTGCCTGATTAAGGATCTTAGGCAGCCGTCCTTTGGACGCAATATCTAAAACCCGACTAATAAATTCGGAGCTAGTAGATAACGCCACATAACTATGCACATCAGCAATAATTTCTGCCTGCATATTTGCTAGCTGTTGATTTAACTGCTGATATTCACCATCTCTAACCAAGTGGTTCAACCGAATTTGTGCTTCAGTCGCCGCTTGCTCATCGCGATTTAGCGCTGTCTGTAGCTCAGCAATCGCTTGTTTGGCCTCATCAATAGTTTTTTGCACAGTCATTAAATTAGTATCCGGATTTATTTTAACGTTAGTTGATTGAATTTGCTCAGTTAATTGCTGCTTTTTACTCAATTGACGCGTGATAATCTGTTGGCTAGCATATTCTTCATCAAACTCCGTAATGTTCTTTAAGGAGCGTTCATTCAAGAATTGATCAAGGGTCGTGTTTATCTTAGCCAATGCTGATTGTTGTTCAGTTAACATGTTTTGCAGCATGGTCAACTTATTCTCGATTGCTAAGGCATCATTAGATTCCCTTTGCCACCGACTGACACTTTGTCGAATTACTTCTAGTCGTTCAGAATACCCTGCATTTGGGGAAATTGCTAACCAATCATTAGCAAATTGCCACTGATTGAAATAGGCCTTAACTTCAGTATCAAACACTTTCGTGTCTGCATCAAGAGTATTAATTTCAGACTGCAAATCATCTATTTGAGTCAATACTGACTGAATTGTCAACCAATTTTCTTCAGCAAGATTTCCCATTGAAAATTGCTGCCGAATTGCTTCAAAACTCGATTTAATTGATTCTTCATCAACCACCTGGTCAGTTGTTGATTGAGCCCGACCTAAGCCGAAATAATACCCAATTGCCACGCCAGCAGCAATTCCGATCAGTTTAACAAAGACTGAATTAATCAATAGTCCAATAATTGCCACTGCAGCCCCAACACCTAACATCAATGGGCTCTTAATTGTAACTGACTGCTGATTGCTACTTCGGCGTTGCTGGTTAACTGATGCTGCTTGGGCTTGGTCGGCCAATAGTGATGCTACCCGTTGCTTAGTCATATCATCAAATGGTTTTGGTAACGGTTCAAATAATTGATGTTCATCCATCAACGCTTGAATTTTATCACTGTCAGCAAGGCGACTTGCTTGATTATATGCTAAGTGTGACACCTTGTCTTGAACTGAGACAGCATCGGCTACTAGGTCATTAATTTGCTCATCATTTTGCCGATAAAAATTTACTGCTGGTGACATGCTGACCGTCAATTGAGGGTCAACTAATTGATCTTTAATTTTAGTGATTTCTTTTTCAATTTGATTTTTCTCTGCCAAATATTCAGCCAACTGACTCTTATCGCGATCCGCGAAGCCTTCTTTCAGATCTTCCTCATTAACTGGCGGTAACTGTTTCAATTCTGTTAAGAGTGGCACAATTCTAGCTTGAGATTCTAAATCAGCTAACGCGGCCTGCTTGTTCTCAAGTTCTGCCTGATGCTGAGTATTAACAGTACTTAGCCGTTTAACATCCATAGTTAATTGCTGGTAGTCACTAAAATTAGCTTTTGCTTCTTGAACTCGCTCACTCAATTGATCATAGTCTCGTAATTCTTGATTAATTTTTCGTTTAGTTCCTTTTTTAGCAAACATTCCTGATGCTTGGCTCTCAAAGTCAGCACTTAAGTCAAATAGCTGAGACGCTCCAGTAACGCCTAGTTCTTGAATTCGTTGTCGGAGCTCATCAATATCCATTTTATATAGATCACTTTGCGAATATTCACCAAAGTAAAAAAGATTGTCGTAAATATTTCGATCAATCGGCGCAATCAGTTCTTCAAAGTCAGTTTTTGTCAGTTCAGTTTCATTAGTCAGATTAAAGAATTTAACCTTCCCGCCATGCGTTCCTTTAGTTCTAATCACTCGATAACGTTGGCCATTTTCTTCAAAATATAGTTCCCCACCATACTTACTGCCGTCCTTGGGGATATACTTTCCATGCACGGCTTGCCGACTAGATTGAAAGCCGAATAAAATTGATTTAATGAAATCAACGATCGTTGACTTACCAGCCTCGTTAGCCCCGACAATTATTTGAATTGGTGCATTTAATTCAATGGTTTGATCTGACCACTTACCATAACCATAAATTTCCAACTTTTGAATTATCAATTGTCATTATCCCCCTGGTCATAATTAATCTTCTCACTGATCAGTTGCCTACTAGTTTGAATAATCTCATCAACTGATTCCGGATCATTTAAATCATCTAAAATAAATTTATATGCGCTAAACAAGTTTTGATATTCATCAATAGCTTGTGGATTAAGAACATCAATTGCGGCCTGATCAAAAAATTGCTGATCAAGAGGCGTATCAATTTGAGAGTTTATAACTTGATATTTAAGTGACACCACAAACGCATTAAGTGTTGCAAGCTCCTTGGCATTAGTTGATTGAATCACGGCCAATAGATCTCCATTATTGATATTCGCACTGATGTCAGTATTTGGTTGTTCTGTCTTAAATACTACTCTAACCAAAGTGGTGGTGATTAACTGCAAGTCAGCCAATTGCGCCATCGTCTTAGTAACAATTTGATTAATATCAAGATCATCAATATCCACGACTAACAACCGCCAATCAATAACATCCGTCTTTTTGAATTCTGGAATCAGTTGATTTCCTTCACTTGAAACCATCAAATATCCTTTGTCTCCGGCTTCGTTAATACTTCGACCTTGGGAGTTTCCAGCATAATTGATGGTATGGGCATCATTCAAAGATTGTCGTTTATGGATATGACCTAGTGCCCAATAGTCATAATGTTTGGCTTCTAATTGACTAACTGAGAATGGCGCATAATTAGCTTCTGGTGAATCAATCGAATCTGCGCTGCCATGCATGATGCCAATCGCCCAATCACTACTTCCCTTAACCGGAAAACTATCAGCATAACTTTCATGGATCCACTGGTTTTTAAAACTAAATCCAGATAAAGCAACTGTTTGACCGTTATCAAGCGTAATCTCAGTTGTCGATACATCGTTATTAAATACATGCACATTTTCTGGATAACTAACTGACTTATTATCAAAATTAAAGAAGTCATGATTTCCAAAAATTAGAAATACCGGAATCTGATGGGCAGCTAATAAATTAAATTGATCATTAATAAATACATCAGCAGCGATGCTCCGCCCATTTCGATCAAATAAATCGCCAGCAATAATCACAAAATCCACTGAATTAGAAATCGCATCTGTAATAATCTGCTCAAATGAACTAAACGTTGATTTGGTAATTGCTGATTCCAAGTCAGCAGGCAAGTTGTTTTTTTGAATCAATCCAGAAAACGGGCTGTCTAAGTGGATATCTGCGGCATGAATAAACTTCATTATTATCTCCTTTTAATCATTAAATTAATTATGTACAAAAAACACCTCAATTAGCGAATTACTCACTAACCTTGGTGCTGTTTTTAATTGCGATATAAATCAACAATTGGTTGCGTGACAACTTTGTTAATATCATTTAACAAGTTGTTAAGGCCTTGTTCTTTGTTCATTAAATCAGTGATTTTTTCGTTAGTACTCATTTGTTGAGCCATTGTTTGAGCTTGTGTTAACTCATCTTCGCTTGGCTGTTGACCGCTAGCTTGCTTTTGTTGTAATCCCATTTGCAAATTTTGAAAATTTTCAAATAATTCAAATGTTTCCTTGTCAGCCTTTAAAGTTGCGTAGGCCTCGGCTAATTGTTTAAATTCTGGTGCTTCTGTTACTTGCGCTTGTAATGCACTTGCGGCATTTTTAATATCATCAGTCATAAGTATCCACCTTAATTATTTGTTAGTACTAGTTTAACATAGAATGTATTGACCTCAGCCGTTTTTTTAATTTCCGCCAAGCCAATTTTTAGCGTCATCTATCAGATCCTTGGCCTTATCCTCCAAGCTGCTACCAACTTCATTAGCCTTATCTTGGATGGTGTTCCAAACTGAACTGCTGGATTCTTTTGACTTATCCTTAGCCAAAGTGGCTGCATCCTCAGTGTTAAAACTAGAATTCTTAGTATATGGCAACATCGTTTGCATTTCATTTCTAAACAATGCTCCCACGCCCGTGCCACTTAAATTTTCCAGGTGATGAGTTGAATTGGTACTATCGAATCCTTCCCAGGTAGCAACAACTAAATCTGGAGTATAGCCAATAATCCACTTATCTTTGGTGGCATCACTTGAACCAGTATTATCAGCCTCGGTACTACCGGTTTTTCCAGCCACTGAGTAACCATACGGTTTCGCTTCTACCCCAGTTCCGTTGTTAAACACCCCCAGCATCATACTAGTCATTTGTTTGGCAACCCCTGAAGACATGATTTGCCGACCATTTTGTTGCTCTGTATTATCAACAATTACCTTACCAGTCGAATCAACAATTTTCCGAATGTAAAACGGCTTCATAACCTTACCACCATTTGCAAAGGCGGTATATGCTCCGGCCATTTGTTGAGGAGATACTCCAGAGGTTAATCCTCCGAGCGCTAACGCTAAGTTCTTATCACTCTTGGTTACTGGAATATTGAAATTTTTAACCGAATCATATCCCCGATTGACACCAATTTGGTTTAGTAACCAAACAGCTGGAGCATTCATTGATTGGGCTAAAGCTTCATACATTGGCACACTGCCTTGGTACTGATTATCATAGTTCTTTGGCGTATATTTATTTGATCCATATGATTTTTCTTATCAACTAAGCTTGAGTCATACTTATACCCCGCTTGAAGTGCTGGGGTATAAACCGCCAGTGGTTTCATTGTTGAACCAGGCTGCCGCTTAATCTGGTTAGCCCGGTTAAATCCTCGGAAAACGTGTTGTCCTCGACCACCAACCACAGCACTAACCCCACCGCTGCTTGGTGAAACTGCGATTGAAGCTGCCTGAACCTGAGTTCCATCAGCCGCATTAGCAGGAAACAGTAGATTATTATCGAAGTTCTGTTGCATGGCTGCTTGTTGATTTTGATTCAAGTTAGTATAAATTCGGTAACCTTTATTCATAATTTCAGACTCAGTTAATCCATACTTATCAATGGCTTCATCAATGACCGAGTCAAAGTAATAAGGATATTTATAGCCATCTTTGCGAACATAGGTATCGTTCAACGTGATTGGAGTTGCTTTATAATAGTCGGCTTGGCTTTGAGTAAGCTGATTATTTTCAACCATTAATTGTAAAACCACATTTCGCCGCTCTCTGGCAGCTTTAGGATGATCAATTGGATTAAATGCACTTGGAGAGGTCAGCATTCCGGCCAACACCGCCGATTCAGCGGCATTCAATTGAGAAGCATCCTTACCAAAATACTTTTGCGAAGCATCTTGAACGCCCCAAACTCCATTACCAAAGTAAGCGTTATTCAAATACATCGTTAAAATCTGATGCTTGCTATAATCATTTTCAACCTGAATTGATAAAAATAATTCCTTTAACTTCCGACTAAAGGTTTGTTCCTGTGACAAATAAGCATTTTTCACTAGTTGTTGGGTTAGCGTACTTCCACCACCACTAATATAATCCCGACCTAGCAATTTATTTTTAATTAATAATAAGACGGCTCTGGCTGTTCCCTTTACCGAAAATCCATATTCGTGATAAAAATTTCGGTCTTCTGTCGATAAAACGGCCTTAGGAATATTACTAGAAATTCGATTTAATTTTACGTAAGTACCCTTCTGAGCGTAAAGCTCACCTGCCTTTTTATTATTAACATCAAAAATTTCTGTCGTCTTAGACAATGATGACTCTAAATTATCAACATGAGCTGTTTTAGCCATGTAAGTTAGATAAGTGCTCAAACAAAGAATAAGCATCAAAACAACAACCATAATCCATTTTAACAAGTGAAATTTTTTATTTACTCGTCGCCATCGTTGATGAATTGGTTTTATCTTGGCTTTTAATCTGTGAAAAAAGCCCGAAGAATTGTTATTCATACATGATCTCCTTTTTAATTACTTGGATATTGTATCACAACCAATCCATTTGGCCTCAACACAGGCCAAAACTTAAATGACCTTTTAAGAAATTTAACCAATCTGTTAATAAATAAAAAAGCCTGCCAAATGGCAGGCTTTTAATAAATTACATTTCGTCTGGTGCTTTAACTCCAAGCAAGTTAAGGGATTCTTTCAAGACAATTGAAACAGCTTTAACTAATGATAATCTTCCAGCTAAGCCGTCATCATCACCCAAAATGGTTGAGTGAGCATAGTACTTATTAAATGCCTTGGCAAGTCTTAATGAGTACTTAGCGATTTCTGATGGTTCAAAATCAACACAAGCACTCTTAACAACTTCCGGAAAGTCTTGAAGTGTTCTAATAGTTTCCCAGGCGTTTTCATCAGTAATTGATTTGTCAGCGGCGCGTAAGTCGATATCGCCAGCCTTCTTCAAAATACTTTCAGCACGAGCGTGTGAGTATTGAACGTAAGGTCCAGTTTCTCCTTCAAATCTAAGTTGATCTTCAAGCACAAAGTCAATATTGTTTGTTCGTTCGTTCTTCAAATCACCAAAGATAATTGCTCCTACCCCAACTTCTTTAGCAACTTCTTCTTTGTTAGGTAAATCTGGGTTTTTAGATTCAATTTGCTTTTGAGCAAGATCGATTGCTTCGTCCAAAACTTCATCTAACAGAATGATCCGACCTGAACGGGTTGAAAGTTTCTTACCATTAACGGTAATTAAGCCAAATGGGATATGGTGTAGGTCTTCAGCAGACTTTAAGCCCATTTCAAGCAATACGGCTTTCAATTGTTGGAAATAATATGTTTGTTCTGAACCAACTACATATAAATTCATTGCTGGTTTGTATGTTTGATCACGATAAATTGCAGTTGCAATATCCCGAGTAATGTATAAGGTAGCGCCATCACTCTTTAAGATCAAAGCTGGATTCAAATCATATTTATCAAGTTTAACAACTTGAGCTCCTTGAGACTCTTCTAGAAGCCCTTTGTCCTTCAAGATATCAATACCTGCTTGCATCTTATCATTATAAAATGCTTCACCGTTGTAGGTATCAAAATCAACGCCCAACTTATCATAGATTTGATTGAAGGCTTTCAATGATTCATCACGGAACCACTGCCATAAGTATGTGGCTTCTTCGTCACCATCTTCCAGCTTCTTAAACCATTCACGAGCCTCATCATCCAATTCAGGATGTTCTTTATCTTCTTTATGGAACTTAACATAGTACTTAACCAAGTTGTTGATTGGGTCAGCTTTAACGTCATCTTCGTTACCCCACTTCTTGTAGGCAACAATTAGCTTACCAAATTGGGTTCCCCAGTCACCCAAGTGATTATCTTTAATTGGATGGTAACCGTTCTTAACTAAGATCTTAGCGATTGAATTACCGATAACGGTTGAACGTAAATGGCCCATTGAAATTGGTTTAGCAATGTTAGGAGATGACATATCAATAGGAACATTGCCGCCCTTACCAGAATCGTTTTGACCGTAAGCGGCGCCTTCTTCTAGGACGTCAGTAATTACTTCATTACTCATGTGGGCCTTGTTAAGGAAGAAGTTAATGTAAGCTCCTTTAACTTCAACCTTGTCATAAGAAGCTGCATCGATTTTTGAAATTAATTCTTCAGCAATCATGTTTGGGGACTTATGCATTGATTTTGCCAGAGTAAAGGCTGGAAATGCTAAGTCACCCATTGCGAAGTCTTTTGGTGTCTCTAACTTTTGGTAAACTTCGGCTGAAGTTAGTTCACCGTCTAATGCACCTAAAATTGAGTTTGTAACTTGTGCTTTATAATCCATTTTCATAACCTCCAAAAAATTGTATAAAAAAGTCTCTTGCAACATTAATATGATTGCAAGAGACGAGACTTAACCCGCGGTACCACTCTAATTGATATAAATATATCCGCTTAATTATTAACTTTAAATTCTAAGAGCGCGCTTCACTAAGAATTACTATTCGGCTTCCATCATCCCGAACTCGCTAAAAGTAAATCTCCTAGTTACTTTTCTCTTATTATTGAACTGTACTTACGGCACACTTGCATAATACCTATATTAACCTATAAATGTCAATAAAATAGTTTATTGACTCAACTAATTAATTTGCAACACACAGCACGTAAGTCGAGCAGATCTAATTTGTTTAACCCATAGCTCGCAGAACAACCATTATAATATCATATCCCTGAATTATTGTCAGTAACTAAGTGAGATTTTCCTAAAAATCGCCTTCGTATTAGATGCGTTAGTCAAAATGACGCCAATCTCGATCTAATAAGAACCTAGCAACAAATAATCCTAATGGAAGGAACATGATAATCAGCATCGCTTTGGTCAACCATAGCGAGCCTAATCCGATAGTATTTAGGCCAATATAATAAACGCCCCGGTAAATATATAGTCCAGGTACCATAATTACAATAGATGGTACGGTTAAGGAAATTCGAGGATAACCATTGTATTTGTTAATGGCTGACGCAAGAAGGCCTGCCACTAATGCCCCTGTAAAGGCCGCTGCACTTGCTGGAATATTAGTTAAGTCAACTAGTTCCAACCGCAGTGTATTGGCCACAGCACCGATTAAACCGGCAGTAATCGCCATCCGTTGACTGCTGTTAAACATCATAGAGAAACCATATACCCCACAAAAGCTTGCTGGAATTCTGAGTAACATCAATGGTAAAACCCCTAATCCAAGCGGAGCAAAGTTTTCAGGTTGAAAGTGCACCATTAAAGCTACTAGCCACCCAACCAAACTAGCGATTCCCGTAATCATAATCGCATAGGCTAAACGTTCCAATCCAGATCTCATATCTAACTTAGTAATATCAAGGATACTGGTAATAAATGGAAATCCTGGAACTACAAACAACATCGCTCCAATATACCCCGCTTCATGATGACCACCGATATGTAATCCATATTCTAATCCTTTAAAAATAACAAAATATGCTAAGCAGGCAACTGCAACCCCAATTGCAGTGTCGGCAACCGTAGTTAAGTGATGGTCAATCATCTTCCGTCGAACATAGTTTCCGATTCCAGCTCCAAAAAAACAACACAACATTTCAACTGGTCCTCCGCCTAGTAAAAGGATGAAGGCGGCACACGCCATAGCAGCTGCTCCACCAGCGACAAGTGCTGAATAATGGCCTGGACGATGCTGAATTTTATCGAGAAATTTATGAATTTCTTGAGTCGACAACTGGGAAAAATCATGCTCAAAGTCATTTACAAAATGTTCCATAGTATTTAACTTATCTGTGTTAACCCCAGTGCTTGGCAAAGCTAATGTTTGTGAATAACTGTCATTTTGATTAAAACAAGTATATTCAATTGATGTCAAACCAATATCAGCGGAACAGGTTAGTCCCAATGCCCTAGCAATCTTGTTCATACCATCTCGAACTCGCCAAGCCCCAGTTCCGCAAGACAGCATTTGAATTCCCACGCGACCAACAATTGAAGATTTATCCTTAACTGAAGCTTCAGTAACCGCCACATCTTCGCCACCAACAAAATTTCCCCACTGAATTGCCATATGATGGTTTTTAGACAAATGATAAGTCCCATTTGATTTTATCTTATTTGATTTATCCATTGATTCACTGCCACTCCCAATCAATCTATTCTCTCTATTGCAACATTATTAATAATAGAATTAATTTTTATAATTCGCAACATGGATTAAGTTAGCCTTATTATTGGTTAAACTAAGATTAAAAATATGCAACAGTAATTATCAGTTGTCCAAGTCAACAACTGATTTCATTTCAAAAACTTTCTTAAACGAATCATATCCCTTAAAATCAAATGATTCTCAATAATTTCTTCCTCGTAGTGTGTTGTAAAAAAGTCTAAATCAACACCAACTACTCGAAAACCACATTTTTGATACAGATAAAGTTGACCAAAGCTAGTGGACCCAGTTCCGATTTCAAGCCAAGCGTATTTGTTTTCTCTAGCATATTTTCTGCAAAAGTGAGCAACTGGCGACCAATTCCATTATTTCTTTTGGTTGCAGTTACTGAAATGTTAACAATTTCTAATGTCTCGGGGCGCGTGGGTAGCAGAACCACTATTCCTAATAATTCATTATTATTAACGGCCTCAAAGCTAACTGCCCGCTGCATATAATTATTAATCACTCCTTCACTAGGATCGGCGTCAAGAAGCAGTTCATAGTGTTGATGTGTTAATTTATTTAGCGGCCTAATACTTAGATTCATCTTACAAACTCCTTTATAATTAAAAACCACCGCTCAAATTTAAGCGGTGGCTAACTGTAATTCAATTATTAAGCGGGTAACGGGAATCGGACCCGCGACACAAGCTTGGGAAGCTTGATTTTACCACTAAACTATACCCGCAATACAATAAGTATTATAGCACTAGAAATTTTACTTGACCATGTAATTTTTTCACAATTGATTTTTGATACTAAATAACTAATACTATTAAAGTAAAGGGGTGAAACATTGTGTGGATTATCATTAATTATTTTTGTTGGCTGGGAACCATTATTTCTGTTTTGGTTGGTGTTACTAGACAAACTAAAAAACGGGTTATCCAATCACTTGTGTACTCTCGCTTATTTTATTTAGGGATCATTGTTTCACAAGTAGTAATCGATATTAGATCATTCAATCGCCATCCAGTGCTAATCGTCATTTCAGCGCTAATAACCTTACTAATCATTGCCCTAATTGAAACCATTTTAGGGAGAAAACAGGACGGAATTTTAAAAATAAAAACGACGGTTACATTTGTCGTAGCCGCCGTCATTGCAATCATTTGTCAATCAGCTGTTAACTTTTAGGCTGATTTTTTCTTGCATATTCAATTGTTTTATCTGCTAAAACCGTTTGTGCATCAAGAACTGGATAGTTATGATCACTGGCCCGTTCTTCCGCAACTGATAATTCTGTACAACCAAGAATTACCACATCGCTGTGTAACTCATCAACCATCTCACTCAAAATCTTATGATATAAATCAGCATCAACGTGGTTTTTTTCCTTGATGTTATCGTAGATCAATTCCATTGTCTCATCCGCAATTTTCTCAGTTGGTTTGACTAATTCATAGCCTGCATCTAAGATTTCATGATCATAAATACCATCATGTAGGGTCCCCCGAGTGGCAATTAAACCAATTTTTTTAGCATTTGGAAAGTCAGTTTTAATTTGTTCCACCGTTAATCGGGGCATATGCAAAATCGGAATGTTAGTCAATGCTTGCAAATCATCATAGAAATAATGAGCCGTATTACATGGAATCGCAAAGAAGTCCGGTTCAAGCTTAGCTTGAGTTAGAATATCTTCCTTTAACGGTATGAATGGATTTGGCTTACTATGATCTAAAATGTAATCTGTACGATCAGGAACCGTTGCGTGATTAACCAGGATATAGTTCAAATAATCCTGATCCTTATCAGCATCTGTCTTATCATTTAAGATATGAATAAACGTCTCGGTGGCTTCAGTTCCCATTCCACCAATGATTGAAAAGAAATGATTCATAAACCCATCTCCCACTGACTATTTAGCCATAAAATAACGTTTGAAGTTCTTAGTGTAGTTATGCATCATCCATTTGTACAATGCGTAACGCTTAGGGCTCCGATCACGGTCATACCAGAAAGTATCACCATAGCGACCTTCGTCTAATAATTGTAGTGCATGATCCTTAACTTCGTTTTCCTTAGCATATTCCTTAAATACCTTAGGAGATACTCCTAACCATAAGAAATATTTGCTAGGATCTTGATTAGCAAATAATGTTTTTGATCTTTAAGTGAATCAAAAACGTAATCCTGAACCACCCAGTCGGCTAATCGATAGCCATTTAAAGTAACGAAGAAACTGCTTCGACCAGTTCGCAAGTTAATTTCAAATAACTTGTATGAATTATCCCGAGTATCAAACTTCAAATCAAAGTTAGCGTAACCCGTAAATTCAATTTCTTCAAGGAATGTCTTCACCTTATCATAAATCTCTTGGTTAAATTCAGGAATAATCGCCACATAGTTTCCAATTGCTGCAGGTGCCGGATCTTCCAATAAGGGATGTCCTAAACACATAAACTTAACTTGATGGTTTTTATCAACATACGCATTTAACACCCGCATGTTACTATCATCACCTGGAATGAAGTCCTGCAAAATTAAATCTGACGTATAGCCATTGTCATAAATTTTAGCGACAATATCGTAAAATTCGCCTTCTGACTTAATGATGAAGGCTTTTTTTCGGCCTTCAAAGTGAATATCTAACCATTCCACACTGTTAGCGGGCTTTAGAGCAACTGGGTAACTAAATGGTTGTTCAACTTGTTGGCCAGATTCATATTCAGACTTAGTGATAATTCGAGTCTTAGGATAAGGCAAATCATACTTATCACACATCTTGTAAAAGTTCTCTTTATCATTCAGTTGCTTAATCAAGTCGTAATCAATGTATGGACAAACAAAGACATCCTCTAATTCAGCCTTATGTTTAGAAATTAATTCAGCATAACCGTCACCACAACCAATTAAAATAACTGGTTCTTCATGATCAGCATACCGTTCCTTAATTTTCATCATCTCATTAATCCATACAGGATCCTCTGCGAAGCCCTCGATTAATTCAACATCAACGATTTTAGTAAATCTAGTTGGTGCCAACTGAGCTTGAGCAAATGCCTTAACTGGCTGCCCATAAATTTCATATAAACTTCTTGCCATTCCGTATGCGTTAAAGTCACTACCTAACAGCACCGGGGTGAATTTTTTTGAATTGGTTTGCACATCTATACCCCCTTAGTATATTCTGCAACGATTTGAGCATCACCATCGTAAGGTATGTCAACGCCACTAATTTTTTGATAAGGGTCTCTTCCCTTACCAGCAATCAAGACAACATCGCCAACGGCGCTTTCGTTAATGGCGGTCGTAATTGCTTCTTTACGATCTTCAATATACCGAACATCAACAGCATCATTATTGATGTTATCAGCAATGGTATCCGCAATATCTTTAGGATTTTCATAGCCAGGATCATCAGACGTTAAAATTGCCACATCTGCCGATATGCCAATCGCTTTACCCAGTCCAGGACGGCGATCAATTCCTTTATCCCCAGCACTTCCAGTAACCACAAAAACTTTGCTACTTGGATTTTGTGATTTCAAAAATGATAGTACTGAATCCATACTAGCGTAATTGTGAGCATAATCAACATAGACCGTACCATGGTGGCTAGTGGTAAAGTGTTCCATTCTTCCAGGAATAACAATTCTACTCAAACCAACTTTAATGTTTTCTTGAGTTGCACCAACTAGTGAAGAGGCAATTGCCGTTGCCACCGCGTTAGATTCATTGTAATCACCTGGTAAACCAATCTCATACTTACCAGCGATGGCTAATGTGGCAGCTTTATCACTGACAGCAACCAAATTTATCTTATTTTGTTCTAATGTATCAGATAAAGTTTCGTACACGAAATCAATTGGAAAACCGTCGATTTGGTTCGAATCTTTTTTCGCAAACAAGTAAATATCCTCAGGTTCCGTGGTTGCCTTAGCAGTCATATATGTATCAAGCAGATGAGATCCATCTGCATTAATAACAACTTGGCTAGAATTGACTAATAATTGCTCTTTACAGTGTAAGTAATCAGCAAATGTTGGGTGTTCGTTGCGACCAATGTGATCAGGAGAAATATTCAAGAACACACCAACGTCATAATGCAACCCATACACCCGATTTTTCTTATATGCTTGCGAAGAGACTTCCATTACCAAGTGATCCAACCCATTATTGACCACTTGATTCATATTAGTAAACAAGTCCAACGATTCCGGCGTTGTTAGGCTTGATTTAAATTTGTCATTAGCAGTTCTACCAACAATTGTATCAATTGTTGAGAATAAGCCAACTGAATATTGATGATCCAAAATATTTTTCGTAAAGTATGCTGACGTTGTTTTACCTTTAGTACCAGTATACGCAATTGTCGTTAAATTATTTTGTGGAAAGCCAAAAAATGCCGCACTAACGAGCGACATTGTTTTTTGGACATTATTCACGATAATTGCGGGTAACTCAACATCAGCGTATTCAACTTCTGAAACATAAGCACTTGCACCTTTATCCTTGGCATCCTTTAAATACTCAGGCTTGAAATTCCCTTTGCAAAAGAATAACGCACCAGGCTTAACCATCTGGGAATTATAAGTAATTCCTGTATATCCCACAGTTAAATCTAAATTCAAAGTGTTAACAAGTAATTTATGTTCAGAGAGTAATTGCAGTATTTCACCGTTTATTAAATTCGCCAACAGTTGTACCCTCCGTTAAATTTATTAAATCTGTGTTCTTCTTACTAATTCAACAGTCTTTTCACTAGTATCTTCTGGGAAATAAACTTGGTACCAGAGAATAAATGTGTAAACTGTGAAGATCTTTTGCATGTTAGATTTACCACCAGCATGTTCTTCTAGTAAGCGATCCAATTCTTGAACATTGAAGTACTTTTGAGCAGTATCAGAATGGAATGCACGAACAATTCTTTCGTGATACTTAGGATCATTAATCCAACTAGCAATTGGTGATGGGAAACCAAGCTTTTCTTTCAATGCGTTTTCTTTTGGCATATGACGTTCAGCAGCCGTTCTCAAAGAAATTTTAGTTTCTTCAGGAGTAATTCTGGTATTAACGGGCATAGTAGCAGCAAATGCAGCGACTTCCTTATCAACCAATGGTACTCGAACTTCAAGTGAGTTAGCCATACTCATTCGGTCAGCTTTATGCAAGATATCATATGGTAGCCAAGTATTGATATCAAAGTATTGCATTTGAGTCATCTCGTCCTTACCCTTAACATCATCAAAGATGTGCTTAGTGTAATCACCAGAATCTCGGTTAATACTTGGATCCTTAAGTACTCGGTTACGATCATCGTAATTATAAACATAGTTTACACGGTAATAACGTTCACTTAATGGTTGAGCACCACGAATCAAGAAACGCTTACCATGGAATCTTGGCATCTTTCGAGCAATTGAAGCAAGTCCCTTACGAACTGGGCTTGGAACAAATTTTTGATATCTTTCAAATGGAAGTGCTTCAAGATAAGTGTTATAACCACCAAAGAACTCATCGGCACCTTCACCTGAAAGAGCAACTTTAACACTTTCAGATGTTCGTTTAGTCAAGTAATACAACTGAACTGCAGCTGGGTTTGAAAGAGGTTCATCCATGTAGTACATCATAGTTGGTAAGATATCGAAGTAATCGTCACCATCCATGTAAATTTGGGTGTTTTTTTGCTTAATAGCTTTAGCAAATTCAGTTGACCAGCCCAATTCACTATATTTAGAATTATGGAACCCAAGTGAGAAAGATTGGATTGGTTTCAGCTTTGAAGCTTCATTCAACACATAGCTTGA
Organism: Lentilactobacillus kosonis; assembly: GCF_003864335.1. GTDB lineage: Bacteria > Bacillota > Bacilli > Lactobacillales > Lactobacillaceae > Lentilactobacillus > Lentilactobacillus kosonis. The sequence goes on along the minus strand of NZ_BEXA01000002.1, from coordinate 179,507 downwards.
ATCAATACCACTAGAAAGGAAACTACCAACTTCAACGTCAGCAATCATATGTGCTTTAACTGAGTCATCAACAAGTTGTTCAATTTTCTTTGAATCTTCTTCAACAGTTTGAGAATTATCAATGTGATCGTAGTTAAACTTGAAGTAATGATGAGTTTCAGTTTTGCCATCTTTGTGCAAGAAATATTGTCCAGGAAGAAGTTTGTATACATCTTTGAACATGGTTTCTCTGGAAGGGATAAATTCAAAACTCAAGTGAATTGGTAATAATTCAACATTTAATCGTTTATTAAAGTTTGGGTGTTCCAAGAATGCTTTGATTTCTGATGCCCATAGGAATGTCTTACCATCATCATAGTAATAAAGTGGCTTAATTCCAAAGTGATCACGAGCACCAAAGACTTCATTTGTCTTGCTATCGTAGATAACAAAAGCAAACATTCCACGGAGTTTTTGTAACAATTCTGGGCCCCAAGCATCATAACCATGAATCAATACTTCTGAATCGACGTCAGTCTTGAATTCATAGCCAAGGTCTTGAAGTTCTTTTCTAATATCTTTATAGTTGTAAATTTCACCATTAAAAGTTAGGACTTTTGACCCATCACGATTCTTCATTGGTTGAGCACCATGGGCCAAGTCAATGATTGAAAGTCGTCTGAATCCCATTGAAGCATTCTCATCACTGAAGTAAGCTTCATCATCAGGGCCACGATGTTTGATACGATCGGCCATATTATTAATTGTGTCGGTTGGGACATCTTTTTGGTTTACAAAACCAACAAATCCACACATAAGTCTTTCCCCTTTTTCTCTTTACATTAAATCCTAAAACATAACGTTATTATTCTAGCAGATAACCGCATGTCCTACCAGTAGAATAACGTTTTCTTAATAACTAGTAACATCAAATCCTTTCGGGCTTGATGTTTTGAATTATTGGTAATCTAGATTATACTTAAAATAAGATAAATTTAGAAGGGAATGGTATTTATGGACGACATCGTATTTTTTAATCCTGGGGACTCAATCGGTAACTTTCATGATTATAATGAGGCGGTAAAAACTGCTCAGATTTACAAAGAAAAAGAGGATCGCAGCAAAAACTTTTTGGTAGTCCATGGCCCTGATAATGAAACGTTCGACGTCTTCTTTGAAGATGATAAAGTATTTCATGATAATGAAAATGATACTAATACTAAGAAATATACTGTTTCAGATAAATTTTAAATTGTTAAATAAAAAAGGCCTTGAAGCAAATGCTTCAAGGCCTTTTTTATTTAACAATTACCCAACGACCATAACGGTGGTCGTGGCATTTCGAACAACGTACGCCGTGGTCGATCCCATTAGTACTCGACTGATAGCATCTGTCCCTGATTTACCAATTACCAATAAATCGTAGCCTTTTTCCCTACTGTAAGCATCGACGATTACTCGTTTAGGAATTCCTTCTTCAACCTTCATTGATGCAGTAACTCCTTGTCCCATACAATATGCTTGCGATTTATCTAATATTTTTTGAGCAGCATTACGTTGAGCATTTTTCATATCAGTAGGTAACGGGGTTGCCCCAACCGTTACCGCATTCCCCATATAATAGTAACTAGTTTCATTAACAACTGACACTAAAGTTAGATTTGCATTGTTGGTTTTCGCAATATCCACAGCTTGAATAAGAGCATCATTAGAATTTTCACTACCATCTAAAGTCACAGCAATATTTTTAAACATATAATTAACCTCCCAACTAAAAACTAATCAGCAAAAGATCTTGTATCTACTTATATAATGGAAGAAAACCACAATACAATCAAACTTTATGCTTATAAGATTATGTAGGCACGAAAATTTATGATTTATGCTTAATTTGATACAATACATAGTAGTTAGAGATCCCCCGAATTTGACGTTAGGAGGAATAAATTATGAAACGAACAACTGGATTTTGGTCAAAATTTTCTTTATTACTTGGTGCCGGTCAACTGTTATGGTCACTATACTCAATGATTAAACAGTATCGCCGTGATCAACAACCAACTAACCGGAAATAATAATATTCAATAAAATAAGCAGCCACCAATTCACTTATTGTTAGTGAATTGGGTGGCTGCTTATTTTATCTGCCCCGAGCAGGATTCGAACCTGTACTTGATTACTCAAACAGCGACCTGAACGCTGCGCGTCTGCCAGTTCCGCCATCGGGGCAACAACAATCATCAGTTTACACTAAAAATGGATTGTTGAAAAGCCCTGCTTACGCTTTGATTGAAAAACTAAGTATTTACTACTATTGGGATTGTTTTTAATCATTAAATAACCAATTAATGCCATTATTAAGGCTCCCGTGACATCCGCAAATAAATCACCCATGGTATCCATTAAAGCGGCTCTACCAACTAATAGATGAGAACCAGCCGCGTATCTTTGCAAGTTTAAATTAGCTAAACTGTCAGCTGTAAATTCATAAAACTCCCAGAAAACCCCACAAGTTATCCCGAATGTAAATGAAAACAAGCTCATTAATCCAGGATGAGTTCGTGCACTTGACCTAACGTGAGCTAAGCTATTAAAAATTGGATAGCCAATTCCAGCCAACATAATCCCTGCAAGCACGTGTTCATATTTGTCCCAATATGGCACACCATACATCTGTAATCCTGATCCTAAGAAGATCGACAGGTAAAGAAAAAACAAAATAAAAAACTAGTTCAATCTGTGGAAAATAAAATTTACCAATTAATTCAATCGCAAACGGGAGCGCCAATAAAACAATTCCTGATGCAACCTCGATTAAAAGCAACCGCTGACCAGAAAACTTTGGTTGTTTTTGAAAATACCAGTAACCAAAATATCCTAAATAGCCAATGATTGAAACGAGATTAACCAAGCTGAGCCATGTACTAAATCTAATTTTGTTTACTTTCATTGAATCACCTCGTAAAATAAATTGTGTAAAGTTAAATTGCTTGCCATTATGTTTGGCTTTTAAGTAAAAGTCATTTACAATAATATTATAATACAAGGAACGAGGTTGAAACCATGTCAAATGTTGAACCAGTTTTATTAGAAGACCAATTATGTTTTAAACTTTATACAGCTAATAAAAAATTCAACCACTTCTATCAAATCGCGTTAAAGCCATACAAGCTAACATACCCTCAATATATTGCTATGTTGACTCTTTGGGAATACGCACCACTTTCCGTTAAAGAACTTGGTAAGTATTTAGAGTTAGATAGTGGTACCCTAACGCCGCTATTAAAGCGCCTAGAAAGTAGCGGTTGGATTACTCGTGAACGTAGCTCAGTTGATGAACGTTCAGTCACAATCGGATTAACCGATATGGCCAAAGAAAAGCGCGATGACATCTATGAACATGTTTCAGGATGTATGTCTTCACTTGGATTTGCTGATGGTGAAAGAGCTGATTATATTCAACGAATCGCCAAAGTTGAAGACAAGTTGGACAATTTCAATAATTAATTTAGTCGTTGTTATCTAAACACTTCTTAGCGAAATATTTGCTAAGAAGTGTTTTTTTATTTCAACATGATAATTATTTTAACGTTGAAACAACAAAATGATGATTACCTGTTAGAACAAAATTAATCAATTAAGTCTAGATTTGAATCCTGCTTGGGGATTAAGCCATTTGACTAAATCGTTATAATATTTAACTTACCCCGCAATTGCAGTTTTATTATTTTAATAATTATCATAAGCGTTGTATAATGAAAACGCTTGATAGGACATTTAAAATAAGGAGGTTAATCATGAGTCCGAGTGATCAAAAAAGAAAATTCATCTTAGAATTTTTAATACCTTATAATCATGAAGTATCAATGAAAGTTTTTAATAAGCTAATTAATGCTAGTCAGATAATGGGTTACAGTATTGAACAAATTATTAATGAAGTCGTTACCATGGATAGCCGCCACGACAGTCTCTTGAACATCAGTTACATACCTTCGCCTGATGGTCAAGACTGCCTCGATGGCACGAATGAAACATCCTTAATCTCAGATAAGGGCTTAGAAGTTTTAGATGTGCTTCGCCAGATTTAACCATCCTAAATTTATTAAAGCAGGTGAATATTATGACTTACAGACAAGCAATTGCAGAAGAAATCGTGAAACTTAGCAAAACCAATCACTATATTGGTGGCATGATCAACAATGGAAATATCATTAATCATGATAATCAAGAAGATGTATTTGATACGGCTGCTGAATTAATTAGTTCTGGAGAAATCCGCGCCAGCTTACGTAAATTAATCAATGGTGAAACTAATATCATCTGGGAACGTAACTCAATTAGTTAAATCAATGAGCTGTATTAGTCTTTAATACAAAAATCACCCATCTCTATTGAGATGAGTGATTTTTATTATATTAAATACCGCTTTGTTGTAATACTGATGATTCTAAGTTGTTGACTACCGTTGTATTACCAGCACCCTTTACAAGTTTTGCAGGAGTAACTGAACTGTTTACGTATACAGTTGTGTTGTCAGTAGCAGTAAATGCAACGTAAGCATATGGATCAGTAGTTAGATTACCAACTTCTTGTACATCCTTGATTGGTAAGTTGCTGTAATCGTTAAATGTTGTCTTAGTAGCACCTAACCCAATGGTGGTAATGTTACCACCATCATACTGGTCTTTTCTCAATTGATCAGCGCTTACTCGAACAATGTAATGCTTTCCCTTTTCGGCTTCAATTGTTCTCGAGTATGTGACTGCACCGTTATTCAAGATATCAGCTTGAGCAAGCTTCTTATCCTGACGATCAATCCAAGTTTCTTTAGCAGTTGTGCTTGTTTCATCTTGTTTTCCAGCTTGGGAACAATTAATCCACCGATGAGGGCATTAATTGGCGCTGTGAACACTCCAGTTATTGTTGCAAGTAAAACATCAAAAATTGGGACAAATATTGCAATTGTTGGAATCAAAATAGAGAATAAAAATCCACCGAATATCAGAACTATCGGTCCAATCAGTGGAATTAGTCCTAAAGCTCCGAAAATTCCTGCAAGAATTGGTGCTGCCATTGCTAAAATTACAACTTGTATTGTTACCCAACCAGCGTAATTAATAGCTGGTGACAATAATCCCCCTGCAGCAACCCCAGCAATAGTTGACGCAAGTGTATCTTTTGAACTAGTGGAAGTTGCTGTTGTATTCTGATCCTTATTAGGATTTTCAGCTAACTGTTCTGCCTTCTTAGCTTGTTGTAACAAAATTTGCTTAAATTCAGTATCATTAGCAGTTTTAACCTTCTGCAATAATGACTGAGCCTCTGATTTTTGTGTTGGTGCTTGCTTAATTGCATCATTCATTGAATCAGTGATTTTTTGAAGATCAGTTTGATTCATTGATGACACGTAATTATTGTAATCAGTTTGAGTCATGTTATTTAAATCTTGAGCAAAGTTTGTTAGCTTGTTAACGGCAGTTGCTTTGTCTTCATCGTTCAGACTGCTGTTGTTAAGTGAACTAAGGACGGTTTGCTTTTGATTGTTAAACTCTGTTCTAAATTGAGAGACGCTCATCTTTTGCATTGCGCTTTTAACTTGAGTGGTTGTGACCGGTGTTTTCCGGGTATCATCAAGTATTGAGATTTCTTTTTGCAAACTATCTTTCAATTGAGTTTTGGCTTGTTGTAATTGATCCCCATACAATACTTCAATTTTATTATATGCATCTCGCCAATTACTGGTTGAATCAACTGAAGCCATCGAACTCGTCTTGTTGCTTGAATTAGCAATTGACATTGCTGAAGGAATAGCAACTGTTTTAGATTGAGAAACCCTTTTAATCTTAGTTGCTTTCTTGGCCTTAGTAGTCTTTTTAGTTGTTTTAGCAACTTTCTTAGACTTTGCAACTTGTGTGTGTGCTTCAGCAGCATACACAACTTGTGGTACAGAAGATCCGGCAAACATTAATGCCGTACTTGCTAATATAGCAAATTTTCCAAAATTCTTCCCCATATTCATTACCTCTTTAATTTTTTTGGGACCCCCATCAAAACATAGACATACTGTGTCCCATTCATTACTGAACAAGCATATTGTAACCTAACTAAATTAAATTTTCCACCATTTAATTTCACAATATTTTAATTTGATCTCCCATTATAATAGCTGTTTTTAGTTATTGGCATTAACAATTCACATTTATAAAAGCATAGTCAATGACTTTAATTAACTGTTTAGTTATACTAGGAACAACGAATAAATTGATTTCACCATGATTTTTTATACGTCCTGTTGCTTTATATATATTGCTACCTACTTATGGTTTTCAAAGTTAAGCTAGTTAGTTTAAAACACACAAAAAAACTCATAAACTAATTCACATGCATAAGCAATTGAAAGTTTATGAGTCAATCTATTTTAATTATTTAAAATAAATTACTAAAGAAATCCACCACTGCTTGCCAGATTCTAGCAAGAAAGCCCTCAGCTTTTTTAGCATCGGCACTATTTGCAAAATCTTTTAGATCTGCCATTTTATCACCAACAGAATTAGCTAAATCGCTAGCCATTCCCTTAGCATTATTAATATATGTGTTAGACTCTGAAATTGGCGCTTTTTGCACGTTTCCTAAAGCAATAACAATGTTATTAATAGTGGTTTGTGATGTCTTATCGTTAATTCCTTGTTCCTGCAAAGCATCTTGAAGCATTTGTTGAATATCATTCTTCGTAGCTAATTGATCATTTTTTTGTCGTTGTTTAGCTAAATCAGATGAAACTTGGCCAACTGCGGCCATTAGTTTACCTGGGTAACTTTTGTCATCACTATTTTGGTTAATTGCTGGTTGCGTTGCATCAAGGACCCCATTAGCTGCCTGAGTGTTCTGTTGATTCAAGGTAATTCCATCGTTCGCTAACGCTTTATAAACACCAGTTAATGCCGATTCACCCGATACCGGTTTGTCTGCAGTAACAGTGATAATCACATCGTTAACTCCAGCCATCGTTGCCACCATCGAATACTGTTGGGATGTCACTTGAGTAATATTATTACTACCATCGTAGGGTTCAATATTTACCTTAACGCCAGTTCCAGGATCAGCAGGAGCCAAAGAAACACTACTGATCATACTAGCGTCGCTAGTCCCAGCTGAATTGATATAGGTAGCATAGTCAGAACCATTAACCGTTAACGATTGATAGTTTGACTTAACCCCCAAAGCATTACTAATGCTATCTTTATCTTCCGAAGCCAATCCTGATCCATACACTACGTATGGCTGCGATAGTGCTTTAGTTTGAACATTTTCATCAGCACTAATGGTTTTGACTCCCATAAAGAAGACTCCCAAAATAGCAACTAACGTAACTGCAATCGTCGCTAATCTAGTCTTAATTTGTGTATTCATAGTGGACTCCTTAAAAATTTATTTGTGCTTAAAGTTTACATCAAAAAAGCCAATTCCTATTTGAATTGACTTTAATTTAACGTTTCTCAAGATAAAATTAACTATTTATTTAGAATTGTCGATGCGATTAATTGGCCAACCTGATTAAACAAACTAATTGTATCAGACCGATTTGCAAAGTCACTGGTCAGTAAAGCTATGTCGATTGTTTGATCACCATAGATAAATTGGGCAACATCGTGATCCAATGACTGACCCTCACCCGTCTTATTAGCAACTGTGATTTTTAATCCTAACTCATCAAAATTCCCAGGTAACTTATAGCGAAATTGCTGATTAATAAACCAACTATTAATTTCACTGCTTCTAGCTAAAGCTCGCTTAAACAAAGCAAGTGACTCAATAGCCGTTGTAAAATTATCTCGGCCAGCTTGTAAAGCATTAGTATCCATCATCATTCGATTTAATTGAGTTGACTTAAAGCCAGCCGATTTTAACCACTGATTAACCACTCCAATGCCACCTATATAGTTAATTAATATATTAGTGGCACTATTATCAGATACGCTAATCATCATGCTCATAAGCTTTCTAACTTGCAATTTTTGGGGACGCAAAACTGAAATAACACCTGAACCAGCTACCAGAGCTTGATCATCAATTTCGATTATTGTATCTAGATTAGTATGACTGTCAATTAACGTATTAAGAACTGCCAATTTAATTAGCGAAGCGGATCTAATTACTTCGTTTTCTTTGATGGCTAGGACATTAACACCATTCTCCGAAATAATAATACTAGCTTTACCCGCAAATTGATTAACTAAAGTCTTAATTGCATTTATTGGTATCGTCATTAGTGCCAATATCTCCTAAAGCCCGCAAATTCTTCGGCAAACTTTTGCTCTGTTAGCTCAGCAATATCAACACTTTTACCTAATGTCCGTGATTCAATCATTTGCCATTACCAATGTACATCCCAACATGATGGACATAGCCCTTGCCATGATCATAAGCGAAAAATACCAAGTCACCTGGCAGGACTTCTTCCGGGGAGATTGGTGTCCCATTTGCGTGTTGATCATCAGCGTCTCTTGGAATCATAATTCCTAACACCCGGTGCAAACTATACACTAATCCAGAGCAATCAAATCCATATGATGAAATACCACTCCAGATATAGCGAAGTCCCAAAAATTGCTTGGCCAATTCAACCATAATTTGACCAGAATTGTCAGCATCGATTGGAATTTTCGTTGCATCAGCCTTAATATAACCTGGACCAACCGGAGTATTTATCTCAATCCAGTCACCATCTCGGCTAAGCTCTTCAAAAGCAGTCCCCTGACTCAATTCCATGATTGGATGTTTAGCTTCATCATACAAATCGGCGAACTTAGTGGCAACTCTTACCTGACTTGTAACCGGACTACTCTCAGTCTCAGAAATCAAAGCGCTGGGAATCCACCCTGGATAACCACGCTTATCTAAATCATCAGCTTGAGTGGGTATCACAACCTTGGTCCAAGCATTATCCTTTCGATCGACTATAACCTCATCGTTAAATAATGCCTGGGTGACAACCCGATCATTATCACCTAAATCAATTGTTTCTTGATCAGTCATCTGTTCAATCCATTGCTTAGTATTCCCTTTAATTGCAGGCTCATCAACTGATCGAACAGCATCTTTTGATGTCCAAATCGTTGCAACAGGAACGTTAATTCTCATTGTTTTCATTCGTCACCCCTCCTATTTCTTCATATGTTACCACTTTATTTTTGATTGTCATTCGTTATCTACTATGACGTTTTGCTTAATTTGTTACTAACAAAATGGGATATGAATTTATTCATACCCCACCTGCTAATTATTAAAATCCTAATCCGGGTTTATTTAATAATTCAAGTCGATTTTGATCACTGACATATCCACCTGAAACTGGATTTTCAGAAAACATCAGTGCCGCATCCAAATCAACATACATAATATTCCGCTTGGCCGCAGCAAGATGAGCAGCTGCCGAAACAGAAACAGATGATTCAATCATGCTACCAACCATGCATCTAATGCCGGCTGCTTCAGCCAGTGCGTTGATTTTTAATGCGTTATCGATTCCACCAGCCTTCATCAATTTTAAATTAATCAAATCACAGCCGCGCATGGTGATTAATCTCAAAGCATCTTCAATCGAAAAAACACTTTCATCCGCCATAATCATCGTATCAACGTTTTCGGTTACATATTTCATTCCCACAAAATCAGCAGCTTGGACCGGTTGTTCAACTAATTCGATATTCAAACCAGCGCTTTCCATCCGTTTGATTGCAACCACCGCCTGCTTTGCGCGCCAACCTTGATTAGCATCTAATCGAATCTTGACATCTGGTCCAACCGCTTTTCGAATTGCTGTGACTTTCTTCAAGTCAGCTAATGCATCCTCTGCTCCCACCTTGATTTTTAATGTCGTAAAGCCATCATTTACCAACTGTCTCGCTTGATCAATCATATCTTCAGTATCACCAACACTGACTGTATAATCAGTGACCACTTCATTACTTGTGCCACCCAATAATACATATAGCGGCACCTGATATCTTTGAGCAATTAAATCATTAATTGCAATATTTACCGCTGCCTTCGGACTGGAGTTATGCACCATCGAATTATCGATCAATTCTTTGATAACATCCGGTTGATCCAATGAGATGTCAATAATTTTGGGGGAAATGATGTCTTCAATTGCTCCAACAATGCTCTGGGTAGTATCCCCAGTAATCACTGCGGTTGGAGCTGCTTCACCATAGCCAACATTGTTATCAGAGTCCCGAATCTCAACAATCACGGTTTCAGCAGTCGTCACTGTTCTTAGTGCAGTGACAAACGGGCGTTTTAACGGAACGTCAACCACCCTGGTTTTCACACTTTTAATTACTGAACTCAAAACAACCTCCTACTTCACGTAAGCTTCTTTATAGTTATAGTTGGCACCAGCAGTGTTATAAACAATTCCTTTAATATTACTGTTTACTAACCATTTCTCACCCGATTGATACAATGGAACGATTGCTTGTTCCTTCAATGCGAGGTTTTGTGCATCAATCATGTCTTGCCAACGAGCATCTGGATGATTTCCGTTGACCCCATTCGTTTTATTCATTAATGAATCATATTGCCTATCTGACCATTTAGAGATATTGCTTGGGTTTTTCGAAGTCAAAATATTCAAGAAAGTGACGGGATCTGAGAAATCAGCAAACCAGTTAGCAACGGTCACTTGGAAATTTTGGTCAGCTTGGCGACTTAATACTGTTTGGCCAGGAATATTGTTCAACGTGACCTTAACTTGTGGTAAAGTCTTTTCAATTGTACTTTGCAGATATTCGCTTAATTGCTTTTGGTCATAAGTATCAACGTTTAACAATGTAAACTTTAATTGTTTTTGACCAATCTCACTCAATCCCTCCGTCAATAATTTCCGAGCCTCAGTTGGATTGTATTTCATTGAATCAGGGCAGTTGTATCACTAGTGAAATCGGTATTATTATTTGGTGAGAACGCTAATCCCTTGGAAACAAAGTTATCAGTTTGAACCGCTCCACCACCAACCACTTTGTTTGCTAATGTTGAACGATTGATTGACATTGAGATTGCTTGCCTAATCTTTTTGTTCTTAAATGCACTAATTTTTTGGTTGAACGCAATATAATATGAAGATGATTGCTTCCGAGATATCATATTTTTATTGTTACCCATTTGTTTAGCTTGAGTGGCGGATAGTTGAGCCATATCCAACTTCTTTTGCTGATACAAATTCAAACTAGTTGACGGATCTTTAACAACGTTAAACTTAATGTCATCAAGTTTAACCTTCTTCTTGTCCCAATAATTAGGGTTTTTCTTCAATGTCCAGCTAAGGTTCGTTCCGTTCCAACCACTCAAAGTAAATGGTCCGTTATAGACCATATTGCTGGCAGTTGTCCCATATTTACTGCCATATTTAGCAACTACTTTAGAGTCCTGAGGGAAGAAAACAGGGAACCCTAGTAACAACTTAAAGTAGGGAATCTTTTGATCCAAGTTCACTACTAATTTGTACTTACCAACTGCTTTCACTCCAAGAGAGTTAACAGCGGCTTTTTTATTTTGAATCTCATCAGCATTCTTAATTCCTGAGAACAAATATCCATATTGGGAAGCCGTTTTGGGTTTAAAGTTCTCCGCCAAGAATAAACAAAATCCTTAGCTGTAACTGCGTCACCATTGCTCCACTTTGCATTTCTTCTCAGGTTAAATGTGTATGTCTTACCATTATTTGAAACTCTAGTATCAGTAGCAATTCCAGGTTCAACTTTACTATTTTCACCCAATCGAAATAGTCCCTCATCAACGTTATTCAAAACATTAAACGCCGAAACTGAAGTTGTTTTGGACAAGTCGATTGTTGATAATTCCGTATCAGTTGAAGTAGTAATCAATTGTTTCTTAGCGTTATTGCTTGAATTACCACAACCTACCAATATCAATGCAACTGTTGCAAATGTTGACGCTAACGTTACCTTATGAGATAAACCCATACAAATTCACTCCCCTGAATTTTGATTTAAATATAATGTTACTAATTAATTTAGCATAAAAATTAGAATTATGCATTCTATTTTTAATTGTTTTCTCATTTTAAAATTGCTAATGCCATATTTCTGGTTTGATAAATGTGAACAAATTTCGCCTTATCTAAGTAATATGTGCCATCGATAGGATCGCTAACATGCACCCGAAAATCGGTTATTCCATCAACTAATACTGCATGATTATTGATTGGAACCTCGCCAAATGGATAAGTTTCAATTTTGGGCTCTTCAAAGTGAACCGTTACGTATGCAAGAACTGGATCACCATTTTTCACAGATTCATAAATCGATTCAACACCTTGATTGCTTAAATCACGATAGTTAGTGTAATTTGCTGCCCAATCGGCTAAGGGCTTGACAAAAATTGCTTCAAACTTCCCATGCGCATTTCTAAATGGTGATCCACCAAATCCTCGGTTAGGATTGCCTGCTTGATCAATAGGCATTTTTTTTAAAAATTCTCCATAATTCACTTCTAGTAATTTACCTTGGGAATGTAATCCTTCTAATAAACTGGCTGCCTCACAACCATTAATTGCTCCCCAAGCATATTGGTCAATGTTTGGTGCGTCCAACAAGATATCCATTATTCAGTCACCCCTAAAAGCGTTAATGTATTCATTATTAATTCATCATATGCAGGACTTTGTTGTTTCAGTTTGAGACATGCATCAATTAATCCCAAACGTTTACGTTGCTTACGATCGATCACTGATTCAGAATGTACCATTGAACTTAAGATTGATTCATCCACACTTGCTGCGACTGCCGAAAAACTTATCAATGTGATTATCATTAAATCGAGTAATTGAATCAAAATCTGAATCCGCAAAATGGGCCACTCGGTTCTGAGTTGAGAATGCAAACACGATTTCACCACTCCCATTACCGATATAGCCCCCAGAACGATTGATACCTACCGTTGCTCGTTTAGCTAATCGTTTTAACTGTCGCGAATCTAGCGGTGCATCAGTGGCGATAACTGTGATAATTGAACCCTTTTCTTCTTTATTTTTATCGGCCTGAATCATATCAGATAATGGCTTACCAATGGGTAAACCATTAACGATAAAGTCTTGTAAATAACCGTAATTAGTCATGGTTAAAGTTCCTACGGTATATGTATGATCATCATCAATCTTAACCACTCGGGATGCAGAACCAATGCCACCTTTTAGGTCATAACACATCATCCCACGACCAGCTCCAACCGCTCCTTCGGCAAAATCTTCATCAGCATTCTCAAACGCTTGATTAACATCATGTTCGGTAATTCGCATAGCTCTGATATCTGAAACATCCCCATCGTTGCATTCGGCAACCACTGGATTGACCGTACTAGTAGTATCACCAATTTCCGGATTTGAGCCAACATTTTTCTAGTCAATGCGTTCACAGCCGTGCCAACTGCAAATGTATTAGTCAATACAATGGGCGTCTCTAAAGTACCTAATTCATCAATCTGAACTAACCCAACACTCTTGCCGAAACCATTTAACACACAAGATCCCGCAGGTAATTTGTCACGAAATAAATTCCCAGTGCCTGGGATGATGGCCGTGACCCCAGAGTGGACCTTACCATCATCAATTGTGACATGCCCAACTTTAACTCCTGAAACATCCGTAATTAAATTTTTAGGTCCTTTAATACCTTCTGATAGGTCATTAAATAATGCCTTTGATAGTCCCATTTAATCATCATCCAATTCATTTTTAATTATCTAAATAATGCATTAAACAATTTAGCTAGTCAAACAAAAAGCATCAGTTTCACCGACTATTGGTTTACTGATGCTTTTAATATTATCGCTTAATGTTGAGTCATCAACAGGGTTACCATGCCGAGCATGGCATACAAATTATTCAGAAAATGCAAGACAATCGAAACTTTGATATTCTTAGTCCGATTATATAAATAAGCTAATACTGCCCCCATCGAAGCATACGTTAAAAAACTTATAACGTTCAAATCTTCCATGTGAGGAATAGCAAACAATACAGCACTAACTACTATCGGCCAAACCTTAGCCACTGGATTAAAAAAAGCTACTGATTAAAAATCCTCTAAATACTAATTCTTCTAAAATTGGAGACAAAAAAACCGAAGAAATTAGTAGCAAGATCAGGGTTACCCGATTTGAATTTAATAATTGCGCAATCACCTGATTATTAGATGTTTGCTGAACACCGTAAATTAACTGATTAAGGACCCCTAAGCTTATCTCGAAGGCTAGCATCACTACGAAGCCAATCAATACTAATTTAATATCATGCCACTTTAATGGTTTAGGCGTAACTTTCCCATACCGATGATAAAAGTATCTAGCAATAAAAATAACTACCCCAAAAATCAGTAAGTAAGCCACTCCCAATGTGATCGTTGCAGTCGTAATTTGTTTGGTTCTAGCAATAATTCCTAGTGGTATCTGAACTGTTAATACTAGTAAAATCAGAAAAATTAAAATTCCAATTCGTTCAAAATAATCTCCAGGGCCTAATTTTGTTGTTTTCAAATCCATATAGTACCTCCACTAATAATTATTTTTTATTGCCATCGATAGTTTGCCAAAATTAACCGTTCCTAGCCCTGTTGCTTGGTTATACAACTTACCAGGTTGACCGGTATAATACAGATTATTATTATTTTCAGCACTATCTAATGGTGTGAATGGTGAGTTGGCTGATTGAGCTAATTTATACATAATTGGATTGACGAAACCTAGTCGACTACCATTATCATCTCCAACAAGCAATAAACTTGCAGCGATTTGTGGCGCAGCCAGACTAGTACCACCCATAACGTACCACGAACCATCAGAACCATCTTTTGAACCCGAAACATACATACTATAACCAGTCACTGGATCAGCATTCGCAGAAATATCTGGCAAATTACGGCCAGTCGATTTACCGTACTTTTGCGGTTCACTAACCACTCTAACAATCCGATTATCAGTAAATGACCACTTTTTAATGGCTGCAAATGTATTAACCCCACTTACCCCTAATTGATACTTAGGAGTGGAATTAAACTTACTAAAACCACCTCCGCCACCAACAAAATATTTAGTTAACTTTGAAAGATTATTGAATGATAAGCTAGTCGTCGTACTTGGATTGACAATGTCCGTCCCCCAAGCACGTTCTTTTTTGGTAATCACTCGTTTATGGTTGACCCATTGATGAGTTGATAATGTCGTCCCGCCAACTGCAGTAACAAACGGCGAACTTGCTGGGAAATCAACTGATAATCCACTCTGATTGCCTTCTAAAACGCCGTCATAAGCTCCATTATCCCCGCTAGCACTCAAAACACTAATTCCTTGAACCGCTGCTTGAGCAAATAAGAGGTTCAACGCTTCATTATACTTAGTTGGCGTAATGCCTAATCTGATTTCATTAGCCAGAGTTGCTTCACTTTGACCCCAACTGATCGACAAAACGCTAGCCCGATTCTCAGCAACCGCATTTGCGAGTGAAGAAATCATTCCAGTAGTATCTGGATTACCAATATATGTCCGTATGAACGCATCTGGGGCAATCGCTCCAGCTTGCTCAACATCTAACGTTGTTTCTTCAGCGTTTGCCCAATTATCCTTAGTTCCGCTAGTGCGACTGACACTTAATCGATTGGCGCGAACATTAATTCCAACCGATTTCCAATAGTGATAAGCGTCAGCGTAGTGATAATTAGCAAATGAAATAATACCAATCGTCTTACTCCGGCCACTGTTTCCACTCTCATAAAGCGACTTAACTCCATAATGGTTAACAAACTTCATTGGTGAATAACCATCATTAGCATGACTACTTTGAATCTTTGATGCCAAAGATGCTGGCTGTTGCGCGTATCGAGAACTAACGGCATAGTATCTGGATAAACCACTAACTAGCAGTATCTTGTTAGTTAGTTTTTTAGTTAACCGTGGCTTGCCAAGCATTTTTCGATAACTTACCCCATCATTTTGGGATTTAATTAAGGTAACGTGAAAGGCTCTAGCCAAGTTTTGCTTAGATCCAGTGACCAGCAGCACTAAATTCCCTTTTTTAGGCTTAGTTACTAAATGATATTTTTTAAAGTAACTATTTAATTGTTTAACAGTATTTGATTCTGCGCCAAACCGGTTGGCAAACTCGGTTGGCTCTAAATATTTGTGATACTTAATAGAACTTGGATTGCTAGTATTGTAAACCAACTTGAACAGTTTTGTTTGGTTACGTGGCTTTAATACCACACTGACTGTTTCATCAGGCACTTTAGTAGCTGCATAACTAGGTGTTCCCAATTGCCAGATAAACGCAAGTGAGAAGAAGACTAAAGCAACTCCAATAATTCTAGGCCTTTCATTAACAAGCTTAAAAATCTTAATCACCCCCACAGATATTATTTTGGTGTTTTATTTCTTAGGTACAAGATCACTACTGGTGTAAATATTAATTGGTAGATAATCACCGAGATTATCAAAAATAGAACCATTTTAGTTGGATTGCCATAGAATATTATTGAAATAGTCACAATCACTGCTACCAGTAATCCCGTTATTGTAATTCCCAATACTAAATAGATATTTTTCATGTCTGATCCTATTCGAATAAATTAGATTTTGTTTAATTCTAGCACACGTTTCGTTAAGATTCGCTAAGATTCATGGGTTTTAAATTGTATTCGCAAATAACCAATATGTATAATGATACTAGTTATTAATATGAAAGGAAGTGACCTTCAATAATGTTTAAAGAATTTAAAGAGTTTATTAGTCGCGGTAACGTAGTCGATATGGCGATTGGGGTTATTATTGGTGGTGCATTTACTGCAATTGTCACCTCACTGAACGATAACTTAATCAATCCATTGATTGGATTATTTATTGGTAGATTAGACTTAGCTAACTTACAAGTTAGCATCGGGGATGCCACATTTAAGTATGGCGCATTCTTAAACTCAGTAATTAATTTTCTGATTATTGCCTTTGTAGTATTTTTATTGGTCAAGTTAATTAATAAGATTAGTAGACCAAAGCCGGAAGAATCGGCTGCGCCAGACCCTCAAACCGAGTTGTTATCAGAAATTCGCGATTTACTTAAAAATGAATCAACTTCAAAATAACAGCACTGCTTACTGAAGCGGTGCTTTTTTAGTTCTCTTTAATTGAGTTTTGTTAATTGTTGAACTAAGATTGTGTTGTAAGCATTTATTTTTAAGGGGGAAGACAAATGAGAACGTTTGCTATTCAGGCTCGCGAAGGTATGTTGGAGATTAATTACTCCGAAAATTCTAATCAACCACCCTTCAGAAAATTTATTATTACATACAATCCGGATCTCTCGATTGGCGAGAATCTGGAAAGTATTAAATCAGTTTTAACTGGTTTGCCAATTGATGCTGGTATTATCGAAAATTCACTGAATTATGATTTTTCCGATACCATCATTGGTATTAATCATCAAAAGATTGACATTGGCTTAGCTATTGCTAACTTACTTAATGTCCCAGTTGTTAATATGCAAACTGCTAATGAAATTGGTCTTGAAAAGGCCGTCCAACAAAAAACTGAGTATCTAAAATGGCATTTAGATTACTATGGTGAATATAGTGGCAAGCGCAACTACGGTCAGGAAGCCATGTTAACAATTGGAAATGGTTATTTTGGTCTTAGAGGCGCATTCGTTGAATCAAATGCAGATCAAGATAATTATCCAGGTATGTATGTAGCTGGGGTATTCAATCAATTAACCACTAAGATTAATGATCATGATGTCGTTAACGAAGACCTAGTGAATATGCCAAATGGACAATATATTACTTTTGGAGTGGACCATCAAGAACCATTTCAAATTAAAAAAGAAGATATTCAAGATATCTACCGAAGTCTTAATTTAAAGACTGGCGTGTTAACTACTACCCTACATGTACAGCTATCAACTGGCCAGGTCTTAGAGATTTGTACCAAAAAAGTCGCAAATATGACGAATTATCACCGCTTTGCAATTCAATATGAAGTCAAACCGATTAATTTTTCAGGTAGCCTTCAAATTTACACTAAACTTGATGGAAGTGTTGAAAACCTTAACGTTGACCGATATAAAGACTTTGATCAACATCACCTCGAAATTATCGGTATGGCTGCAAATGACAACCAAATCTCGCTGCGCGGTCGAACTAAAACTTCTAAAATCGAGTTCATTCTTAATTCTAAGCTAACTAGTAGTAGTTGCGATATTAAAGATCACATTGATACTTCAACCGAAAATCAAGTGATCAGCCAAACGCTTAACTTAGATGTAGAACCCAACCAGACTTACACGTTCGAAAAAAATGTTAGCGTATTCACAAGTGGAAATCAAACTTTAATATCAGAGGAAGCTGCCCGAAATGATCTGGCATCTGCTTCCTATGAAGATACACTTAAAGATAGTCAAAATTCTTTAATAATGTATGGAAATTATCAGATATTAAGATTAGTAACGATATTACTTCACAAAAATTAACCCGGGTAAACATCTATCACTTAATGGTTTCAGGTTCAGCTCTGGCAACTGGAGAAATTGACGCCTCAACCGGAGCCCGCGGATTGCATGGTGAAGCCTACCGGGGTCACGTTTTTTGGGATGTTACCTTTGACCTTCCCTTCTACGCGTCACATTACCCTAAGATTGCCAAACAGTGTCTCATGTACCGGTATAATCGACTGAATCCTGCTCGTGACTATGCTAAAAGCGAAGACAAAGCTGGTGCAATGTACCCTTGGCAGTCAGGAATGTATGGTGATGAACAGTCACAATTTCTTCACTTAAATCCTGTTAGTGGCAAATGGGATCCTGATAACAGTCGTCTCCAGCGGCATGTTTCGATTTCAGTGGCTTATGATATTATCAACTATGTTCACATTTCTGGTGATTTGAAATTCATGAAGGATTATGGTCTTGAAATGCTGCTATCAATCACTAAATTTTGGATCAGCATGGCCTCTTATGACAAACAAGCTGATCGCTATGATATCAAAGAAGTTATGGGACCAGATGAGTTTCATGAAGAATACCCTAATTCAACTGATCATGGCTTGACCAATAATGCATACACTAACATCATGGTTTCTTGGTTATTCGATAAGGTCAATGATCTCATTAACCGATATCCTGACGAAGTCACACCAGTTGAAGATAAAGCTGATTTTTCTGATAACGACTTAACTAAAATGAACGATATTGCCCACAAGCTTCGATTGGATATCAATGAAGACGGCATTATTGGTCAATTTGAAGGCTACTTTAATCTATCAAGAATTAGTTTTGAGTCATATCGGAAAAGTATGGAGATATTTCAAGAATCGATCGACTACTTAAAGGTGAAGGAAAATCTCCTGATGCATACCAGGTTGCTAAACAAGCTGATACTTTGATGGCATACTACGCTCTACCAGCCACCGATGTTGAACAAGTAATTAATAATCTTGGCTACCAATTGCCAGAGAATTACTTCACAAAAATCTCCGATATTATTTAGACCGCACGACTCATGGATCCACACTCTCAAGAATTGTTTACTCGGTACTTGATGAAATTGATGGCAATATGGATCAATCTTGGCAACTATTCTCCACTGCCTTGCTTTCTGATTACTATGATATTCAGGGAGGAACTACCGCTGAAGGAATTCACTTAGGGGTGATGGGAGCAACCCTCCAAATCGAAACTAGAAATTATGGCGGCGTTTCAACTGATGGTAAAGTAATTGCCATTAATCCGCATTTACCTAAGCAATGGACTAAGCTCGAATTTTGCAGTCTCTTCCAAGGCATCACCTACTCATTTATAATTGACCACAACATTGTCAGTGTTAAAGCTAACGCAGATGCAAACATTACTGTAAAGGGACAGAATTACTCCCTCACAAAAAATAAAGTTCAATCAATTAATTATCGCTAATTAGGAGTGAATAAAATGACAAAATTTGATGATATTAAAGGGTTCGTATTTGATTTAGATGGGGTTATTACCGATACATCCGTTTTCCACAGTCAGGCTTGGCATCAAGTTGCTGATAAGGTGGGCGCCCCTTGGTCACAAGAACTAGAAGATGGGCTTAAAGGAATCAGTCGGATGGACTCTTTGGAAATGATTTTAAAAGCTGGTAACTTGTCAGATAAATATACCGATGAAGAAAAGTTGACCTTGCAACTGAAAGAATACCAATTATCTCAAGTTAGTTGATCAAATGACACCGGCTAATATCTTACCAGGCATCAAAGAATTTCTTGATGCCTTGAAAGCAAATAACTATTTGATTTCACTTGCTTCAGCCTCTAAGAACGCCCCAACCGTGCTTAGTAAATTGGAATTAGCAGATTACTTCCCTGAAATTGTTGACCCTAAATCTTTAACTAAGGGTAAACCGGACCCCGAAATTTATCTTAAAGGGGCTGAACTAATCAATTTGAAGCCTGAACAATGTATTGGGGTCGAAGATGCTGCTGCCGGCGTCGAAGCCATCAACGCCGCTAATGAGACTTCAATTGGGATTGGTGATGATAAAATATTAGCAGCCGCTGACATTAACTTTAATGATACTAATGAAATGACCTTAGATAATATTAAATCGCAAATGAATTAAGCGTTAACTCAATATAAAAAAGCATTAGTAACTTCGAGTTACTAATGCTTTTTTATTACATCATTCGTTTTTTACTTAATTAAACCAAAGTGTTGTAATCCTTTAACAATTCCATTATCCATATTAGTATCCGTGATAAATTCGGCAGCAGCCTTAGCCTTCTCATGACCATTACCCATTGCTACTGGATGATCAACTTCAGCAAACATTTGAAGGTCATTTAATTGATCGCCAAAGGCATATGAAGGCACCCCTTCCAGACCCGCTTGCTTCATTAAAGTTTGAATTCCCGTTTGTTTGGACACACCCCAATTCATTGTATCCATGCAACGAGGATTGTTTCTAACTAATGATAATTCACCTTCGAACTTATCTTGATAACGCTTGTCTTTATCATAGTTAAAGACACACATAAAGTTAACATCATGCTTAAGGTACCACTTAGGGTCAACCTGAGTATGTAATCTTAAGATTCGATAATTCTCAACCGTTAAGTCATTATCGGCCGTTAGTGCCAATTCTTTATTATTATAAAATGCCACAACATCCCCTTGACGATGAGCAAACTCTAACAAATCTTCAATCACGTCTTGTGGGATAACCTCTGCGGCCAACTTCTTACCATCATATTGAACGTAACTTCCATTAGCACTAACAACTGAATTAATTTTGGTACTGTTTAATACGTAATTGATCTCAAAAATATTCCGCCCTGTTGAAATAATCGGTAGAATATTATTACGCTTTAATTCCTTGATGGCATCAATATTCTGTTGCGATACGTTCTTATCGTCATCAAATAAAGTTCCATCTAAATCAAAAAACACTACACCTTTATACAAATTAATCCCCTCCAGTAAAATTATCTAACACCATAATTGTACACTAGTTTAATTAAATTTACTTAATCTAAAATTCGCTAAAATTGGATATATTGTGGTAGTAAATTTATGGTACACTATATATTGTAATTTTAAAAAAAGAGGGGCTAATATGGTGATAATCACAGCAGGAATGATTGGTGTTGGTAAGACTACACTTACTGGCAAAATTGCAGAACATTTAGGAACGAAAGCGTTCTTTGAACCAGTAGGCGAAAATCCGGTACTGCCACTTTACTACTCAGATCAGAAACAATACGGTTTTCTGTTGCAAATCTATTTCCTTAATAAACGATTCTCAATGATCAAGCAAGCTCTTAGTGACGATAACAATGTCCTTGATCGTTCAATCTATGAAGATGCACTCTTTACTAGAGAGAACAACGCTGAAGGCAACATCACTGATACTGAACTATCAGTTTACTTAACTTTACTTGATAACATGATGAACGAACTCGACCAAATGCCAAAAAAAGCACCAGACTTGTTAGTTTATGCTGACAGTGATTTCGATACTATCAAGTACCGAATCAAAAAACGTGGTCGTGATTATGAACAATTTGATGATAATCCTGACTTAGAAAAATACTACTTCAAAATGTGGACAGCTTATAAGAAATGGTTTGACGAATATGATGTCAGTCCTAAGATGAAGATTGATCTTCAAAAGTATGATTTATCAGTTCCTGGTAACGTTGATATCGTTCTTAACCAAATCGACGAAAAACTAGCTACCATCAGAAAACCCGAAGAAGAACAAGCTATCTAAATAAAAACACGCCCTTTAACGGACGTGTTTTTTATTATTCCATTTCGGGTTCAGTTCTAACCACAAAAACATCAATTGGCGAATGACTTACTACATAGGTAGCCGTTGATCCCATCATGAGCCTAGTTACTGGACCAGCACCTGTAGCACCTACCACTAAAACATCTGCATCATAATCATTAATTATTGTTTTCGTTAAAATGTCTCTTGGATCACCGTATCTGACTGTTCCAATTGCTTCAAGGCCTTCCTCTTTAGCAATTTGAATATAGTTACTTACTCGAACCTGAACATCATTTTTAAGTGCTTCAATTGAATTAGGGCTAATTGCACCAAAACCAACCGATGCTCCTTTATTAATCCTAACCAAGTTTCGTTCATTGATCACAGCCACCACCACAAGGCGAGCATGATTATTAGCTGCAATCCTCATCGCTTTTTTGAAGGCTAAATCAGATGCCTGAGAACCATCAACTCCGACAACAACGTTGAAGTAATTAAATTTGGTCATCTTCTACCTCACTTCTATCCTTCTTTGGACAGTTCGTAAATTGATTCACCATAAATAGCCATTGCTTTGATTAGATCGCCAATTGGTTGGAATTCATTAGCTTGGTGCATAGTATCTTCAACGCCTGGGAAGAGAGCGCCAAATGCAACTCCTCGATCCATCAAACGCGCATAGGTCCCACCACCAACAACTTCTGGTTCAACATGCTTTTCTCCCGTTTGGCGTTCATAAACCCCGAGAAGTGTTGAAACGATTGGATCATCTTTCTCAACATAGTGAGGAACCATGTGTGATAGCTCTGTCACGTCATTGGAAACTTTCTTTAATTTTTCCAAGATAATTTCATCTGAACTTCCCTTAGGATATCTAAAGTTAGTGTTAATCAGTCCACCCTTGGCTTCGTTGAATTTCAAAATTCCAACGTTCATTGTGACATCACCCATAATGTCATCAGTGTAGTTAGCAGCAATCTTGTGAGCTCGAGAATCATCATGCAATACTTCTCCAGCTAGTTGAAGAAATTTATGAGCATCGCTAGCAAAAGCAAATTGATTCAAGAAATTAGCAAGGTATGTTCCAGCATTGATTCCATTCTTAGGTTCCATTGCATGGGCTTGTTTACCAGTAACTAAAATTTGAACTCCCTCATCAGTAACTTCAATTTCACCTGCTACGGGGTTGTTGTCCAAAAAATCAGTAAATGAGGCAACAAATGATTG
The DNA here is from genome assembly GCF_003864335.1 of Lentilactobacillus kosonis. GTDB lineage: Bacteria > Bacillota > Bacilli > Lactobacillales > Lactobacillaceae > Lentilactobacillus > Lentilactobacillus kosonis. The sequence goes on along the minus strand of NZ_BEXA01000002.1, from coordinate 155,994 downwards.
ATTATCATCAGTTTCGACTAAAGCAGTTGCCTTACCGGGAACCATGTTAGTTCTTAGGCCAGAGTCAAAATTCTTAAGCACAAATTCTTCTCCATTTTGGCTACCAAACTTAATTTCATATGTGGCATTACCCTTTTCCCCATTAATCAATGGAAATTCTGCGTCTGGTGAGAAGCCAAACGTTGGTTGGGGTTCAACTTCAAAGTAATGTTTCATCCCCGTCCAATCGCTTTCTTCATCTGTCCCAATGATCAACCTAATCTTTAATTTAGGTTCAATATTTTGAGCCTTGAGCATCTTCAAACCATAGTAAGCAGCTAAACCTGGCCCTTTATCATCTGAAGTTCCACGACCATATACTTTGTCATCAATAATCGTTAATTTAAATGGATCCGTTTTCCAACCATCTCCAGCCGGCATTACATCAGCGTGTGATTGAATCGCTAGGGTCTTATCACCTGAACCATATTCGATGTAGCCAACAGTGTTATCTAGTTTAACCGTTTTAAAGCCATCTCGTTCACCCATAGCCAAAAATTGTTCCATGGCTTTAGTTGGTCCTTCACCTAAAGGGTATTCATCAGTTGCATGTTCGTCATCTCGAACACTTTCAATTTCAATTAATGACTTCAAATCATTTAAATATTCATCTTTATAATCGTTTGCTAAAGCTTTCCAATTAATTGTCATAGCTGCGCTCTCTTTCTACCTTGTTTGCTAACATTTTATCATATTCAGTCGGGTTACGTTCAATTAATCTGATCTAACAATGATATACTAAAATCATGGAGGCATTATTATGAAAAAGATTAACGCAGACGTTCTAAGTATGATTAAAACCAGGCCAGCCAACAGTTACAAAGGGACCTTTGGCCGAATTGTCTTGATCGGCGGTAACGCCAACTTTGGTGGTGCTATTATTATGGCAACTATGGCTGCCGTCTATTCAGGGGCAGGTTTGGTCACCACCATTACTGATGAGTCAAATCAAAGTAGTTTACATAGTCAAGTTCCCGAGGCAATGTTTCAAAGTATTAACGAATTGAACAACGCCGTTGATTTAATTGCATCGGCAGATGTTATCGTTATTGGTCCTGGTCTAGGGACTGACGTAAACAGTGTTAATGTTTTAAAAACCGTTTTTACTGCCGTTACATCCAACCAAACATTAATCATTGACGGTTCCGCCCTAACCATTATTGCGAATGGAAAAATACCATTGCCAAAAATCACAACGAATGTATTAACCCCGCATCAGATGGAATGGCAACGAGTTGTTAATATCCCTATAGCGGAGCAAAACCCTGAAAAAAATCAACGAGCTACTGACCACCTAAATGCGATTGTAGTTGTTAAGTCAAGCCGAACCCAGATGTATAGTCCTACCGAAGAACCGGTCGAAAATACTGTTGGGACGCCTGCTCAGGCAACTGGTGGAATGGGAGATACTTAGCAGGCATAATCGGTGGTTTTATCTGTCAATTTGGTAATTCATTTCAGACTGTTCAGGCTGCTGTGTACACTCATAGTGCGATTGCTGAAGAATTAGCAAAAGAACAATATGTGGTTCTCCCTCACCAAATTTCAATGGCATTACCCAAGTTTATGAAAAATAATGAACATTAAAAAAGCTGAGACATAATATGTCTCAGCTTTTTGGGTTATTTAATTCTTAATTTAGCTCTTAATCCATTGCTTCTTGCTCCAAGCACGATATCAGCTGTTCTAGTTCTTAGTGTTAGGTAAACATACACAAAGCCACCAACAACAGCGGCGATTACCGCCACCAGGACACTAACCAAACCGCTAAATGGATTAGTAAATAATGACATGACCATATTGCCAAGATAAACCATTGCTAAGGCAACAACATACATCACTAATGCTGCAATGCCAACATTAACTAGGGTGCCTTTAATCTGTTGCATGTCATAACCAAAATGATTCTTCAAGAAGCGAATAATTAAAAAGTTAGCAACTAACAAACCAATTGCCGTTGAAATCAAGGGACCAAATACTCCCAAGAAGTGCACACATGGCCATTGAACAACCAATTTGACTGCAGTCCCAATAAAGAAGTATTTCACAGCACGTTTATTTTCTGACAACCCTTGCATTACTGCAGAAGCAACCACAAACAGTCCCATTAAAATTGAAACAATTGAAGAAACTGTCAAGACGTTAGCAGCAAGTCCTTGGTATTCTATCCCATAGAAAGCTCGATTAAGGGGACCAGCAATTGCGGCCATCCCTAATGCGGCTGGAATCATCGTAAACATAAACATCGACAATACATTCGTATTTTGAGCTTTAATTTCATTTTTATGATTATTAGTCAATGCCTCGGATAACAATGGTACCGCCGTAACAGCCAATGCAGAAGCCAGCGAAATTGAAATCATAATCAACTTATTAGAATTAGCCGCAAACATAGCAAACAAATCACTAACTTGATTTGGAGTGAAGACATGCAGGTTATTCATGATTGGAAAGAAAGTATATTGATCAATTAATTGGAAGATGGTAATTCCAGCACCCAAGATAATAAACGGAACGGACTGGGCAATAATTTCTCGATATAGTTGCTTAGGTGAAACCTGAATTTGATTATTACTATTTGCAACCAATCCCCTAAAATGTTTTCGTCGTTTTAGGTAGTAAAAGCCAAGGGTTAACGTTCCAAAAGCTGCTCCGACAAACGCAGCAAATGTTGATTGCGAAACAGCTGTGATCCAGTCACCATGCATTACTTCCATGATAATATAAGCAGTTGCTAACATATATAGAACTCGAGCTAATTGCTCAACAAATTGCGAAATTGCCGATGGGGCCATTTCTTGATACCCCTGAAAGTAACCGCGCGTTAAACTCATCGTTGGAATGATTAGGACGGCCCAAGCTAGCGAGTGAAGTACCGGAACAACGTTGTCATTTCCCCCATCTAAAAGTGGCGCACCAAAATACAGTACCAAGGCCGAAATGATGCCTAAAGCCGCGGAAAGAACCAATCCTCTTTTATAAATACGGATTCCGACACCATACTCATTCATAGCATTATAGTGGGAGACTTGCTTTGCAATCGCTGATGGAATTCCGGCAATTGCTACAATTAAAACAAAACTATAAATATTATAGCCAAATCCGTATAGGGCATTTCCCCGATAGAAATAATCCCCAAACCATTGACGCCAAGGAATTATGTAAATAGCCCCAAGGATTCTTGAAAAAATGCTTCCAGCTGTCATCCACGCCGAACCAGAAAGCATTTTATCTCTAGAAGCGTCTCCTTGAGAATTGTCAATCTCATTCATTTTTAAAATCCCACTTTCATCGATTTAATACACTCGTACTATTTTATCAAGAATATAATTATTATCAATCTTTCGTTGAATCTATTTATAAATCTTTATTAACTAACTTTTAATTTATATAATCAAAAAGTATTGTATTAAAATTAGTAAATGCACTAAAATGTTATTATTGGGTAAAATTACACATTAAATCTATTGGGGTGAATATTTTGAGTAAGAAGCGAATTGAATGGATCGATGTTGCCAAAGCAATCGGAATTATCGCCGTTGTTTTAGGTCACTCATTGACCTATCATGGAACGCTGTATCATTTTCTGTATTGGTGGCATATGCCCATATTCTTCATCATGGGAGGTTTCTTCTTAAGACCAGTTAAGAACGGTAAGTGGCTGGAGTTTTTCAAGAAACGAGTTTTTCCGTTACTCATTTCCTACGTTTTCTGTGGGACGATCTTAATATTTCTATCACATTTTCTTAGACACGAAACCTGGAAATACACTGCGTTCTACTTTGTCCGGTTAATCTATGGTGGTCAAACTTTAAATCATTATACGAGTGTTTTTTGGTACATTAATGTTTACATCATTGCCTTAATCCTTGTGACACTCCTGATTACATACATTAAAAGTCGAGAATCCTTGATTATTATCGGTTTTCTCTCTTTAATTATTGGAACCAGTTACAAACATATCTTTTTCTTGGAATATAAATATCTTCCATGGGATTTTGATGTTGCATTGATTGTAGTCTTTTTTGTTTTTATTTGGGTATCTCTATTTCAAGAACATTCAAAAAATTGTCACTGATTTATGGCTTATTATTCCTTCCGTATTAATTACCATTTGGTTGATATTCATGCAGCATACGGACCGTTTCAACTTTGGCTTTTTCTTAAAATCAAGACAAATCCACGCATCATTCCATCACATTGCCTTATCACGAATTTCCTATGCTGCGATTATTCCTATTTTAATTAGTGTGGTTGTCTTTAGTTTTTGTTACTTCCTATCTGAATATACACCACACTTTGTTGTTCATTTTCTTCAATTAATCGGCCAGCAAACCCTTGGAATGATGTACCTTCATAAAGCACTACTAGACATATCAGCCCAGATGGGAATTCAATCCCCCTATGTTCAAACACTTTTTGCTCTGGCAATTTCCTTTATTCTGTCGTATATTTATATGTATTTCCTAAATCGAATTCGATTATCAAGACTGAATAAGGTGGCAAAAGAATAATATGTTTTCAAAATTCCGTTTCAATAGCTTCCGTACCTTATACTTTATCATTGGAATAATCATAATTATCCTAACTGCGCTATCATTATGGCACTCACGACCACAGGAATTAAAGAAACCAGACACACGGTTTGTGAGTGATAATACCCCAACACTGTTTATTCACGGCTGGTCAAGTAGTTTACTGGCAGAACGTGATATGGTAACCTCTGCTGAAGTTAGGGGCGTCGCTAAGAAACGGATGATTATCAACGTCCGTTCCAATGGTAAGATTGTAGTTGATGGAACTATCAAAAATGGATGCGCAATCCAATTATTATGCTCCAATTCGACAATAATCGCGCTGGTGAGGTTCAATATGCTCACTGGATTACCAAAGTATGCAAATTATTAAAATCAAAGTATCATGTTAATAATTTAAATTTTGTTGGGCACTCAATGGGTGCATACGCGGCCGTTTACTATAATATGTTAAACGGTAACCGTAGTGACCTTCCCCGAACTCAAAAGCTTTGTCTAATCGCCGGACCTTATGATGGTATTATTAATAATCACAAGGCCAATCAGCCAACTACTGGTCCATTAAAGACATTATGGGATGATATGCCGAACCAAAACCGGCTACTAGCAGATGGCCGGCCTAAAATTATTCATCCTGAATATAAATTATTATACCGGTTAAGAAATAACTTCCCTCATCAAGCCAGGGTGTTAAATATATTTGGTAATTTAGGTGATGGGTCAAACTCTGATGGCGTCGTCACTGCCACCTCCGATCTATCTCTTGGCTATTTATTAAGAGATAAAGTTAGCTTTTATCAAACTTTTGAAACTTCGGGGCTAAAGCCCAACATTCACAACTCCACAATAATAACTTAGCGGTTAATCAACAGGTAACTAAATTTATTTGGTCAAAAAACTACCAGCCTGGTTCGGCTAACGATTTACAGCAATAAAAAATCCTCGAGACTTATTCTCGAGGATTTTTTATTTAGATTTTATTTTAGTTAGCAACGATATTAACAATTTTGTTTGGCACAACGATCACTTTGCGAACCGTCTTACCATCAGTAAACTCTTTAACCTTTTCATCAGCTAAAGCAACTTCCTTTACCTTATCTTGATCTTCATCATTAGCAACTTCGATGTGGGCTCTCACTTTACCATTAACTTGAACCACCATTTGAATAGTATCTTCAACTAATTCGTTCTCATCATATGTTGGCCAATCAGAATATGCAATGGTATCGTTATGACCCATCAAGCTCCATAACTCTTCAGCAATATGGGGTGCAACGGGGGCAAGCAATTTAACAAAACCTTCAAGATACTCAATTGGCAAAGCATCTACCTTGTAAGCCTCATTAATGAATACCATCATTTGCGAAATTCCAACGTTAAAGCGCATGTTTTCAAAGTCATCAGAAACAATCTTAACCGTCTGATTATAAACCTTAGCCAATGAACCATCGTTAATGGTTGTAACCCGATCACGCAAATGATTGTTATCATCAATCATTAAGCGCCAGACTCGGTCTAACCAATGATGTGCTCCCTTGATTCCTTCCGTACTCCATGGTTTAGAAGCATCCAAAGGTCCCATGAACATCTCATAAACTCGAAGTGTATCCGCACCGAAACTTTCAACGATTTCATCGGGGTTAATTACATTTCCCTTTGATTTAGACATTTTTTCGTGGTTAGTTCCTAAAATCATTCCTTGATTAACTAACTTTTGGAATGGTTCTTTAGTTGGCACTACCCCAATATCATAAAGGAACTTATGCCAAAATCTAGCGTAAAGCAAATGAAGAACTGCATGTTCTGCTCCACCAACATACAAGTCAACCGGTGACCAATATTTAAGCTTGTCGTAATCAGCTAACGCATCCTTGTTATCTGGGTCAACGTAGCGTAAGAAGTACCAAGAACTACCAGCCCATTGTGGCATAGTGTTAGTCTCTCGTTTACCTTTACGGCCATTTTTATCAATGACATTTACCCAATCGTCGATATTAGCAAGCGGACTCTCTCCACTACCAGATGGTTCAATATTTTTAGCCTTTGGTAACTTTAATGGTAATTCTTCCTCGGAACTAGAGTAGTTTCACCATCTTCCCAATGAATTACTGGAATTGGTTCACCCCAGTAACGTTGGCGTGAGAAAATCCAGTCACGAAGACGATAATTAACCTTTTCACTACCATACCCCTTTTCAGTTAACCAATCGATAGCGGCTTTAATCGCATCATCTTTGTTCATGCCGTTTAAGAAATCAGAATTAATATGCTTCCCATCACCAGTATAAGCAGCTTCTTCAACGTCACCACCATCAATTACTGGGACGATTGGTAAGTCGAATTTCTTAGCGAACTCATAGTCACGGTCGTCGTGGGCAGGAACTGCCATGATTGCCCCGGTTCCATATGAGGAAAGAACATAATCACCAATCCAAATTGGCACTTGTTTGCCATTAATTGGGTTGATTCCATAAGCGCCAGTAAATACCCCGCTCTTGTCCTTGTTAAGATCTGTTCTTTCAAGATCTGATTTACGGGAAACTTCTTCTTGATAAGCTTCAACAACGGCTCGTTGATCATCACTAACAATTTTTGAAACTAATTCATGTTCTGGTGACAGAACCATATAAGTAGCACCAAACAATGTATCAGGACGAGTAGTAAAGACTTCAACTTTCTCATCAGGATGCCCGTCGACACCAAAGAAAACACTAGCACCTTTAGAACGACCAATCCAATTACGTTGTTGTTCTTTGATACTTTCAGGCCAATCAAGATCATCTAAATCATCAATCAACCGATCAGCATATGCAGTGATTTTAAGTACCCATTGTCGCATTGGTACTCGATAAACTGTATAACCACCACGCTCTGTCTTGCCATCGATAACTTCTTCGTTTGAAACAACCGTTCCGCCCATAAAATCAGGAGCCCAGTTAACTTCAATTTCATCTTCGTAAGCTAAACCTTTTTTATATAATTGCTCAAAAATCCATTGAGTCCACTTGTAATATTCAGGGTCAGTTGTATTAACTTCGCGATCCCAATCATATGAAAAACCAAGGGATTTAATTTGACGTTTAAAGTTTTTAACATTTTGGGCTGTAAAATCGCGAGGATTGTGTCCCGTCTTTAATGCATATTGTTCGGCTGGTAGACCAAATGCATCCCATCCCATTGGATGAAGCACATTCTTGCCTTGCATTCTTTTCATTCTAGCCATGATATCCGTTGCTGTATATCCTTCAGGATGGCCCACATGCAAGCCTTGACCAGATGGGTAAGGAAACATGTCTAACACATAATACTTTTCCTTATCCATTGAATCAGACGCCTTAAACGTCTTATTTTCGTTCCAGTAGTGTTGCCACTTACGTTCAATCACATCATGATTATATGCCATAAATTTTATCCTCCTGATTATCTGCAATTTTCAACAAAAAAACCCCATAACAAATTCAGTCTTCACTGACTTATTATAGGGCGAGTTATCGCGGTACCACCTATGTTCCCCTTACTAAGTAAGGGACACTCTTAAGCATTAACGGAGCTACCGGGTTAGTTTACTTTAGTTCAATTAACCATTCCACGATGAGTTCGCTATTCTTCCTTTCAAGTTCACATTAACCACTTGATTTCTGAAGTAAGGTTGACTAGTTACTAATTCGCTTCATCATTTTTAAAAATTAAAATTGCTGACTTTAATGCTATCAAATCATTCAAGAAAAAGCAACTTTACAATGATATACTTAATTTATCATTATTAAAGAAGGTATTCTATTGAACAAATTGAACTATCGTAATCAGAAATTAACTATTACCGTGACCGCCATCATCTTTTTAACTCTGACAATTCTAGTGGTTTCACATTATTCACCACTGCAAACAATTGATAACTACATTCAAGCAGCAATTAGATCAACTATGAGTCCAAGCCAAACGTCCTTTCTAATCCCCATCACCAATTTAATGGGTATTCGCTTATCGTTAATGATTGCCGGTTTTATTATTATCGTCTTATTCTTACTTAAACAAAAAAGTGCAGCTTTATTCATTATAATAAATTGTTTGGTACTATCTTATCCAATTAATGGACTTCTTAAGCTCATCATTAATCGTCCTCGACCAGCACTTCACCATCTAGTCTTCGTACATTCTTCCAGTTATCCAAGCGGTCACGCGATGATTAGCATCATGCTTGGTGGGTCGCTAATATTATTAATGAATCACTTTGGGCGCCGAAATTCATTCACATTTATTACTAAGTTACTAATCATTTTATTCATCATGGTCATTGGGTACTCAAGAATTTATTTAGGTGTCCACTATCCTAGCGATGTGATTGCTGGCTATTGTATGGGACTAATAATTATTAATACTACATATATTTTATTTAAAAGGTGGCATATTTTATGAAAATCATCTGCAATCAGCTTTAGCGTTTAGTCATTCTCTATTGCAAAGTGTTGTCAATCCTGGTGATCATGTAATTGACGCAACTATGGGCAATGGGCATGACACCTTATTTCTTTCCCAATTAGTACACACGACTGGCCATGTATCAGCATTTGATATCCAACCAACAGCAATCAAATCAACTGCACAGCTATTATCAGATAATCAAATTTTTGATGATAACTATACTTTATATCAAGTAAGCCACTCCAAAATTAGTGAGGTAATCCCTAAAGAACACAAAATTAAGGCTGCCATTTTTAATCTGGGTTATTTACCAGGTGGAGATAAAACAATCATCACTCATCACGAAACCTCAATTCCCGCTATTAAACAATGCCTCAATTTACTTGAAACTCATGGTTTAGTTATCGTTGTTCTATACTATGGTCATCCTGGCGGTGAGGACGAAAAAAAAGCCATCATTGATTTTGCCCAATCCCTTGATCAACATGAATTTAATGTCCTTCAGTATCAATTTATTAACCAAATCCAAGCCCCACCTATTTGTCTTGCATTTGAAAAAAGATAGTAGAAATGGCCTTAGTCAAGGTTGAGATTCTTCTCATACCGACTAAAGCCGTTTTTTATTCTTTTCGTTTATCATACGTATTAGCAATGTATGCTAACACGATTAAGATTAGACCAACGATAAATACATTGTGTAGCGAACTATATAATATTTGTCTTAAGGCTGGTAATAACTTAGCTGGTAGTTCATGCACAGTTTGCGGATTGATTAGCTTATCGATCATATCCATCGTGAGGCCATTACTAGAAGCAACTTTTCCCATCATTGTCATGTTCATCACAATACCAAATCCCGACATCATCAATGATTGGCCCAAGGTCCGCGCAAGCGTATTAAATGAAGTTGCGACCCCAATTTGATCACTATTCACCGTGTTCTGTACACTGATAGTAGTGGTAGTAATTGTAATTCCAAAACCTATTCCACAAATCGCCGAAATTACTAAGAAGGCTACAAATGGCGTATTTGCTGGGATAACAACCATTATTCCAGCTCCAATCAACACAAATGCTAAACTGATATTTAGAATAGTTTTAGGTGTCATCTTAGCCATCATTCTACCGGCTAAAAACGATCCGACAATCCACATCAACGAACTTGGAGTTATGGCAAATCCAGCCATCGACGCCTTCAATCCTAAGATTCCTTGGGTCCAATCTGGCAAATAAACTTCATAGCCAATCAAGAAACCACTAACCAGTGCAGAAACTAAGTTTTGAGCAACAAACGTCCGATTTTGAAATAATGATAGCGGAATTAACGGATCTTCCACAATGGATTCAGTTCTAATGAACATTACCCCAGCAAAGCCAGCCACCACAATACATGCCAATATTGCATACCAATTGATTGGCGTTTGCCCAATTACTTGAAACGCCCACATCACTGCTAATAAAGTAATGGTTAAGAACGTCATTCCCCGATGATCAACTTTCGTTTTTATCTTCATCCGATCTTCATCTAAACAAAAGAAAATCATCGCCATCACAATTAAGCCAATTGGCAAATTAATGAAGAAAATCCAATGCCAACTCAAATGATCAACGATAAATCCGCCCAATAAGGGCGCAATAATGGATGCAATCCCCCAAGCTGAACTATTAAATCCAAGCACCTGGGCTCGTTTTTCTAGCGGATAAATATCGGCAATAATAGTGTTTGATACCGGCATAATAGAACCAGCACCAATTCCTTGGATTGCTCGCCAGAAAATCAATCCAATCATTGAATGTGAAAGTCCTGACATCACTGAGCCAATAATAAAAATTAATAAACCTGTTAAAAACATAGGCTTTCGGCCAATCTGGTCTGACAGTTTACCATATATGGGCGTTGAAATCGCATTTGTAAGCAAGAAAATTGAGAATACCCAGTTCATTAAGGATACCCCATGCAAATCACCGATAATTGTCGGCATCGCAGTTGAGACAATCGTTCCTTCAATAGCACTCATAAATGTGGCCACAAATAAGGCGACTGTGACCACCGGAACGTTGGTCTTTCTATTGGTTTGGTGAGCCATAATTATTCTCCTTTGAAATGGTTTCCAATAAAAAACGCCCCTGAATAAACATTCAAGGGCGTTTTGCTAATTAGCTGTTTATAACTTGAAGTAATCTTTTAACGCATTTACTTTATCAGTATGTTCCCATGGTAGATCAATATCTGTTCTACCAAAGTGACCATATGCAGCTGTTTGCTCATAAATTGGTCGATTTAAATCAAGCATTTGAATAATTCCAGCGGGCCGTAAGTCAAAAATGCTTCGAACGGCTTCCACAAGTTGTTCCTCCGAAACTTTGGCAGTACCAAATGAATCAACAGAAATAGAAACCGGTTCAGCAACCCCAATGGCATAAGCTAGTTGAACTTCAATCTTATCTGCTAAACCAGCTGCGACAATGTTTTTGGCAATGTAACGCGCAGCATAGCTTGCTGAACGGTCAACTTTAGTTGCATCCTTACCAGAAAAAGCACCACCACCATGGTGAGCGAAACCACCGTAAGTATCAACGATAATCTTTCGACCAGTTAAACCGGCATCCCCTTGAGGTCCACCGATCACGAATCGACCGGTTGGATTGATTAAATATCTGGTTTCATCGTCCAAATATTCAGCCGGAATAACCGGTTTGATAATTTGTTCAATAACATCTTCGCGGATGTGATCCAAACTAATTCCGTCAGCATGCTGGGTACTAATAACTACAGTGTTAACGCGAACTGGCTTACCAGCATCATCGTATTCAATAGTCACTTCAGCCTTAGCATCAGGCCAAGATAGGCAAGTTGACCAGTTTTTCGTAATTCTGCTTGTCGTTTCATTAACTTGTGACTTAATGAAATTGGCAGTGGCATTAACTCTGGAGTTTCATTGATTGCGTAACCAAACATTAATCCTTGATCACCCGCACCAATTTTATCTAATGGGTCACTATCGCCTTCACGAGTTTCAAGTGCCTCATCAACCCCTTGAGCGATATCTGGTGATTGTTCATCAATCGCAACCATTACCGCACAGGTGTCACCATCAAAGCCATACTTGCCATCCGTATAACCAATTCGTTTAATCGTATCTCTAACGATATGTTGAATATCAACATATGCATTAGTAGAAATTTCACCAAATACTAATACTAATCCCGTAGTAACTGATGTTTCACAGGCTACTCGTGAATTAGGATCTTTCTTTAATAATTCATCCAAAATTGCATCACTAATTTGATCAGCAATTTTATCAGGATGTCCTTCTGAAACTGATTCCGAAGTAAAAAGATGTTTTTCTTGCATCGTCTTTCCCCCACCTATTATTTTTTATGGTTACAAGGATTCTCTATATATTTATAGAGCCTATCGGGAACTCATAACTATGATATCCTATCATAAATTTGCAATTAATTAAACATTGAATTATTAATTGAATTGACCACACCCCTAATTAATAATATTATTTTATATATGAATTAAAAGGAAGTGACAAGGTGAACTTCGATATTCGATCTACAACCTATAAGATACTTCAGGTATTAATTCCTGTGATTGTTTGGTCAATGTTTGCTGGTGTGCCACTACATCAGTATTTTACTAGCCCCAATCTTGTGTTAATTTTTATCCTAGGATTATTTTATTCATTGTTGATTAATCAAATGTTTGTTAACAAGCCAAATTTGATATTAATATTGCTATTAGACATTATTAGTACTGGTTTACTAATTAGATTAGCTAGTTCAATCGGCATTTTAAATGTTTTGTTAATTATTTTAGGCATAATTTTAGCAAATAGCTTGATTTTTACTAACTTAATTGATGAACCACATTGTGCTTGGATTATTTATTCGCTTATATGTGGTCCCGGAATCGTCTTTGCAATTATGATTATTAATAATCACTTTATTACGATGCTTAACCTAATTGTGCTAACGTTATTGATCTTTCTTAATGCCCTATTCACATTTCCACTATTTATGTCTAAACCAACTTGGACATTCACCATCACAATTGCGGTCATAACTGTACTTTTAGCATTAAGTATTATTCCATCAGTGATCAAAATTATTAGTTTAATTGTGCTAATTGGTGTCTTCTTGTTTCTCCAATTCAAAATCAAACCAAACAAATTTAAAACAAAAAGCTGATATCGCCATTACCTTATCGTTGCTGTGTACTATTGTCTTATTCATTTAAATTCTTTAAGAGTTCTTAAGCAGTTTAAGGATTTACAAAGTCGTTATTAATTTCCACTATCGCATAGTCGATGATGTTACAATCATTGCTATATTAAGAAAGTGGTGATTAACTAATGGATATAAAAATTGTCGGTGATATTCGAAATGGTAACTTTCAGCCTACCCTGACCGGCAACCTTGCCGTCGATGATGCGCTAATTGATAATTTTTGTCAGAATCTACGTGCTAAAGTAGCTGATACCGTCCATGATGTCCGCGTCTCTGTTGACCATTTTCTTAATTTAGAACGCAGAACTGACTCAATCATCGTCATCGATAATGACATTTCAAAATATTTAGATGATGACACAAAAAATTACACACCATGATCGATGTTAATCATACCGATATTTTACATGGCACCGTCGATAGCATTGCTGAAATATTAACCAATCATCTGGATAACTCCAAGTAAAAAACCAAAGCGGTTACTAGTGAATCTTTCACTAGTAACCGCTTTTCTAATTTTTAATACTGACTATTCGACATTAATACTTCAGGATTTCTGTTTGATAATAACATCCCGTGACCTGTGCCATCGTAAAACAAGCTTTCGAATTCTCGCCCTGAATTAAATCTAGTGTACTTAAAAGAACCGCTGGTTAATGAACCTCGACCGTTCAATTTACTTGCTGGCAAACTAACAATTGAATCATCAGATACCAAATACAAACGACCATTCTTAGGGTTGTAGCCCATTGATTGTTGATGAGTTCCGGTTTGGTGGCTTAATAATTGCTTAGTTAATGTAACAGCAATTCGATTTCCTGAAATAGTTGCCTTGTAAATCTTTACCTTACCAGCAGAAATCCCCCACCAATAGGCATGACCTGTGGTATCAAACGTTAAGTTATGACCAGCGGGAACGTTGGCACCATGATTGTTCATATGAAATTTGAGTACTTTGTTAGGTTTCAATGATGCACTAGAAATTCTTTGAATCGTGGACCATTTGGTTGGCTTCATAGTTGCTGAGTCACGCCACATCCATAGAGAATGATGTTTTTTATCATAAGCCAATGATTGACCATGGCCAACTTCAAACATTGACCCAACTTTAATCCCAGCGACTGCTGGCTTAGTTGTTAATGCTGCTTGAGACTTTGCAAATCCAATTTTTGCTAGCATACTGCGATCATAGCGCACAATAAATCCCTTGCCGTTCAGTTCATGCGGTGCATAAACCACAAATAAATCTTTACCATTAGTGGCAGCCGATTGCGGATTGGTAACATCATATTTTGAATTTCCAAATACCGCATGCGTTGTCGGTAATAAATACTTAGTCGTAAATGACCACTTAGTTCCACTAATACTATTTAAAGCCTCACTACCGGTTGGATTACCCGACCAAGCGTAATTCCCATCAGACTTCACAAAATTTACCTGACTGTTACTTACGGTCCGCAGACTTGTAGACGTATATTGATGAATTGCATTTGATTTTTGCACATATGTCGCTGCACTAACAATGTTAAATGACGCAAATGTTAATAATCCCCCCAGAACAATTCCAGTACTAAACTTCTTGAACCCCATACAAATTCCTCCCAAGTTAAAATGCTTTATCGGCCTGTAACACCTCTGGACAATGATTAACTAATAAATTTCCGTGTGAACTCCCATCGTAAGCCACCCCTTCAAATTCACGAATTGGCTTGAATTTGGTCCATTCAAAGTTATGGTTAGTCAGACTACCATGTCCTTTAAGACGATTAGCCGAAAAACTAGCAATCGAACCATCCGAGATTAACAATAACCGCTTCCTTACTTGATTATATCCCATACTCTGAATTCTGGTACCCGGAATATGACGTAAAATTTGATGAGTTAACCGAAATTTTACCGTTCGTTTGCTGATTTTACCTTTATAAACATATCCGCCAAACCCAGGATTGGACCAGAAATATGCGTTCCCCGTCTGATCAAATGTTAAAGTATGCCCACCAGGAACACTGAAGTGCTTCGCCCTAAGCCTAAAGCGAATCATTTTATCTGGCTGCAACTTATGACCGTTAATATGTAACATATAACCCCATTGGCTTGTTGGCACTCGCGGTGCTTTTTCTTTATCCTGCCACATATACAAGCCATGATTCTTTCAGTTATAAGCTAAGGATTGACCATGACCTGTTACAAATATTGGTCCGACTTTAATATACTTTTGAATTTGTTTCTGTAAGTCAGAATATTGACCGTGATTCTTGCTATATACTCGCTGCAATTGTTCAGGATGCAGCCGAATTCCCATACTATCGAGTCCCTTAACATTAAAGCGAACAATTCGACCTTTATTTTTAAGGTTAGTTGGACAGTACACAATATACATATACTTATGCTTATTCATCGCAATTGATTGAGGATTGCCCCAATGCTGATTATTTTTACCGGGCACCGGTAACAAATACCTCGTCGTAAATGTCACCTGTTTTCCTTGGGAATCAATTATTTGATGTTGGTTGGCCTCATCGTCCACGTGATGATATTTTTTGGGGACATGCACATACTTAACCTTCCGATTGTTAACGTATCTCATCGCTCCTTTTTTAAGTGCAGAAGACTTTTGATGATAAACAGTCATTTTAGCTTGAACTGGAAATGCACCATTCAATCCGAATGATAATATCAAAGCGAAAATGACTTTTCTTAACTCCATTAATGTTCCCCCATATATTTAATATTGGCATAACCAACTTTGTTGACAGTAATAAACCATCCCAAAAGTAACCTAAAGGGATGGTTTGAATTGCTCTTCATTATAATTTTTTATTTTTTCGTAAGTACCAGATCATAATACCAACCAATATCAACGTAAAAACTAGTGATCCTAGCCAAGAGAACTTACCACCAGCAAATGGCAACCCCATATTCATTCCGTAAAATCCTGAGACAATTGGCGGAATTGCAAAAACCAGTGACCAAACTGTTAAAAATTGCATAGTTTGGTTTAAACGATTATTTAACATATTTCCAAACGTGTCCTCAAATTCACTCACCACGGTACTAACAATTTCAAAACTATTTTGACATTGCCGATACTCAATCAATAAATCATCAACCAACTGCCGATTTTCCTTAGTGGCCATATCATTAAGATCATCTTGAGACAACACTGTTTTAAATTGTTCCAAAGCAATTAAATTCCCCGCACATGCGGATCTTAAATATACTAGCTTACGTTTTAGATCAGAAATTGCCATTAACCGATTATTAGTAACCTGACGATTACTTAACTCTAGCCCCTCCGCTTCTTCACTCATACTGTTTAGCAACTCAAAGTAATGATCTACAATTGACCGCAAGATTGCCATTATTCTTAGTGGCAAGCTCGAAGCATTGGTGGTATCAGCCATGACCCCTCGTTGCTTGGCATCATGACACACAGTGATCAATGTCGTTTGAGTAAACCCAATAAAAATTGGTAGCGTTGTGGTTTTACTAGAAACTTTAACGGGCAACGCTCGAATCACAAGCGCTCCAAAATTATCCACACTATCAAATGTTGCTCGCGGTTCTTCATAATTATCAATCATGTAGTTAAAATATTTTTTTGAAATATTGACCTTAGACAGCTCATCATCAAGTTCGTTTTTAGTTGGTTCAACTACTTCAATCCACTTATAATTATCCATTTGATGACTCTCGATCATTCTGCTCGACCCCTTAGAAGTTACTTATGTTTTTTGACACCAAATTCATATATTAAGAGTAACAGAACGAACGATCCAAGTGAAATAATCATTGGGATTCTGGTAGCGGAATTAAATAATAGGAACACTAAAATGCCACTAAAGAACAATAGGGTCGCATAATCAGCAACTGGATATCCTGGCATTCTAAAGGTATTAGCCCCTTCTGGATGTTGGTGACGATAGACTAGATGAACCACAATTAAAATTACCCAAACAATGACAAAATTAATTGTTGAGACACTAGAAACTAAGCTAAATACGCCTTCTGGCATGAAATAATTTAATGCCACAATAAATAACAATACTACAGTGGACACATTTAGTGCTAAATTAGGGACACCATTACGGGATAACTTGGTGACAAACGATGATGCATTGCCACCCATCCCTAACGCATACATTGTCCGGCTAGTACTAAATAAACAACTATTAGTTGCAGAAATTGCAGCCGTTAAAACAACGAAATTTAAAATTCCGGCCGCTCCAACTACTCCAATTCCAGAGAAAACCTGAACGAATGGGCTAACGCTAGTTTTAATGTGGTTCCATGGAAAAACACTCATAACAGCGATCATTGAACCAACGTAAAATAAACCAATTCTGATTGGTAAGCTATTAATTGCCTTGGGTAAATTTTCCTCAGGATTATCAGTTTCACCAGCAGTCATCCCTACCATTTCAATACCAACAAACGCAAAAACTACCATTGGAACGAAAGCAAGAAGCCACTAATTCCCGTTGGGAAAAATCCGCCATGATCAAATAAATTATTGAATCCGGCAGTGTAACCACCAGTAATTTTAAACTTAAAGATTGCCAAGAAGAAACCAACCGCAACTAATACAATAATAGCGACTACTTTAATCATTGAGAACCAGGTTTCTAACTCACCAAATAGCTTAACATTCACTTTGTTAGCAAAGAATAAAATCCCCAAAATTATTAATGGCGGAATCCACTGCGGAATACTAGGGAACCAATATTTAACATAAATTCCAGTGGCTGTTAGATCCGCCATAGCTAAACTAATCCAACAAAACCAGTATGTCCAACCAGTAACAAATTCAAATCGATCGCCAAGATACTCCTTAACAAAGTCCAAAAATGAATGTTTAGCTTGATTGGAAAGTAATAATTCTCCGATTGCCCTCATCAGCAAAAAACAAAAACCCCCAACGATTAAATACGATAAGATGATTGATGGTCCTGATAAGTGAATAGCGCTTGAGGAACCCAAAAACAACCCGGTTCCGATTGCACCACCGATGGCAATCATTTGAATATGTCTACTCTTTAATGACCTAGATAGTGCTTTTTTATCCTCTTCCATACTTTAAAACCTCCAAAATCAAAATAAAAAACACCCCTGGTACATTTCTAGTACCAGGGGCGTTTTTTAAACGCGGTTCCACCCATTTTTTACAATAATTTATTGCCTTTTAATTGCTGATAACGGTTGCACCGATAAATCGCCATTTTCAAATTCTAGCTTTCAGCACTGCTAGATCTCTGTTTACCATGTGACAAACATTATAAAGATACCTATTATATTTTGTCAAGCATCGATATGTATAATTCATTTTGCAAAAACTCAATAATTGGTGTTAAATTAGTTTATAAACCTTTGACCTAGGAGGTCATAATTATGAGTGATAAGTATCCCACTTTTAATGAAAATCAGTGGCGGACGGCTCAACAAGCAGTTATTAATGAATATTCTGATTACATAAATGAACTACAAAAAAATGGCGTAGATTATACAATCAAAAATGCTCGTAAATTATTAATTTATCAAGATCTATTATCAGAGTGGAAAGATCATCGTCTAACAACCGTGATAACCGATTTAGAAGATAATCCATTTGCCTTAACCGTCTTTAACGACTTAAAAAAGACCCGTGTAAGCCACTTACTTAAACGTGGTTACCAACACATCGCCGAGTGGCCAGATTTTAATCCGACGCCTATTGCCTTATGGCTGGAACTTCAAGAAGACGTTAGCATTTAATATTTGTAACCAAAAAACCAGGCAGCTGTGGGCTGCTTGGTTTTTGTCACTACTCGGCAGTGAAATTGTTCATCTCATGAGATGAAAGTCCTTAATAAAACTTATAATACTCTTCGCTTTATCTTCACCATAGTTTGAAATCCAGTTATCAAACCGCTTGGTGGTTAATTCATAAACTTTCCGCTCAACATCTTGGCCGCTTGGAGTCAGATGCAAGTAAAGACGACGACGATCACTTTCAGCCGGTTTTTGGTAGATATAGTCGTGCTGTAGCAATACCTTGATTTGTCTGGAAATCGCACTTCTAGTTACCTTCCGTTCGGCAGCAATGTCCATTAAAGAAACATTTTCTCGATCAGCAATTGTATGCAAGATTAAGTACTGCTCAAACGATAATCCGTACTGAGTTGCCGGTTCTGATACAAAACTATCCAAATACTTCAATGACGATAAGTATACATCGATTGCTTCTTTTAAGAGTTCATCATTTGTGTTACTCATTTTGAATCACCATTCCTGTACATTCTCCTATTACATTTAAACAGTCACTTCATATTATATTACCATTTTCCGGCTGAAACAATAACAATTAACTAAATTTGATTACTTATTACTTATTCAGTAATTCATTAATACCTTTTAATCATCATACATATTGTATTATATAATATGTATAATGATTAAAATTAAAAACAAGAAGAAGGTGAAGATATGCCTCAACTAACCCAAAGAATTCAAACAATTGAACTTCAGAGTTATAAATTTTTCCGTGATCTTTGTCAAAAGAATCACTTAAAATATTTCGCCCTTGGTGGGACTCTTCTTGGTGCCATTCGACATCACGGATTTATTCCCTGGGATGACGATATGGACATTGGCCTGCCCAGAGAGGACTACGAAAAATTATTGCAAATTACTAGCAAAGAACTTAACAACACTCAGTACTTCTTTCAAACACCCTTCTCTGATAATAATTACGCCCTTAGTTACGGAAAATTATTAAACCGAAATACTTATATTGAAGAAAAAAATAATTATAACGATGCCAAAAAAGGAGTCTTTATTGATGTTTTTCCAATTGATAAGATTCCCAGCTCACCAGAAAAGCAACGTCAACAGTATATCAAGATAAAGCGGCTTGATAGTCGTTTATATCTAAGACTAAGATACAACTTTATTGATAACCCAATCAAGCGTTTTTACTCACCACTTAATGAACAGCAACTTGCCGCCGCTCAAGATTTTAAAATTCAACGAGAAACAATAATGCGTACCTATAACAATAATGACGATCTACTCCTTAATAAAAATCTGGCGTCACAATATGAATATGATGCTGAGGTTTTTACGACAGACCAACTAAACAACATTATCGAAGTACCATTTGAAGACACCACAATACCAATCTTCGCTGATTATCATACTGTCTTAACTAATATTTATGACGATTACATGAGCATGCCTCCAGAAAATCAGCAAGTTTCAAAACACATTAGCTTATTAATCATGGATAATCAGCAGTTCACTCAATAGTTACTTCTGCTTGCAATGATTATTCATTTTTGGTAATTTGAAATTATTAAAACATTTAGATATGAGGTGATTATATGTTTGATCGAACTCAGGCAAGATTTGCAAGTTACACTATCGTCTCATCGTTACCTGACCAGGCAATCGATAATGTTTGGTTCATTATCGATAACGACTTACAAGGTATTTTTCCATTATCTAACCTAGTCACGTTTAACTTAATCAATAACGATGGCACCTTATCGTATGACTTTTTACAGGATAATGAAATTGTTGCTACGTTTGATTCACCATATCCATACAGTAATGAATACCCTCAATCAATCGTAGTATACGACAGCGGTGAACAACAACTAATTGCTACGCCTACAGAAATCAACTTATAAAAAACAGTCTTCTATTAACGAAGACTGTTTTTTATTATTCACTTAATTATCACAATCAACTTTTATACGTCATCTGAGACAAAAGTCGAATTGGATTATCATATCATGATGAGAAAAGTCCCACCACATCAGCATTTTAAGCCTATGTAGCAGGACTTTCTTATTGCAAGCTGCTCCGGCTGGGATCGAACCAGCGACCTCTTGATTAACAGTCAATTATTCTACCGCTGAACTACGGAGCAATAAGTTACTAAAAACTATAATATATTTATACCATGTAATTAAATTTTTTGCAATCATTTTATCATTAATTACTCATTTAATTACCCAATGTGGTTTTCTTTCAAAATAGCAGCAATTTCTGCTTGCATCTCATCGGTCTTGGTCCACTCTTCAAAATGATCCATCTTTTCATCAGGCATCGTAAAATTTTCGTTAATGTACTTCTCATAGTTTGCAACGTGAGTTGAGTGTGGAATGTTTAATTGTAAAATTCGGACTTCTTTAATAAATCCACGTTCTGCCGCTAATTCAGCTCGACCATTTTGAACCATATTACTGATCTCAATATATTTAGTATCATCATTTCTAGTAATTTCTTCAATCAATGTCAATTCTTCATTATTTTTCATTTTTGATCCACCCATTCAATATCATATTAATGATTATACAGAAAAAAGCTGGCGGATTAAAGTCCACCAGCTATCAGAGAGAAAGAGAATTGATTTAGAAGGTATTTGTTATACTACCCATGTATTAATATACCGTTTATTGTAAGCGCTGTCAATAACGGTTAATAAAAAAAGCCAACTGGCTTTTTAAGGAAGGTGCAGTGTATTAGATGGGTTTAATAGTAATTGGGGATTAGTTAACACATGTTCTATTGAATATCCTGAAACATTAACTAAACAGAAGAAAATTAATGCAATAAGGACTGCCCAAGTAAGGATTTGGTTAGTCAGGGACATTTTTTCCGAAATAACAGAACCATAAAATAGCTTGTTAATCTTAGATGGAATTGATTTATCCTCCGGATTTACCTTTTGATGTTCCTCTGTAACCTCTTGTTGATACTTTTTAATGCTAAAGTTCTTTTGAATATTCTTACGTTCGGCTTGGAACTTTTTCTTTTCTTTCTTACTCAAGCCCTTGAACCATTGAACGAATTCATGATACTTTTCAGTGACCTCATCAGTCGGCCCTACCATTTTTAGTTCACCATAGTTAATCCAAGCAACTCGATCACAAAGCATTTGAATTTGTTTTAATGAGTGACTAACAAAAATAATAGTCTTACCTTGTTTCTTAAAGTCAGTAATCTTATCAACACATTTTTGATAAAATGTGTCGTCACCAACGGAAAGGGCCTCATCAATAATTAAAATATCCGGATCAATGTGAACTGCAATCGCAAATCCTAGTCGTGATCGCATACCACTTGAATAGCTCTTAACTGGTTGATCAACAAAATCACCAATATCTGCAAACGAAATGATATCTGGCATCATTTCATCGATTTGTTCATTGGTCATTCCTTGCATCAAAGATTTAAGTCGGATGTTTTCACGTCCAGTTAATTTATTTCTAAGTCCAGCCCGAATCGCAACAATTGAGGTATCACCCTTAACATCAACTTGACCTGTCGTTTGAGGAATAATTCCAGAAATAATGTTTGACAGCGTAGATTTTCCAGAACCGTTAACCCCGATTAAACCCATGGTCTCACCGGGTTTGATAGTTAGTGAGATCCCCATTAAAGACCAAAAATGAGGGATTTGTTTTTGACTTTTAATTGAAAAGAATGATCTTAACTTTTCAGATTGAGTCTTAAACAAGTCATATTCTTTAGTAACGTTTTCAACTTTAACTTTATATTCTTCTACCATTTTTAATTCTCCTAGTTGAGAAATCAATATTAACTGCTATATTATATCAAAAATAACCAGAAAAAAAAGGCTCGCCTTATGACTTATACGAACCTTAATTTTCCATTACTATTTAGTCGTTGCCGCTTGTAGTGTAAACATTAGCTTGGGAGCAATATTGTGCGTCGTTTTCTTAGGGAACACATGCTGACTTGCAATCACAATTTTTTTATTAGTGATCTTTGATGGTTCATTATTATCATCATTTGTTTGTTTAGGAGCACTTAACTGCCGCGTAACTTCTGCGGTTAACTTATCATTGATGCTTGTTGAACTTGGACTAGTATCTAACTTATCTAAGTTGTAAGCACTAATTAAATGGTTAAGCTTATTCCCATATTCCATGTCAGTAGCGTATGTTGAAGAAAGTGCCATTGCAGCATCACTAGCACTCAGTGAATTAGTTGTCCACGTACCAGAGTATAAATCAGGGTCATCAGTCGTCCCATTTCGTAAAATTTTGGCATTATCTTCAATTGAAGCCAAAATGGTTGGATATTTTTTAAATGTAGCGCTAGTAGAAATCGTTTTCCCATTTGAAGTCATTTCTTGGGTACCCATTGTGACTGATTGGCCATCATAACTGCCCTTAACTCCAAAGTAATTATTGCCCTCTACTGCGAGGGATGACTGACCATTATCACTTTCTAACATTGCCTGAGCCATCATTACCGACGCATACAAATGATTTTCGCGACTAACTTTAACTATCGGGGCCTTCATTTGCTCAATAAAGTCGGTCTGAACTGATGCCTGAGCATCATCATTAGTAAATAAAAAACAACCAAATAACGCGAAACACAGCATTAATAGCTGTCCCTTAAATTTATGGTACATAATAAATACGAGTCCTCCTGCTTAATCTTGTTAACTAAGTAGGCTATTTGAAATCCAATAAGTTTTACCATTCTTTGGTGCAATAATTCGGTACCAAACACCACTTGAATTTACATCATAACCTACCATATTAGAAACTAATTTGCTTTTATTTGTAATTCCCAACGTTTTAAAGGAGCTCTTTTTACCCCTGTAGTATTAGGTACGTGATTATAAGCATAACCACTTTTAACTGTCGATGCCAGTTTCTTATTTAATTTTACTTTAACATAAACTACATTAGCTGTGTACGACTTAATTTCTGACGATTTAATCCAACCACTAGTGCCGTTAAATTTGATTCGATACCATAATTCTCCTTGACTATTATCAACAATCGCTTCACCGTCAACCACATAATTCACATTTTCTTGTAACTTGCTAATTTTCCCCATTGATTTTGCTAAGTAGTCACTACCATACACATGGTTATAAATATCTGCATTAGATTTTGAATCAACTGTAATTGATCCACTATTTGTATTGTAGAAAGTTTCCGGAAAAGCAAGAACTGGGCTATAAACCCAGAACTTGTGTTTTTGATTTTTATTAAAATCTAATTCGATACCAGTTGGTACTAGTTCCCGCTTTTTGGCCTTCATATCTAAATACACCCAAACTGGCTTAGTCACCTTCAGAGATTTAAAAGAATAACGCTTCTCTTTAGCACTGGTACCTTTTACGTGATTATACGCATAGTACTTATTAAACGTTGGCGACAACAGCACCATTTGGTTTGGATCAGCGCTTGTATATTTAGCAGTATCAAGTGGTTTAGCACCAGGATTGGCCGCACTTCCATCATTTGTACCAGTATCATTTAAATTACTTGAATTTGAACCTGAATTACTTGAATTTGAACCTGAATTACTTGAATTTGAACCTGAATTATCTGAATTTGAATTATTACTTCCAGAACCACCGTTGCCGGTTTCACTGAATGTCTGGTCTAAATTATATTGTTGAATCAACGTAATCAATGAACTACCATAATTAGGCGCAGTTGCATATTTTCCGGTTAACGAATTAGCTGCATCTTGATATGTATTCGCGTTTTCCTTCCATGCGCCCGAATAATATGATGAATTTCCTGAAATTCCGTTTCTAAGCAAATTACCATTATCGCTAAACGATTCATACGCCGTGGGATATTTTTGAAGTTTGCGTTGATATTTTGAATTTGACCATTCTGATCATACTCAGTGGTTGGCATTGATACTGCTTGCCCATTGTATGCACCCTTAATTCCGAAAAAGTTATTAGCTTGTTTAGTCAGTTGGCTTTGTCCCCAACCACTTTCAAGGGCCGCTTGTGCCATCATAACTGATGCATACAATCGATACTTATTAGCAGCCTTTTGGACATCCCCTTTATACTGACTAATAAACGTTGATTGCGTGGTCTGCGTTGCAGCAGAGCCGCTATCAGCTTTAACTACCTTGTGAAAACTACTAAATCCCCCTGCTAATAGTAAAGTGGCGCAACTTAGGGCCACTGCTTTTTGTATTGCCTTTAATTTCAAAAGATTCACCCCTTAAATCATAAAACCATCTAGGTTAATAGTATTAGAAAATCCGCTAAAACTAAAGGATAATCTACATAATCATTATCTCACAATTAAAAATTATTAGTTTCTTAATGATTATTAAAAAAGGCATGAACTTAAAGTTCATGCCTTTTTGCAAATCAGCTGTTTAATTATTCAACTGTCACACTCTTAGCTAAGTTTCTTGGACGGTCAACGTCTAATCCCTTATTTAAACTTGTGTAATATGCTAATAATTGCGCAGGAATCACACTCAACAATGGTGTAATCATTTCATCGATATCTGGAACCACAATTGTGTCGTCTTCCTTACTTAAACCACTTCTAACAATTGTCAATATGTTAGCACCTCGTGATAGAGTTTCTTGTAAGTTGCTTCTGGTAAGACCGGCAGTCTTAACTTGCGTGATGATACCAACAACGGGGGTACCCTCTTCAATCAACGCAATAGTTCCGTGCTTTAATTCACCTGAGGCAAATCCTTCAGCTTGAACATAAGAAATTTCTTTAAGCTTTAAAGCTGCTTCAAGCGAAACTGTTTGGTCAATTCCCCGACCAATGTAAAATGCTCTAGTAGCATTAACAAAGTATTCTTTAGCCAACTTTTCAATTTCATCTTTTTCATCAATAATGGCCTGCATTCCAGTCGCAGCTAAACCTAATTGCTGACGAACGTCAAAATCTTCGGCAATTACTTGTTCTTTAGCAACTCCAACTGACTTAGCAAGAATTGCTTCAACAGCAATTTGTGCAGTATATGCTTTGGTTGAAGCCACTGAAATCTCAGGACCAGCATGTAGCAACAATGTGTAGTTGGCTTCACGTGACAATGTTGAGTTAGCAACATTAGTAATTGTTAAACTCTTAAATCCACGAGCGTTAACGTTAACCAACACTTCACGACTATCGGCGGTCTCACCACTTTGTGATAAGAAGATGAAAAATGGATTCTTAGTTAACAATGGGTCATCATAAGCGAATTCTGAAGCAACGTGAACTTCGGTTGGAATGTGAGTAAGCTTTTCAAACATCTTCTTACCGACTAAACCAGCATGGTAACTAGTACCTGCTCCAACAATGTGAATGCGATCAGCGTTCTTAATGGCATCAATCATTTCAGGATCAAGGTTGTCTTTACCGGTTTCTTCAGTATAGATTGAAGCTAGTTTACGCATAACATTTGGCTGTTCATCGACTTCTTTAAGCATGTAATAAGGATATGGTCCCTTATCAGTTTCTTCAGCATCCATGTCCAAATGGTATGTGTCACGTTCGACTTTATTGCCATCTTTGTCTTCAATGATAATTTCATTAGGCTTAACTGTAACCACTTCACCATCATGAAGTTCTAAGAAGTCATGAGTTGCATGGAGCATCGCAACAGCATCAGAACAAACTACATTAAACCCATCACCTACACCAATTAGTAATGGACTTTTATTCTTAGCAACATATAGGGTGTCAGGATCTTCACTATCTACTAGTAAGAATCCATAAGAAGAACCTTCCAAAAGTGACAATGTCTTTGTGAAGGCATCTTTAGTTGATAGACCTTCAGTTCTAACAAATTTATCAAGCAATTGAACAACTACTTCGGTATCAGTTTGACTTTCAAACGTAGTTTCACTCAAGTATTGTGATTTTAATTCTTTAAAGTTTTCAATAACCCCATTATGAACTAAGTAAAAACGGTGATCTTCTGAAAATTGAGGATGAGCATTGGCAACACTCACGACCCCATGAGTAGCCCAACGAGTATGTCCAATTCCAGCAACTCCGTGAACATCTGGAGTTACAGCAGCTTTTAAAGCACTGATTCTACCTTTTTCTTTAACAAGGTAATCATTACCCTTTAAATCATTAACGTAGATTCCAGCTGAATCATATCCCCGATATTCTAGCTTTTGTAATCCCTCTAACAGAATTGAAACAGCATTATCGTTTCCAGTTACTCCCACAATTCCACACATAATAATTCTCCTAATCATTTTTAAAATTGGTATATACAGAATTACCCATACATATTTAAATAACAGGTTAAATTTACAGGACTTTGAATTAAATGTCAACAATTTATGCCAAATGGTATAGTTCATTACAATTTACTAACTAGCTTAATAAAAAAGCCCCTCTATGAGGGCTTTTCTTAGATACCTAATTCAGATTTGACAACATCAGCAATTTCATTGGCATACTTTTCTACCAATGGTTTGGTAGGTGCTTCAGTCATAACTCTTAACAGTGGTTCAGTTCCACTTGGGCGAACTAAAACCCGACCATCACCGTTCATTTCATCTTCAACTTTGGCAATTACTTGCTTAATTTTTTCATTTTCTAAAGCATGGTTCTTGTCACTAACTTTAACGTTAATAAGTTCTTGAGGATACTTAGTAACTTCCTCAGCTAATTCTGAAAGCTTCTTACCGGTTACTTGCATAACCGCCAATAATTGCAAACTAGTTAGCATTCCATCGCCAGTGGTATTAAAGTCCAAGAACACAATGTGACCTGATTGTTCGCCACCAAGGTTATATCCATTTGCATTCATTTCTTCAACAACGTAACGATCGCCAACTTTTGTCTTAACACTAGTTAGACCATTTTTTTCCATCGCTTTGTACATACCTAAATTACTCATAACGGTAGTTACAATCGTATTTTCTTCAAGCGACCACGTTCAGCCATAAATTTACCACAAATGTACATAATCTTATCACCATCGACAATGTGACCATCTTCATCAACCGCAATACAACGATCGCCATCACCATCGAAAGCAATTCCTACCTGAGCGCCATTTTCAACAACAAACTTTTGAAGTTGTTCTGGGTGGGTTGAACCAACCTCATCGTTGATATTTAATCCATTAGGATTAGTGGCCATTGTCTCAAAGTCGATGCCAAGGTCAGCGTATAAACTAGTCACTAATTTACTAGTTGCCCCATTGGCCGAATCAACACAAACTTTCATTCCAGTTAAATCATCAGAAATTGTTTGTTCAAGAAAATGAATGTACTTTTGGCTACCTTCCATGTAATCCCCAGAAACTCCCAATCCTTGAGCAGAAGGTCTAGGCAAAGTATCTTCAGAATTTTCTAGAATAGCTTCAATTTCTTCTTCCATTTCATCAGAGAGTTTGTAACCATCTGCACCGAAAAATTTAATTCCGTTATATTCAACTGGATTATGTGATGCAGTAATCATAACCCCGGCATCAGCTTCTTGATTTCTAACTAAGTATGCTACCCCAGGAGTAGTAATAATACCTAAGTTTAAAACTTCAATTCCAACTGATAACAATCCCGCAATCAAAGCTTCCTGAAGCATTTGACCAGAAATTCTCGTATCTCTAGCAACCAATACTTGTGGTTGGTCACGCTTTGAATGATGAGTTAGAACGTACCCACCGGCACGACCACACTTGAACGCTAATTCAGGAGTTAGTTCTGAGTTTGCCACTCCTCTAACACCATCAGTTCCAAAATACTTCATCAATAATTCCTCATTTCAAATTATAATTATTTTCTAGTAACTTTTACTGAAATTTTGCTAGGATTAAACCCTTCAACCCCATTGAGTTTAGGATCGAGAACAATTTGCTTGGTCTTAGTTTTAGACACATCACTGGTATCTACCTCAACTTCAACCTTTGTAAGCTTTCGAAGTTGCTTACGAGTCCCAAATACTTCGATTCGCTTAGTAGTTGTTGACAAATTAAACTCATCCGTTTGATCTTCAATCCCCTTACTCTTCAATGATACAGGGACTTCTTTACTGTTGCCAGGTGTAATTGGTAAATTAACGTCGGCAGTTGCCGGAGTAATCACAACGTTAACCGTATTGTTGTTCTTATCCAGAGCCTCAATAATTGCTTGACTATTAATTGATGTCTTAGCATTTTGAGGAACATTTAACTGAGCTACAACTCGATCAATCTTATTAATTTCGTCGGATGCCCCAGTTATCTTGACCGTCTTAACATCAGCACTTGCAGTACCGGTTTGGTAGCCAGCAGCAACATTATCCTTTGAATAATTAACTTTCAATGGATACGTAACAGTCTTTCGCGGTTGAATATCAACCGTAATCGTCTCTGGATCAAATCGATATCTTAGTTCACTATTTAACCCCTCTTGTTGGATCCGTACCTTATGCTTTCCAACCGTTAACTTAGACAAGTCCGCAAACGCCTTAAAATTTTGGGTATTGGCTGTTGTCGTTACCAGTGCCGATGGCCCACTAAGGTGAATTTTAACCTTTTCTGGATAACCGTTAACAAAGTACCGATTACTATTAACCGTTAGCGAAAGCGGTACAGAGAATGTTTCTGACCGATTAGAAGACAGTTGCGTAATTCGATTATTTGAATTTGGAGATGAGGTACTGGAAGTCGTCCCTTGAACGTATATAAATAAAACGATTGTAAAAAACAATGCCATTAATCTAGAGGTCCAGTTACTAAATAAAAACTTCTTCATAACTATTTACCTCCCCTAAAGTGAGCATCGATAAATCTTGATACCTCACTGAATAAATTACCGCGGTGGGCAGCATGGTCTGGGTCATCGTTCATAAGTTGATCCTTAAAGTATTTAATGTAATCATCTTGGGTCATGCCGCGTAAAAGTTCATTATTCTGAGTGATTGAAACTTCACCAGTTTCTTCAGAAATAACAATAGTCATCGCATCAGTTAATTCTGAAATCCCCACAGCTGCACGATGCCGGGTCCCCAATTCCTTAGGAATCAGGTTGCTTTGTGACAGTGGTAAATAAGCTGCAGCAACAGCAACCCGATTGTTTTTAATAATCACGGCACCATCATGCAAGGGCGTATTAGGAATAAAAATATTAATTAATAATTCGCCAGTCACCTCAGCATCAATATCAATTCCAGTTTCAATATATTCCTCTAATCCAGTATTCATCTGAATTGTAATTAACGCCCCAATTCGTCGCTTCGACATGTATTGAATTGCTTTATCCAATTCAGTAATCAGCTTTTGAGCGGCCTGATTTTCCTGCTTCCCCTTTATAAATAGGGAGCCACGTCCAAGATGCTCTAATCCACGCCTAATTTCTGGCTGAAAGACAACGATGATTGCGATAACTCCCCAGCTTAGGACTTGATCAACCAACCATGAAACCATGGGGAAGCCTGCCCATAAACTGATAAGCTTTACAAGGGCAATTACAACGATTCCACGAAGTAATTGGACTGCTTTGGTGCCTCTAACCATCAAAATTAGATAGTAAACTAGGATCCAAACGACTACGAAATCAATTAAACCTTGAAAAATTTTGTAATGTAAATATCGTAGACCAATCCATTATGTTCTCCTTAAAAATTATTCGTTATTATTATATCATTGACTGGCGTCAATCGCCTAATCTCCAATAAATTATGACGTTGTTTAAATAAAATATAAAATAAGTAAATTAATTCTAAAATTCATGGTAATTACTCTCAAAACATAGTTTAATGATAATGATATTAGTAAGGAGGAATTAATTTGAACACATTAACTAAATGGGTGATTCGGATAATCGCGATTATCTGGATGGGCTTTTTGTATACGTATCTAAAAAATCCTCCATTTAATTTTTTTAGTTTTAAACACTTTTTTAGCGTTTATTCCCATTGAACTGAGCTTTCACATCGATAAGAAGCGCCCTCATAACCCCATTTTATTTTGGGTAATCGTGATTATCTGGTTACTCTTCTATCCAAATACTCCTTACTTATTAACCGATTTATTCCATCTATCACTGTTACAACCTTATGGTAGCAATGGTTTATTACGGTTAAATAATTATATGTGGTTCAATTACGCTCTTCTTATGATTTCAACTATTTCAAGTACCGTTCTAGGTTTTTGGGGATTAGATCGAGTTGCCAAAGCCATTGCAGATCGTTTACACATGCATCACTTAGTATTTACAAATGTGGTCATTGTGATTTTAACGATTTTGTCTTCAATTGGAATCTTTATTGGTAGATTTCTCAGAATTCACACAATCTACTTATTCTTAACGCCAGAGCAATTTATCAAACCACTATTAAATATGTGGAGCAGTAGTGCACTCCTTTTTATCGGTCTGCTAACTATTATCCAGCTACTATTTTTCTATTTAATCAAACTAATTCAGCTAAATCATTTTCAAGATGAATAAATAAAAATGGAGGGGGAAATTCCCCTCCATTTTTTTAATTTTCATCCTGATAGTCCATAATTAAGACAGTTTCAGAATAATTAATATATTGTCTTAATCGAGCCGCCATCCGCCATTCAATTTTGCCTTGCTCCAACAAAACCTGAACCCCTTCTCGCTCCGAAGCCAATGCTTTGATTCTTAGTCCCTGAACTTGAGAATGTAGCCGATTGCGGTCAGTTGACATTCGATTTTTTGATTCTTCAATCTGATTTCGATAATGAATTACTAAGTGATATACCGACTGACTATCAAATCGTTCATTTTCAATATCATCCCGATTGAAATACTCAGATAACGCCTTAATGGCCGCCTTAGCCTGTTCAATATGGGCTGTAGATAATTGATTAGCTAATTCGGAATTAGCATTTCGATTAACTAGCCACATAGTAATTATTCGCCGAATTTTACGAATTCGATGTTGATTATTCAAACTAAAACTAATCTTTGGTTTATTTCCTTCAGACTTTCTTAAACGTTTATCATTTTTTGAAGTTGATCAAGGCTAATTAAATAAGCATCTTCAGAAATTTCATTATCATCTCTAAGCTTATCAAGTGCTTCAAATTCACCATTTATCGCTACTCGGCGTAAGGCCATTTCATCAGCAATGATTTTATTCATATCTCGCAAGTTATTTTCCTTTAGCTCCAATCTTCTAATTAAAAATTGGTAATCTAAAATCAAATCAAATGCGGCTTGTTGATTTTCTGTACGGCGATTCTCTTCAATACTATTAATTGCAAGCTTCATAATGTAAATTCTCGCTTGTTCTTCAGTAATATAATTTGAATCGGTTTGTGAGTCAGCTTCCAAATCCTCGTCCTCACCATCGCTACCATCAGTATTTGAACCCCGCGTAATTAACGGCGCCTTATTTTTGGAGACTAACGGTAATGTAATGGTGGCCACAATTA
This sequence comes from Lentilactobacillus kosonis, assembly GCF_003864335.1. Classification (GTDB taxonomy): domain Bacteria; phylum Bacillota; class Bacilli; order Lactobacillales; family Lactobacillaceae; genus Lentilactobacillus; species Lentilactobacillus kosonis. The sequence goes on along the minus strand of NZ_BEXA01000002.1, from coordinate 123,617 downwards.
AACTAATAATAATCACAAAAGCAGCCACAAATAGCGCCAAGGAACGAGATGGGAACCTAGCTCCGCCGTCAATAACCGTTGGAATTGATAATACACCAGCCATCGTTACTGCTCCACGGACACCTGATAATCCAGCAATTAAAGCTGCTTTTAAGGGTGACATCGAGTTTTTTCCGTGAGTAATCGCTGTACCTAAGACTTGATATAAATAAATCCAAACGACCCGAATAACTAATAAGATTAGCCAAGCGACAAAGGAAATCCAAACAGCATGAAATGTATTAATATTGTCATTATGAATAATTTCCTTAGTGGCAATTGGTAATTCAATTCCTAAAATAACAAACACAATTCCATTTAGCATATAAATAATAATGTCCCAAGTCTTTTCACTAACCAAAGTTAGTTCCGGTTGACTATAATCCGTAACCCCACCAAAGAAATGAAATAAAATTCCAGCCACTACTACCGCAATAACTCCAGATGCATGAAGTCCTTCTTCGGTAATCATATAAATTCCAAATGGCGTTAGCACTTGCAATATCGTATTAAAAATAACATCATTGATTCCTTGTCTAAATAGCCAGTTTTGCAATACAATTACTAAACTTATTAGTACTGCTCCACTAATACAACCCACGACACTAATATAAAAAAAGTCTAATGTCGCTGACTGAATTGAAAAAATGCCAGTGACCGTCGCAGCAATTGCGTACTTAAAGGCGATTAGACCAGAGGCATCATTAATCAGACTTCACCGCTAACAATATGTAACACCCCTTCTGGAAGCGATACTCGCTTAGAAATCGACTGAACCGCAACGGGATCAGTAGGTGATAAAATCGCTGCTAGTGCAAAGCTAACTGCCATTGGCATCGTTGGAATAATAACATGGAACAACAACCCACCCAATAAAGTTGTTAAAAATACCAAGACAATCGCATTTCCAAGAATGGGTCCTCTTAATTTCCATAGCTCTCGTTTGGGAAACCTTCGACCATCATTAAATAACAACGGAGCAATGAATAATAGTAAAAACCAATCCGTCTTTAACGGAATCGATACCTGCATAAATAGTGCCGCACATAGCCCTAAAAACACCTGGATCAAGCTAACCGGAACAGATGGAATAAAATGGTCTAAAACATTGGAAAGTAAGACTACTCCAATTAATAATATGACTGCTTCAAGTATGTGCAATTAACATCCTCCTTTTACTCATTATCGCCAATAATCCGTACTTCAGTCTCTAAATTAACTCCAAATTTCTCCTTAACGGTTGCTTGAACATGCTTAATGACATTTAAATAATCCGTTGCTGTGGCCTTATCAACATTCACAATAAATCCAGCATGCTTTTTAGATACTTGAGCACCACCAATTTGGAAGCCCTGAAGACCGGCATCATGAATTAGTTTACCAGCAAAATAACCTTCCGGGCGCTTAAAGACACTACCACATGAAGGTAAATCTAATGGCTGTTTTGCAGCTCTTAATTCATTTAAATGATCCATTTCTTTTTGAATCTTATCGCGACTGCCATGGCTTAATTCAAAGGTAGCAGCCAGAACGATTTGATTATTTTCTTGAACACTGCAGTGTCGATAACCAAAATCAAGTTCTTGTTTATCAAGATGAAGAACTTGATCATCTGGCGTTAACACATCAGCAGATACTACAACGTCTTGCACTGAGCCACCATAAGCACCTGCATTCATAAAGACGGCGCCACCAATGCTTCCAGGAATCCCTGCGGCAAACTCGATGCCACTCAATGAGTTTGCTTGCGCAACTTTTGTCGTTTCGATAAAAGATGCCCCCGCTTGGGCAATCAAAACATTTTCATGAACTGTGATTTTATTCATTTTGGTAAGAATCAAGGTTAATCCTCGGATCCCACCATCTCTAACAATCAAGTTACTTGCATTACCAATAACTGTAATTGACAGTTGGTTTTCATTAGCATATTGAACTAATTGTTGAATATGATCAACTGATTCAGGAAAAGCCAAAATGTCTGCTTTGCCACCAGTCTTGGTATTGGTATATTTAGATAATGGTTCATCTAAAAAAATATCCATATCAGCTGAAAATTTAGTTTTGCATTTCTCTATAATTTTTCATATAGTCATTTCCTCATTCCGAATACATATGTAAATATATTGTACCATGAATCAGTCCGTTTTCATCCTGGAAGCTAGTCGCCCGTTTCATTCGGCGATTAAACTGATTGCATATTTAGCTAATTACAATTACAATTAACAACATTAATTGAGGTGAAAACATGAATTTTGTTGCATTTGATTTTGAAACTGCCAATCGTCAGCGAGCAAGCGCTTGTTCTTTGGCTTTAACCATCGTCCGTGACAATCAAATTGCGGATCAATTTTATTCGTTGATTAATCCGGAGACTGATTTTGATTGGCGAAACACTCAGATTCATGGCTTAACGGCTGTTGACGTCAAGGATGCCCCCAACTTTGCCGAATTATGGGAGCACATTAACGATATCTTCAAAACCAATCGTTTAGTGGTTGCTCACAATGCTTCGTTTGATAATAGTGTCCTAAAACGCTCATTAGAACGCTATGAAATCGAGTTGCCACACTACATGTCACTTGATACTCTGAAAACATCTAAAAAGTTTTATCCAGATTTGAAAAATCATAAATTAAACACTTTATGCGATGAATTCAATATTCCTTTGGAACATCACCATAACGCCTTAGATGATAGTGTTGCTTGTGCTAATATCTTGCTATATGAACAACAAGTCTTTGGCACCCAAGCCTTGATTCCATTTGTTAAAACTGTTTAATCCAGTTTTAAATAAAAAGCCTACCGAAATATTTCGGTAGGCTTTTTATTTAAATATCTGCTGTATCAATTTCCATGTATACTGACGCACGATCATCAATGGCCAGTTCAGAAACTACTTTAAATCCATACTTTTCGTAAATGTGAATTGCCGGTGCATTGTCCTTAAATACAGTCAAGGCCATCTTATTCAAATTAGAATAGTCAATTGCCCATTCAACTGCTAATTCAACCAGATTTGAGCCAATTTGATATCCCTGATATTCATTAAGCACAGCCACACCCAGTTCACCAATTCCCTTCTTTAAAAATTCAACCGTGACAATTCCAATTAGTTCATCACTAAGTGTAGCCACAGCAATCAAGCTACTTTTCGATAAATTAATCAACGAAATCATCTTTGCTTCATCTTCTACCGTTAGGGAATTCAAATCAGAATCTACCACAAAAGTGTCGGATTCAGTTTGCAATTTTTTTAATAGTTCGATTACTGCTGCCGCATCGGCCTCATTTGCTAACCGAAAGTCCACTTCTTCAGCCATTATTAATCTCCTAAAATTTGGTTAATAATTCGATTATACCGTTCACTTGTTCCGGTGAAAGTTAGTCGTCGTTTACTATCAGATTCATTATCTAGTCGTTGAAAGCTAATTTTTAAGTAATTTTGGGGTAACGTGTCTTCCACAAATTGTGACCATTCAACCACACTAACTCCATCACCGTTAAAATATTCGTCTAGTCCTAGTTCATCACCACTACCATCTTCTAATCGATAGACATCCATATGATAAAGTGGTAAACGACCACCGGAGTATTCTCGAATAATTGTAAATGTTGGACTTTTAATTGACCGCTTAATGCCAAGTCCTTCACCCAATCCCTTGGTAAAAGTGGTTTTTCCAGCACCTAGATCACCATCTAGCAAAATTACATCGCCAGCGGATAACAAGGGAGCTAATCTTTTACCTATTTGCATAGTTTCTTCGGCCGATTTAACTTTTACTGACTGCAATCTGAATTCCTCCCTTAAAATCAAAGGATTGCGGCAATAAATCACCACAATCCTTAAGTTAATTTAATTAGTCGTTTGTTAATGATTGAGCAGCAGTGATGATTGAAACCTTGTAGATATCTTCTTCATTGCTACCACGTGACAAATCTGATACCGGTTTGTTTAAGCCTTGTAGGATAGGTCCAATAGCTTCAAAGCCACCAAATCTTTGAGCGATTTTATAACCAATATTTCCTGATTGTAATTCAGGGAATATGAATACGTTGGCATGTCCGGCAACCTTTGAATCAGGAGCTTTTTTAGTCCCAACCTCAGGTACAAAAGCGGCATCGAATTGTAATTCACCATCGATCGGTAATTCTGGAGCTGCTTCATTAGCAATTTTAGTTGCTTCCTGAACTTTAGTTACCATGTCACCCTTAGCGGAACCTTTAGTTGAAAAACTTAGAAGGGCCACTTTAGGATCAATATCAAATGTTTTGGCAACTTTAGCACTTTCAATGGCCACTTCAGCCATTTGTTCAGCATTTAATTCAATGTTAATTGCACAATCTGCGAACAAATAACGTTCGTTATCCCGTTGCATAATAAATGAGCCACTGATCAACTTAACGCCAGGTTTAGTTTTAATAATTTGTAATGCTGGTCGAACGGTATCACCGGTTGGATGATTAGCCCCAGAAACCATTCCGTCGACTTTATCCAAATATACCATTGTTGTCCCAAAGTAATTAGGATCATTCAACCATTGACGTGCCTTATCAGCATCAGTTTTTCCATTTCGACGTTCAACAATTGCATTTACCATTTGATCAATTACATCTTGGGGTTGATTTAAGTAATCAACGACTTCTACACCATCCAAATCAACATCTAATTCGTTTGCTAATTTAGAAACTTCGTCATTTGAACCTAAAATAACTGGTCGAATCAATGATTCATGAGCTAATCTAGCGGTTGCTTTAATTACCCGTTCATCATTGCCTTCAGGAAATACAATTCTAATTTGTTTACCTTGAATCTTTTGTTTAAGACTTTCAAATAATTCCATCATCATTCCTCCAATTAATGTAATTGAACCTAGGTTAGCTGGTTAACATTTTCAGGTAACTGCCAATCAATTGGCTCCTCGCCCATTGCGATCAAAGCTTCATTGGTTTTAGAAAATGGCTTTGAACCAAGAAATCCTCGACTTGCTGATAATGGGCTTGGATGAGCTGATTGGATAACGATATTCGTTTCTGTGTCAATCAACGAAATCTTATCCCTAGCAGCTCGTCCCCAAAGAATAAAAACAACTGGTTGGTCACGTTCAGATAATTTTCTAATTGCTGCATCAGTTAATTGTTCCCAACCCTTACCTTTATGAGAGAAGGCCTGACCGTTTCTGACGGTTAACACCGAGTTAAGCATTAGAACCCCTTGCTGAGCCCACTTAGTTAGATAACCATGATTAACTGGTTTGATTCCTAAATCAGATTGCAACTCTTTGTAAATATTTCTTAGCGATGGTGGCACCTTTACTCCTGGTAAAACTGAAAAGCTCAATCCATGGGCCTGATTTGGTTCATGGTAAGGATCTTGACCAAGAATAACCACTTTAACCTTACTAAACGGGGTTAATTTAAATGCTTCGAAGATATTATCCATGTCTGGATGGATAAATTGCGTCTGATATTCAGAGACTAAAAACTTGCGAAGTTGTTGATAGTATTCCTTCTCAAACTCTGGCTCTAAAACACCCCACCAATCATTTTGATAAACGGTTTCATTCCTAACACCTCAACATCCATTTTACCATATCAAAAGTTAAATAACATTCAGTAATCAATTATTAAATCCCGTGTTAAAATGAATTAAATCATTGTAAAGGGATAATGTTATGGCAAGAAAAATTCAAATCAACGTGTCAGAGCTTGAACGATCACACGCCACTAAGGTTATCAATGAATTTAGTAACAATCAATACTTGGTAGTCGGCAGATGGGGTCTTGTTACTGACAGCTACTCAATTTATTCAAGATCCGGAGAATTACTGTGTGAAATCAAACAAGCTACACTAGGAACTAGCCCCCGGTTTGATATCTATTACTTAGATAAATTAGTCGGCACATCAATAATTAACTTATCATTACACTATTCAACCATTTATATTAAGGGAATCAATTGGTTAATTATCGGCAACGAAGTAAAACAAAACTATTCAATTATTAAAAAGCAGAAACGGATTGGCACAATTCACTCGTTCAACACTCATGGCGATGTTGTTAGGATTATCTCTACTGATAATATTAATGACGAATCAATAATGGTGGCAATTGCTGCAATTTTGAACCATCCAGTAACCACTAGCCAACTAAACATCTCCAAAAATCCATTTAATCACTTTAACCCCACCATCAGTTAATCCATTCAAAAAGGGATCTAATTCGATAATTGAATTAGATCCCTTTTAATTTAATTATAATGCTTCATAACCCGTTCAATTTGCCGATCTTGCTCTTTTCGTTTAAGCGTTTCACGTTTGTCATATTCTTTTTTACCCTTGGCAACACCAATTAATACCTTGGCAAAACCATTTTTAAGGTAAACTTTCAATGGCACAATTGTAACCCCTTTATCTGAAGAAGCACCAGCCAACCGCTTGATTTCCTTTTTATGAAGTAATAACTTACGATTTCTTAACGGATCATGGTTAAACTGATTCCCATTAGTATATTCACTAATGTGAACGTTCATCATAAACGCTTCACCATTTTTGATTTGCACAAATCCATCTTTTAAATTTAATCGCCGATCTCGAATTGACTTAATTTCAGTTCCTGTCAATACAATTCCAGCTTCATAAGTTTCCTCGATGGAATAATCATGGCGGGCCTTCTTATTTTGAGCCATTAGATTATCGTCATTTTTTTTGGTTTTTTTCTTAACCATAATCTCACCTCATGATTTTTTAGTGCTTGCGACTGTTGCTATTGTTGCGTGATCGATTACCTGAGCTATGATTGCTGTTATTACTATTGCTATTTCGGTTATTATTTCGACCATTTCGATTATTACTATTATTTCGATTACCGTTCCGATTGTTACTATTACTGTTTTGACGATTACCACCGCGATAATTATCATTATGTCGACGCTTAGGCAAAATATCACTTGTCGGTGTATTTTGTGGATCAACAATGTCAAAATCAACAGCACTTTGTTCAACATCAACATTGATAACCTTCACTCGAATTGGCTGACCCATTTTATATGTTCTACGAGTATTTCTACCAACAAGAGCCATAAATTGTTCAACATATTCATAATAGTCATCATCCATTCGACTAATATGAACTAATCCTTCAACAGTATTAGGTAATTCAATAAACATTCCAAACTTAAGTACTGAACTAATAACGGCGTCAAATTCTTCACCCACGTGGTCGTTCATGTACTCAGCCTTCTTCATAGCATCGGTGTCTCGTTCAGCATCGATAGCTCGGCGTTCATATTCTGACGTGGTTACGGCGACCTCATCAAGCACGTTAGCAAATTTTCTTTTTAGTTTCTTCGTTAATCCCATTTTCATCGTAGTAATGAATCATTCTGTGAACCATCGTATCAGGATAACGTCTGATTGGTGACGTGAAGTGAGTATAGTAAGGCGCAGCAAGACCAAAGTGACCAAGAGATTGGTCTGAATACTTAGCTTGTTTCAAACTTCTAAGTAACATAACTGAAACCATGGTTTCCTCAGGCTTACCAGCCACTTGCTTAAGCACATTTTGAAGAGTCTTAGGTTGAATATGTTCGGGATCACCCTTAACGTTGATTCCAAAAGCAGTCAACGTTTCAAAGAAGGTCTTAATTCGATCAGCATCAGGCGTTTCATGGACCCGGTATAGGAATGGCACATGTTGTTCAAAATAATGTTGAGCAACCGTTTCATTAGCAGCTAACATAAATGATTCAATCATTCTTTCCGCTAATCCACGCACTCTAACCTTAATGTCAATTGGATGACCTTTTTCATCAACAATAATTTCTGCTTCATGATCGTCAAATCAATGGCACCATGATTTTTCGGTTCTTAGCTAAAATTCGATGTAAATCACCCATCTGTTCAAACATTGGTACCAATTCTTTATATTGATCCATTGTCTTTTCGTCATGAGCTTCTAAGATTTGATTAACTGCAGTGTATGTCATTCTAGCTTTAGATCTCATCAAGCTCGGATGAATTCGATGCTTAATAACATTTCCAAATTGATCAATTTCCATCTCACAACTCATACAAAGTCTTAACTCACCCTCGTTAAGTGAACAAATTCCGTTAGATAATCTTCTAGGAAGCATTGGAATTACTCGGTCAGTTAAATATACGGAAGTACCACGTCTAAATGCCTCTTTGTCTAATGGACTACCTGGTGTAACGTAATGACTAACATCAGCAATGTGAACTCCTAAATGATAATTACCATTTGGTAGTTGCCAAACAGTTACGGCATCATCTAAATCCTTTGAAGATTCACCATCAATTGTTACTAACGTTTGATCAGTAATGTCTTCGCGACCGATTTTTTCTTCTTCAGTAACATGATCTGGAATTGCATTAGCGGCTTCAGTAACTTCTTCAGGGAATTCTGCTGGGATATCATGAGCATATACCACTTGCAAAATATCAATTCCTGGGTCGTCAACTGAGCCAATTACCTTTTCTGCAATTCCCACCATGTAGTCTGGATGACTAGCATTAGGATATTCAACGATTTGAGCCGTGACCACTTCACCAGGTGTGGGCTTAATTCCGACATCATTGATATAAAATTTATACTTAGCAATTTTCTTATCAGTTAATTTTACTTCACCATAATACCCACGGTCATCATCAGGCTTAGAAAATCCGCCAACTACAGACTTGTACTTATGATCAACAATTGCAGTAACCTTACCCTCAGGTCCTTTAGATTGATCGGCAGAACCTGGTCGGACAATTTCGATTTCAACTGTGTCTCCATTAAGTGCCAACATAGTATTGTCCGGGGCAATGTAAGCGTCAGGTTCAACTTCATCATATGCGACAAAACCAAATCCCTTATCATTAGCATGGAAAATCCCTGTTAGTTTACGCTTTTCAGGATTAAGTTGGAACTTGCCGTCTAGAGTAACCGAAGCAACCTTTTCTCTTTCCAATACAGCCAATTCTTGAACAATCAATTTAAATGCTGCTGAACCATGGTACTTCAAAACATCAGCAACTTCTTCTACAGAAAACGACTTGTCAGGATGACCGACAAGAACGTTAGCAATTTCATTTTTTAATTCATTATCTTGCAAAATTTATTCCTCAATTTACTTTAATTTTAGTATATTCTATTTAAAAACGACTTTAAATCGGTTTCTAATTCCGTGTGAGCAGAATTAACCGTAATCATGTGACTAGCATCAGAATATTCATGAAAAGCCACCTGACTATTAACTAACTTAGCCTTAATTCTCTGGCCACTCTGTGAATCAACCATTTCATCTGCTAACCCTTGACCAATAAAGTATGGCTGATGAATCTTTGCAAGGTCCTCCGCTACCCCATTAGCAAAATCATTAATTTCACTTAGTAACGGGTCGATATTATCATCAAGCCACTGCACTTTAGTCTTTATTGTCTCTTCATCTACTTTAAAACGCCGGTAATTAGTAATAGCCATTTGTAAAAATGTCGCTCTAACATTATTTGAACGACCATTACGGACAATAGGCGACCCAAATGAACCACCACCGACTAGTTCAGGATACTCTTCCAAAGACTTAGCAGCAAAGATTCCGCCCAAAGAAATCCCAAAAATACTAATTTCGGTTTTTCCTTTAGACTTAACAAAATTAATTGCATCAACGACATCTTGCCACCATACAGCCGGCGAGCCACTAGTAATGATATCCGTAAAGTCATCGGTACCATGACCAGTAAATATTGGCGCATAAATCGAATAATCTTCATTTTCAAGTCGGCGTGCTAATAGTCTAACATCAACAGGTCCACTAGCAAAAGCATGAAGCAAAATAATCGCCTTATTACCATGATCAAAATAAAATGTTCCTGGTTGAGCCATTTATTTCATCCCCAATTACCATTTACCGTAATTATAATAAAAATCCCCCTGCATTTAAACAGGAGGAATTTTCTAGTGTGATGAAAACCACGCTAGAGCTAGTGAAAGTGCAAAGAAAATAATGCCTAAAACCAAAGTGGTTCTTTGCATGAAAGCTTCAAAGCCACGAGGCTTTTGCTTAGCAAACAAATCATCTGCACCACCAGTTAATGCTGACATTGCATCATTTGTCTTCGATGGTTGCATCAAAACAGCAATTGTAATTAAGATACAATCAATTATCAATAGTGTTAATAAAAAATTATACACGTGATAGCCTCCTACCAATTCAATCGGCTTATAGTACTCATACTACATTATCATAATCAGCATAAATATGCTAGCAAAACATTGATTATCTAGTCAACATATGAATACTATGAATCGCCTGCTGACGCTTATTACCAGTAATTCTAATAATTAACACATCTCCTGCATTCAATATTATATCACCTGACGGAATAATCTCATCACCATGGCGGTTAATTTTAATTAATAATGAACCATTAGGCCATTTAAGTTGCTTAATCGCTTTGCCGTCCGCTTCAGAACCAACAAACACCGTTTCAATCGAATCAAATAACATTGATTCTGTCTTGTTTTCATCCTTGCCAAGCATTTTCAACAATAATGAATGATAAATCGGCTTACCACCCAGTAGATCAACAACTAAGTAAGCCAATAGCGCCACCGATGCCAAACCTAGTAAGTGAGAAAGTGTACCAACCATTTCGGTAATCAATAGAATTGCAGTAAATGGAGCCTTACTAACACAAGAAAAATATCCAGCCATTCCCATGATTACAAACGATGGAAAGTAAATTGCTGGGATGAAGTGTAAGTTGACCATTATCGTTCCATAAGCGGCTCCTAACAAAGCTCCCAGACACAACATAGGTAAGAATATTCCTCCTGGCAAACCACTACCATACGTAAATACAGAGAAGATTAGGCGAATTATGAAAAAGACGACTAACGACGTAAGAGAATATTTTAAATACTGTAGCGACAAAATCAATTTGCTTCCACCACCAATAATAATTGGTAATTCCATCATTATCGGAATTAATAATGCTAATGAAATAACGCCGCTAAACGACCGTGGTATTATTTTGATCTTAGCATATAGCTTATCAACATTCAGTAACATTAACTGGTATATTCGACCAAATATACCCAGTAGTAGCGCTAACGGAAGTACCCAACCAAAAAATTTAATTGGTAATGATGTGCTTGACATAAATAAAACTGGCTTCAAGCCAAAAATATATGTCGCAATACAATCAGCAGAGATCGAGGCGGTTAAACAAATCAGCCAGATGTTAGTTGAAAAGTTATGATAGATTTCTTCCAAAACAAACAGCGTACTAGCAATTGGTGCATTAAAGGCCGCACTTAATCCAGCTGCTGCCCCGCTAGAAATCAACACTTTCCTATTGATACCTATCTGATTCGTCCACTTAGCAACCCCCTGACCAATAGTTGATCCCAATTGAATAGATGGACCCTCTCGACCAAGAAACAAGCCACTTCCAATCGATAACACTCCACCAATAAATTTTCGCCATAACGCTGGCCAAAATGAATAATCGATTAGTCCCATTAACTGACCTTCAACTTGAGGAATTCCTGACCCCTTAATTTCTGGATGAGATTTCAAAAGCAAATCATTAACGATTGCAATTAGTATAAATAATCCGATTCCTAAACCTAACCACATCAAGCTGGTCTTGCCTTGATTAAAAATGAATTCAAAGACTGACTGAAGGCGTTCAATTAAAAATCTAAAGGTAGCCACCACGGCACCAACCAACACGCCAATAATTAAACCACTACCGATTAACTTGATTTGACTTCTATTACAATTAATATGAATTCGCACTAAATTCATCCCTTTACATAGTCTCCTAAACTATATTACCACAGGCATCTAGTGTTAATTCGGAAATTTCAGACACTAATGAATTGCATGTCGTACGACTTTACTATTAACTCTTTTTGCAGTTACTCGTTTTTTTGTAGTCTTGGATAATTTCGCCTTTTTCTTCTTAGGTGATTTCTTAACCCTCTCTGTGTTCTTTTTAGCCCTTTTTGTGGTCCGTTTAACTGACTTTTGTCTTTTTCTCCTTTGCTGTTTTTTTGGTATTTAACTTTTGTAATTTTTGATAATGAACTTGATATTCAACTAAATCATCAGCTGACAAAAATTTATCAATCGTTGAATCAAGCGATTTGTATCCAGAAATTTGAACTGGAGTATATTTAAATTTACTTCCAAACACTGAAGTAAATCTCGATTGATATAAGGACTTACCTTGCTCATCTAAAGCTGTTACTAAAATATTAATTGGTTTTGGTACGTAATTTAGTGTTAATTCATTGTTTTTAAACTCGCTACTTAAAATTACATATCCTGGTACATTAAATTCTAAGTGATTACCTTGACTAGTGGAATTAATCACCCGACTAAACAGAATTTTTCCTTGAACGGTCTTACCGGTTACTTGATACTCGGCATTCTTAACGTTTGCTTGACCAACTGGAACCTTATTATTAATAACATCTTTGCTTGAAACGGGATCAACGGATACATTGCTATCTACATTACTGTTAGTTTGCGTTCCTCGATTTTGAGTTGTCCAATCATCAGTTTGATTTGATCCATCAACTGAATTTTTGGTGATTTCTGCTTGATTGGATTCATCCTTGGAATTAATTAAATCCGTTTGCGTCACGGCATCGCCAAGGTTAACGTCGTTGATTTGTGTACCCTCAATAGTAGTTTCAATGGTGGTATCAGCTTGGGTGTCTACATCTTTTAGCTCTGATTCATCAGTTTGCGTAGTAGTCGATTCTCCAGATTTACCTGCATCAACTTGAACCTCTTCACTCTTTGTTTCGTTCGAAATATTCGTTTGGGTTTCTTCGTCCTTATCCTTAGCTGATTGGTAATCATCATTTTCAACTACTGAAGAATCACGATCCGGATTTTCCGGTTTAATATCATCAGACTCATCTTTGTCAGTCACATCATGATCGTCTTTGATGTTTTTATAAACTAACGTTAGTTCAATCTTATCTTCATCAACGTTAGTCGGTAATTTTTCTCGATTAGTTAACGCATACCCATCGATTTGTGTTTCAGGAGGTAAAATTAATTTTCCCTTTACAGATGCCTTAGTTAGCACAATTGGTTTTGCAATTTCATTTCCTGAATCATCAACCAATTTAAGGGTAACGCTAGCCTTGGGCTGCGTTAGATTACGGGGAACAATTACAAATTGACCATCCTTTTTAGTTGCCTTGATTGGATCATCATTAAGTAAAATCCAACCACCGGAATTTTCTGAAGTCGGGATGACCATCCCACCAAGGCGAGTTTTAATCGAACTGTCGTTTAGTACTTGCTTAACAAGTTCCTGCGTTCCGTCTGTATTAACAACAAAGTAACGACTATCCCACCTAACTTGCAAGTTAGATTCGTTATTAGCTTGTGACTCAGAGTAATTCGTATCAGCCAAAATTGGTTGGACATTTGACATGACCAGCGACATCGACATAATTCCAACTGACATTATTGCAAATTTTTTCATTAAAAAACCTCCATTTGTGTATTCAATTGTTAAATACGCAAATGGAGGTGATTTATTTTTTAAATAAAAAAAGCCGTCATAAGACGACTTTTTTTATTATTACTTGTTAAGGATGTTTTGACGTGCATCAGCCTTCAAGTTATAGAAAGCATCGATACCCTTGTATTCAGCAACATCGCCAAGCTGATCTTCAATTCTCATCAATTGGTTGTACTTAGCGATACGTTCGCCACGGCTCATTGAACCAGTCTTGATTTGACCAGCATTCAATGCAACAACTAAGTCAGAGATTGTAGTATCTTCAGTTTCACCTGAACGGTGAGAAATAATAGCAGTGTATCCAGCTTCTTTAGCCATTTCAACAGCGTTAACTGTTTCAGTTAAAGTACCAATTTGGTTAAGCTTGATTAAGATAGCGTTAGCTACGCCACTGTCAATTCCCTTTTTAAGGTAATCAGTGTTAGTAACAAATAAGTCATCACCAACGATTTGAACTTTTTTACCTAGACGTTCAGTAGCCATTTGCCAATCAGCCCATTCGTTTTCGTCCAATGGGTCTTCAATTGAAATAACTGGGTACTTGTCAACGATTTCTTCAAGCAAACCAACGAATTCGTCAGCAGTGTATGACTTGCCGTCACCGACTAAGTCATACTTCTTCGTTTCAGTGTTGTAGAATTCTGATGCAGCACAGTCAAAGGCAATAGCAATATCTTTGCCTGGTTTGTAACCAGCACGAGTAATTGCTTCAACTAAGATTTCAAATGGTTCTTCGTTGTTCTTCAAGTCAGGAGCAAATCCACCTTCATCACCAACAGCAGTTGAGTAACCGCGTTCGTTTAAAAGATTCTTTAAGTTATGGAATGTTTCTGAACTCCAACGGATTGCTTCCTTGATGCTTGGTGCACCAACAGGCATAATCATGAATTCTTGGAAATCAACCTTGTTGTTAGCATGCTTACCACCATTGATAACGTTAAGCATTGGTGTTGGCAAAGTGTGACCATTGAAACCACCAAGGTAGTTGTACAATGGAACTTCAAGTTCGTCAGCAGCAGCACGAGCAGCAGCTAAAGAAACACCCAAGATTGCGTTAGCACCCAATTTACCTTTGTTTGGAGTACCATCTAATTCGATCATTGCTTTATCAATAGCTAATTGATCAGTTACATCGTAACCAACAATTTCCTTAGCGATAATGTTATTTACATTGTCAACGGCTTTTTGAACGCCTTTGCCCATGTAACGGTCCTTATCACCATCACGAAGTTCAACTGCTTCGTGTTCACCAGTAGAAGCACCTGAAGGAACGATTCCGCGACCCATTGCACCTGCTTCAGTATACAATTCAACTTCAACAGTTGGGTTACCACGTGAATCAAGGACTTCACGAGCATAAATATCAGAAATAATTGACATGTTTTTTTCTCTCCTTAACGAAAGTTGTGACCTTTTATACAAGGTTCTACTCAATTCTATTAGTTTATCAACAAAGTTTCAATATAAAAATTCTTAACTATCTCACTATTTTTTAAGAAAGTTGGCTAAATTTAAAAATGACTCCGGTTTCAAGCTAGCACCGCCGGCTAAAACGCCGTCAATGTCATTCTGATCCAAAATATCAGCTGCATTTTCATCATTAACACTACCACCATATAAAACTCGAACATCATTGGCCAGATCGTCAGAATACAAGTCAGCAATTGTTTGCCGAATTAGATAACATCCCTCTTCAGCTTCTGATGCACTAGCGATATTACCGCTTCCAATTGCCCAGCTTGGTTCATAAGCAACAATAATTGAACGAGC
Organism: Lentilactobacillus kosonis; assembly: GCF_003864335.1. GTDB lineage: Bacteria > Bacillota > Bacilli > Lactobacillales > Lactobacillaceae > Lentilactobacillus > Lentilactobacillus kosonis. The sequence goes on along the minus strand of NZ_BEXA01000002.1, from coordinate 108,255 downwards.
CTGTTCTTCAGTGACTCCTTTAAGTGCATTAGTTACTTGGCTAACTACCCAAGAAATTCTGTCTGGAGATTCACGTCGACTCATAGTTTCATCACAACAAACGATTGGGGTCAAACCATTTCGAAAGACTGCATGGACCTTTTTGTTGATAATATCATCAGTTTCTTTGAAATACTTACGGCGTTCTGAATGACCAATGATCACATGCGTGACACCCATTTTGGCTAAAGCTAATGGGCTCGTTTCTCCAGTATAAGCTCCAGTATCTTCATAAAAACAATTTTCTGCAGCAATTATCAGTGGTAAATCATCACTATTTTCAACCATGCTCTCCAAAAAAAGTGGTGATGCCGCAATTGCCGTTTCCGTATCCGAAGGATCTGGCAATTTGCCAGATAATTGATGTAAAAAATCAACTGCTTCTTTGACGGAAAGATTCATTTTCCAATTTCCCGCAATAAACGGTGTTCTCATTACACGATCAGTCCCTTATACATTAGTTACTGCTATTGTACCTAATATTTGCTATCAAAGCCACCAATAAACATATACCAATTTTTTATTTAACAAAAAAAGCTCAGCAAAATTGCTAAGCTTTTCCATGATTATTTGTTGTCAATTGCAGCGATACCAGGAAGTGTCTTACCTTCAAGGTATTCAAGTGAAGCTCCACCACCAGTTGAGATATGTGTCAACTTGTCAGAAACTCCCAATTGCTTAACAGCAGCAGTTGAATCACCACCACCAACAATTGTAGTAGCATCAGTTAAGCTACCAAGGTATTCACCAATTTCAAGGGTTCCCTTAGCAAAGTTAGACATTTCGAATACACCCATAGGTCCATTCCAAACAACTGTCTTAGCATCTTTAAGAACTGCCTTAAATTCTTCAACTGACTTAGGACCAATGTCTAAAGCCATCCAACCATCATCAATATCGCCTTCAACGACTTTGTGATCAGCATCGTTGCTGAAGCTTGTAGCAACAACATTATCAGAAGGGAGAACGATCTTGTCGCCACCCTTTTCTAAGATACTCTTAGCAACATCAATCTTGTCCTCTTCAACAAGTGAGTTACCAATTTTAATACCCTTAGCAGCGTAGAATGTGTAAGTCATTCCACCACCGATAATGATTTTGTCAGCTTTATCAAGTAAGTTATCGATAACACCGATCTTATCAGAAACCTTAGCACCACCCAAAATAGCAACAAATGGACGTTTTGGTGCATTAACAGCTTCACCTAAGAATTGAATTTCTTTTTCCATCAAGAAACCAGCAGCAACTGGTTTTCCTGATTTATGCATTGCTTCAGCAATACCAGCGTTTGAGGCATGTGATCTGTGAGCAGTACCAAAGGCATCGTTTACAAATTCATCACCTAATGAAGCCCAGTATTCACCTAATTTAGGATCGTTACCAGATTCACGCTTTACATATTCACCGTTAACAACATCTTCAAAACGAGTGTTTTCAAATAAAAGAACACTACCGTTGTCCATTTTTGCAATGGCGTCTTCAAGTTGGGCACCCTCGGTAACAGGTACGAAGATAACAGGCTTATTTAACAAGTTTGAAAGTCTTTCAGCAACTGGACGCATTGAAAGATCCTTCTTGTCATCTTCCTTTTTGATACGGCCAAGGTGAGAGAACAAAATTGCCTTTCCACCATGATCTAATACAAAGTTAATTGTTGGTAATGCAGCTTGAATACGGTTATCGTCACCAATAACACCGTCTTTAATTGGAACGTTAAAATCAACCCGCATTAGTACCTTTTTGCCTTCAAGTTCAAGGTCAGAAACTGTAAGTTTTGCCAATTGAGTAACCTCCTGATTTTATAAATTATTTTTGTTAGGTAATAAAAAACGGAGAAGAAGTTCTCCTCCGTTAATATTGTACAACTATTTATTAAAGAGTAGCAAACTTCAATAAAGTACGAACCATGTTACAAGTGAAGCCCCATTCGTTATCGTACCAAGCAACAGTCTTAACTAATTGAGCATCGCCGGCAGTAGTAACTTCTGTTTGAGTTGGGTCAAATACTGAACCGTGATCGTCATCAATAATATCTGATGATACGATTTCATCTTCGTTCCAACCAAATGCAGGGTTATCAACAGTATGCTTCTTAATTGCTTCGTTAACTTCTTCAGCAGTAACCTTTTTGTCAAGGATAGTAGTTAATTCAGTTAATGAACCATCAACAACACCAACACGTTGTGCGTGTCCTTGAAGCTTACCATCAAGTTCTGGAATAACTAAACCGATAGCTTTAGCAGCACCAGTTGAATGAGGAATAGTGTTAGCACTAGCAGTTCTGTTAACACGCTTCTTCTTTGACTTAGGACCATCAAGGATTTGTTGTGAAGCAGTGAAAGCATGAACAGTAGTCATAGTACCAGCTTGAATACCGAATTCTTCGTTCATGAAGTAAGCCATAGGTGCTAAACAGTTAGTGGTACATGAACCAGCAGAAACGATAACGTCATCTGAGTCCAAGATATCCAAGTTAACACCAGGAACAACAGTCTTGATAGGACCAGCAGGAGCTGAAATCAAGACACGTTTTGCACCAGCGTCGATATGTGCTTGTGACTTTTCTTTTGAAGTGTAAAAACCAGTACATTCAAGAACGTAGTCAACACCATCATTCTTAACCCATTGTAGGTCAGCAGCGTTTCTTTCAGCGTAAACAGGAATTTCCTTACCATCAACAACAATACCCTTGTCAGTTGATGAAACTTCGCCGTCAAAACGACCATGAGTTGAGTCATACTTCAAAAGGTATGCCAACATGTCAGGTGTAGTTAAATCGTTGATTGCAACAACTTCAATTTCGTCTGAGTGCAATTCGTGAATACGTTTGAATGCCAAACGACCAATACGGCCAAAACCATTAATACCAATCTTTACAGTCATACTGTATTTTCCTCCTTTAGGAAATCAAGAAAAATTTTAAATATAGTACAATAAATCGTACCACTGTACAAAGTTAATCGTACCACTAAAACAGAACATTGTCAGTACCTCTTTGTGAAAAAAATTCAATTAAAAGGACATCCACAATTTATTCCAATCAACAGTATATCAGACGTTGAATGGAATGCAATGACTTACGATCTTGTAACCGTTTTCACATGAAATTTATTTTTTTTCCGGTTTTTCTTCTTGAGAAATGCATGATTTTTATGTATATTATTAAGTTGTAGTTGCATTGCGCCTGTAGTGTAATGGATCGCACGTAAGATTCCGGTTCTTGAAATGGGGGTTCGATTCCCTCCAGGCGCATAATTATTTAATCGAATTTATTAACGAATGTTGGTAATAGTTGGAAGCGAGGCAAATGCCTCGCTTTTTTGTTATCTAAATTTATAAACTAATTCAACTGCTCAAATAAGTTTAATTGTATGAATGTAGTTATATACTATGCCATACAAAATTTGTTTTTTTCTTCCTATTAATTAATATAATTCTAACTCGCTACCCGCTAAACTATTTTAGTGAATGACTCTGCCACCATCAGACTGGGATTAGTAATAACTTAAACCAGTGTGAATGCTTCTGACCAAGATAGTTATTGTCTTGAAACACCAGCATATACAAAGCTGCTAAATATTATTTAATAGTGACAGTAATTATTTGAATTATATTAAGACTTTAGAATCTGAAAAATTGGCACGATCACAATTAAGATGTTTCCTAAATACGCCTGTTAGTTTGAACATTTATAAGCACAGCATCATCCCGTGATTTGCCAAATCCGAATGAATATAAAATACTATTGGTTCAAGCAATTTTCTTATCAAGCAATAGGCAAACTTAATAATTTTAATTAAATGAAACATATTAATTAAAAAAATTTCATAAGTTTAAGGCACCCACTTAGGTGCCTTTTTATTATGCCCAATCTATAAGATTTCGCACTTACAAAAAACTTATTAGTGCGTCTTGATTTATAAATTATCTATCCTCATCATTTCCTCAATGCCGTCGGATTTTAACTTATGATTACTAATAGTTTAAAATTCTTCTTGCACACACAAACGCATGTTCGTATAATTAAAAATGAAATTAAGAACACGATTGTGAGATGGTGCTATGTATGATTACAGTAAAGAACCTAGAAAGGTCATTTTATGATCGATAGTAAGAGCTTCTATGCAAGTTGTGAATCAGTATCTCTCGATATAAACCCGCTAAAATCAATTTTAATTGTGATGTCACAAGTAGAAAATACCAATGGTGGATTAGTGCTAGCAGCATCCCCCATGGCCAAGAAGCTCTTGAATGTCAAAAATGTCATGCGCAAACGCGACGTGCCAAAGGATCCTCGCTTGATTATCGTTCAACCACGAATGAACTACTATATCAAAGAAAATATTCGTATTAATGATATTTTTAAACAGTACACTCCAAAAGAGGATTGGTGTCCCTACTCAATCGATGAATCATTACTAGATATGACCCATTCCTGGCATTTATACGGAGAAAGTCCTTATGAAGTTGCTAGAAAAATTCAACTTCAAGTTAAGCGAGAAACTGGTATTTATTTAACCGTCGGTATTGGTGATAATCCACTACTTGCAAAGTTAGCCTTAGATTTAGAGGCCAAAAAGAAGCGCTCGTTAATTGGCGAATGGCATTATGAAGACATTCCAGATAAACTTTGGCCGATCACTAATTTATCAGATATTTGGAGTATCGGCCACGCCACCGCTGAAAAACTCCGGCATCTTAATATTCATTCTATGGAAGATCTTGCCCACTATAATCCTTACCTACTCACGGAAAAGATTGGCAAGGTGTCAGGTGGCGAATTATTCGCATTGTCTTGGGGCATCGACCGTTCGATCATCAACCAAAAATATAATGTTAAAGAAAAATCTTATAGCAATTCTCAAGTACTCCCCCGAGACTATCAAATTCGCAGTGAAATTGAATTAGTCATCAAGGAACTGGCTGATCAAGTTGCTTCTCGAATCCGGAAGCATCGAAAAAAAGCTCAAGTAGTTTCTCTATACATTGGTCTATCTTACGCAGAACATGACAAAGGCAATCATGGATTTAATCGGCAGATGAAAATTGAGCCCACCAATAATTCCAAAGAATTAATCGACCACATCATGAACATCTTTCATGAGAATTGGCATGGTGAAGTAGTCCGCAATATAGGTATCACCTACGGTAAACTTATCGCTGATACTTATGATCAACTTGATCTGTTTAAAAGCCCTCAAGAAACTTTTAAATCCAGAAAGATCGATGAAACTATGGATAGTATCAGGAGACACTTTGGCTTTACGAAGCTCGTCAGACTATCTAGCCTCCAAAAAGGTGGCACCGCTATCAAACGAGCTGGCTTAGTTGGTGGCCACAATGGCGGTAATTCATATGAATAGCGATTACCCCGACTATGATCCAGACTTGGTTTCAGAATTCTTTAGTGCCTACCATGACCGGGGTATGATGAAGTGGCAGGGCTTCTATCTTTCAGATCACACTAAGCAACTTGAACAAGAGTATCAGCAAGAAACCATTACTAACTTACGTCAACGAACTGCTGAGATGACCCCTGAAGAAATCGCAACAAATATTGACCAAGCATATACCAAGAATAAATTGGTATCTGTTCAATTAAATGAAACTGATACTGACCGCGCAGTTCCACCAGAAATTATCGGAAAAATTAACGGCCAAGAAAACCAAACAATTGTCATTGGCCAATCACACGTTAAGTTAGAACAGATTCGGAGTTTGGAAATTATTGAGGAATAAAAACAAAAAATCCACCATAACAGGTGATTTTTATAGCTAATTTTTATCCGCGAAGTTTACTCCAGTTTTAGCGTAGTAGTCCATAATTTCTTGACGTTTATCTTCAAATGCTGGTGGTAGTCCAAGCGCACTTCCCATTGTGAGGATTGGTTCATCTAGGCTAAAACCAGGTCCTAACGTAGCTAACTCAATCCGATTATCCCCAGGATCTCGGACATACAGGCTCTTGAACCAACCCCGATCAATATATTCTTCAATGTTTAAGTGCTGTTCCTTAGCAATTTGATAATACTTTTCCAATTCGTCAGTATCGGCTACCGCCAAAGCAAAATGATCAATACTACCACGACCAAAACGAGTTTTATCATCACTGTCAGTAGCAAATAAACGAATACTCTCGTTATCTTCTAATTGAACCTCATTATCATTAGTAACTGACAATCCCAGCCAATCATGGAAAAATGCCGCAGTTTTATCAGGATCAGGAATATGCAATTCAGTGCCCAGTAATCTTGTCACCTGAAACGCAGCTGGAATATTGTTGTCTGGAACTACTTGGTAGCCAACTAACTTTCGATCGGTCACTACTAATTCGATGGCAATACCTTCAGGATCATCAAATGATAATCCTGCTGAAGTTTGTTTAACAGCTAAATTCTCAGCAGTTAGTCGTTCCTGCCAAAGTCGGCACTGCCCATTGGAATAGCGAGTCTAAAACCGTTAAAGAAGTGTTTGGCATCCGTCCGTTGGCCTAACAATGGTAGCGCAAAGAATGTAACCACCGTTCCTGGGGTTCCTAAGTAATCACCATAAAACAAATGACGCACCTTAATATTCTCTTGATTAACCGTATTTTTAATTAATCGTAAACCCATTACGCGAGTATAAAAGTCGATATTTTGCTTAGCATCTTTAGTTAATAACGAAATATGATGACTGTGCATAAATCTTACCTCCCACTGCTATTATTTGTCTCGAGTATACCATTAATGTGGTAAAATCATCCCCGTAAAGCCTTAGTACCATAAGGAATTGTTAGTTAAATTAAATTAGGAGTTAAAGTATTTGACCTTTTTTGACCAATACAGTAAACTATGTATCGTGAACTTGGTAGAGACCATCTATCACAAAAGAAAAAAGGAGGCATTCTCATGAACTTAGTGCCAACCGTTATTGAACAATCATCAAACGGAGAACGTGCATATGATATTTACTCTCGCCTATTAAAAGATAGAATCATCATGCTATCAGGTGAAATTAACGATGATATGGCTAACGCGATCATTGCGCAACTATTATTCTTAGATGCTCAAGACTCTGAAAAAGATATTTACCTTTACATTAACTCACCAGGTGGTGTAATTACATCTGGAATGGCCATCTACGATACTATGAACTTCATCAAAGCTGATGTTCAAACTATCGTTATGGGTATGGCTGCCTCAATGGCATCTGTCTTGGCTTCATCAGGAACTAAGGGCAAACGTTTCGCATTGCCTCATTCTCAAGTTCTTATTCACCAACCATTAGGTGGTGCTCAAGGACAACAGACTGAAATCGAAATTGCTGCTCAAGAAATCCTTAAGTCACGTAAAATGCTTAATGAAATCTTAGCAGAAAACTCTGGCCAACCACTAGAGAAAATCAATCGTGACACTGATCGTGACCATTACTTAACTGCCCAAGAAGCCGTTGATTATGGATTGCTTGATGGTATCATGTCCTCAACTAGTGAAAGAAAATAATTAAGTTAATTATTTAATTTCTAAAAAACAGGTATCACTTAACCTCATTGGGTTAAAGCGATACCTGTTTTTTGTTTAGACTACTTCCTCATCAGATATAAATTTTTCAGCAAATTCATTAATCTTTCTTAGTCGATGATTAACTCCAGACTTGGAAATTGGCCCACCAGGGACCATTTCGCCAAGTTCTTTTAAGCTAACCTCCGGATGTTGCAACCTTGTTTGCGCGATTTGAGCCAGTTTATCTGGTAACTGGTCTAACCCCACACGACTATCAATCAATTTAATATTTTCAATTTGCTTACTGGCCGCGCTAGCGACCTTGTTCATATTGGCATTTTCGCAATTAACTAATCGATTAACTGAGTTTCGCATATCCCTAACGATCCGAATATCTTCAAACTTCAACATTGAGTTAGTTGCGCCGATTAATTGCAAGAAGTCAGCAATCTTTTCAGCTTCCTTGATGTACGTAATATATCCACTCCGTCGCTTCGTCGTTCTGGCTGGCAAATTATACTTCTGCATCATTTCGGCAATCATATCATTATGATTTTCGTATAATGAATAAATCTCTAGGTGATAACGAGAAGTTTCAGGGTTATTAACCGATCCCCCAGCTAAAAAAGCTCCTCGCAAATATGATCTAATTTGAGAATCCTTTGTTAATAATTCAACGGGTACTCGATCAACAAGTTGAACTCCATCAAAGATTTTTAAGTCATCTAACAATTCTGATGCCGACTCATTAACCCGTAAAATATACAAATTATTTTTCTTTAGCTTCATTTGTTTCCGAACACTAAGTTCACCCGTAATGCCGTAAAATTGCGTCAACAATTGATACATTCGGCGAGCAATTGCCGGATTTTCAGACGAAACGTTCAGAACAAAGTGGTGGTTTTTGATTGAAATCGTACCATTCATTCTAATCAAGGCCATCAACTCTGCCTTAGCATTATCGCGATGAACAGTTAACGATGTGAGTTCTTTTTTAACCTCACTAGCATATGACATCCCCATCACTCCCTTCAGTTATTAATCATTCGGTCTCCCGATTAAGTTTATCAATTCATCTGCAACTTCTTGACCGTTATGAAATGCTCCCCGTTCTTTCAACTCCAAAAAGTCAGCTGAAACTACTCGGCATCCCATATCACGAAGTCCTTGAAAATCATGCTTTACAGGCTGAGAAATTTCATTCCATTTTTGATAGTCCATGTATTCTTCGGGGACTTTTTGGTTATTGACCAAGACAGTATTAACAAAATTTTGGCCTAAATGTTTATTTAACACCCGCACATGATCTGCTTCAGTAAAGTTATCAGTTTCGCCTTTTTGCGTCATGATATTACAAATATAAACAACGTCTGCACTTGATTCTATGATTGCCTCGCCAACGTTTTTTATCATTAAATTAGGTAGGATACTAGTAAACAGACTACCTGGCCCTAAGACGATTTGATCAGCCTCCAGAATTGCATCCACAACTTCTTGCACGGCCTCCGGTTCATGATCCCTATCTCTGGTAGTTACCCAAACCCGTTTGATCTGCTTGTCAGCAGCCGTGATTTCTGATTCACCTCGTAACTGTGTTCCATCAGAAAACTCAGCATTTAACTCTAATGGTTCATTAGCAGCAGGATAAATATTTCCATTAACGTGCATTGACTGACTTAAATATTGAACCGCATCAAAAATCCCACCTTCCATTTCGGAAAGCGCCGCAATAATCAAATTACCCAAGGCATGCCCTGCGAAAAATTGATCCTTACTATTGAAACGGTACTGAAAAAGCTCTAATTCGGTCTTGGGTAGTTCAGATAAAGCTGCAATAACATTTCTGATATCTCCAGGTGGCACCACGTTAATATAATCTCTAATAATTCCAGATGAACCACCGTCATCAGCGACTGTAACCACTGCCGTGATATCAACATGTTTATTCTTTAAATTATTGAGGATGACTGGCAAGCCAGTTCCACCACCAATAACAACGACCTTAGGCCGATGACTAATTAATGCATTGTACATCAGTCGGCCCCCTTTTTGATCCGTTCAATATCACGATGAGTAACATTTACCGTGTAGTTTTGACGAAGATCTTTAGCTAACCGTTCAGCAATTGCCACGGATCGATGTTGACCGCCAGTACATCCAATCGCAATAGTTAGGTTAGCTTTACCCTCCTTTTCATAACCTGGTAAAGTAAACGCAATTAAATCATGCAATTTAGTATAGAACTCTTCAGCCCCTGCAGACTTCATCACAAAGTTGCTAACTTCTTTATCTAGCCCTGTCTTATAACGCATATCTGGATCATAGTAAGGATTAGGCAAGAATCTAACATCCATTACAATATCGGCGTCCAGTGGCAATCCATACTTAAAACCAAATGACATGACTTCGATATGAAAGGGAACATTACCGTCATCGATAGCATAACTATGGAAAATCTCTTCCCTAAGCTTTCTTGGCGATAAGCTAGTAGTATCAACCACTAAATCAGCTGCTTCACGAACGCTACTTAACAATGTCCTTTCTTCTTTGATACCATCAATCGTCCGACCATTTCTAGCTAATGGATGAGAACGCCGAGTCTCTTTATATCTTGATACTAATTTAGTGTCTGACGCATCTAAGAAAACTAAATCTACATCATTATTTTTATCATCTTTTAAAGCTTGATTCATTTCTAAAATTTCATCATAAAAAACTTGTGACCGTAAATCGACAACTAATGCAATCCGATCAATATCACGTTCACTACGAATAATATTCATAAATTTAGGTAACAGGGTTGGTGGCATGTTATCAACTACAAAGTAGCCCAAGTCTTCAAAGCTTTGAGCTACAACTGTCTTACCAGCACCACTCATCCCGGTAATAATTACAAATCGATTTTTGACTGCCATAAATGTTTCCTTCCGTATACAAACTTATTAGAGTATAACATACCGGGCGTTCCATTTTAAACTAATTCATCATTAATTGTACAAAACTAAAAAATAAGCTAATAACTACTTATATGGCAGTCATTAGCTTATTTTTTGTTTATTTATTTGTTTATTTTATTTTTTAATTTGTGCTTCTAATTCTAGATCACGTTCCAGAACTGGTTTTAAGTATTGTCCAGTATAACTATTCTGGTCTGCAGCAATTTGTTCTGGCGTTCCGGTTGCGATTACTTGACCGCCACCATCGCCACCTTCAGGACCAAGGTCAATTAATTGATCAGCACTCTTAACCACGTCTAGATTATGTTCAATAATCAATACAGTATTACCTTGATCAACTAGTTGTTGCAGTACTCCTAATAACTTACGAATATCTTCGGTATGCAACCCAGTGGTTGGTTCATCAAGAATATAGAAGTTCTTTCCAGAAGCTTTCTTGTGTAGCTCAGAAGCTAGCTTCATACGTTGAGCTTCCCCGCCTGAAAGTGTCGTTGCAGATTGACCAAGTGGCACATAACCTAAACCAACATCCTTAATAGTTTGAAGCTTTCTTTGAATCTTTGGAATGGAATTAAAGAAATTGAGGGCTTCTTCCACGGTCATATCCAAGACATCAGCAATACTTTTACCCTTATATTCAACTTCAAGGGTTTCAGCGTTGTATCGCTTGCCATGACACACTTCACATGGAACGTACACATCAGGTAAGAAATTCATTTCAATCTTAATGATTCCATCGCCTCGACAAGTCTCACAACGACCACCCTTAACGTTAAAACTAAAGCGACCCTTTTTAAAGCCTCTTAGTTTAGCGTCATTAGTGCTAGCAAACAAATCACGAATATCATCAAATACACCCGTGTAAGTAGCTGGATTACTTCTAGGAGTTCTACCAATGGGTGTCTGATCAATATTAACTATTTTTTCAATATTTTCATAACCTTTAATATCCTTATACGCACCAGGCTTTTCTGAATTACGATTAATCTTTTGAGCTAATGACTTCTTCAAAATATCATTAACTAATGTTGACTTACCAGAACCAGAAACCCCTGTGACTACCACCAACTCGCCAAGCGGAAAATCAACTGTAATATCCTTTAAATTGTTTTCGCTAGCGCCTACCACAGTGATTGAATCACCGTTACCAGTGCGGCGTTCAGTTGGAACTGGAATGAAACGTTTACCAGCTAAATATTGACCAGTAATTGAATTCTTAGAACGTTCAACCTGCTTTGGTGTTCCGGCAGCCATCACTTCACCACCGGCGGCTCCTGCTCCCGGACCAATATCAACAATATAATCGGCTGCCCGCATAGTATCCTCATCATGCTCAACTACAACAAGTGTATTACCTAGATCACGCATGTTTTTGAGTGATTGGATTAACCGATCATTATCTCGTTGATGTAACCCAATTGAGGGTTCATCTAAGATATAAAGGACCCCGGATAAATTAGAACCAATCTGAGTAGCCAATCGAATTCGTTGGGCCTCTCCACCAGAAAGTGTCCGAGCGGATCTTGATAACGTTAAATAATCCAAACCAACATTTTGTAGGAAAGTTAATCGATCACCAATCTCCTTAATGATTGGTTTTGCAATCATCGTACTTTGTTCACCGAACTTAACTTCATTAAAGAAGGTTAATTCTCGACCGACGTTTAATTCAGAAATTTCAGCAATGTTACGACCATCCACTTTAACAGCCAAGGCCTTCCGATTTAGCCGAAGGCCATGACATGTCGCACAGGTTAACTCGGTCATATATGCCCCTAATTGGCCGCGCACAAAATCACTGGAAGTACTGTTATAACGGCGATCAACGTTGTTCACGACTCCTTCAAATGGTCCGTCAACATCACGAATCCCGCCAAAATCACTACTTAGATGAAAATGATAGATCTTAGATTTTTTAGATCCATACAATAACAAATCACGCTCTTTTTTTGTTAGCTTATTGAATGGGGTATTCATATCAATCTTTTCAGCAGCACAAACTTGTTCCAGCATATTTGGGTAATACTTAGAATTGGATGAACTCCAAGGAACCAGTGCTCCTTCATTCAATGTCTTCGTTTGATCGGGAACAATTAGATCAGGATCCACTTCCAACTTCATTCCTAGACCATCACAGTCGGACAAGCCCCTAATGGTGAGTTGAATGAAAATAGCCTAGGCTCTAATTCGCCAACTGTAAATCCACACACTGGACAAGCATAATGTTCCGAAAACATCATTGGATCCCGTTCACCTAAGAAATCAGCAACCGCGTATCCTCCTGATAATCTGAGGGCGGCCTCTAATGAATCTGAAAGACGATTATTAATGCCCTCCTTAACCACGATTCGGTCAATAATGATATTAATATCGTGAGACTTATTCTTATCTAACTCAATGTCGTCATCAATATCATAGTTTTCACCATCAACTTGAACCCGTACGAATCCCTCACGTTTAATTTTTTCAAAGATCTTTTTATGCTCGCCCTTTTTGCCTCGCACAATTGGTGAGAAAATTTGTAACTTAGTTCGCTCAGGTAGCTGCATAATTTGCTGAATCATTTGATCAACTGATTGACTAGAAATTACTGAACCATCATTAGGACAGATTGGTGTTCCAACCCTCGCCCAGAGCAACCGTAAATAATCATTGATTTCTGTAACGGTTCCTACCGTTGATCGGGGATTCTTCGAAGTAGTTTTTGATCAATTGAAATCGCTGGACTAAGTCCTTCAATCGAATCAACATCAGGTTTATCCATTTGGCCTAAGAATTGACGCGCATATGAAGAAAGACTTTCAACATAACGTCGTTGACCTTCAGCATACAAAGTATCAAACGCTAGCGAACTTTACCGGAACCTGACAGTCCAGTCATTACGACTAGCTTATTTTTAGGGATAGACACATCAATGTTCTTTAAGTTGTGGGCCCTAGCCCCACGAATAACTATCTTATCATTGCCAATTTATATCCCTCTTTAATCCATTTCACCCTTGAGTTCCATTACGGTATCTCTTAGAGTTGCGGCTTGCTCAAAATCTAATGACTTAGCTGCTGCCCGCATTTCATCCTCAAGTCGAGCAATCATTGCTTTTTGATCCTTAGGAGACATTTGTTGGAAATCACTTTCGACAAAGTCATCCTTTTCACCGCTATCATCTGTTTTAACAGTTGATGTGATCAGGCCACGGATTTCTTTCTTAATTGTATGGGGTGTGATGCCATGTTCTTCATTATATTTTATTTGAATATCTCGACGACGCTGAGTTTCATCGATTGCAGCCTTCATTGAATCGGTAATTCTATCAGCATACATCACTACTGCTCCATGCTCATTTCGAGAAGCCCGACCAATCGTTTGAATTAATGACCGTTCGTTACGGAGGAATCCTTCCTTGTCAGCATCTAAAATTGCTACCAAAGACACCTCTGGAACATCGATTCCTTCACGCAATAGGTTGATTCCGACCAACACATCAAACTTACCTAATCGTAAGTCACGAATAATTTGTGTCCGCTCTAACGTCTTAATATCAGAGTGCAGATACTTAACTTTAATTCCCAAATCCTTTAAATAATCAGTTAAATCTTCAGCCATCTTTTCGTCAACGTTGTCACAAAGACTCGTTCTTTACGCTCAATTCGTTTATTAATTTCACCAACTAAATCATCCATCTGCCCCATAATTGGACGCACATCAATGGTGGGATCTAACAATCCAGTTGGACGAATAATTTGTTGAACCACCTTGTCAGTTTGTTCCATTTCATAAGGTCCGGGAGTGGCTGACATATAGACAACTTGATTGACATGTTTTTCAAATTCGTCGAGTTGAAGTGGCCGGTTATCCAAAGCAGATGGCAATCTAAATCCATAATCAATTAATTGTTGTTTTCGAGCCCGATCACCGTTATACATTCCTCTAACTTGAGGCATTGTTTGGTGAGATTCATCAACAACTAATAAGAAATCTTTGGGAAAGAAATCTAACAGTGTAAATGGTGGCTCTCCAGGTTTTCTACGATCCATAAATCGAGAATAGTTCTCAATTCCACTCGTATAGCCCATTTCCTTCATCATTTCAATATCATAGGTTGTCCGTTGCTTTAATCGTTGAGCTTCTAGTAATTTGCCTTCAGCCTCAAATTGTTTTACTCGCTCATCAAGTTCTTCTTTAATTTCTGGTAAAGCCTGATTCATAATATCGTCATTTGTCAAAAAATGGGTTGCCGGGAAAATTGCCACGTGTTCCCGATCACCAACCACTTCGCCAGTTAAAGTATCAACTTCACGAATTCGATCAATTTCGTCACCAAAAATTCGATTCTTAGTGCATGATCATCACGAGAAGCTGGGAATACTTCCACTATATCGCCATGAACTCTAAAACGTCCCCGCTGAAAATCAATATCGTTGCGATCAAATTGAATTGAAACTAATTGCCTAAGTAGTGCGTCACGTTCCAATGTTTGGCCAACACGCAAAGAAACTACTTGATCACTATACTCTTTAGGACTTCCTAGGCCAAAAATAGATGATACTGAAGCCACAACAATTACATCATTTCGTTCAAGTAATGAACTAGTTGCAGAATGTCGTAGTTTATCAATTTCATCATTAATGGCTGAATCTTTTTCAATATAGGTATCACTTGATGGCACATATGCTTCTGGCTGATAATAATCATAGTAGCTAACAAAGTATTCAACCGCGTTATTCGGAAAGAATTCTTTAAACTCACTATACAGTTGACCAGCAAGCGTCTTGTTGTGGGATAACACTAGGGTTGGTTTGTTAACTTGGGAAATTACGTTTGAGATGGTAAAGGTCTTTCCAGTCCCCGTGGCCCCCATTAATATTTGTGCTTTTTCACCACTCTCTACACCTGCAACCAATTCTTTAATTGCAGCTGGCTGGTCTCCAGTTGGTTTGTATTGGGATACCAAATCAAACTTGTTGTCTTCTTTTCTTTCGATCAAACTACATTCCTCCAATCAAACTAACCCAGTTTATTTATTAATATAATAACGCAAATAAAAAGGCTGCAGCAAAACTATGTTTTGTGTCAGCCTCACTAACAAAGTATTTTACCATACGAACATACTTCGCCAATTTATTCGGTTATCTTTTTCTAAAACCTTAGTCAGTAACTGGAGCTTTAGAGCTTAACGCTTCAATATATTTAAAAGCTTGTTGGCCAGCAATCCCACCTTCACCAACGGCAGTGGTGATTTGGCGAAGATCCTTTTGACGAACATCACCAATGGCATAAATTCCTGGAACTGAGGTTTCCATTTGATCATTAGTTACAATCCAACCGGATTCATCAGTAATATTCAAGTTTTTAAATGGTTCAGTCATTGGTAGTAATCCAACATAGATAAAGACTCCTGAAGTTTCAACAACGGATTCTTCATTGGTTTCATTGTTTTTAACCTTAACGCCAGTAACTTTATTGCCATCACCGAGTACTTCGATCACGTTGGTATTCCAAACAAAATCCATCTTATCGTTCTTAAATGCGCGATCTTGAATAATCTTTGAGCGCGCAATGTATCACGACGATGAATAACCTTAACATTATTTACAATTCCTGAAAGGTATGACCCCTCTTCAATGGCGGAATCACCACCACCAACAACGACCACGTCTTTATTTCTAAAGAACGCACCGTCACAGACGGCACAGTAAGAAACACCCTTGCCACCATATTCTTTTTCGCCGGGAATCCCCAACTTCTTGTATTCAGATCCAGTAGCAATAACCACTACCTTAGCTTCAATTTCTTCACTATCAGTTTTAATTGTTTTGGTATCACCATTATCAACAATTTCTTCAACAGCACCATAAACGTACTCGGCACCAAAATTGATTGAACCATCATACATTTGTTGAGCCAAATCGGGACCCATCACTGATTTAAAGCCAGGATAGTTCTCAATTTCAGCAGTATTGTTCATTTGGCCACCATAAATTCCTCTATCGATCATTGCGACAGACAAATTAGCTCTGGAAGCATACAGAGCAGCAGTCATCC
Source organism: Lentilactobacillus kosonis (assembly GCF_003864335.1). Taxonomy (GTDB): domain Bacteria; phylum Bacillota; class Bacilli; order Lactobacillales; family Lactobacillaceae; genus Lentilactobacillus; species Lentilactobacillus kosonis. Next base: position 91,733 of record NZ_BEXA01000002.1, on the reverse strand, counting down.
CACCTGGTCCGGCACCAATTACTACTACATCATAACTTTGGTCATAACGGATCCTCCTTAAAATTCTTCTGCAACATAATTTACTATCAAAAGATAAGTATGTAAAGCAAATTGTTTTTAATTATTTTTTATCTGCTTCATTTTCTTCACTCAAAGACTTACCCAAATCAATTAGATAGTTACGTAATCCAGTTGAGATTTCAGGATGTCGTAAACCAAAAGTAATATTAGTCTTTAGCCAACTTAATTTATTCCCCGTATCAAAACGTTCGCCTTTAAACTCATGGGCAAAAACTCGCTGGGTTTGATTTAATTCATCAATGGCTGAAGTTAATTGAACTTCACCAGAAGCATCTGGTTTAGTATGTTCAAGAATGCCAAAAATTTCTGGCGTAAATAAATACCGACCAATGATGGCTAAATCAGAAGGTGCTTCTTCAGGTTTTGGCTTTTCCACAAACTTCTTAACGTTAAATAGACCCTGAGTTACCTCTTCAGAAGGATCAATGACCCCATACTTAGAAATATCTTTATGTGCAACCCGCTTAACTGCCAAGTTGAAGCTCCAGTAGTTTTATAACTATCCATCAATTGCTTAGTCAATGGTTCTTCATCCTGCATGACATCATCACCCAACATCACCACAAATGGCTCGTTACCAATAAAACTACGAGCAGTATAAACGGCGTCGCCTAATCCACGAGGATGAGACTGCCGAATAAAGTAAATATTCATATCATTAGTTTTACGAATGGTTTCTAAAATATCATCTTTATGCTTTTGTTCTAAGTTTTGTTCAAGTTCGGGATTCGAATCAAATGATCTTCAATCGAACGCTTTCCTTTACCAATTACAATTACAATATCCTTAATTCCAGACTTTTTCGCTTCTTCAACGATGAATTGAATCGTTGGGGTATCAACAATTGGTAACATTTCCTTTGGTAAGGCTTTGGTTTCAGGCAAGAATCTAGTTCCTAGCCCTGCCGCCGGAATAACAGCTTTAGTAACTTTTTTTGGCATTATTTTCGTCTCCAAATTCTCCTATGAAAGCTCTGAACGGCCTTCACGAGTCATTAATTGATTGATTGTTGTCTTAATGTCAGCACCATCATATAGCACGTGATAAATGGCACTCGTAATTGGCATATCAACCCCACGCTTCTTGGATAGCTCGTAGGCTGCTTTAGTAGTTGAAATTCCTTCAATTACCATTCCCATATTTTTAACCACTTCATCAAGCGATTTACCTTGACCTAATTCATTACCAGCCCGCCAATTTCTTGAATTAGTACTGGTTCCAGTAACGATAATATCACCTACACCAGATAGACCAATGAAGGTCAATGGATTAGCACCAAATGAAGTGCCTAACCGAGAAATCTCTGCTAATCCTCGAGTCATCAAAGCTGCCTTAGCATTATCTTTATAACCAAGGCCATTTAAGGCCCCGGCTCCTAAGGCAATAATATTTTTAAGGGCCGCCCCAATCTCGACGCCGATGACGTCGTCACTTGTATAAACCCGGAAATAACTGTTCATAAACAAATTTTGAACTCGTTCAGCATCACCTAAATTACGGCTAGCCACTGTCACTAACGTAATGTCTTTTTTAATCGCATCTTCAGCGTGGCTAGGGCCAGAAATAACTGAAATTGATTTCCGATTTTCTGGTTTGATTTCTTGAGCAAGCACTTCAGATAACCGCATATATGTGCCTTCCTCAATTCCTTTTGAAGCATGAATCAAGTCAACTTTTTGGTTATTTTGAATTAAAATTTCTGATACTTGCTTAGCAACCGATCTTGTCACTTGAGTTGGGACAACAAATAAAATATATTCAACATCCTTAATTGCCTCAGCTAAATCATTATAGGCAACCAATGTATCGGAAAAAGTGTGGTCCTTGATATAGTGAGGATTAGTGTGTGTTGAATTAAATAATTCAACTTGTTCCTTATTGTATGACCATAGCTTAACATCATTGCCATTTTCATCCAGCACACTAGCTAACACACTACCCCAGGATCCAGCACCTAAAACTGCGATTTTACTTGTCATTAGATTTCTCCTTTAATCTTCTGCTTCGAGTTATCTTCAACATACCACACATCATTATTTTTCGGCGCCGCACAACTAAAGTAATCAGCGCGCCAACGAACAATCCGATTGAAAGAATTTGAGAAACTCTTAAAGGTCCCCAATAAAGGCTATCTGTTCTCATTCCTTCTATAAAGAATCTTCCAAACGAATACCACATTACATAAGTTAAGAAAATCTCGCCTCGTTTAAATAATTGAGGATTGTGCCGAAGTGAGATCAACAATAAGAAACCGAGAAAACTCCACATTGACTCATATAAAAAAGTGGGTTGCCGATATGCGCCAGAGATATACATCTGGTTAATAATAAACTTTGGTAAGTGCAATCCCTGTAAAAACGACAATGATGTAACTTTACCAAAAGCTTCCTGGTTCATAAAATTACCCCAACGGCCAATTGCTTGAGCCATAATTACCGTTGGTGCTGCAACATCAAGCATCTTCCAAACTGGAATGAAGCGACTGCGACAAAACAGAATTACCACAATAATCGCCCCGATTAGTGAGCCATAAATGGCAATGCCGCCATCCCAGATTTTAATAATTTCACCTGGATTATCCTTGTAGTAACTCCATTGGAAAATAACGTAATATGCTCGAGCACAAATTAATGCCGCCGGTAATGCCCATAGAATCATATCATAAATATCGTCATCCTTGATTCCCTGTCGATTGCCTTCTGCCACTGCTAAAGCCACTGCTAAAATTACACCAGTTGCAATAATAATCCCATACCAGTGGACCTCAATTGGACCTAGATTAAAGGCAATTGGATTCAAAGCCAGTAACACCGAATTTTTCAAAATTAAAACTCCTAATCTTTACTATCATCTTTGCCCTTAGAGTTGTCGGATTCCGATAAAGCTTCTTGATTCTCTTTTTTTGTTTCATCCGCTTGCTTTTTTTCATCAATATCTTTTTGGCTATTAACCTTAATTAAGTTATTTAAATTCCGGTCAAAGGTTTCCGTAGCATCATACCCCATTGACTGGGCCCGGAAGTTCATTGCAGCAGCCTCGATAATAATTGCTAAATTCCGACCAGTCTTAACCGGAATCGTCATCTTAGGAACCGTCACATCAAAAAACTTAACATCCTGCGTACCGTTTCCCAGACGGTCATACTTAGCGTCCTTAGAGAAGTTAGCTAAATGGATAATCAGTGATACTCTAGTTCGACTTCTAACTGCCCCAGTTCCAAATAAAGTCATCACATCAATAATCCCAATACCCCGAATTTCGAGTAAGTGCTTTAAAATAGCCGGAGCTTCTCCCATCAAAGTTTGTTCATCTTGTTGATAAACTTCAACTCGATCATCTGCAATTAGTCGGTGTCCCCGCTTAACAAGCTCCAATGCGGTTTCACTCTTACCAACTCCACTATCACCAGTAATCAAAATTCCCAATCCATAAACATCAACTAGGACACCATGAATTGATTGCCGTTCTGCCAACTTGTCTTCTAAATAGTTAGTCATGTTACTCAAAACTCGAGAAGTGGTCAATTTTGAACCTAAAATTGGGATGCGTTTTTCTTCAGCGGCCTCAATCAACTCCTCCGGTGGATCTAACTGTGTTGAAATCACAAATGCTGGCGTTTCAGGCTGACACATCTGCTTCATGACCTTCAATAACTCTTCATGAGATAAACCTTTGGAGTACGAAATCTCAGTAATTCCTAAAAGTTGAATTCGTTTTGCTGGATAATAATTAAAAAATCCGGTTAATTCCAAACCGGGCCGCGAAATATCACTAGTTGAAACACTACGTTCTTCAAGATATTCTTCCCCAGAATAAACATCTAATCTCGCAGTCTTAACCAATTCAGCAATCGTTACGCTGTCTGCCAAATTAACCCCTCCTCAATGCAATATATTAGTTTAATTTTACCACTTTGTTAGCGCTTAATGGACCTCTCGAGAAAAGAATTCTGTGATGATTCCATTCAATACTGACATCAAAACTGCCACTAACACGGCCATCCAAAATGATGAAAATTCAAACCCTGAACCTACAATTTTTGACGTCAATTCCAAAATAAAAACCGTTGATAATTAAACTAAATAATCCAAATGTTAAAACCGTAATTGGTAAGGATAGTAATTTTAAAATTGGTTTAATCAAAAAGTTTAGAAATGCTAAAACAAAGGCTGCTAAAAATGCAATTCCAAAACTAGCCACGTAAAAATAATTTGGTAAAAAACCGCTAATCGCCATAAACAAAATGGTATTGATCAGTAAACTTGATAAAAAGCGCATACTTATTCTCCTTTATTATCGTTATCAATGTCTTGCTCTTCAGCATCATGGATAACCTTTCTTGAATTTTTTGCTGGTGTTTGACTAAATCCTTTGAATAAGTCAAAAAACGAACCAGTTGAATTCTCAGAAGGAACCAATATCACTGCTGCCACGTAAGCTATCACAATAATGAGATTGATTACTGGCATGAATAGTAACACCAAAATAATACCCTAACTAATGTAGAATTCCAATTAAGTGATTGAGAAAGTCCACCGATGACACCAGCAATCCACCGATCGGTTACAGATCGTTTAAATGTATTTAACCATTTCATGTATAATTCCTCCTCTAACAATAACTTAAGAGTATTAAAAAAAAGCGTTACATTCAAGTATGCAACGCTAAAATCACAAAATCTTAACCTAGTTCAATAATTTTTCCGGTCGCAAGGTAAACTGTCCACTCACAAATGTTAGTACTATAATCTGAAATTCGACTAAGATCTTTAGCAACGTTTAAATAAATAATCGCAGAATTTAAAATATCTGGCTTCTCAGTCATTGTTCGATAACTTGGTGAAGCAACCCCGTTATACAAATCATTGATTTCTTCATTAAAAATTGAAGCTGTTTCTTTGGCCCGACTTTCATCAACTGCTGCGTAGGCATCAATTGATTGTGAATACTCCTTAACCACTTCATTAACCATCGTGGCAATCACCTTTTCAACTTCTGGAATTCGATCTTGGCCTTTAATCTTAATTGTTGATCTAGCGATATTTCGTGCATGATCTCCTGCTCGTTCAAGATCTGTAACACTCTTAAGTACCCCGACAACTTCCCGTAAATCAGTGGTAACGGGTTGATATAATGCAATCAATTCAAATGATCGTTTCTCTAGATACGTTTGTAACTCGTTAATCTCGTGATCATGATCAATCACCACATTTGCCGCATCTACATCATGATCAATAAATGCTTGGCCACTATTTGCCACTGCATCCCTCACCAAAGCTGCCATCTTCATAAAATCGGCTTTAAGACTAGCCAATTCGTCATCAAATATTTTTCCCATAATTTCCTCCTATCCAAATCTTCCCGAAACGTAATCTTCAGTTTTTTGATTTTCCGGATTAACAAAAATTTTGCTAGTCTTGTCATACTCAACTACTGTGCCATCCATAAAGAACGCTGTCTTATCAGAAATTCTAGAAGCCTGTTGCAAGTTATGTGTAACAATCACGATGGTGTATTGTTCCTTTAAATCAAGCAAAGTATCTTCAATTTTGGCACTAGAAATTGGATCCAGCGCTGAGGTTGGCTCATCCATCAAAATAATATCTGGTGAGACAGCTAGCACCCTAGCAATACAAATCCGCTGTTGTTGCCCGCCAGAGAATGATAAGGCATTATCGTATAAGTGATCTTTGACCTCATCCCAAACTGCTGCTTGACGCAAGCTTCGCTCAACGATTTCATCTAGTTTAGCCTTGTCTTTAATCCCAGCAATTTTAAGCCCATACGTAACATTGTCATAGACTGAAAATGGAAATGGGTTGGGTTGCTGAAAGACCATACCAATATCTTTTCGTAATTCAACTAAGTTAGTTTGGGGAGCGTAAATGTTTTCACCTCTAAATTGAACCGAGCCAGTAATCGTGACACTATCAATCATATCGTTCATTCGATTTAAGCATCGAAGAAAAGTTGATTTTCCACATCCTGACGGACCGATTAACGCGGAGATTTCATTGTCTTCAAAACTCAAGTTAATATCATGTAATGCTTGATAATCACCATAAAATAAATCTAGGTGTTTTGATGAAATAATTGGTTCACTCATCACAGATCCTCCTACCCAAAGTTTCCGGAAACATAATCTTCCGTTAACTGAATTTTTGGTCGGGTAAATATCTTTCTTGTCTTATTGTATTCAATTGCTTGACCCAAATTAAAGAATACCGTGTAGTCACTTAATCTAGCAGCTTGTTGCATGTTATGGGTAACGATAATAATCGTGTAGTCTTTTTTTAGCTCTTGCAAGGTCTGCTCTAATTGAACCGTTGAAACTGGGTCTAAAGCCGATGCTGGCTCATCAAGTAACAACACATCTGGTCGTACTGCTAATGCCCTTGCAATACAAACTCGCTGAGCCTGGCCACCAGATAAGGCTAAAGCACTTTTATGCAACGAGTCCTTAACTTGATCCCAAACTGCAGCTTCCTTTAATGTCGTCTCAACAATTTCATCTAACTTTTGCTTATCACGAATTCCTCTGCGCTTAAGTGCGAAAGTAATGTTATCGTAAATCGACTTAGCAAAGGGATTAGGTCGTTGAAACACCATGCCGATTCGGCGGCGGACTTCATATACGTCAATTCCCGGCTGATTGATATCCACTCCCTGATAAAAAATTTTACCCTTAACCGTAGCAACCTCATCGTTCATTCGATTTAAACTTCTTAAATAAGTTGATTTACCTGAACCTGATGGACCAATCAATGCCGTAATCGTATTCTTCTTAAAAGTTAAATCAGCATTACTCATAGCCAGTGAATCCCCATAAAACACTTGTAAATCTTCGGTGGCCATTGTAATTTCTTCATCTTCGCCAAACCGATAAATGAACCGCTCTTGTTTCTGGTTATTTAACATATCTTGCATAGCTCTTCTCCTAACTTGCTGAAGTCATCTTTTCAAAGATTTTCCGTCCCAGGTACCTAGCCGATAAGTTAAAAATTAAGATGGCGAGAACTAACACTGCCGATGATCCAGATGAAACTTGGCTCAAATCTGGCATAATGCCCTCTGAATTAATCTTCCAAATGTGTACCGCCAGCGTCTCAGCCGGACGCATTGGGCTCAGCGGGCTATCAATGTTAAATGGATTCCAATCACCAAAATTTAGCGCAGGCGCACTTTGTCCCGCAGTGTAAATTAAGGCGGCTGCTTCACCAAAAATTCTACCAGATGAGAGAATCATGCCGCTGATAATTCCCGGAAGTGCTGCCGGAACCACGATATGGGTAATTGTTTCAAACTTTGAAAGTCCTAACCCTAGACCACCTTGACGTTGATCATTTGAAACACTTGAAAGCGAATCTTCCATGCTCCGCGTCAACAATGGTAAGTTAAAAATGGTTAATGTCAATGCTCCAGATAAAATTGAAAATCCGTAATTAAACTGAATAACAAACAATAGAAACCCAAACAATCCAACGACAACTGACGGTAACGAACTTAAAATTTCAATCATTGTTCGGATGGTTGATGTAACCCAGTTATCCTTAGCATATTCATTTAGATAGATCGCTGCTCCTAAAGCAATTGGCGTCGAGATTAGCATTGCCAAAATTAATAAATAAAAGGAATTGAATAGTTGTACTCCAACACCACCACCGGCTTGAAAGGCTTTGGCTGGTCTAGTTAGAAATCCCCAACTAACGTTAGGTAAACCAGTGATAAAAATATATCCCAATAGGAAGGCAAGAATCAGGACCACACAAATCGCAATGCCTTTTAAAATTCCAATTGCAATCTTACTCTGAGATTGAGTTTTCATTTTTTAAACGCCCCTTTCCGGCCGATGAAGTGAACCAGGAGATTGAAGAACAGTGACATGAATAACAGTACCAAAGCTAACGACCATAAAGCGTCATTTTGAAGCGACCCCATAACGGTATTACCCATTCCGGAAGTTAGAACTGACGTCAAAGTTGACGCTGGTGATACAAGATTTTGGGGCATCAATGCCGCATTCCCAATTACCATTTGTACCGCAAGAGCTTCACCAAATGCTCGAGCCATTCCAAAGACAATTGCTGTTAAAATCCCTGGAGTGGCTGCACGTAATACAACTTTCCAGATGGTTTGCCAAGCAGTAGCTCCCAGAGCCAAAGAAGCTTGTCGATAATACTTAGGCACTGATTTTAGTGAATCAACGGTCATTGAAACAATGGTTGGTAAGATCATTACGAAAAGGACAAAAGTACCTGATAAGATTCCGAATCCAGAACCTCCAAAGGTGTTTCTAACGAAAGGTACTACGACTGACAATCCAATAAAGCCATAAACTACGGAGGGAATCCCCACTAATAATTCAATGACTGGTTGCAAGAATTTAGCACCCTTCTTAGGTGAAATTTCAGTCATATACACTGCCGTTCCAATTGCAAATGGAGTTGCAACCAACGCTGCTAACAAGGTTACTAAAAATGACCCTAAGATCATCGGTAATGCCCCAACAGCTGGTTTACCATCAGGCGTATTGGTGCCCGGATTCCAAATAGTCCCACCAAAGAAGTCTTTTAATGAGATATGATCATGAGTAAACGTTGAAATTCCTTTGGATGCAACGAATAAGATAATGCCTACCACAACTAACATAATCAACAGTAACGCTGCTAAACTAATCCCTTGGCCGAAACGTTCATAACGCGCTGTTTTAGATTTTTTTAGTAACTGTGAAGCTAATTTCTTATTTTCCACATTACTCACCTACCTCTTTCGTTATCTTACCGTCCCAAGTCCGTTGATATTGCATATCATTAACTGAGATATACCCAAGTTTTTGGAATAATTCTTTTTGAATATGACGACTATTAAGAAAGTTTAAGAATTTTTTAGTTATTCCTCGCGGTTGCCCATTCGTGTAAATATGTTCATAAGACCAAATTCTCCAGCGATTAGTTTGCACATTCTTGGCAGTTGGCATAACACCATCAATTTCAATTGGCACAATTGATTTATTTAAGTAGCCGAACGCAACGTAACTAATTGCTCCTGGTGTTGTACTAACAATTTGTCTAACCGTCCCTGATGAATCTTGTTCCTGAGCAACTGCACTCTCTTCGCCATGCAAACCGTAGTCTTCAAATGTGACTCGCGTTCCACTACCCTGAGAACGATTGATTAAAGTTACCGGCATATTTTTACCACCAACCTGACGCCAATTAGTAATCTTTCCCGTGAAAATTTTAATTAATTGATTAGAAGTCAACGCTTTAATACCAGTATCCTTATTTACAATTGGGGCGACCCCCACGACAGCAACACGATGATCGACTAATTTCTTAGGGTTGATCCCACTTTTTTCTTTCAGCGAACAAGTCAGAATTTCCCATTTGAACGGCCCCAGATTCAATTTGACTAAGTCCGGTTCCCGAACCGCCTCCCTGTACATTGATAAACATCCCTGGATGATTAGCAATATATTCCTCACTGGCAGCTTCAACCAGTGGCTGCAATGCTGTTGATCCAACGGCAGTAATGGATTCTCCCGTACTTTCAGTGCTATCACGTGTGGCATACGCATAGCCAATTCCAAATACCAACAAGATGCCCACACAAATATTAATAATTGTCTGTTTCCGCATGGCAAATTCCTCCTCGCTTAATTCACTTACTATTGTAAATAACCAATGTAAATATTCACTCAGTCCATTGTAAAAATTATGTAAATGTTTTATATCGACAAATTAAAAGCCCCTACTATGAAGGACATTCATAATAGGGGCTTACTTATCGCGGTAATATTCAATTTTCCTTTGGCAGGCGAACTGTAAACGTAGAGCCAACTCCTCGTTGACTTTTAACTGTAATCTTTCCAGACAATGATTCAACTAGTTCATTCACGATTGACAAACCTAAGCCCGTTCCGGGAATCTGCTGCTTATTTCGCGATTCATCTGAACGATAAAACCGTTCAAAAATTCTAGAAAGATCTCGCTGACTGATTCCAATTCCTGTATCTTTAACGCTAAAGTACCAGAAGTTTCCCTGACTATAGGCATTAATTATAATTTGACCACCATCGCGATTATACTTAACAGCATTTGAAATTAAATTGCGAACAATTCTTTGAAGTGAATCAAAGGCCATTGTGACCTCGAATGTTTCATCAATTAAATTCTGAATTTCCAGATTATGTTGCTTGATTTGAGTACTTTGCGTCATTAGTTCCTGATCGACAAAGTCCTTTAGTCGTACTGAATCACTTGTTTGAATTTCATCTTTCTGAATATGAGAAATCGTTAAGATGTCATTGATCAGTGAGGTTAGCTGATCGCTTTGTTGATTAATGATCTCTAAAAATTCAGTTAATACTTCTGGATCATCTTTTGCCCCATCTAATAATGTTTTAGCAAACCCAGAAATGGCAGTCACTGGGGTTTTCAATTCATGACTAGCATTCCGCAAAAAATCCACTTGCATTTGAGTAATATTGATCACATCAGAAATATCATAGGCAATAACAATCACATGAAACGAAGAATTAATTCGACTATACACTACCTGAGTATCAATAGTTTTCGTACCGTCAGTCGCCGCAGTGATTTCAGACCTTACAGATTGATGACTATTAAAAACATTGTCGATCATGGTTAACATCTTGTAATTGACGATATCTATCGTGTAGGGATGAGCTTCTCGACTAATTTTACGGTCTAGAATATCACCCATTTGAGGATTAGCGAAAATTACGTCACTGTTTTGATTGATGACCATTACCCCAACTGGTAATGTATTAATAATCTTTAGCAATTCATTATTTGCCATAGATGAATACTGAATCTGCTTGTTTTGTGATGCCGCCAGTTCATTAATTTCATCAGCTAAATCTTTGTAATTATCATCCGGTTTCACTAATACTGGCTGAGCAGAAGTCTTTAGATTTAAACTCTTCACAGCTCCATGCAAGCGATAGATGACCCGATTATCTTGATGATTCTGGATTAAGATAAACATCAAGTAAACTATGGACCCAGTTGCAAGCACAAAAGTCGTAATTAGCCAACTGCGATTATGGTAGCTAATGCCTAATCCTAGACAAGCTAAGATGATTAGTTCTATGCCAAACAGATTATATAAATTTTTAGTTGACCTATTCACCTAATCATCCCCACTTACGAATTGATATCCAATTCCACGTACCGTTTTCAAATAGACAGGATGTTTGGGATCCGTTTCAATCTTATCTCTTAAATGTGCAATTTGAATGTCTACCATTCGACTTTGACCACTATAGTCGAATCCCCAAACTCCAGAAAGTAATTGTTCCCGACTAAAAACTTGTTTATCGTGATTAGCAAGGTAGCTAAACAGTTCAAACTCCTTTGGCGTTAATCTAAGATTTTCCCCATCTACTAATACTTGGTATTGTTTCTTATCAATGGTAAATGGTCCTACCACTTGATTTTGATTGTCATCTGAAGCTTCTTTGACGTCACTCAAATTAGCTTCTGTAACTTGATAACGTCGTAGCACTGCATTGATTCTAGCGATTACTTCACGTGGACTAAAAGGTTTGGAGATGTAATCATCTGCCCCCATTTCCAAGCCAAATACTTTATCAAATTCAGTGTCTTTAGCGGTTAAAATAATTACTGGTGTCGTGATTCGATCCATGCGCATCTGCTTTAAAACTTCCTCGCCACTCATTTCAGGTAACATCAAATCAAGAAGCACAATTGTATATTCATGTGCTTTAATTTTTTGAAGGGCTTCTTTACCATTAATGGCAGAGTCTACTTCAAAATTTTCGCGCTTCAAATTATATTGAAGTAAAGTAATAATTGCTGGTTCATCGTCGACAATCAACACATTTTTCAAAGTTTATCCCTCATTACGCGTAATCTGAATAGGTTTTAATACCAATTTCATGCGGTGAATTTTTAAAAATTGCTGTTTCAGTAATTTTCAACTGATCGTTTCGATCCCTAACCTTTAACTTACAATAAGTTGAATTCTGAGAAATTGCTTGATACAGTTCAGTCTCATTGGTTACTAATTCACCATTAACCTCTAAAATGATGTCACCAACTTCAAGGTTCATTTTAGCAGCAGGAGTTTCGGGTTTAATACCTAATACCCTCACCCCATCCATTACTTCACTATACTCAAAATCAATTCGCCGATCCTGTGATTTAATCACCATTAAACTAATTAAATATACTAACCAAATCGTGATTAGCGCATAAATGCCAATTGCAGGAATGAATTTAGTAATAATCGCTCCCAGCAACGCTAATACTCCAGTGGCAATGGTTACATGAGCAACTTTGGCAATCATAGTTCCCAAAACGCCTCGCTTAACCGTAAATCGGAGTCCCAGTAATAATGGCAATATGAATAATGTATATGAATGTCCGCCATAGTTAAAGACTGGCCAAAACGATAAATGAGCTTCAAACCAGTTTCCAGGAACCAACAACAGCATTGGGACAACCGCCGACTCATTAAATCTAAATTTAGCAATTCGTGTATTTCGCTTATTACGATCAATTATTGGCGATGGATAATTACCACCGACACCGATCACATATAATCCATTTAAGACCAATATGATTCCTAAAATGGCAATTAAATTAGCTATCGGTACCGCTTGTAATGATGCACTTAAAGCAGAGGTTAACCAACTTAATCCGAATAGATCATTTGGAACAGTTATCAGTGTAACCAAAACTCCGCTTAAAGTAATTAAAGTAATTGGTAAACTGGTAAATGATAAAACTACAACACTAATTAACTCAAGTGCTATGTAAACCACAATCCATTTTGCTGACACACTAATAAGCAATATTCCCATAATCGAGGCAATTACGCCGCAAAATAACGTGCTTTTTAATAAATGGCGACCTTCAAAAAAGTCTTCGTAAATTGCCGATCTAAATAATTTTCTTTCCCGTTTGACTCTGGAAAGAAATAAAACGCCGCTTCTAATTACTGTAAGCCAGAGAACTGGTTGAAGTAAAAAAAAGAGGAGCAAAAACACAATTTTCATTTCTATTTCCCCTAATTAGTTTAGTTTAAGTATAGCATTGTCCCAAATTTAATTTAAGGCCCCAATCACGTAGCATAAATAAAATATGTAACTAAAAAAAGCCTCTCGCCCACCTGATGGTGGTTGAGGGGCTTAGTTTTAATTAATCAGGGTTTTGTTGAGCTAACTTCCACTGCAGATACGCATTAATGAATGGATCTAAATCACCATCCATCACAGCACTAGTATTGGCTGTTTCGTAATTGGTACGGTGATCCTTAACCATTGAATATGGATGAAATACATAAGAACGAATTTGTGAGCCCCAGCCAATCTCTAATTGTTCGCCTTCAATCTTGGCTTTTTCTTCGGCTTTTTTCTGTTCTTCTAATTCATACAGCTTTGACTTCAACATATTCATCGCGGTTTCTCGGTTTTGAAGCTGTGATCGTTGAGCCTGACTTGCAACGACAATTCCCGTTGGTAGATGAGTAATCCGAACAGCGGATGAAGTCTTGTTAATATGTTGTCCGCCAGCTCCACTTGAACGATAAACATCAACTCGTAAGTCATCTTGATTAATTTCAATTTCAACATCATCATTCAATTCGGGCATTACATCTACCGATGCAAACGAGGTGTGTCTCCGAGCGGCTGAATCAAATGGTGAGATTCTAACCAGGCGATGAACACCTTTTTCTGATCTAAGGTAACCATATGCATCCGGACCAGAGATTAGCAAGGAAACACTACTGATTCCAGCAACATCCCCAGCTTGATAGTCTAAAACCTCAACCCGAAACCGATGAGCTTCTGCCCACCGGTTATACATTCTCAATAGCATTGACCCCCAATCTTGAGATTCAGTTCCTCCAGCCCCAGGATGAATTTCAAGAATAGCGTTGTTATGATCATATTTTTCATTTAATAAAAGCTGCAATTGATACTTATCAAGTTCTTTAGATAATTTGCTTTGAGCATCTGCATACTCGCTTATCATATCAGGATCATCATCTTCAGCAATCAGCTCTAACATCACAGATAGTTCGTCGCTCTCGTTCTTCAAGTGAGTATAACTATCCACTTTAGTTTTCATCTGATTTGTTTCATCAATTAATTTTTGAGCGATTTCCTGGTTATCCCAAAAACCTGGTTCTGCCATCTTTGACTCATTAATTTCAATACTTTCACTTAAAGCATCAAAGTCAAAGTGACCTCCTAAAGCCAGCAATGGCTTGTTGCATATCAGCTAGTTGTTTTTTGGCATCCGTTATTTCAAAAGTCATTTTAGTCACCATTTCCTTATTAAAATAAAGAATCCAAACATAATTGCCTGGATTCTTTAGTCAGATTAACGTTGCATATTTTGTCTAATTTCAGCCTTCATAAATAATCTGGTTGCATCATAATCAATATCAGCGATCATTTCTTCAAACATCTTGTAACCTTCACGTTGGTATTCAACTAATGGATTTTGTTGACCATAACCACGAAGACCAATTGATTGTCTTAATTGATCCATCATATCAATATGATCAGTCCAGTGAGAATCAACTACTCGAAGGATAACGACTTTTTCAAATTCAAGCATTTGTGATTCATCATATAATGCTTCTTTCTTTTCGTCATAAACCTTGTTGGCTAATCCCATTAGGAAACTCTTAATCTCTTCAGCAGATTTACCTCTAAGGTCATCCATTGAAATTTGATCAGGGTTTACCATTGCAGAAATCGCAAAGTCAAGGATGGTTTGTAGATCCCAATCCTCAGTATCACCTTGAGTATGAAGGTCAACAATTCGATTGATGGTTCTTTCAATCATTGGCATAATTACCCATTTAAGTGATTTTTCTTCGCCGATAACTTCTTGACGTTCGCCATAAATAACTTCACGTTGTTGTCTCATGACATCATCATATTGAAGCACATTCTTCCGAGAGTCATAGTTATTACCTTCAACTCGCTTTTGAGCGGATTCAACTTGCTTAGTAATCATTCGAGAACGAATAACTGCATCATCACCTTCAACATTCATCCGCTCTAAGAAGTTCTTGATTCTTTCGGAGCCGAAACGAAGCATTAAGTCATCTTCAAGTGACAAGTAGAATTGTGACAATCCTGGATCACCTTGACGACCTGCCCGGCCACGAAGTTGATTATCAATTCTTCGAGATTCATGTCGTTCAGTACCAATAACCGCTAATCCACCAAGTTCAACAACCCCAGGTCCTAATTTAATATCAGTTCCCCGTCCAGCCATGTTGGTAGCAATTGTAACAGCACCCTTTTGACCAGCATTTGTAACAATCTCAGCTTCTTTAGCATGGTTTTTAGCATTCAAAACAACGTGAGGAATGCCTTCTTGATCTAAACGTTGTGATAGATACTCTGAGGTTTCAACCGCCACGGTACCAATCAACATCGGTTGGCCTTTTTCATGTAATTCCTTGATTTTGCTAACTACGGCCTCAAATTTGGTTTGCAGGTTTGGATAGAGAACATCAGGTTCGTCAATCCGGACAACCGGTTTGTTAGTAGGAACAGAAATAACTTCCATGTTGTAAATTTCGCGGAATTCTTCAGCTTCAGTCTTAGCAGTACCAGTCATTCCAGCAAGCTTTTTGTACATTCTGAACATATTTTGATAAGTAATGTTAGCCATAGTCTTACTTTCCTCTTGGATAGTAACGCCTTCTTTGGCTTCAATTGCTTGGTGAAGGCCATCTGAGAAACGACGACCATCCATAATCCGTCCAGTAAATGAATCAACGATGAGAACTTCATCTTCTTGAACAACATAGTCTTTATCGCGAAGCATAATGAAATTAGCTCGTAAAGCTTGATCCAAATGGTGGGTCAAGGCTGTGTTATCAGTGTCATACAGGTTAGTAAGGTTAAAGTACTTTTCACCCTTCTCAATTCCCTTATCAGTCAATGAAACTGTCTTAGTTTCCAAATCAACCTTAAAGTCTTCACCTTCATGAAGGTCTTAGCGAATTGATCAGTACTTTGATATAACTGTGAAGTACCAGTAGCTTGACCTGAAATAATCAGTGGAGTTCTGGCTTCATCAATTAAAATTGAATCAACTTCATCAACGATAGCAAAGCTTAACGGTCTTTGAACCATTTCTTCTTTATAAGCCACCATGTTATCACGAAGATAATCGAAACCAATTTCACTATTAGTTGAATAAGTAATATCAGCCGCATAAGCTTCACGTTTTTCATCAGGGTTCATTTGAGCAAGATTAACTCCAACAGTTAAACCTAGCCAACTATATAATTCGCCCATTTCAGTGGCATCACGTTGAGATAGATATTCGTTAACCGTAACAACGTGAACTCCTTCGCCAGCGATAGCATTTAAATATACTGGCATCGTTGCTGTAAGCGTCTTTCCTTCACCAGTCTTCATTTCGGCGATGTTACCTTCATGAAGCACAATTCCACCCATAATTTGCACGTGGAATGGATAAAGACCTAATACTCGTTTGGCGCCTTCTCGGGCCACAGCAAAAGCTTCGGGTAATAAATCATCCAAAGTTTCACCATCAGCATAACGTTGTTTAAATTCGGGAGTTTTCGCTTGAAGTTCAGCATCACTTAACTCACGATATTCTTTAGAGTATGACCCTACTTGATCGGCCAATTTACTGAGTCGTTTAAGTTCACGTTTATCACTTTCGACCCATTTCTTTAAGACATTTCGCATCTAATAAATTCCCTTTCTGCATACAAATTCTTAATTGGATTTTATAAATTACTAATTATTGTCAATTACATACTTTCTAATTGTATCATTTCATTTACCCTTTTAAAACATAAACATAGATAAATTGTAATCTCAATACTATTACACATTTTATAAATAAGTAAAGAGCTACGACAAAAGTTCTTGCCGCAGCTCTTTATTATAGTAAAAAATTATTATTTAGTCACCAGTTTCAATCAAACCGTAACGACCATCATTACGACGATATACAATATCAATTTCTGACGTTTCTGCATCTTCATAGATAAAGAAATCGTGACCTAACATATCCATTTGCAGAATGGCTTCTTCATTATCCATTGGTTTTAGTGATACTCGTTTATTTCTAACAACTTCAAGTTTAGAATCAACATCAACGTCATCATCAGTAGTAACATCTGAAGATGCAAATTCTAGGTTCTTAAATCCTTTTTCACGAGACTTACGGTTAACCTTAGTTTTGTATTTTCTAATTTGACGTTCCAATTTGTCAGTTACTAAGTCGATACTTGCGTAAAGATCATTGGACATCTCTTCTGCACGTAGAGTCAAGTATGGTAAAGGAATGGTTACTTCTACTTTAGCCTGCTTGTTTGGATATACTTTTAAGTTCACATGAGCGGTGTTGTTTACATCACCGTCAAAGTACTTTTCTAACTTGCTAATTCGTTTTTCAACATATTCACGAATTGCTTGAGTTACTTCAATATTTTCTCCTCGAATGTTAAAAATTAACATAACACTCTCTCCCTTCGCCATCAACAGTTTAATGGTCCAATGATATGTTTTAAATGAGTTTAATCATTGGCTACAAGTTAAGTATAGATTAAAGTTTGAAAATTAACAATAATAAGGACTAAAACGCTATCATCTTGCCAGCGTTAATCCCATTATCTTTGATGGTTGTACTATGCTTAACGCCTTAGCTGCATGCCTTATTGTCACTCCAGTAGTATAAATATCATCAACAATTAAAATATTTTTACCAGTTAAATTTTTATACAGATTTGGTCTTAATTCAAATGGCTGTGGTGTCAATAATCGATCCTGTCGCGTTTTCATAGATTGTGGAACCTTCGAGATTGCTTTCATAGTCAGACAATCCATATATTTGACCTCACTTAATAGTCCACAAACTTGATTAAATCCTCGTTGAAGCAGTGTTGTTTCCGTCACTGGTACAGGTACTATCACCAAATTTTCTACTTTATAACGCTGGTTAATAAACGCCTGCATAAACGCCGAAAATATTAACCTTAAACGATAATCACCATTAAATTTATATTGTTTCATAAATAGCTGCATTGAATTGTCGTACGCAAAAATTGCCGTATTTATGAAATTATCTTGCCGAATGATCCATTTTTGACAATCTGTGCAAACTGTTCTAGTAGCCATTAAGCGGCCACAATAATTACATGTTGGCTGGTTTGACAAATAAGTAAATTGCCTCCAACATGTCGGGCAAACAAATTTATCGGTAATTTTCTTAAACGAAAAAATATCAGTTAACTCAAAAATTGGCGGTAACATCCCATCGCAAAGAAGACAATTATTAATTCTCATTTGACATCACGTTCATCTTCTTAATTTGATTATGAGCAGCCCTAATTTTAGGTGTTATATTTTCAATATAGAATAGCACTTCACCTGTCGGAAAATTGGCGTTTCTACCAACTCTTCCAGCAATTTGGACTAATGAAGCAGTACTAAAGATATCATTGTCGGCACTTAGTACCATGACACTTAGATTTTTGAAAGTAACTCCGCGCTCTAAAATCGTTGTGGTAATCAAGAAATCAAGCTTGCCATCCCGCATTAATTGCACCTTTTCAATTCTTTCAGGATCAGCAGAAAAGACAGTTGTGAATTGCCAGCCTCGTTTAGACGCATTTATAACTTGAGCAATTTTTGCTAGATCAGCAATCTGAGGCACAAAAACTAATAATGATTGATGAGAAATTATGTTAGCAATCTTTTCAAGAATTGATTTAGGAAATTTACCACTTTCAATCTTGTTTCTTAAGCTTCTAATCTTTACATTAGTGATTTCCGGCAATGGAAATCCATGATATCTTCTCGGCAGATAACTGACACTAATTTTATTAGATTTTATCTGTTTTATTAAAAAGTCATCTGGCGTAGCAGTTAAGTAGAGCTGACTGGCAGTACTTTTAACTGCTTTACTGGCTGCATAGTGAAGCATCATATTTCCAGCATATGGAAAAACATCCACCTCATCGATGATTAAGACATCAAATGCCTGATAAAATTTCATTAACTGGTGGGTAGTGCAAATAGTTAATTGGCAGTACCGATAACCAGATTTGATTTGTCCATGAAGTAAACAAATATCAATCTTAGGAAACGCCGCTTGGAGTCTTGGAAATAATTCATTAATTACATCAATTCTAGGTGATGCAATCGCAATCCTTTTTCCAGACACAAGCGCTTGAGCAATGCCTTCAAATAGCATTTCCGTTTTGCCGGCTCCAGTAACCGCCCACAACAAATGAGTAGTGTTGTTGTTGATTACATATGTAATCTTGTCAGAGCAACTTTGTTGATCAGCAGTTAATTTCCCCGACCATGCTAAGGGACAGTCAATTATTTTAAATTGATTTGGCTCTCGTACAGTTGCGAGTTTTGATAATGTATCTAATCTACCAAGTTGTATACAACAATAACAATAAAGGTGGTCATTAGGTAAGCTTGCTAACGGGCAGCGCAAAGTTGATCCACAACGATTGCATACTATTCGCCGACGTTCGCGAATTATTGATTTGCGAAAAATTATCAATGCGGATTTAAGAATTTCCGGCGATATACACCGCGTATTTATTTGGCGACCAAATAGTTCTGATATACTATGAATAATAGATAATCACCTCAATGATTAAGTACGTAAAAATGGAGCGAATTTATTTTGGTAGAAAATCCTTTACTCACTATTAAAGCTAATAAGACTCATGAACTAGAAATCAAGAAGTCTCGATTTATTTGTAATTTAAGACAAATTGAAGATGAATCTGAGGCAAAGCAACTAATCGCTCAAATCAGTGCCAACAATTCAAAGGCCAACCATAATTGCTATGCCTACGTCCTTGGTAAAAGTAACGAAATTCAACGGGAAAGCGATAATGGTGAACCTTCTGGTACAGCCGGCGTTCCAATTCTAGAAGTCTTGAAAAAAATAACGTCAAAAATGTATTGGCAGTGGTTACACGTTATTTTGGGGGCATAAAGCTAGGAGCTGGTGGATTGATCAGGGCCTACAGTAATTCCGTTTCAACTGCCATTGATGAAATTGGCCTCGTTCAGTTAATAAACAAGAAAATCATTTCATTAACTGTTGAATACCCACTACTTGACAAATTAAATTATTATTTACTAGAAAATAATTATCAAATCAAAGATACTTCTTACACCGATAAAGTCACTATCGCCGTGGCTGTTAGTGAACAGGAAGTCGACAAATTTCTTGAAGATATCACTAATCTATTAGCCAACCAATTTAAAAGTTCAATTGGTGACACTGAGATTTTTGAAGTTGATTTTGAAAAATAAACTTTTAAACATAAATAACCTCCGATTACCTTAAGACAAGATAATTGGAGGTTATTTTTAGCTTTTATGTTAATGATTACTTTTACTTGTTGTATCTTTAACAAGTTTTTTAATCCCATTTAACAACGGCTGCCGTGATTCACCCATCAAACCTATAGTCTCAACAAATAGTTCTAAGCCTACTAGCGAAGCAATCGTAAGTAGGACCGAACCCCATAAAGTTGAGATTGGGTACAACAGTGAGATAAACGAAAAGATTAACGCAATTCCATAAATCACCAATACAGTTTGGCGATGGGTCAAACCCATTTGCATTAACCGATGATGTAGATGACGCTTATCTGCGTGTGAAATGGGTTCACGATTCAGAAGTCTTCTAAAGATTGCAAATACGGTATCTGTTATCGGTACTCCTAAAATCATAACTGGAATCAACACGGTAATAAACGTCGCATTTTTCAAACCAAATAATGAGAATACTGAAATCATAAATCCAATGAACAGCGCTCCAGTATCACCTAAATAAATCCTTGCTGGAAAGAAATTATATGGTAAGAAACCAATGCAAGCAGCAACTAATGTAAAAATCATAATTGATACAAAAATATTGCCGATGTTAAGGAAGAACATCCCAGTAATTCCCATAGTTGATAACCCAATAATTCCCACACCCGTGGCCAATCCATCTAAACCATCGATTAAATTAACAGCATTGGTAATTGCTGCAATCCATAACCATGTAATTGGTAATGACATCCATCCCAGATGAATCGTGATAAATGGCAAAGTAACAGTTGTCATCCGCACACCAGCGAAAAAGTATACCCACAAAGCAGCTGCAGATATCCCAATCATTTTTTGCCGAGGTTTAAGTTCGAAGATATCATCAATCAACCCTGTTAAAATGATGATTACTTCGCCACCAAATATCCCCCACAATTCTTTTGTGGGCATCTGATTTCGTAATAAAACCATCGTAGCAAATGTATACGATAGAAAAATCGCAAACCCACCAATGGTGGGCATTGGAATCTTATTTACTCGTCTAGCGTTAGGTTTATCAACCGCTCCAATTTTAAAAGCTAATTGTCGTACAAACGGCGTTAACACCGCAGAGATAATCATAGTACCTAACAATGTGACAATTATTTCAAGTCTCAATTATGAAACCTCACAATCCAGTATTAAGTAAATTATACAAATCACAACTAATAAATACAAGGCTCTTTAAGCTTACGTAACAATTGAAATTAGATTTTGGCAGATCCGTATTTAGCTTTGCTCAAGTTTTCACTTTCACAAACATCTGAAAGCGTTTTGTATTGTGTTATTTCACAAATACATCTATACTATACGTTGTAAGACGTACGGTTTAGTTCAACTTCGTTACTTTATAGATGAAAGGAGTTTTTGTTATGGCTGATAAACAAAATACTGCACAAGTAGAAACCAAAGAAGCCCCTATTTTAATTCAAATGGGAATCTTTGCTGCAGTTTTATTTGTTTCTAGTTTAATTTCACCATTGTTTCCAGCAGGTTTCCCAGTTCCAACTCCAGTTATTGGATTAGTTCTATTATATTTACTACTAGTTTTACACATCGTTAAAATTGAGTGGGTTGAAAAATTCGCCGACTTTATGATTAGTATGATTGCATTCTTGTTTGTTCCCTCAGGTATCCAATTAACCGCTTCATTAGATATTATGAAGGCCCAAGGATTACAATTGATTATTGCAATTATTATTTCAACTGTTATCTTACTTGTTGTTGTTGCTTACACCACATCATTCTTCATCATGTTACGTAAGAGAGTATTCCATAGAGACGCAAACGTTGAAGAATAAAATACTAACCAATGAAAGGGTGAGCTTATAATGCAAACAACAATTCTTACGTATCTTGGAACCCCAATATTTGGGATTTGTTTATCATTGGCCGTGTTTTTACTAGGTCAATGGTTATTCAAAATTAGTCACGGTTTATTTATTTTCCAACCATTATTTGTTGGAATGGTATTAGGTATTTTTGCCTTATGGTTAATGGCTAAAGCATTCGGCGTTGACGTAACATGGTTCTACACCAACGCTTATAAACCTGGTGGAGATATCATTTTCTGGTTCTTAAATCCAGCAACAATCGCCTTCGCTGTACCTTTGTACAAACGAAATGATGTTGTTAAACGTTTCTGGCTAGAAATCTTGCTATCATTAATTGTTGGACTATTAATCTCACTATTCCTAATCTACGGAGTAGCCAAAGTTATGGGGCTTGATAATAACGGAATCGCTTCACTCCTACCACAAGCTGCAACAACTGCGATTGCAATGCCTATTTCTGGCGCTATTGGTGGAACTCCTGCAATTACCGCAATGGCATGTATCCTAAACGCCGTATTGATCTACGCATTAGCTTCATGGTTAATCAAGATCTTCCGGCTTAAAGAACCTATTGGAATGGGACTTGGTCTTGGAACTGCCGGACATACCGTTGGTTCAGCTAAAGCTATCCAGATTGGTTCAGTACCTGGCGCTATGGCTGCCATTTCAGTAGTTGTCATCTCTATCGTCGTTGACTTGGTTGTACCTACCTTTGCTCATATGATGGGATTATAATTTAAACATTTAAAACCGTTAGCTAAAAGTTAACGGTTTTTTATTACTCATTTTTATCTGTGGTCAACAAAAAAACGTATTCTTTAGCCTCTTACAAGGCCCAAGAATACGTTTTAACTTTTCTTAATTACACAGTCCAATTACTCACGCAAATGGTAATTATAAGTTGAAACGATAATGTTTTGTCGTGAATTCAGAATCGCTCTTAATCTGAGACTAGTTTGATTGTGCAGAATATGTTCCCATCGATGATGTGGTACAAATTGTGGAACCAATACAGTCGTAGAGTAATTGCGATCAGCAGCTCGCTTAGCAATAACATCACAGAATCGAAGAGCTGGTTGCGTAATTGATCTATATGAAGAATGGATATCAACAAACCGAACATCGGGAAATTCTTTTTTAAATTCTTCAGAAATCTGATGTTCTTTTTCAGGATCAGCATCAAAAGATACATGCATGGCAATTACATAATCACCAATTGATTGAGCATAACTGACTGCTCTAGCGGTAACTTTAGTCACCCCACCGACCAACACGATTACAGTAGAACCGTCAAAGTGATGGACTGGAGTTAATTCAGTTTCATCATCAGATACCCGCAGTTGCTTAGCAACTTTCTTATAGTGGGCATTGATTTTATAAAACAATCGCAACACTAGTGGCATAACAATTAGGTATGGCCAAACATTTTCAAATCTTAGTAAGAATAAGAAGACAACTAACGCCAATGAGATGAATGCCCCAATAAAGTTAATCACCATCTTCATTGGCCAAGCTTTACCACGATTCCGCATCCAATGAATAATCATTCCAGATTGCGATAACGTAAATGGTACGAACACCCCAACCGCATACAACGGAATCAATGAGTTAGTCTTACCATTGAAGATTTGAATTAACACAATGGCTCCCAATGCTAACGAAATAATTCCGTTAGAATAGCCTAATCGATCACCCTTATCTAAATAAGCATGAGGTAGAAACTTATCCTTTGCTAAGTTATAAGCCAAAATTGGAAAAGCTGAGAAACCGGTATTAGCAGCAACCGCTAAAATCATCGCTGTGGATAATTGTAATAGGTAGTATAGCAATCCGTGGCCTAAAACACCCTCACCAATTTGCGAAAGAACCGTTACGTGTTCATTAGGGGCAATTCCCATGTAGAAACTTAGGAACGTAATTCCACCAAAGAATACCGCTAAAATCGTTGCCATAATTGCAAGGGTTCCAGAAGCGTTTTTACTCTTAGGTGTCTTGAAGTTAGGTACTGCATTACTGATGGCTTCAACCCCAGTTAATGACGAGGACCCACTTGAAAATGCTCTGAAGAATAAAATTAAGGACATTCCTGCTACTGGAGAACCAATATTAGCAGCAGCATGGTATTGAATATGGCCAGTTGAAATTTGGAAAATTCCATAAATGACCATTCCTAAAATCATTAAAATAAATAAGTAAACCGGTAACGTTAAGAACGAGGCCGATTCACGCATTCCTCGTAAATTCAATAACATAATTCCAATTACGATCAAGCACGAGATTAACACTCGATGCTGATACAACGACGGAATTGCCGAAGTAATAGCTTCAGTAGCTGAAGTAGTTGAAACCGCTACAGTCAGCATATAGTCAACTAATAGCGAACCTCCAGCTACTAATCCAGCTGATTGTCCCCAGTTAGTACTAGCAACAACGTATGCTCCCCCACCAGATGGATAGGCATGAATAATTTGTTGGTATGACAATGTGATTGCAGCCAATAATACTAAAACCAATGCTGCAACCCAGATTTGATACATCATGGCCGCAGCAGATAGTGTAATTAACACCGCTGTAATCTGTTCAGTACCATATGCAACTGATGATAACGCATCAGATGACAATAAGGCCAAAGCCTTGAATTTTGTTAACGATTGACCACCTTCATCGGCAGTTTTTAACGGCTTTCCAATTAGAAGTCGTTTTATATATCGCCACATAATGAGTTAACTCCTTTAAAATTAATAATGGCACTAATTATGAACTAACAAATAATAGTCCATATTGGCTATAAAAACAAGCCCTATACCTTTCTCCGACATCTACAATAACACAAAAAGGACGCCCAATATATGAGCGCCCTCAATTTAATTTAATTATTAAATTACATTCCCATTCCAGGGGTTGGCATTGGTGCTTGTGGTGCATCATCACTTGGTTCATCAGCAACAACTGCTTCAGTAGTTAATAACAAAGCTGAAACGGAAGCCGCATTTTGAAGTGCAGAACGAGTAACTTTAGTTGGGTCAACAATTCCGGCAGCAATCATATCTTCAAACTTATCTTCTGCAGCATTGTAACCAATTCCTTGTTTTTCGTTCTTAAGCTTTTCAACAATAACTGAGCCTTCAATTCCGGCATTTTCAGCAATTTGACGAACTGGTTCTTCTAATGCTCGACGAACAATCTTAACACCAGTTGCTTCATCACCGGTTGCTTCAACATTGTTAATACTTTCCATAACGTTGATTAGTGCAGTACCACCACCAGGAACGAAGCCTTCTTCAACGGCAGCACGAGTAGCGTTAAGCGCATCTTCAATTCGGTACTTACGTTCTTTTAGTTCAGTTTCAGTTGCAGCACCAACACGAACAACGGCTACCCCACCTGATAACTTGGCAAGACGTTCTTTGAGCTTATCACGGTCAAAGTCAGAAGTAGTAGTTTCGATTTGGTTCTTAATTTCATCAATTCGAGCGTTGATTTGATCCTTAGCGCCTGAGCCCTCAACAATCATAGTTGAGTCCTTAGTTACGTTGATCTTACCAGCTTGACCTAATTGATCAATGGTTGTGTCCTTAAGGTTCAAGCCAAGATCATCAGTAATCACAGTTGCACCAGTTAAAATAGCAATATCTTGAAGTTGGTCTTTACGACGATCACCAAAACCGGGAGCCTTAACTGCAACAACATTAAATGTTCCTCTCATTTTGTTAAGGACCAATGTTGGAAGAGCTTCACCACCAATATCATCAGCGATGATAAGAAGTGAACGACCTTGTTCAACGATTGATTGAAGCAATGGAAGAATATCTTGAATGTTAGTAACTTTCTTGTCAGTTACCAATACATATGGATTATCTAAGTCTGCTTCCATCTTTTCGTTATCAGTAACCATGTATTGTGATAAGTAACCACGATCGAATTGCATACCTTCAACAACATCAAGACTAGTATCAACACCACGAGATTCTTCGATGGTAATAACTCCGTCGTTACCAACCTTTTCCATGGCGTCAGCAATTAATTTACCAACTTCACCATCAGCTGAAGAGATTGAAGCGATTTGAGCAATATCATCTTTAGTTTCAACATCATGTGACATATCATGAAGAGCTTCAACAGCAACTTTCGTGGCTTTTTCAATTCCGCGACGAATTCCCACTGGGTTGGCACCGGCAGTAACGTTCTTCATTCCTTCGTTCACAATTGCTTGAGTCAAAACAGTGGCAGTAGTAGTTCCGTCTCCAGCAATATCATTAGTTTTTGAAGCAACTTCAGAAACCAACTTAGCACCCATATTTTCAAAATGATCTGGTAATTCGATTGATTTAGCGATGGTTACACCATCGTTAGTAATCGTTGGGTTACCGGCAGTTTGTTCCAAAACCACATTACGTCCCTTAGGACCAATTGTTGTCTTTACAGTATTTGCTAACTTGTCAACACCAGCAAGCATCTTTGTTCTAGCATCTTCAGAGAACTTAATTTCTTTTGCCATTTCTTAAATTCACCTCATGAAATATTTTTTTATTTTTTTACGGAACTATTCAACGATAGCAACAATATCTTTTTCATGTAAAACTAAATAGGAGTTGTCGCCGTCTTCAACCTCAGTACCTGCGTACTTGTCAAACATTACTTCGTCGCCAGCCTTAACGATTGGGGCAACAGTATTACCGTTGTCCAAAACTCGACCAGAGCCAACAGCAACAACCTTACCAGTTTGAGGCTTTTCTTTTGCGTTACTTGCTAACACAATTCCACCAACTGTTTTTTCTTCTTCTTCTTGCGTTTCGATGATAACGCGATCTCCTAATGGTTTTAACACGTTAGTCCCTCCATAAATAGTTATTTTTAGCAATGTTAGCACTCGTTTGTTAGAAGTGCTAATCACTGACATTAATAATATTATTATCCGTTATAAAATGCAACCCTCATCACCCAAAAATTTAAATTTTACTTCACTAAACATAAAAAAGCCCAAGTGATTTATCACTTGGGCTTAAAAACTAATTACCAAAATTTTCAATAAAAATAAATTAAAGTTTGTAATTCATTTGTTAGGTCAACATTTTGAACTAACACTCTTTCAGGAACGGAAATTCTAATTGGTGTAAAGTTAAGAATTCCACGAACCCCGCCAGCAACTGCTTGATCAGCAACACCTTGAGCATAGTCTGAAGGAACGGTTAGAATGATAACTTGAATTTGCTGTTCCTGTAATTGAGTATCCAGATCGCTAACTGGATAAACTGGAACCCCATCTTGAATGGTATTAACGATATCATCATTAGAATCAAAAGCTGCGGAAATTCTGACATTGCCATCCTTGTGAAAGTTAAAGTTCAATAAGGCATGGCCTAAATTACCAACCCCCACTAAGCCGACATTGGTTAAGTGCTCTTGATTTAGAATTTGTTTAAAAAAACTAAGTAGACTATCAACATCATAGCCGTAACCTCGTTTACCTAAAGCTCCAAAATAAGAAAAATCTCGACGGATTGTTGCTGAATCAACCTGAACGGCTTCAGCAAGTTCCGTAGAAGAAATTCTTTCTTTTCCTGTATCATGGAGAATGTTTAGATAACGGTAATATATTGGTAATCGCTTAGCGGTCGCCTTTGGAATGCTTTCAGCCGTCACGAATAGTTCCTCCTCGTATCTATTAATTATTTAAAAGTTTGTGAAACTCTCTTCACTAATTATTCTATCATACTATGTATGCTTGTGAAAATAATTTCAAATATTAATCACAGTTTTTTCCAAATTACTGATATGTGGTAGAATGTTATTACTTAGAAAGGTGGATGCCACATGATTATTTTGCAGGTCCAAGACATTGCACGTTTTAATGGCGAGAATATTTTTTCTGGAGTCAACTTAAATATTCAGGAAAAAAGCCGTATTGCCCTTGTAGGTCAAAACGGTGCCGGAAAATCAACGTTAGTCAAAATTATTATGGGAGAAATGGCTGCTGATGAGGGCCAAATTTCCGAAAAGAAAAATTTAACAATCGGTTATCTCGCCCAAGATACTGGTTTGGATTCCAATAAAACCATTTATGATGAGATGGAATCCGTTTTTAATTCATTAAAAGAAACTGAACAAAAAAATTCATAATTTAGAGGCTCAAATCAGTCAAAATAGTTCAACAATGGACAGTGAAGAATTTGAGGATATCTCAAAAACTTACGACAATTTAAGAGCTGATTTCGAACAAAATGGAGGCTATGTATACGAAGCCGAAATTCGTGGTGTCCTCCATGGATTTGGGTTTGGCGAACTTGACTACAATCGACCAATCAATGAATTATCTGGCGGCCAAAAAACTCAGTTAGCCTTAGCAAAACTACTTTTAGAAAAACCCGATCTGTTAATCTTAGATGAACCCACGAACCATCTTGACGTGGACACCATTACTTGGCTAGAAGGATATATCAAGAATTATTCGGGCTCTTTACTAATCATTTCTCATGATCGATATTTTCTTGATCAAATTGTCAACGAAGTCTACGAAATGGCTCACAAAACTCTTACCCATTATCAGGGAAATTATACTGATTTTATCAAACAAAAAGAGCTCCGAACGACCACTAGAATGCGCGAATATGAAAAACAACAGGCAAAAATCGCCAAGTTACAAGAATTCGTTGATAAAAATATTGTTCGTGCTTCAACCACTAAACAAGCGCAAGCTCGCCGAAAACAACTTGAAAAAATGGACGTCATTGAAAAGCCAACTGACTATACTAAAGTTGCCAAATTCTTATTCACTCCGAATAAAAAGAGCGGCGAAAATGTCCTTAAGGTAACAGATGCAGCCATTGGTTATGACCACGTTTTAAGTGAACCAGTTAATTTAGAAGTTAAACGCCACCAAGCGATTGCGATTGTCGGCCCTAATGGGGTTGGTAAATCTACCCTTCTTAAAAGTATCTTAGGTAAAATTCCGTTTATCAGAGGATCAGTCAGTTACGGAACTGTGTTGACACTGGTTACTATGATCAAGAACAGCAAAGCCTTCATCGAAATAAGAAGGTAATAAATGAACTGTGGGATGACCATCCTACTGTAAATGAAAGTGACATTCGGGGCATTTTAGGTAGTTTCTTATTCTCTGGCGACGATGTTGACAAATCTGTTGCTGACCTATCCGGTGGCGAAAAGGCTCGATTACTTCTAACCAAATTGGCTATGCAACACAATAATTTTCTAATTCTGGATGAACCAACTAACCATTTAGACATCGACAGCCGAGAAGTCTTAGAACGAGCCCTCAAAGATTTTGAAGGTACCATTCTATTTGTTTCCCATGACCGTTATTTTATCAATCAATTAGCTACGGCCACCGTCGAAATTTCTGCAACTGGAAGTAAAATCTACTTAGGAAACTATGACTATTATATTGACAAAAAGGCCGAACAACTTGCTTATAAGGAACGTGAAGAACAACAATCAAAATCCATCGCCAACGTTCAAACTCAAAATGTTAGTTCGGATAAACAATATTATGAAAATAATAAGGAAAGTTCAAAAGCAGCTTCGAAAACTAAGCCGTGAAGTTGCTTCACTGGAAGAACGAGTTGATGATTTAAATACTCAAAAATCTGAAATTGAAACTCAGATGACCCTTCCAGAAAACTTTAACGATGTTCAAAAATCTGCTGATTTGCAATCAGCGCTGGCCAAAATAAATGACCAGATTATCGAAACTGAAGAAACTTGGGAAACCAAAAAGTATGGAACTAGAAGAATTATCATAAATAAAAGCCTCGTGAAATCAACTAATTGATTTCACGAGGCTTTTATTTTAATCATTAATCAAATCAAATTCCAATGAAGGATCAGCATTCAATGTTGCATTTGCTCTAACTCCATGTCGATATAACATCTCACCAGCAGAACCAATCATTGCCGCATTATCTCCGCATAGAGATAATGGAACTAGCATTAATTCAGTATTTGGAAAGTTAGTCAATTCTTCCGTTAATCTTTCACGAAGCCCCTTATTAGCGGCAACTCCTCCAGCCACAATCAACTGTTTCACTGGAAATTCCCTTAAAGCCCGGTTGGTCTTGTCAGACAATACATCAACCACTGCCTGTTGGAAACTAGTAGCTAAGTCCTCACGATTCAGAGTTTCATTAATTTGATCAGCGTGATGAACTGTATTGATAAATGCACTCTTCAAACCGCTAAAACTAAAATCAAAATTAGTATCGTCATCCATTGCTCGTGGGAATTTAAAAGTATCCTTACCTTGATGAGCCAATTCATCAACTTCTTTACCAGCAGGATAGTTAATGGATAGTACACGACCAATTTTATCATATGCCTCACCGGCAGCATCATCCCTAGTTTCACCAATAATTTCGAATTTATTCTCTTCTGGCATATAAACTAATTCAGTATGACCACCAGAAACCACTAAAGCCATCGCTGGAAATTCAATTGGTTTAACTAACCGCGCTCCATAGATATGACCAGCAATATGGTTAACCGGAACCAATGGCAATCCATGAGCCCAGGCAATCGTTTTGGCCGCAGTAACTCCAATTAGAAGTGCTCCTACTAATCCAGGACCATAAGTTACGGCCACAGCATCTAAATCATCATAAGTGACATTAGCTCGATTAAGAGCATCTTCCACACAACTAGTGATTTGTTCAATGTGATGCCGACTAGCAACTTCTGGCACCACCCCACCAAACCGTTGGTGGCTCTTAATTTGAGTCGCAACGATATTTGACAGAATCTCACTACCATTTTTTATAACCGAAACCGAAGTCTCGTCACAGCTAGTTTCAAATGCGAGAATTAAATTGTTATCCATGGTTACCTCTCTTTCATCCAAGCTTTGTAATATCCATTTTCATGTTAAGGGCATCTTCCCGATCATTAAAGTAATATCCCTTATTGATGCCATCATCAACAAACCCAATATTTCGATATAGACGTTGGGCACGAGTGTTACTCATTCTAACTTCTAGTGTGACCTTTTCAAATTCCATTTGGCGAGCCTTTTTAACAATGGCATTTACCAAAAAATATCCTAAACCGTGATTTTGAAAGTTAGGAGCAACTGCCACGTTGGTTATGTGGCAATCCTTAGTTTTAAAATTTAAAGAACACCCAATAAAGGCAACTAACCAGTCATTTCGGCGCAACACTAAGTACAACCGATCATTTTTCCGCATTAATTCGCTTCTAAATGCTCGATCATCCCAAGGAGTTTGACCACCATAGACAGCTCGTTCAATACCTAGAATTTCTGGGATATCTGGAATCATTGCCTTAGCTAGAAAAAATTCCGTTCCATTAATATCAACATCATGATTTTTTATATCTAAATATCGCCGTCTCAGCGAACCTTCTTTGTCAATGAATCGTTCAGAATACCAGTCTTTTAATTTTTTTCCACATAATTACTCTCGTCCTCATTAGGATGATCTTGACGCCAATCTGCTTCGGCCTTGGTTAGTCTTAAATATCTAGGTACCAATGCATCAACATCAGTTACTGGATCTAAGTGAGCGCCATATCGACCTAGTAACGTTGCACTAGGTACCGCCTCGAAGTGATTATTAACTGAAACATTCGCACCTATATCCATTAATGGTTTATCAAAGGTATCAGAACTAGTTACCACTCTGATTGATTCGTTAAACTGAGCGAGTTGTTCGTGCCATTCGTGAATATTTGTATGACGGTCAGGTAGCACTTCAACCAAGTTGTCAGCATCCCATTTATATAATCCTGTATACATATTATCATTTCTAGCATCAAATATGGGATTAATAAGCCCGGTAACCTTACCAGCAGTCAAAGCCAGTGTCAACAAACTTGATATTGCCACCAATTCAATATTCAGTGTCATTGCCAAGGTTTTTGCAACCGTCGTAGCCATCCGAACCCCCGTATATGATCCCGGTCCAGTTGCAACTACGATTCTATCGATATCCGTTGGTTTTAATGAAGCTTTACTGACCAAATCTTCAATAACTGGCAACAAAAATTCGGCATGTTTTTGATGAGTGGTAATTGTTTCAGTTGCTAACAACATATTATCGTCTATAACTGCAACGGTTAACGGTTTATTCGAGGTGTCAATTGCTAAAATTTTCATTACTTAATCTTCCTCCAAATAATTGTTGCAATTGCTGAAACTTCATCTCCTGAAGTTATTCTGTGGATGGTTTTAACATTACCATCAGCCATTGTAACGTTGTTTACTGAACTCTCTACCCAATTACCATACGTAACTTCACTTTCAAATCGAATATCAACTTGAACGGGAAGATGAGAGGTAATGAAGTCAATTGGAAGAACATCAACCATCCAATCTAAGTAATGAGCATTATTTACGTGACCATTAAAATCGATATCATTAGTCCGCACTTGATATTTCTTTGAGGCATCCACGTCTTCACCAAGCTTTTCTGGCCTTGGTAATCTCGGCAATCGCTTAATATTCTCAGACTCATACGGAGCAATTATCTCGGCGTCAATTGGGCTGACCTTTCTAGTGGCTTCATCAATTAAAACCCAAATACTGTCAATTTTTACTAATTCCTGGCCGGATTCATCCTCAATCCAGAATTCTCGATAAGCAAAATACTTATTGTATGAAGTGCCTCGGGTTGTTAATTTAATCGTCTGATCAATTTTAGGTAGTTCATTAATTTTAATTGAATATGATGTTACTACCCAACCGATTCCATAATTATCAATTAATTGCTTGTGGTCAAGTTTAAGGGTGTCATTTTGATGTTCCGATACTAAAATGACAACGTTTAACAACATTGCTAATGTCATATGGTTCGTAATATTGCCTTCATAGTACGGAATCGTATGGGTTTCTGAGAATTTTTTTGCGGTCATGATTCGCCTTCCTAGTCTAGTTGATGATATTCACGATAAATCAGTTGTTTCTTTACATCGTGTAACTTAGCGACCTTTTTAATCGCATCGTTAACTTTTAAGCCAGCTTCAACAAAATAGTCGACTTGTTCTCTAACAGATAAGCCAGCCACCGCGTCATTTTCACTGTCAATTACACCGACCGATGGGTGATCGTTGCCATCAATGATTATTACAAATTCACCCCGAATTTCAGTTTCTTGAGACCACTCAACTAACTGTGAAAATGATCCTCGAATAAATTCTTCATGGCGCTTAGTTAATTCTCGGCATAATACTGCCTGACGTTCGTCAGAAAACGCGGTTGCTAATACTTTTAGTGTTTCTTTTAATCGATGAGGCGCTTCATAGAGAATCAAACTCTCAGGTTTTTGAGCTAATTCTTTTAAAGCATCTTTTTGTTCTTTGCCCTTTCGGGGTAGGAAACCATAAAAAGTAAACGGTTGTGGATTGATTCCCGAAGCAATTAATGCAGTAATTCCAGCATTCGCTCCGGGTAGTGGAACAACTGAAATATGCTGCTCAATACAGGCGTTAACCAGATCATGACCTGGATCACTGATTGATGGCATTCCCGCATCTGAGACCTGTGCGATTGTCATCCCTGTCTTAAGTTTATTGACCAGTTCTGGAATTTTACTATGAGAATTATGCTCATGGAAACTTTCCTGACGCGTATTAATCTCAAAGTGATTCAACAGTTTAGCTGTATTTCGTGTATCCTCAGCGGCAATTAAATCTACTTCCTTTAGAATATTAATTGCTCTAAAGGTCATGTCGTCAAGATTACCAATTGGCGTCGGCACTAGGTATAGTGTTCCAAACTCTTGGTTACTTGCAAAACTTTTTTGAGTTTCCAATCTTGATACCTCTTTCATTGATTAACGGCGACCATAAATGATTTCGGTACAGAAAATACATTCTTCACCATCTTCACGACGTTTACCGTAATAATCATTACATACATGGAAGCCCTCGTGATACAGTTTCTCTAAATTTTTACGTGAGCTGGACAATCCGTCATCTGAATCACCATCTTTATGGTTAATTGTTTTTAATCGCTCACGAAGATTTTGGCTTTTCAATAACTAATTCAGCATTTTTCTCCATTAACCGAATCATTTCTTCATGCAATTCGGTAAATTCCAATGCTGTTCCATTAAGCTTTTGGTTTAGGTCTCTTAGTTTTTCATAAAGATCATTTGGATTCAATTAAATACCATCCCTTACTATCGCTTAGCAATATCAAGTAATTTTAACGTAGTTTCTTCTAAAATATTTTGAAAATTTATGTTGCTATTAAAACTATTGTTCATCATCAACAATAATTCAATACTGTCAGTTAATTGGCTAGCTGATAATCGATCCTTAGCAGTATCGATACTGTCAGTAAGTTGCGGAAATTCTCGTTGGATACTATTACCCACAAATTTAATCATTAGTGGCTCCCTAAATATCTGAACCATAATTGCTAACACAATCCTTTGCTCATCACGATTGTTAATAATTCCCAATAGCTGGGTTTGAATAAATGGGAACGCCATCGCGTCTCCCTTAATAATATACTTAAACCACTGACCAATTGCTACCTGAATATTTTCAAACCAATTATCCTTTAGCCAAGACTTAATTTCCGTTAAGTCATTTGTCAAGCTTAACATCAAGTTAACTGAACTAGGTGGCACGCCTATCGAAGTTAATTGTTTTAAAATATCTTCACGATTTAAGTGTGGAAATTCAATTACCTGGGTTCGCGACAAAATTGTCGGTAACACTAAGTTCTTGTTTTCCGTAATTAAAATAGTAACAATTTCACCAATCGGCTCCTCAATAAACTTTAATAAACTGTTCGCCGCCCCTGAAGTTAACCGATCAGCACCTGAAATAATAAACACCTTTTTATTACCCTCAACTGCTGACTTGGAAAACTCATCCTTAATTCTACGAATTTGATCAACTTTAATACTACGATCATTAGTATTTTCAATTACCACATCGGGATTATCAAAATTAAGAATTCGCTGGCACTCATTGCACTTACCACATGGATAACCATTTTTAACATTCTCACAAAAAAGCCGCATTGCAATTCCCAAAGCGACTTCAAATTCTCCAGCACCCTCCTCACCTGTAAATAAATACGCATGAGAAAGCTCTTTTTGAGTAATTGTTTTCATAAATTGCTCAAAAGCTGTGGTTGCCGTTCATTTACGATTTTTAACACATCAATTGCCAATGTTTACACCCACTAATTATTCATTAAAACTGATGGAATGACTCGATTGGAAGCACCATTACAGTTGCGCCACCAACTTGAACTTCAATTGGAAAAGTATGTTCTGAAGTATCTCCACCGAGGCTGACTGGTGGTGTCATAAACTGTTCTCGCGATGAACACGTTTCCTTAATTAATTCGAGAACTTTATTAACTTTATCATCATCAACTCCAACAAGATAAGTAGTATTACCAGCTCTCAAAAAGCTTCCAGAAGTCGAAAATCTGGTAGCAATAATTTCATTGGCTACAAATACTGACCTTAACTTATTAGCATCCTTATCTTGAACAATCGCAATTACTAACTTCATGCTACTCACTCCTTAAAAAATTCTGCTGTTTCCTGTTTAATTATATTAAAAGTTTTACTAGCAACTTCATCGATTGGCCGCGTGCATCAATCATAATAAATCGATTCGGATTATTACGAGCTATTTCTAAGTACCCCTTATGAACCCGTTCATGAAAAGCCTGCGTTTCAACATCCAATCGGTCAACAGCGTCCTTATCACGATACTTGGCAATTCTCTCTAAGCCAACAGTGACTGGAATATCAAAGTACAGGGTTTTATATGGTAACACATGTTCCGTTGCAAACTGATTCATTTGATAAACTTCGTTCATGCCAATTTCACGACCAGCTCCTTGATAAGCAACTGAACTGTCTACGAATCGATCACAAAGAACTAATTTGCCCGCTTCTAGTGCTGGAATAATAGTTTTAACTAAATGTTGCCTTCTAGATGCTGAGTATAGCAAAGCCTCAGTTCGCGGATCCATATCAGTATTTTTCTTATCTAAAATAACCGTTCTAATTTGTTCGGAAATATTGTTTCCACCGGGTTCCCTTGTTACTAGTAATCGATCTCCTAGTAACGGAACGAGCTGTGATACTACGTTGTTCATAACCGTTGTCTTACCGGCGCCATCTGGCCCTTCAAAAGTAATAAATTTTCCGGTCAACTTAAAATACCCCCAAAACTAATCTAACGTAATTGTACTTGATGACATTTTACTTGTCTATTCAATAGAAAAGAGTAGTTGTCTGATGTTTAAATATCACAACTACTCTTAATAGTTAATCATAATGTTCATAACTGTGATCAACGTTAATCACTGAAGGCTGGATATGGTCATTCTTAACGTTGCGCAGTCGTGCTTCATGATAAATATAAAAATATTTTTGCTTAGCTAATGCGGTTTCAACTCGAATCTCATTGTCAGCATCTGCGATGGCATCTTGGGTTTTTGAGCATAATCCCACTTTTCTTTTAAAGTATTGATTAAATCCAATAACTCACCATCATAATCAGTTTTTAACTTACGTTTCTTATGCCCAAAAACATTTTGATCAACTCCCAATCAAATCTCTGTTCGACCTTCAACTGCTTTAAATAAAGTCATCTCATCAGCATACTCAATATCAGCTCCCATAGATAAACCATGAGCTAATCGAGTAACTTTGATACCAGAAGGACTAATCAACTTTGATAAGTACATCGCGGTTGATTCACCTTCAGGAGTGGCATTCGTAGCCACAATAACTTCCTTAACTGCGTCGTTCTTTTGTAGTCGTTTAATTAGCAAACTAACGTTTAGATCTTCGGGACCAATTCCCTCAATTGGTGACAAGACACCATTCAATACATGGTATAAGCCGTGATATTGCTGGATTCGTTCCATTACCATCACATCTTTAGGTTGTTCAACCACTAGTATGGTGCTTTGGTCACGCGACTTATCTCGGCAAATCTCACAAGGGTCCTCTTCAGTTAAATTACCGCAAATTGAACAATACTTAAGATTTTCCTTTGTTGATTTCAGTGCCGAGGCGAAGTCCATAACGTCCTGTTTGTTCATATCAACGGCATAAAACGCTAGTCTAGTCGCTGTTTTAGCGCCAATACCAGGTAATTTCATAAAACTCTCAATCAGTTTAGCGATTGGTTCAGGATATTGCATAGTTTATTTACTCGATTCTTTATTAAAGTCCTGGAATACCTTTAGTGTACTTACCCATTGTTTGTTCTGTCTCTTTTTCAACTTTTGCCAAACCGTCATTAACTGCTGCGATTATTAAATCTGAGAGCATTTCTGGATCTTCGGGATCAATTGCTTCATTTTTAATTTGAAGATCCTTTAACTTACGACTACCATCAAAAGTTGCAATTACCATTTCATCTGGGGCTTGGCCAACAAATTCTTGTTGGTTAAGATTTTCCTGTTCGTCAGCAAGTTGTTGTTGCATCTTTTT
Source organism: Lentilactobacillus kosonis (assembly GCF_003864335.1). GTDB lineage: Bacteria > Bacillota > Bacilli > Lactobacillales > Lactobacillaceae > Lentilactobacillus > Lentilactobacillus kosonis. Next base: position 53,983 of record NZ_BEXA01000002.1, on the reverse strand, counting down.
CATTTGTTTCATCATCTTGTTCATGTTCATACCGTTCATCATAGTGTGAATCCTCCATTAATAATTAATCATTTTTTACATCAACAATTTCATTGCCGAACAATTCTTCAGCTTTTTGAACAACTAAATTCGGTTGTTGATTCTCATTTTGTAATTGGTCGGTTAAACCAGAATTGTTGGTTCCTGAATCCGACGGTTCTGGTGGCAATGGCGGCTCACCAGGATTAGCTTGTTGCACGTCACCTTCACTGCTGTTAGTAGGTTTGGGCTTAGAATTTTCAGTAACACTAGCATCTGGGTGACCGTTTTTCGATAAGTAGTCACTTCTAATTGATGGCCACTGACTTTCTGGAACAAACACAATTTGAGGTACTTGACCTACAATTCGATCAAGACCATTTTCAAGGGCATCCTTTAAATCTGCATCTGATTGCGCTTTTTGAAATAAGAACGGATATTCAAAGGAAACAATTACCCCGTCATCCCCAGCGGCAACCGGCGTTGACACGTGCATTACTGCTCGTTGAGTGACCGATAGTGAATCCATCAAATCAGGCCAAACCTGCTTAAATTGATTCAATTTATTTCTAGTAGCACTATCTAGAATTGGATAAATTTTGGCTAATTCAATTTTTGCGTCAACCGATTTCTTAGTTCCTGTGGTTGTATTACTACGCTTGGTCTCATGAACTGGTTCAGGAGTGCTACCTTGGATTGGCTGTTGATTTACTTTTTTAGTTAAGTCTTTAACTTGATTTTGAAGTGACTGAATTGTATCAAATAAATCCTGATACTCAGGCGTATTCACATTATTATTTACTACTGATGCTTCACTATTAGTGCTTTGCATTGGCAAATGAGTCAATTTAACTGTCAAGACTTCTAAGTAAACGTCTTGATTAGTTGTAAATCGAAGAGCGTTTAACACATCATTTAAAGCTTCAACAATTCCGTAAATTTGTTGGTCACTAATTACCTCACTAAGGTGCTTAAACTTATCATCAACGATTCCTAGTTCAAGTTCCTCAACCATTTCAGTATCCTGTTTATACAACAACAAATCCTGACACGTACTGGTTAAATCTTCAACAAATCGTTTTGGATCCTTACCATCATCCAAAATAGCTTGAATGGTTTCCAATGCTGCCTTAGTTTGACCATCAATCACTTGGTCTAAATAATCCAGTAACAGATTATTTTTAACGCTACCAGTAACTAATAAGGCATTATCATAAGTGATCTGATTATCTCCGTATGACATCGCTTGGTCTAAGATCGATAAAGCATCCCGCATCCCACCTTCTGCAGACTTTGCAATTAATCTTAAAGCTTTTTCCTCATACTCAACGTCCTTCTGATTTAGAATGTATTCCATTCGATCAAGAATCGTCTTAGGCTTAATTCGCTTAAAGTCGAAACGTTGAGTTCGTGAAATAATGGTGGCTGGTATTTTATGAGGCTCTGTTGTTGCCAAAATGAAGATTACATTAGCCGGTGGCTCTTCCAGCGTCTTTAGCAACGCATTAAAGGCCCCCGTTGATAACATATGGACTTCATCGATAATATATACTTTATAATCTGCAATAGTTGGTGCATATTTTGCTTTGTCGCGAATGTCGCGAATTTCTTCAACTCCATTATTTGAGGCAGCATCGATTTCAATTACATCGTTTAGACTGCCATCCGTAATTGCCTTACAGGTTTCACATTCATTGCAAGGTTCACCATCTTTTAAATAATGGCAATTTACAGCTTTAGCAAAATTTTGCAGCAGATGTCTTACCAGTTCCTCGAGGGCCAGTAAACAGATAAGCATGGCTCGTTTGACCAGTAATTAAAGCATTTTTTAATGTTTGAGTAATGATTTCTTGACCAACTAGATCACCAAATCGTTGTGGTCGCCATACCCGGTAAAGAGCTTGATAACTCATCGTTTTTCCTCCCGAAATATTGGTTCACGTCTAAACAATTATAGTATGAATGCTTAGAACTTTCCAATCAAGACATTCTCAATTAATCGTAAAAAAATCTCCTGACAAATCTGTCAGGAGTTAAATTTCTATAAACGAGAGACACAAGATCGAAAATACTTAGTGCTGCTTCCTTCCGGACCTGACACAATTCGTAAGTCAACCTTTGTCTCAAGGCCTTACGGCAATAATTATCATAACAAATTATGAACAAAAATACCAGCTTATTTTTTCAATTTTTCGTTTTTTTCTGGCAGCCTTAAAGAAGTTCTTCATTAGTGTAGCTGATTCTTCAGCAAACAATCCTGAAACCACCTCCACTTGGTGATTCAACCGTTGATCAGTCAATGTTTGGTATAGCGATGTCACCGCACCAGCTTTAGGATCAGGAGCCCCGTAGTACACTCGGCCAATTCGTGAATTGATAATAGCACCCGAACACATTAAACAAGGTTCAATCGTCACATATAAATCACAGTCAACCAATCGCCAGCTATTCAGGGTTCGGCAAGCTTCTTGAATTGCCACAACCTCAGCATGTACCGTAGCATCTTCTAACCACTCTCGTAAATTATGCCCACGGCCAACAATTTCACCTTCGTGAACAACCACAGCTCCAATTGGAACCTCATTAATTAAATAAGCCTTCTTCGCTTCTAATAGTGCCTGTTGCATAAAATAAGTTTGTTCAGATTCCAAATTCATTTACCCTTCATTAATACTTTGAATGATGTAATAACCCTTATCACGCTTCAGAATATCTGCATTACCAAAGGTTGCTTCCATAAGCTTCTTCGCTGAAGGAGCCCCTTGCTTTTTTTGTAACACAATGGTTAAAGTTCCTTCATTAAGCAAGTGCACTTTAGCCTCCGCAATCATTCGGTCAACAACATTTTTACCAGCTCTAACCGGTGGATTAGTAATAACGGCCGCATATTTATCACTCACATTTTGATAAACATCACTAGCAAAAATTGTTACATTTTCGATACTGTTACTCTCAGCATTTTGTCGTGCTAGACCTAAGGCAATTTCATTTACATCGACCATGTCAACATGGCGTTGTGAATATTTTTTAGCTATCGCTAACCCTATTGGACCATATCCACATCCCAAATCCAGAATGTTACCTTGGGGGATAATATCATAATCAACATTATCAATTAAAACCCGACTTCCATAGTCAACGGTTTTCTTTGAAAACACACCGTTGTCTGAAGTGAACAATATGTTATTTCCTAACAACGTAAAGTTCCATTTTTGTGGATCAGAAACCACATCTGGATGTTCTGAATAGTAAAATTGATTTTCTGTCATCTTAAAACTCCTTAAAAATTAATGGCCGTCGTTAACGCCTACAAATGCCTATATTTAGTATTATTCAAAAAAATCATCACAATATCTTGTGCTTTAGCTTTGATTTTCCGATTCGTTAGTGTAAACTATAAATCGTAGAACAAAGGATTTAGTTCCATTAGGAAGGTGTATATAATGGCAAAAATTACGGTATATTCAAAAAACAACTGCATGCAATGTAAGATGACTAAGCGTTACCTTACAGAACACAATATCTCTTTGAAGAACACAACATTAATGAACAACCAGAATACGTTGACTACTTAAAACAACGTGGTTTTATGGCAGTTCCGGTTGTTGATATTGATGGTCAGCAAGCTTTTAGTGGTTTTCGACCTGATCAACTTCAGTCAATCGCTAATTAGCCTTCGTCCATTTTAACACATCAAGTCATCAAAGCGGGCAACATTCAAGCCCGCTATTTTATTATTCAAAATTCAAAGAAAGAGTGGTTTATAGCATGTCCTTACACAATTTGCAGGATGTTTCATACTTCGATTTAAACAATCAAATTAACATTCCCGTTGATGGTCAAATCCCACTAAATAAAGATAAAGAAGCGCTCGACGCCTTCATCAAAGAAAACGTTGAACCGAATTTAGTGAAGTTTGATTCATTAAGAGAACGGTTTAACTATTTAATTAATAATAATTATTATGAACAAGATTTCATTAATAAGTATGACTTTACATTCATTGAAAAATTATATAGTTATTTAAATCAACAACATTTCCAATTTAAATCATTCATGGCTGCATACAAATTTTATGCCCAGTACGCTTTAAAGACTAATGATAACGATGCATACTTGGAAACCTTTACTGATCGAGTAGCTGCTAATGCCCTCTTCTTTGCAGATGGTGATGAACAATTGGCGATGGACTTAGCTGATGAAATTATTCATCAACGTTACCAACCAGCAACCCCTAGTTTTTTAAATGCTGGTCGAGAGAATCGAGGAGAATTTGTTTCTTGTTTCTTAATTCAAAGTACTGATGATATGAACACCATTGGCCGGACCATTAATTCTGCCCTTCAACTTTCACGAATTGGTGGCGGAGTCGGAATTAATTTAACTAATCTTCGTGAAGCTGGCGCCCCAATTAAGCATATTGAAGGAGCGGCTTCTGGAGTTGTTCCGGTTATGAAATTACTAGAGGACAGTTTTTCATACTCCAACCAACTTGGTCAACGTCAAGGAGCTGGAGTTGTATACCTAAGTGTCTTTCATCCTGACATTATTGATTTCTTAGCTGCTAAAAAAGAAAATGCCGACGAAAAAATTAGACTTAAGACCCTTTCACTTGGCGTAATTGTTCCTGACAAATTCTATGATTTAATCAAAAATGATGAAGATATGTACTTATTTAGCCCCTACGATGTTGAACGTGAATATGGCAAACCCTTCGCATACGTTGACATCACTACCGAGTATGACAATTTAGTTGCTAATGACAAGATTTCTAAGAAGAAGCTTAAGGCTCGTGATCTTGAAACCGAAATTAGTAAACTTCAACAGGAATCAGGATATCCTTATGTGATTAACATTGATACTGCCAACCGTGTTAACCCGATTGATGGTCAAATCACCATGAGCAATCTATGTTCTGAAATTCTTCAGGTCCAAACACCTTCAACTGTTGATAATCAGCAGCAGTACAGTACCCTTGGTAAAGATATTTCATGTAACTTGGGTTCAACTAACATTAATAACTTAATGCAAACTAGTGATTTTGGTCATTCTGTCGAAACCATGGTTAGAGCGTTAACCTTCATTACTGATAACTCTAACATTGATGTTGTCCCTTCAATTCAAAAAGGTAATAACGAATCTCATTCAATTGGCTTAGGTGCGATGGGACTTCACAGTTTTCTCGCCAAAAACCACATGGAATATGGTTCGCCTGAATCAATCGAATTCACTAGCACGTACTTCATGCTACTTAATTACTGGAGTTTGAAGGCATCTAATGAAATTGCTAAAGAACGTAATCAAACATTCGTCGGCTTCGAAAAAAGTAAAATATGCTGATGGAACTTACTTTGATAAATATTTATCAGAAGATTTTACTCCAAAATCAGATACTGTAACCAAGTTGTTTACCAATATTCCAGTTCCTACTAAAGAAGATTGGCAAGTCCTTAAAGAAGCCGTAATGCAAGATGGCCTCTACCATCAAAATCGAATGGCAGTTGCTCCAAACGGTTCAATTTCTTACATTAATGATACTACTGCTAGCTTGCACCCAATCATCAATCGCATTGAAGAACGTCAAGAATCAAAGATTGGTAAAATCTACTATCCAGCTCCATATCTATCTAATGATACAATGCCTTACTACAAATCAGCGTATGATATGGATATGAGAAAAGTGATTGATATCTATGCCGCTGCTCAAGAACACGTTGACCAAGGTATGAGCTTAACCCTGTTCATGCGTTCAACCATTCCCGCTGGCATTTATGACTGGAAAAACGGTCGAACAGATAAGATGACTACTCGTGACTTAAATATTTTAAGAAACTACGCTCATAAAAAAGGCATTAAATCTATCTATTACATTCGAACATTTACCGATGACCAACAAGAAGTCGGTTCAAACGAATGTGAAAGTTGTGTAATTTAGAAGGGATAATCTGATGACTGAAAACTACAATGCAATCAATTGGAATGCAATTGATGATCAAATCGATAAAGCTACTTGGGAAAAACTAACCGAACAATTTTGGCTGGATACCCGAATTCCGCTATCTAATGACCTCTCAGACTGGCGCGAACTAGACGACGATCATAAATGGGTCGTTGGTCACGTTTTTGGTGGGCTAACCTTACTTGATACACTACAATCTCAAGAAGGAATGGCATCATTAAGAAAAGACGTTAAAACAATGCATGAGACCGCTGTGTTGAATAATATTCAATTCATGGAATCTGTCCATGCTAAGAGTTACTCTTCAATCTTTTCTACTTTAAACACCCCAGAAGAAATTGATGAGATTTTTGACTGGAGTGATAGTGAAGAATTCCTCCAAAACAAGGCACTAAAGATTGAATCCTTGTACACTAATGAATCTGATCCACTTAAAAAGAAAATCGCCAGCGTGTTCCTAGAGACTTTCTTATTCTATTCTGGATTCTATACCCCACTTTACTACTTGGGACACAATAAATTAGCTAACGTTGCTGAGATTATTAAGTTAATCCTAAGAGATGAATCAGTTCATGGAACTTATATTGGTTATAAATTCCAAGTTAGTTTTAATCAATTACCTGAAGCTAAGCAACAAGAACTAAAAGATTGGATGTACAATTTCCTATACGAATTATATTCAAATGAAGAAAATTACACCCATATCTTATATGACCAGACTGGCTGGACGGATGAAGTTTTAACATTCATTCGATACAATGCTAACAAGGCCTTAATGAACCTTGGTCAAGATCCACTATTTCCTGATACCGCTGCTGATGTTAATCCTGTTGTTATGAACGGAATTTCAACATCTACTGCTAATCACGATTTCTTCTCTCAAGTTGGTAATGGTTACCTACTTGGAAATGTCGAGGCGATGAATGATAGCGATTATGATATCTAAAAAGTAAAACATAAAAAATCTGTTGAGAAGTTCTCAACACGATTTTTATTTAGCCAAATTATTAACTTCTGAACCTATTAATTTTTGCATTAAATTATTAAATGAAATATTTACCATATTCATAACCGCTTCATCAGTATGAAATGCAGAATGTGGCGTCACGATTACATTTGGCATCTTAGATAGTGCCAATACATTATGATCTGTTACTTGTGCAGTAGACCGTGAATTTTGGAGATCTGCGGACTCATCTTCGAGCGTATCAATCCCGGCCCCTGCAATTTCACCACGCTCTAAGGCGGCAATTAGTGCTGTAGTATCGACGATTGAACCCCTAGCAGTATTGATTAGAATAGCTGATGACTTCATCCGTTTAAAAGCGGCTTCATCAAACAAATGCTCATTTTCTGGGACCCCAGGAATGTGTAAATCAATGATATCTGCTTGATCCATAACGTCTTCTAAATTATCTACATAAGTGAAATTAAGTTCTGAATCAGTTAAATGCGACTTACTGTAAGCAATCACTTTTGCACCTAAACCCGTAAACATTCTGATTGCTTCCTTACCAATTCTTCCGGTTCCGACCACCCCAACTGTTTGATTACTAATTAATTTACCCATAAAATCAGCTGAAAAGTGAAATTCACCTAATTCATGCAGTTGATAATACATGTAACCAACTTTACGATTAACAGCTAAGGCCAAGGTTACTGCAAATTCAGCGATACTTGCTGGACTATAATCAGGAACATTGGTTACAACAATCCCATACTTTTTAGCCGCAACTAAATCAACGTTATCCAATCCCACGTTTCTTAAAGACAACATTGTAATTCCCATTTTTTTCATCTCAGCAAACAATTCCTCATCATATGGAATTGTTTGCAAGCAAGAGATTCCGTCATATCCTTGCGCTTGCTTAAGCGTTTCAGAATTAAGCGTATCAATTGAATAATCGACTTCCACTTCATTGTGTTCGCCCCAAGCTTTAATAAACGGAATTTCGTCATCACGCACATTATAGGCAATTATCTTCATGGTGTTATCCTACTTTCGTTAATCTTATTTCCCTAATTTTATCAAAAATACACCAAGAAAATGACTTTCCCAGTGTATTATCATCAAAATATTAGATTTGTGAGACGAATTTATTAAAGGCAGCTTGCCCCTGATCATCCCATTTGTAAACCCCAGCATCCTCAAGCACTCTTGAAAATACTAAACCGACTTCATGATTAACAATCGTTTCAACGTTTTCAGAATTAATTGAGTTATTAGCAGCAATATCATCTGCCCATGACTTATGATAATCTGCAATTTTGTTAGATTTGCCCAGTAAGTATTTTTCAACTTCCTTCATTTCCATCTTCAACCTAGCCGGTAAAATTGCTCTTCCCATAACTTCAATCAGCCCAATGTTTTCCTTTTTGATATGTTGAACATCATTGTGAGGATGGAAAATACCATCAGGATATTCATCTGAAGTTTGGTTATCTCGCAACACAATATCCATCACAAACTTATCTCCGTCCATTCTAGCAATCGGCGTAACTGTATGATGTCTAGTCCCATTGGTATATGCACGGATATCAACCGATTCATCAGAATATTCTTTCCAACTCGAAAAATATTGTTAGCAGCCGTAATGACTTTGGTTGCATCTGAGCTAGCTAATCTAATTGTTGACATTGGCCATTTAACGATTCCCGCGTCCAGGCCATCAATTCCAAAGTCAACCTTACGATCGATAGCAGCCTTCATCATTGGAAATGTGTGACGGCCACCTTGGTAGTGATCTTGAGCTAATAATGATCCACCAACAATTGGTAGATCTGCGTTACTTCCAACAAAGTAATGTGGGAATTGATGAATAATATCGGCTAAATTGCCAAAAGTCTGCATATTAATTGTCATTGGTACATGTTTTTGATTTAGAAAAATTGCATGTTCGCCAAAGTATGCATATGGTGAATACTGAAATCCCCATGGCTGACCATTAATCATCATTCTAATAACACGGTGATTACTTCTAGCAGCATAACCTAATCTCCCCAAATAACCTTCATTCTCGATTGCTAAGGGACCGACAGGATACGAATTGCTCTTTACCTTACCTGCAGCTGCAATTGCCTTAGGATCCTTTTCTGGCTTTGATAAATTGACCGTAATTTCTAGGTTGCCATATTGAGTTTTAGTTTCATAAGAGATGTTTTTAGCAATTGCTCTAGTTTTAATATAATCATTTGTTTGACTCAACTGATAAAAGTAATCAGTTGCTGCCTCTGGATTGACATTATATTTATTCCAAAAAGTGGCATTCACCGTTGAAGGAATTGGCGTAAGCAAATCCATTAACTGATCTTCGAGAATTTCTCGAGCAGTAATTGAATCTTCAACTTTACCACGCGTAATTGCCAGCTCTACTAAATCATTTGCTAAGTCAACTGGTTCTTCATCCTCAGTTTCATTTCCTTGACCATCACCAATTAATCTAAAAATTAAATTAGTAACATAAATGCGATCAATTTCAGAATAAGGTGAATCAGAATTAATAATTAATGTAACGAATTTCTCAACTGCCGTCTTCATCACAGAATTACTTTCCTTCCCTATCGTTATAGCCGTTTGGATGTGTGACTTTCCAGTTCCAAGCGGTCTTGATAATTTCTTTAACATCATCAAATTTAGGATCCCATCCTAAAATACTTCGAGCCTTGTCACTAGAAGCAATTAGCGTACTTGGATCACCCGCTCTACGAGGGCCTATCTCTGCTGGAATTTCTTTTCCTGTAACCTCTCGAGCAGCTTCTAGCATTTCTTTATTCGAAAATCCGGTTGAAGAACCAAGATTAAAGGCTTGGCTGTCATTACCATCTTTGAGATATTCCAACGCTAAAATATGCGCATCAGCTAAGTCAACAACATGAACATAGTCACGGACATTAGTCCCATCTTTAGTATCATAATCGTCACCAAAAATTGTTAACTTATCACGTTCTCCTGCCGCTACCTGAAGAATAATTGGCACTAAGTGAGTTTCCGGACTATGATCTTCACCAATCGACCCATCTGATTTAGCTCCAGCAACATTGAAGTACCGAAGCGCAATAAATTTAATTCCATAAGCCACATCACTCCAGTGCATAATCTTTTCCATTGCTAGCTTACTTTCACCATAGGGATTAGTTGGCACCTGGGGATCAGTTTCTTTAATTGGAATTTGTTTTGGTTCACCATAAGTCGCTGCAGTCGATGAAAAGACAATAAATTTAACGTTATGTTCATGCATTACTTCCAATAAAGTAATCATGCCACCAGTATTATTATCAAAGTACTTTAATGGTTTCTCCATTGATTCTGGTACGATTGAGAAAGCGGCAAAGTGAATTACACCTTCAATATCTTCTTTACTAAACACATCGTTTAAAAAGTCCTTATCACGGACATCACCTTGATAAAATTTTGCTTGATCATTAATAGCAGCTACGTGACCTGTCACTAAATTATCAACAACCACCACATCGTAGCCATTCATAATTAACCGATCAACTGCGTGAGAACCGATGTAGCCTGCGCCACCTAATACTAATACAGCCATTTGTTAATACCCCCCAAAAAATTATTTAATTTCTCTTGGACCATCTGAGATTTCAGCAATGTAAAACTCGCCTGGATGGCCTATCTTTTGTTCGTAAGTATCCCCGACATTCTTTATGAAGTCATCAACCTTATCCTTATCCACGATGGCAATCGCACAGCCACCAAATCCGGCTCCAGTCATTCTGGCACCAATCACACCCGGTTGCTTCCAAGCCGTCTCGGCTAATGTATCTAGTTCTTTTCCGGTAACGTCATAGTCATAGTGTAATGAAATATGAGACGCATTCACTAAGTGACCAAATGTTTTTAAATCACCATTGATCAAGGCTGACTTAGCCTGTAATGTACGTTGATTTTCGAACACTGCATGACGGGCCCGACGAATCAACGTGTCATCATTAATTAAATAACTGTGCTGGTCAAATGCAGATTCATCAAGATCACCAAGTGATTTTATGTCAAGAGCGGTTTGAAGCCGTTTTAAAGCTTCTTCACATTCTGAACGACGTTCATTATATTTAGAATCCTGTAATTCACGATGCTTCTTAGTATTCATAATCACAATAACTCGATTACCAAGTTCCACTGGCACATATTCAAATTTCATAGTGTTAGTGTCCAGCAAGATTGCCTTGTCCTTTTTACCCATTCCAATCGCAAATTGATCCATGATTCCAGAATTAACACCAATAAAGTTATTTTCAACTAATTTACCATACTCAACTAATTCCTGTTGGTCAATGCCAAGTTCAAATACATCATTGACAATTTCTGCCGTCAATAATTCAATCGCAGCCGATGAAGATAGACCAGCTCCATCAGGTAAATTACCGTTAAGCACAATATCAAATCCATGGCTTAATTGATTACCATGATTAATGATCTCTGCAATCATTCCCTTAGGATAATTTGCCCAGCTAATTTGCTTATCGTAGTCCAGATCATCTAACGCAAACTCAACAATTCCTTGATCAGGAACATTCATTGAATACATACGAACAATATTATCATTTCTATCAGCGTAGGCCGCATAAATTCCTAAACTGATTGCACATGGAAAGACGTTCCCACCATTGTAATCAGTATGTTCACCAATTAAGTTGATTCTTCCTGGTGAAAAGAAGAGTCTTGTCGAATCATTTCCGTATAATTCTTGGAACTTGCTTTTAGCATCATCATTAATCATATTTTTCACCCTTTTTTATTTTACTAAATTTTACTATCTAAAACTTACTACTTTTACTCACAGGTGTCAATATCATAGTATTGATTGTGAGGGTTTCCGTACACAGAAACGCTGAAATCGAAAGGATGTAAGTGTTTACATATTTTAAAAGACACTCATTATCATTCAAATTAATTATCCGACAATCCAATAGTAAAACATAGTAAAAAAGATTAAATAGTTATTAGCCATTTAATCTTTTTACTATGTTTTTATTTTTCATCGATAAACGATAAGAACTTAATTAGTTTGAATCGTCGTTGCTTATCAACGCGACGGTTAACAATTGTAAATACTTGCATTGTCGCAAACGCTAATGAAGATCCCTTGAAATACGAGATATACTTTGGTGTCCACTTATCGACATACTTATCTTTATATGAGCGAAGACCTTCAAAGCTATACAGATTAGCCCCGTACTCATAAATAATATGAACAATTCGTTCTTCAAAGAAACTAAATTTCGACGTCCCGACATTTGAAAGTGGTGACATTCCCAAATCGAAGAATTGGTAGCCATCATCCTTAGCTTGATTATAGAGATTAACGAAAATACCATCCATAATTCCTGAAGGAGCATCAGCACTAGATCTCATCAAATCAATCGAAGTTACCGAAGAGTTACCACTACTCATAATATTGGCAAAGGCGACAATTTTTCCTTCAGGTGATTTCATCACCGCAATTGGGGCTTGATTTAGATAATATTCATCAAAGAATCCTAGTGAGAAACCTTTTTCTTCCTTACCATCGAGCCATTCATTAGAAATTTCACGTAGAGTCTGAATGAATTCTGAAGAAAATGGTGGCTTGAGAATTTCAAATGAGTAATTATCACGGTCAAACTTGTTCATCAGTGCCCGTTCACCCCGATGACGTTTACCAGCTAAAGTAAAGTTTTGCACGTCAACCAGACCGGTTTCCCCAGTCTTAATAAAATCGAATCCTTTTTCATGCAGTAGCATCGTCATTTCTTCGTTAATTTCGTAAAATACTAACCGATATCCTTGTTGATCGGCTTGAACCATGAAGTAATCGATCGCTTCACTAAACTTATCTGGGTTACCAACCGGTTCACCCATTACGACTAATTTATCAGCAACCGCTCTAAACATGAAGAAAACTTGATCATCACCATTTTCTTGATAATAAAAAATCGTCTTATCTTTCAGAAAAGCCAATTGGCTGACCTCATTACCACCATATTCATCAATAATTGCTTGAATTCTTGGGCCGTCAAATGGTAAATTAAGCCAAGCGGGCTTCCTGCCAGTTAGATATGCATTAACACTAATTAGAACTAATAACGCGATAACTAAACCAATTAATCCAACTAACCAGGTGACCCCCGTGGAAAAGCTAGGCATATTAAATGAATGTACTCCACCACGATGAGTAATAACGCCAATTATTACGTAAGCTAGAAAGGTAACAAAAAAGATTGTCAAATTAAATGCGTTTTTCCCCCATGAATTGGTCATTCTTTCACGATACAAAACGCCCTTAGACAACATCAATAGTCCTAGCACCACGACTAGCATCACAATCATGCGCCATGTGAATGCCTCATTAAAGAAGGTATTGATAATTGAAAGGACAAGCACAATTACGGTTGGGACAAAAGCTCGTTTATTTAGTGACCATATTCCACTGCCAAGCCAATTAATAAAAAGGCAACAATAATGTTTAATACATGGCTTAAGAAAAAAATAGTGTATGGAAATAAATGTAAATAAATTTTATTTTCAACCACTAAGTCAGGAATGGTTGCAAACAATAACATCATGATTCCTGAAAAATACATAAACCCGGTTAGTAAGATTTGGGCTCCTCTTTGGATAACCAGCTTAGGCAATCCATTTAAATAATGATTAATTTTACTACCGGTATCGTGAATAAAAAGGCCAACTCCTAATAAAAATGGTAATAAATAAATAAAAAAGTCGGTATAATAAAATCCACACAATGGCATCGCTCTTACCAACCCCGACCATTCCTAAACCTAAAATCATAAATACATCAAATGAACCCAGACCTCCAGGAATCATCGAAACTACCCCAGCAACGTTAGCTACAACAAAGATTGGAATAATTGCCGCAAAGTTGGCATTAATTCCCATCATATAACCAACCAATAAGAAGAATCCCAACGCACTACCCCACTCTAAAATTGAACCGGAAGTCATAATAGTTTCATCTTTAACTTTTAAATCATCAAAGAATGAAGAATGATTTAACCTAGTAAATAAAAACATGACTGGAAAATAAAGGGCACCACCAGCCAGCCAATACCAATAACGAATAAATTGATTACCTATCCCAAAACCAAACATCAATATCAATGAAACCAAGGACAAAATTGATAGTCCTGAAATCAAAAATAACGCGACTTTTGAAATAGCATATACGACTTGTTTTCTGGTAGCATTTCGGCCATAGAAATGAGCTCGCAGACTAGCACCCAGTAAGCCACCAAATCCGAGTAAATTAGTAAATGTGTTAACCACCCATCCACTTTTAACTACATATGATTTCTTAAATTTCCCAGGCAAAAATTTGATAATCGAAAAATCATAAATCATCATCGGCAAGATAGCAATAAATCCAAAAATCAACAAAAATTAGCAACGACTCTTGCGACTGATTAGCAACGACTTTTCTTAGCTGATCGCCACTAACTTCTCGAAAAACTCTGGCCGATTCACGAATGACGAAAATCAAGACTGAAAAAACAAAGATAATTTTAAACAACGCCATTCGTTTATCTATAAATGACCAAACTCTTTTTAACATTTCACACCTCCAATAATTTATTATGTACTAATTATGCCAGTAAATCAGTACTCGAACAATTATCTTAACCTTCAATTAAATGATAAATAAAAAGGGATTATATCGATTTTCGATATAATCCTTTTAAAGTCGAACTCAAAGTAATAAGACTACTTAAGAGTTACAACTCCACCAACTTCTTCAAGCTTAGCTTTAACGTCGTTAGCTTCGTCTTCTGAAAGACCTTCTTTGATGATTGATGGTACATCATCAACAAGACCCTTAGCATCCTTCAAACCAAGGCCAGTGATTTCACGAACAACCTTGATAGCTTTAACTTTTTGGTCACCTGATTCAGTTAATTCAACATCGTATGAATCTTTAGCAGCAGCATCGCCACCAGCGGCACCTGCAGCTGCAACTGGAGCAGCAGCTGAAACACCAAATTCTTCTTCAATAGCTGAAACTAAATCGTTTAAATCAGTGATTGAAGCATCTTTAATTTGATCAATAATATTGTCTTTATCGAAAGCCATTATATTTTCCTCCATTATACTTCTATAGTAAGTATTTTAAGTTTATGCGGCGTCGCCGTCATCTGAATCCTTGCTATCTGCAACTGCCTTAACAGCATATGCAACGTTACGAACTGGTGCTTGAAGAATGTTGGCAAGAGTAGCCAATAATTCTTCACGACTAGGCAATGTAGCGAATTGATTAATTTCATCAATAGATGCAACCTTACCGTCGATAACACCACCCTTAAGTTCAAGGGCGTTGTGATCTTTAGCGAAACTGTGCAAGATCTTAGGACCAGCAACAGCATCATCTGAAGCAAAAGCAACAGCTGTAGGTCCGTTAAAGACGTTCTTCAAATCATCCAAGCCAACTTGTTCAGCGGCACGTTGCAATAATTTGTTCTTAAGAACGACCATTTTAACACCATTATCACGTAATTGCTTACGTAAATCAGTTACTTCTTCAACAGTCAAGCCACGATAGTCAACAACTACCATTGAAGATGCATTGTTCATATTTTCAACAATTTCTTCAACTTGTTTTGCTTTAGCAGCAATATTTTGTTCACTCACGAATTTTCACCTCCCAGTTTATTTGGTCGGGACTTTAAAAAAATCCCTATGCCCACCTAGACATAGGAAAAGATTATTCCTCGGCAGGATATTAAGGCACAAGGCCACCTGAGTCTTAGGCGCGTATATTTACGACAAATAGTAATATACCATAGGCGACGATAATCGTCAAATAGGGATTTTAATTAATCATCTTTAGAATGATTCAATATCAACCTTGACACCAGGGCCAAATGTTGATGAAACAGATACGTTGGTTACGTAAGTACCACGAACGGATGCTGGACGCGCACGTACAACAACTTCTTCGATGGTCTTAATGTTACCAATAAGTTTATCTGCGTCAAATGATACCTTACCGACTGGAACAGCAACGTTACCGTCACGGTCAGTTCTATAAGTTACCTTACCACCTTTTGATTCTTCAACGGCTTTAGCAACATCCATAGTAACTGTTCCAGTCTTAGGGTTAGGCATTAAACCTTTAGGTCCAAGAGCACGTCCAAGACGACCAACTTGAGCCATCATATCTGGAGTAGCGATGGCAACATCAAAGTCTAACCATCCGCCTTGAATCTTTTCAACTAAGTCAGCTTCACCAACGAAGTCTGCACCGGCTGCTTCGGCTTCTTTAGCCTTATCACCCTTTGCAAATACAACGACAGTTTGATCTTTACCTGTTCCGTTTGGTAAAACAACGGCACCACGTAATTGTTGATCAGCTTGCTTAGTATCAACATTTAAATTGAAGACAACTTCAACAGTTGCATCAAATTTTGCAAAATCAATTTTCTTTACTAATTCAACAGCTTCATCAACTGAATAAGCCTTTTCTTGGTCGACTTGTTCTAAAGCTGCCTTATAGTTTTTACCTCTATTACGAGCCATGTGTGTTTTCCTCCTAGCTTTGTGGTTATAACGGATTAACCTCCCACGCGACGCGCAAGCAACGCATAATTGAAAATAATCCTCTTAAATGAAATAGACTATCCTTCGACAGTGAATCCCATACTACGAGCAGTACCTTCAATAATTCGCATTGCTGCTTCGACGTCAGCTGCGTTTAGGTCTTGCATTTTAGTTTCGGCAATTTCTTTAACTTGGTCTTTAGTTACACTAGCAACCTTGTTAACATTTGGTTCGCCGGAACCCTTTTGAACACCAGCAGCTTTCTTGAGTAAAACAGCAGCAGGTGGAGTCTTTGTGATGAAGTCGAATGAACGATCTTCGTACACAGTAATTACAACTGGAATAATCATTCCTGCTTGATCAGCAGTTCTTGCGTTAAATTCCTTTGTAAAGCCCATGATGTTGATACCTGCTTGTCCTAAAGCAGGACCAACAGGAGGAGCGGGTGTTGCTTTGCCCGCAGGAATTTGCAATTTAACAACGTTTGCTACTTTCTTTGCCACGAGACATAACCTCCTTAAGTCCGTGTGTGGTTAATGGAGATATAAATTTCTCCTCCCACGTTTTGTATGCATAAACATACTTGGATAGTATACAACAAATTTGACTTATCGACAACCAATTTTTAAGAATCCCATAGAAAAATTGCAATCGATTTATCCACCTGTCGATTCTCATGCAGTAATCGGTGACTGGCATTTTTACCGGTAACAATTAATTCTTGATATCTTCTAGTAATCTGGTTCACGATAAACCTAAGTGAGCGAACACTATTGATAGAAACTGATCCATCACTATTGTTCCTAGAATCAGAAACACCACCAATATTTAAAATTTCAGTATTTGCGGGTAATTTTTTAACTGTTTGGGATAAGACTTGGTATACCTTACTCTGGCTAACCGGGCCGTCTTTAGTCAATTCTGTCTGTTCGATACCATGAGCATTAGTCGCAACTTCAATGTCATTAAATGGGCCTGCAATGGTGACAATTTTATTAATCACAACATCAGTCTGTTCTCCCATATTAACTGCTGACCAAAGCACTGAAATCGAACCCATAGAATGACCGACTAGGTTAACCCGATCAATCTCATAATTAGTATGAAGCAAATTAACAATTCGAATGATTGCATTCGTTTGTTCGCTTACCCGAACAGACTTATTACTAAATAGTATCTGAACCAAAGGTCGAGATTGTTTTAGTTCACCAATAACTTTTAATGAACCATCTCGTTTAACCACAATGACCATTGATTTATTTGCCCGAAAATTGGTAACTAATCGGCCAAGCAAACTACCAAATGAAAATCGACTGCCAAAAAAGCCAGGGATAAATAAAGTTGGCACATCATTATAGTCATTTTCGTGCCCAACCTCATTTTCTGCATATAAGACCTTACCTGCATGAATATATCCCCAAACTAAACCGATAATTATCCCTAAAACAATCAAAATGATTCCTGATTCCAACATTAATTTCATAATGTCACCTGATTTGAATTATTAGATTTCAGTATCCACTTGGTCAAATTCTAATTCAGTACTAGTTTCTCGACCGAACATATCGATATTTACTTTTAATCTCATCTTTTCGTTATCGATTTCAGTAACCTTACCATCTAAACCAGTAAAGGCGCCATCAATAATTTTAACAGTGTCACCAATATTAACATCCAGCTCTTCATGACGAGTACTCATCCCTAGGCGTTTTAGCACTAAGCTTACTTCGTCGTCTAATAATGGTGTTGGTTTACTACCTTGACCGTGAGATCCAACGAATCCCGTAACCCCTGGAGTATTTCGAACAACATACCAAGCTTGATCAGTCATAACCATTTCAACCAATACATAACCTGGAAAAGTTTTATCCATCTTAACCTTGTCTTTACCATCTTTAACTTCATGTTCTTCAGTTTCAGGAACAACTACTCGAAAGATGTAATCAGCCATTCCCATTGAGTCTTTACGACTATCAAGGTTTAACTTGACTTTATTTTCATAACCAGAATACGTATGCAACACGTACCATCTTTTTTCTACGGATTCAACCAATGTTTTAATCTCCTTTAAGTAACTCACTGTAATTATTTACGACAAACAAAAAAACCTGAAAGAATTCAGGCCTCAAACACATAATATCAAATATCTAATAATAATGCGACATTTACTTAGCTAAAAGTTGCAAGCCGTATTGAACAAGCCAATCAACAATCCCTAAGAAAATCGCCATGATAATTGCTGTACCAACAACAGTACTGGTGTCATCTTTGGTTTGCTTAGCATTTGGCCAAGTAACAACCTTCATTTCAGCAACTACTGATTTAAAAAAGTTTACTAATTTCAAATTTAAATCTCCCTACTTAATCGACAATTTAATTAACGAGTTTCTTTATGCAGCGTGTACTTTCCGCAATGTTTGCAGAATTTATTGAGCTCGAGTCGCTCTGAACGGTTAGGGTTCACTGGAATCATGTAATTACGAGAACCACAAACTGAACAGGCTAGAGCAGCCTTTCTTTGTGCCATTTTGGCACCTCCTAACAAGCAAAACAATCATAGCATTCAATTCAAATATCGTCAATTTAGTCATTTCTAAATTTTCGACGACATCGCTCAAATGCATTTGTTAACGCCCGACTTTGATCTAATTTGAGATTTTGATTAGGTTGCGAAATCATTTTAATTAATGCTTCACGTTCCATATCAGAACATTCGCTTAACACCCATTCAAATTTCTCCAAATACATTGTTGTTCTTTCAGGACATGTTGAAGCATCATCCATCATTGTATCAGAATAATAGGTTTCATTAACATCAATTGACGTTAATTGATTATCAGGAACCCGTTTTTGTGCATTGTTTAGCCGAACTAAATCAATGGCCCGATTTTTCAACGAGCGACTATAGAAACTTCCAAAGCTTACTCGCATACTAGGATTAAATTTTTGCATTGCTTTATATAAAATAATTCGGGCTTCTTGATCCCAATCATCTTTATCCATTCCAGAAATAAAGAAGTTGTTTTGAACCTTTCTAGCAACTGGATAGTATTGAGTGAAAAGTTCTTCAAATACTTCGTCATTACCATTTAAAGCTACGATCACCCTTTGTTGTTCTGTTAAGTTGTTCATGAAAATTTCTCCCTTTGTATTTTTCAAACATACATTACAAAAAGATATTTTTCTGAACAAGCGAACTTAAGTTTATCGTTAATTATTTTAAATATACCAATTTATTAATATTAAGATTCTAATATTTTATTAATGGCCTTCATTTGAAAGCCGATCCCTGAGACGTTCCAACGCCCTTAATTGCTCAGGCTTCAATTTGCCCCGACGAGCAACTAATGATTGATCAGTAATTTTTCGCGCCTCAATTTCAACGTCCTTTTTAGTTCTCTGAACATCTGCCAATAACTCACGAGCAGGAATTCTTAATGCTCCCGCAGCAAATATGGTCCACTGTTCAGCTTGATCACTAGTTGCCACGATCACTTGAGTAAAGCGATCCTGTTTCTTTCTAGCCAAAGCTTCGATATAACTATCGGCAGTTTGATCCTTGCTGGTCCAAACAATTTCCATATCATACTTATTAATAAAGCTCTTTGAATTTCCCGGAACGTACATCGCATCAAAAACCACAATCATATTGACGTCTTGATACTTCTTATACTCAGCAAGTTCACTTAATAACTCATCCCTTGCATCTTCCAAACGATCAGCCAACTTTAATTTTGTCAAATGAGGCCAGTTACCAATCATGTTATAAGCATCAACAATCAGCAATTCTTCCTTCATAGAATCACCTAGTTTCCACTAATAGGATTACGTGAATTAAATCCTTGATAAATCAACACACTGGCAGCCACACTAGCATTCAAGCTTTGGATATCTCCAACCATTGGGATTGTTAGCATTTCATCAACTTGTTTCTTAACCAGTGGTGATATTCCCTTACCTTCATTACCAATAATTACCGCAACGGGGCCCTTAGCATCCCAGTGACGATAATCAGTTCCCCTAACGTCAGTTCCGAAGATCCATAGTCCCCGGTCCTTTAATTCTTTAATTGCATTTGAAATATTGGTAACTCTGGCCACAGGAACTCGTTCAATTGCGCCGGCAGAAGTCTTAGCCACCGTGGATGTTAACCCAACTGCCCGATGTTTAGGAATAATAACACCAGTAACTCCGGCTGCATCAGCAGTTCTGATAATCGATCCTAAATTATGAGGATCTTCAATATTATCTAGAATTACAAAAAATGGTGCCACCCCGATTTCTTCAGAGTGATCAAATAAATCATCAATTGAAGCGTATTTAAACGCTGCCACTGCTAACACAACTCCTTGATGATTTTGACGGTCTGATAGTAGGTCTAGTTTCTGCTTAGGAACTTGAGAAACTACCAGTTTACGTTTCTTAGCTAATTTCAAAATTTCAGAAATGACGTTTTCGTCATCACTTAGCCCACTTTGAATAAATAACTTATTAACCGGATTATCGCCCTTCAATGCAGAAATCACTGGGTGGCGACCAATAATAAAATCTTCGTTTTCATTTTCAGTTGTTACCATGTTGGATGCGCCCACTTTCTACTTGTTTAATGCAGTATTCTGCCAGTGATTTCATTCTGTCGCTTTGACCACTTAGAAATAAGAAACCGCAAACCGCTTCAAATCCAGTTGAAATTCGGTAAGTCACAACATCCGTATTTTTAGCATGCGTGTAACTCTTAGAATTACGGCCACGTTTAAAGTACTCCCACTCATCTTCTGAAAGAAAGTCATCCTCTTCCATAAGTTTAATCAAGGCAGCTTGGGCCTTAGCCGAAACATAGTTGGTTGCGATATGGTGTAGCCGATTAGGCTTAGTTAGTCCTTGTTGGATTAAGTGTTCTCTAATATAAACTTCGTAGGCCGCGTCTCCCATATAGGCTAACGCGATCCCGTTAATTGAAGAAAAGTCTTCAGTCATTAATTCTACTTTTCCTTTCTATACCTTGTTCCTTGGGGAGTATCTTCTAATACGATTCCCTTTAGAGTAAGTTCTTCCCGGATTTCATCACTCCGAATAAAATCCTTGTTCTTTCGCGCTTGATTTCGTTCATCAATCAATGCCAAAATTTCAGCATCATCTAGTTCAGCTTTGTGAAAAGTAACCCCAAAAATCAAAGATAGTTCTTGTAAGTTCTTCAAGAATAGGTTAATTGTGTCCTTTTGAACGTCTTTTCCTTGTACATAATTATTAGCTAGCTTAGCTAATTCATACACAGTAGCAATTCCATTTTGAACATTGAAATCATCATCCATACTATCGATAAATTCAGCAACAACCTGACGAATTTCTTGATCAATCTTCGGATCATTCCCGCCGGTTGCATCATCTAAACGATAATTAAGATTTTCATACGCATTTTGAAGCTTTTTAAGATTACTCTTAGCCTCTTGAATACTAGCGTCATTATATTGAATTGGGCGACGATAATGAGTTGTCGACATTAACAGTCTAATTACCGACCCATCTAATTCATTTAATAAATCATGAACGGTAATGAAGTTACCAAGTGATTTACTCATCTTTTCGTTATCAGCACCAACCGTAACAAAGCCATTGTGCATCCAATATTTGACAAAGTGTTGATGAGTCTTGGCCTCACTCTGTGCTCGCTCATTTTCATGATGGGGGAAGATTAAATCTTCACCACCACCGTGAATGTCAATTGAATCTCCTAAGTACTTAGTAGACATAACTGAACATTCAATATGCCAACCTGGCCGGCCCTTTCCCCCATGGAGAATCCCAAGCAATTTCATCGCCCTTTGATTTCTTCCACAATGCAAAATCAATTGGATCTTCTTTTTGAGCGAATTCTTCATCATTAACATGATTACTGGCTCCAACTTCAAGCTCGTCAACATTAATATGAGCTAACGCTCCGTATGAAGCAAATTTTCTTGCCCGATAATACACATTACCATCAACGTTATACGCATATCCTTCCTGTTCCAAATCGCGGACAAACTCGATGATTTCTTGAATATTTTCAGTAGCCCTAGGATGAATAATATCCTTGGATACATTCAAGGCCTTCATATCTTCATTAAAAGCAGCAATATATTTATCAGCAATGGCTTTAACAGTTGTGTTATTTGCCTTAGCAGCATTAATCATTTTATCGTCTACATCTGTAAAGTTAGAAACATAGTTAACTTTATATCCACGGTATTCAAAATATCTTCGAATCGTATCAAATGCCACTGCACTTCTAGCATTTCCAATATGAATATAGTTATACACCGTTGGACCACAGACATACATACTCACTTCGCCTGGTTTTAATGGCTCAAATTTTTCTTTTTTACGAGTCAATGTATTAAAAATCTGTAGCATTCTTAATCCTCCTTGGCATTTTATATACACTGAAATCATAGCATATATGACCCTTGATTTCTAAATTTCCAGTCACATTAAAAAAATGCAAAATAAAAAATTGGCCTGTCTAAACTAACCAGACCAATTTTTAAAAAAATATTTTTCTATTAATAATTAAATATTAAGTTGTGATAATACTTCATCAACATGCTTAATTGCAGTCTTACGACCAATTAATTCAATTGATTCAGGTAATTCTGGCCCGTGCATTTCATGAGTAACGGCAATTCGAATTGGCATCCACAATTTACGGCCCTTAATACCAGTTTCTTTCTGGACAGCCTTAATAGCGGCTAAAATTTGAACCTTATCGAAGATTGCCATGTCATCCATCTTTTGCTTAAAGGCAGTTAATACTGTCTTAGCATCATCGTTAGAAATTTCTTCAAGCGCCTCACCCTCAACTTGATCAGGTTCATTGAAGAAGACATCGGCCATTTCATTAATTTGAGCCATGTAACTCATTTGTTGTTTGTAAACATTGATTAATTTTCTTGCCCATTCGATTGTCTTTTCGTCAAGGTCCTTAGGCAAGTTACCTGCTTCAATTAATTGCTTTAAAGCTAGGTCCATAATAATGTCTTCGTCAGATGACTTAACGTATTGATTATTAATCCATTCCAACTTTTTAGAGTCAAACTTAGCAGGTGATTTACTCAAACGAGTTTCATCATACATCTTGATGAATTCCTTTTGAGTAAAGATTTCATCTTCTCCAACTGGAGACCAGCCAAGTAACAAGATAAAGTTAAACATTGCTTCTGGTAGATACCCCAAATTACGATATTGTTCGATAAATTGTAATACCGTTTCATCACGCTTAGACAATTTTTGCCGGTATCAGCGCTAATAATCAAGCTCATATGCCCAAATTTAGGTGCCTTCCAGCCAAATGCTTCATAAATCATCAATTGTTTAGGAGTATTGGCAACGTGATCATCACCACGGAAAACATGGCTAATTTTCATCAAATGATCATCAACGACAACCGCAAAGTTGTAAGTTGGCATGCCATCACGCTTAGCAATAACAAAGTCGCCACCAATAGTATCAGAATTAAATGAAACATTACCTTTAACCATATCTTCCCACGAATAATCATGGTTTGAGGAACTCTAAATCTAATAACGGGTTTTAATCCCTTAGCCTTAGCATCTTCAATAGCTTGGTTACGCTCTTCATCAGTCATACCAGCATATTCATACTCATAATGAGGCATCTCACCGCGGGCTTTTTGAGCTTCACGATCAGCTTCTAACTCTTCTTCAGTCCGGTAAGATTCGTAAGCCTTACCCTCATCTAAAAGTTGTTGTAACAATGGTTGGTAAATATCTTGTCGTTCTGATTGGCGGTAAGGACCAACGTCGCCAGGCTTATCAGGACCTTCATCCCAGTCCAAACCTAACCACTTTAGGTTTTCAAGCTGACTCTTTTCACCATCCGCTACGTTTCTTTTGGTATCAGTATCTTCAATTCTAATAATGAATTTACCCTTATTATGACGGGCAAAAAGATAGTTGAAAATTGCAGTTCTGGCATTTCCAATGTGTAAATGACCAGTAGGACTTGGAGCATAACGAACTCGAATTGCGTCGTTTGCCAATTTATAACGCCTCTTTCTAAAATTCTAATTTTGTCAGTATTTTTAGTGTACAATGAACCCCTAAAAAATAAAGGGGCCGCGGCCCTTCCATTTTTTATTAACTAATATTTATCTGGAACTTATTTAATTAGCTGTCGTGTTTTTCATCATGATTAATTTTTTTAGTTGAGTGTTCTGGATCAGCGAAAATCATCTTACCAGCATCTGTTTGAATGGCACTGGTAACAACGACATCAATGTGTTTGTTAAGATAATATTTACCATCTTCAACCACCACCATCGTGCCATCATCAAGATAAGCCACACCTTGTTGTCGCTCAGTACCATTCTTAACAACTAACACGTTTAATTTTTGCCCAGGTAAAATCTTTTGTCTTAGCGCAGTTGATAAGGCATTGATATTAAAGACATCAACATTTTGAAATTGAATAACTTTATTCAAGTTATAGTCATTAGTAACAATAACCCCATTAACTTCTTTAGCTAATTGAATTAGTTTAGTATCAACTTCAGAAATATCCTCAAAGTCACGATCAGAAATTTCAATTGGGATTAAATCCTCATTCTGTAATTTGTTAAGGATATCTAGGCCTCGACGCCCCCGAACTCGCTTAACACTATCGCTAGAATCAGCAATGTATTGTAATTCATAAAGAACAAATTTTGGAACTAACAAAGTTCCTTCGATAAAACCAGTTTTTACAATATCATAGATTCGGCCATCAATTAGGATGTTTGTATCCAAAATTTTGTAATGATGGTAGTTGGCATCTAAGGGTTTGTC
Source organism: Lentilactobacillus kosonis (assembly GCF_003864335.1). GTDB lineage: Bacteria > Bacillota > Bacilli > Lactobacillales > Lactobacillaceae > Lentilactobacillus > Lentilactobacillus kosonis. Next base: position 28,638 of record NZ_BEXA01000002.1, on the reverse strand, counting down.
AATGATGGATTCTTCACCATCTTCTTCATTTTTATTGAATTCCTTATTTTTCCGACTAAACATCTTTCTAAAACGATCAGATTGGGTACTACCGATTCGAAAACCAAAGTAACCTAGAGCAACCATTATTAATATTGGAATCATTGTGTTAATAAAAATCGTGTGGCTTCTGAAGAAAACGATTGAGATCAATGACGCAACAACCAATCCAAGAATTAGTCCTAATGAAGCAAATAATAATTGAACCGGGCTTTGACTGGTCAATTCCTTTTCAATTCGATCAACTAGCTTCAATACTGCATTACCAAATATTAATGATAGTAAATAAAAAATAATTGCGCCTAAAATAGCATTGGTAATCGTGTTATTTAGTAAGGTACCATACCTAACTTGAAACATTAACCAGACAAGTGGGAAGTAACTTGCGCCTAACGCGCCACCAGCTACTGTAAAAATTAACTGTACAATTCTTTTCCGCAAATTTCTCACCTCCTTATATCCATTTTAACCCAACGCAATCTTTAAAGCTTGAGAAATTGTTTTAACACCAATCACTTCAATACCATCAGGGGCGGACCATCCAGACAAGTTATTTGCGGGCACAATAATTCTAGTAAAGCCCAGTTTTTGAGCCTCTTGAACCCGTTGTTCAATTCGATTAACTCGCCTAACTTCACCAGTTAACCCTAATTCACCGACAAAACATTCAGTGGGGTTCGTTCCCTTATTCCTATATGAAGAGGCAATACTAACTGCAAGCGCTAAGTCAATTGCCGGTTCGTCAAGCTTAACCCCACCGGCCGCCTTTAAATATGCATCCTGATTTTGTAACATCAGGCCCGCCCGCTTCTCAAGGACTGCCATAATCAAAGAAACCCGATTTCGATCCAATCCCGTAGCAGTTCGTTGAGCATTGCCGAACACTGAAGAAGTAACCAAAGCTTGAATTTCAACCAAAATTGGTCGGGTTCCTTCCATAGATACCACAATTGCCGAGCCATTGGCATCCTGTAATCGTTCTTCTAAGAATATTTCTGATGGATTGCTAACTTCAGCTAAACCATCCTCACGCATCTCAAACACACCCAGTTCATTAGTAGAACCAAACCGGTTTTTGACTGCACGTAAGATTCGGTAAGAGTGATGCAAATCACCTTCAAAGTAAAGAACGGTGTCAACCATGTGTTCCAAAATCTTTGGTCCAGCAATAGCGCCGCCTTTAGTAACATGACCGACAACGAACACGGTGATTCCCTGACCCTTAGCGATGCTCATTAAATCAGCCGTTACTTCTCTAATTTGAGCTACCGAACCAGTTGCTGACTGTAATTCTGGAATCTGCATAGTTTGCACAGAATCAATCACAATAATATCTGGTTGCACATCATTAATAGCTGATTTAATAACGCTCATATCTGTTTCCGGATATACTAATAAGTCATCACCACCAACCGCTAGCCGATCAGCACGCATCTTGATTTGACTAGCACTTTCTTCACCAGAAATGTATAAAACTTTTGAATTTTTGGCTAGATTACCTGAAACCTGTAACATTAGTGTTGATTTACCAATTCCAGGATCCCCACCAATCAATACTAGTGATCCTGGAACAACCCCGCCGCCAAGTACCCGATCGAGCTCCTCCATTCCAGTATCCGCCCGTTTCTCCGACTGAAACTTAACCTGAGTAATTGGCTCTGGTTGATTATTATGAATTCCATTGCTTGGGGTAGCTAATGGATTTGTTGGCTTTGAAATAGTTTCTTCTACTAAGGTGTTCCATTCATTACAGTTAGGACACCGGCCTAAATATCTAGGTGAGATATAGCCACAATTTTGGCACACAAACTGCGTTTTTACTTTTGCCAATTAAATTTCTCCTAATGTCTTTTAATATCATTTAAACGTTCCATAATATAACACCATTGTATCATTGAAGTCAACTAAAATTGAACTTATCCGAATTATTTTATTGCTTCTTAAAATTATTTATCCGAAGAGCCGAAACCGCCGATTCTAGTAGCTTTTTTAGTTAATCCATCTTGGTCAGCCAATAGATATGGCATGAAAATTCCTTGAGCAATTCGCTGTCCTTTTTTTATTACGACATCGGTTACCGAAAAGTTTATTAACTGCACAAATATTTCGCCTTCATTACTTTCATTATTATAGTAATCGGCATCAATAACCCCTATTCCGTTTGGCAAATAAGCCCCCGCTTTAGTGGATTACTTGATCGATTAGCAATAATCAATACCTCTTCAGAATTCATATATGATTTAATACCAGTTGGTACCAGGTATGGTTTCAAGGTTGCCTTAGCTTTGGCGACTTCACTCTCCGATAAACTATTTTCATGCTTGATAGCCCAAAGTAATTTGACAAAATTCAATTTCCAAATGGAAGGTAGCGTGAAATCAGTGGCACTTTCAAAATCATATCCGGCCGCATTTTCAGTTGTTCGATGAGGAATATTAAGTCCTTCATTTGCATACTTAGAAACAATTTCAAATCCTCGTGACATATAGATACCTCTTTTATCTTTTTTCTAAATTATAAACTACATATTTCTAATTTAATAGATTGACAAAACCGAAAATGACCGTCAGAATATTGGTTGGTAAAACATTAAACTTACGTTATCGTAAAGGGGCAAATATTAATGACTCAAGACGAATTAAAGCAACTAGTTGGTAAGGCCGCCGTTGATTTTATCGAAGACGGAATGATTGTTGGACTTGGAACAGGTTCAACTGTTAAATACATGGTTGATTATTTGGGCGAACGTGTCCAAAAGGAAGGTATCAACATCGTTGGAGTTTCTACTTCTAAGCGAACTGCCGAACAAGCTACTAACTTGGGCATTACTATTAAAGATGTTGATGAGGTTGACCACATTGATTTAACAATTGACGGTGCCGACCAAATTGATAAAAATTTCCAAGGAATTAAAGGTGGCGGCGCAGCACATCTATGGGAAAAAATTGTCGCCATTAACTCTCGCAAAACATGTGGATTGTTGATGAAAGTAAAATGGCTGATGAATTAGGCTCTTTCCCACTTCCACTTGAAGTGATTCCTTATGGTAGCCAGCAATTGCTTAAACGCCTAGATGCTAAAGGTTACCATCCAGAATTCAGAATGGTTGATGGTAAACACGTCCTAACTGATTCACAAAATTACGTGATTGATCTTCATATGGGTAAAATTGAAGATCCTCATGCCCTAGCGGCAGACCTAGATTCAATGACTGGAATTGTTGAACATGGCCTCTTCTTAGACTTAGTTAATACGGTTATCGTTGGTCGTGAAAACGGACCAGAAATTTTACAAGCTAGATAGGTAAATTAATTGATTCATTTCTAATCCTTCCCACAAAAGTGTGGAAGGATTTTTTGTTTAAACCTTTTGGTGCCCCTACTGTCTTTTGATTAAAAATGAGTGTAAAATGATAACTCATTAAGGAGTGTGATATGTTTTGACATCAAAAATTAAGCTTGATCAAATCAAACGTTATCAGCAAAATCTAGACGAAGATCACAGCTCTGCTGTTATTCGTCGTGCTGTAACCCATAAGGGGATTCTAGGCACTAGTTCGGATTTTAATTCTGATAGTGCAATGGAACCAGTATTTTCAATTGACTTATCAACTGGAAAAGTTGCTGACCAGAAACAAAGCGGTCGTTGTTGGATGTTTGCTGCCCTTAACACTATGCGTGTTAGAGTAATGAATAGTTTTAAAGTTGCAGATGATTTTGAACTATCCCAAAACTATACAAACTTTTGGGATAAATTCGAAAAATCAAAACTACTTCTTAGAAAATGTCATCCGTACCGCTAGTGAACCACTTAACTCCCGTAAAGTTGCGTGGTTAATGGCTACGCCTCAACAAGATGGCGGTCAATGGGACATGCTTTGTGCTTTGATTGAAAAGTACGGCATTGTTCCTAAATCAGTAATGCCAGAAACATTTAGCAGTTCTGCTTCTCGTGAATTAAATAAATTTCTTAACTTAAAGCTTCGCCACAATGCCGTTATTTTAAGAGAATTAGTTGCTAACAAAGCATCAGATGAAGAGTTAAGCCAGGCCAAAGATAAGATGTTGAACGAGATTTACAAGATGTTATCCTACAGTTTGGGTGAACCAGTTGATCAATTCGACTTTGAATACCGAGATAAAGATAGCAATTATCATATCGAAAGAGGAATTACTCCCAAGGAATTCTTCGATAAATATGTTGGCATTGATTTGAATGACTATGTTTCATTAATTAACTCACCTACTGCTGATAAACCATTTGATAAGACTTATACCATTGAGATGCTTGGTAACGTTGAAGGTGGTCGGCAAGTTAAGCATCTTAACCTAGAGATGGATGAACTAAAGAACCTAGCCATCAAGCAACTCGAAAGTGGCGAAACAGTATGGTTCGGTAGTGATGTTGGCCAAAGCTCTGATTCTAAAAAAGGAATTATGGATACGCGACTCTATGCTCCTGATGAACTATTTAGTACCGACCTATCATTATCTAAGTCAGAACGCCTTGATTATGGTGAAAGTTTGATGACTCATGCCATGGTAATCACTGGCGTTGACCTAGTTGATGGTTATCCAACTAAGTGGAAGGTTGAAAATAGCTGGGGGGAAAAACCTGGTAACAAAGGTTACTTTGTTATGAGTGATGAATGGATGAATGAATTTGTTTATCAATTTGTGATTAACAAAAAGTATCTTTCCGAAGAACAATTACAAGCCCAAAAACAGGAACCAACGGTCTTAGATCCGTGGGATCCAATGGGTGCATTAGCATAATAAAAAACGATTGGGATTTACCCAATCGTTTTTTTATTGATAATTTTTAGTTTATTATCGAACTCATAGACAATTGGTTTTCCATTAGGAACCTCAACCTCAGTGATATGTTCATCGGAAATATTGTCCAGATATTTAATAAGTGCTCGTAAGGTACTTCCATGAGCCACAATCAACTGATTTTTACCAGCTAATAATTTAGGTGCAATGTGGTCAACCCAATATGGAATCATTCGTTGCCACGTCATCTCCAGACTTTCTGCTCTGGGGATTTGAATGCCAATTCTTTGGTAACGCTCTTCAGTATCAGCTTTCGGTAGCATAGGAGGTACCACACTATAACTTCGCCGCCAAACTTTTAGCTGCTTACCACCCACTTCACGCTCGACATCAGCTTTATTACGTCCCCTTAGCGCCCCATAATGACGCTCATTTAACCGCCATGTTTTATGAATGGGAACATAACTTTGATCTAACTCATCCATAATAATATCAGCCGTTATAATGGCCCGCTTCAAATATGAGGTGTGTACATCAGCAAAATTAATTTTTAATTGGGCAATTTTTGTTCCTGCCTTGTGAGCTTGCAAATAACCAAGATCAGTTAATGGCACATCACTCCAACCAGTGAAAACATTATCCCGATTGGCTTCACTTTGACCATGTCTAATGACCACTAATTTTGCCATTGTAGTCTGCCCCCCTTAATAAATATAAATAACTGAATTGTTTAACTCACCGCAAATCAGTATCTAGTTTAAACCGCCATTAGTTTAACTCCGAATTTATTATAGGTTTATATGTGTTGAACTAAAACCATTAAAATTGGGATTACTAATAAGCTCATTAAAGTCGTCTCGGTAACCATTATCGAAGCATATTCCGAGTCGGCATTATACAGTCTAGCCACTACCGGTGCATTCGTCATTACTGGCATAGCTGATTGCATGATAAATACTTGTTTCATCAACAGCGGCATCGGCAACGGAATAACTAAAGCCGCCATTAATGCTGGGGCAATCACAAATCGTCCCAGCAAAATCAACCAATGACTTCGATCAAAATGAACATTTACTAAATTAACACTATTTATTGAGATTCCAATAAAAATCATCGATAGTGGAATGGTTAGGCCGCCTATGTACTCTAAATCTGATAATAAAAATCCTAGGCCATTAGGATCTTTAAAAATGTCACTGATACCTGATAAGACAAATATTACACCAACAATAAATCCCATTAACGGCGGTGAGAACACCTTTTTTAGAGTCGTTCGCCAATCAAAATGGCCACTACCTGTACCATCCTTTTGAATCAAGTACACTCCTAACGTCCAAAAGAAAGTTGTATTGGCCATATAATAAACCAACACAAATGGTAAACTTTGCTGGTGAAACAACGCCATGTTCACTGGTAACCCAACAAACACTGTATTGGAATTAGCAAACATCGATTGAAATAATCCTCGATGATGAAGCTTGATTTTGAAAATTTTAGCAATTGGAATTGATATGATAAATAACGTCAACATTGACATTACCGGGAATAACAAATCCGGTAATGTCTTTAATAATTCCTGAGCCGTAAACTTTTCAATAATTGTTGCGGCCATATACGCTGGCAGCGCAATTTGAGTCACTAATCTTGCAATTAAACTGGTCATTTTCGCATCAAACCAATTATTCCTGGCTAAGATAAACCCTAACGCAATCATTATTAAAATTTCCAAGACTCCAGAAACGGCAGAATAAAAAACTGACATAACCCTCCTCGATTCCTTAAGAAATCTAATACTTTTAATATTGTAGCACAATTTATTATTAACATTTGCTATAATCAAAGCAGTTGTTTCATCAGCAAAAAGTTAGATATTTATTAAAATAAGTTAAAATCACCGATAAATCATTTTAAGTATCAATATTCTGCAATATACTTTTTGTTATACTTTAAAAATTGAGGAATTAAATATGCCAGTAGATGATAAAGATAAAAATTTTGATCCTGTATATTCTAGACGTTCAGATAAAAAGCCACACTATCGCAAGCCACAAAATAAACGGCGGAGGCGAATTGGTTGGACAATCTTCATAATTGTCTTACTAATTGTTGGTGGCGGTCTAGTTTGGGGATACGGCGCTTATAAGAGTGCTCAGAAGACATTCAAGCAAACTTATGACGGAGCATCAATTGCCAAGTCAAGAAATGTTTCATCAGTTATTAAACAAAACAAACCCTTATCAATCTTACTATTAGGAACAGATACTGGGGCCCTCGGTCGTCATGATACTGGTCGGACGGATACAATGATTGTCGCAACAGTTAATCCGAAAAAAGAAACCATTCATTTAACCAGTATTGCACGAGATACACGAGTTCAGATTCCTGGAGACACATTACCATACGAAAAGATCAATGCGGCTTACACCATTGGCGGAGCTGGAACAGCAATTAAGACCGTTCAACAATTGCTAGATATTCCAATCGATTTTTACGCAATTGTTAACATGGGTGGACTTGAAAAGATGGTCGATGCCGTTGGTGGCGTAGACGTTAAGCCAACGTTAACGTTCAAGTACGGTCATGCGAATGTTACTAAGGGCGTTAAAATTCATTTAAATGGTAAACAAGCCCTTGATTATTCCCGAATGCGTGATGATGATCCTCTTGGAGACTACGGTCGCCAAGTTAGACAACGTGATATTATCAAGAAATTGGTAATGAAGGGAATCAACATGACTTCTCTACCAAGATACAAGCAAATTTTAAGCTCGTTAAACGGTAATTTAAAAACCGATATGACTTTTGATGATTTGATTGCAATTAGAGCCAAATATGGGGATGCAACCCACCATATCAAGTCACAAACCCTACAAGGGCAAGACGCAATGATTGACGGACTTTCTTATCAAGATGTTCCTCAATCCGAATTGCTAAGAGTTTCTAATGAAATCCGCAGTTCACTTGGACTTAAAAAATCAACAAAATTATCTGCGTCTCAAACCGGTACCGATGAATCTTCAACGGATACCTACGGAACCGGAACCGATACCACAACATACCAATCCGGATATTAATTAAACGTCAACAAAAAAGCAAGTCCCTATTTAGGGGCTTGCTTTTTAATTTATAATTCCAATGTATGATAAACCAACACAAACAACAACGATCATTAACATTATCCAAACCACATTCACTCGTTTGCGCAGAAGCCAAATACTGACTAGCGTTAATCCTATTGAAATTAATGATGATATAGCCGTCATCAGACTAAAATTAGTCATTTTGATTAATGAGTGCGATGTAAAACCAGAGATATCAATTCGCACAAATCTAGCAATCATGACCCCCATTAAAAACATTCCAAACATTGAAGAACCCTTTATAATGTTTTTAATAATTGGCGATTGAATAATTCCTAAAATATTAAGGCCTCGTTTGTAACCAACCCATTGGCTAACTAACCTGAAGCCCATTCTGATAACGTTCCAAGTAACAAAAAAGAAAATTGGTCCTAAAATCGGCCGTTTAGAGGTACAAAGTTCAATAGCTATTGCCGCAATTGTTGGCCTTAAAACAATCCACCACAAAGGATCTCCAAACGATGCCAATGGTCCCATTAAGGCTGTTTTAACTTGATTTATTTGATCAGGAGCAAACTGCTTGTTAGCAACTTGCTCTTCCAAGTTAATTGTCACCCCGCTGATTAAAGACTGCATCATCGGCGTGGTATTAAAAAAAGCTAGATGACGAATCATTGCTTCAGAACGGGATTTACTATCTGGAAATAATCTTCGAATTACTGGTACCAATATAAACTCGAAACCTAAGTTATGCATTCGTTCATAGTTCCAAGATCCCTGTTCAAATGATGATCGAAGGAATACACGACCAAAATCCCACTTAGTTATTTTATTTTGAGTGTTACTTTTCATCTCTTTTATCCACATCCTATAAGTCATCTAAATCATCACTAAAAGGATCATCCTGAGCATTTTTATCATTACGTCGATTTTCAATAATTATGTATATAATCGTTAAACAAATGCCAATCAAAACAATTATCACTAGATCCAGTTTTAAGAAGGTGGCGATTAAAAATCCGCCAACAAACCATAACCAAAGTGCTCTAGTTTCGATTGTCGTGATGATAATCGAAAAACCAACTACTGATAGCAACCCGGTTGAGGCATCAAGTCCAATATTTACTGACTTGGGAATCATCTGACCCCAACTGCCGACCACTGTATTTGATAACAATAACACTAAGATTGTTGGAACCATAACCCGTAACCCTTGAATAAACATACTTAACCATTGTAGTAAGTTAATTTTATTCAAATTTGCTTCAATAGCGGCCTGATCAGCTTGGTGCGTAACATTGACCATAAACTTACGCGTTCGAATAGTCAAAAATCGACCAATCACTGCAGCAATAATGGCAATTATAGTTCCTTGACCAATTGTCAATTGAGCCGGACCACACACCATAACTGCTGAGGCCACGCCAGCAAACGAAATGTCGGGAGAAATTACCGAAGCCAAATTAACCCATCCGCTCATAATCAGCTGTAAAGTAGCTCCCAATAATATGCCCGTGCTAACATCAGCGAATGCAAATCCAATTAGGGTACACGTGACAATGGGTTGGTAAAATTGCCATTCATCCAAAATTCCATCAATTCCAGCTAAACAAGCAATTATCAAAATAAAAAAACTAGCTAGTAACAATATCAATCACCCAATTATTTATTAATTAAATCCAATACGTTTTGCGGCTTTTCACTTGGAACCTGTTGCGCATAAACATGAATACTAAATTCATCGGTAAGAGTCTTAATCTGAGCGATGACTTCATCGTCGACAGCAATCGTATCTGTAATCATTTGCTTCCCTGGGGTAAATGCTAAGTTACCTAAATTAATGCCACTTGTCGAAAAATCAACGCCTCCCCGCGCTAACCTAACCATATCCTCAACCGTTTCGGTTAGCATCAGCGCCTTAAACGAATCAAATTTGGAATCTTGATAAATTGATATCATTTTATCAACCGAAATAACATTTGCTTTCACATTAGCTGGTGCAACCTGAGAAATCAATGTTTTCCGCAACTGATCCTTTACTACTGAATCAGACACTACTAATATCCGATTGGGGTTTACATATTTAGTCCAAAACGTGGCAACTTGGCCATGTAAGAGTCGACTATCAACTCGTGCCAGTGCAATCTCCATTGTCATAATAAGTCGTCCTCCTCATCACTAGAAATTTGAAATTTGTTAATTGCCGACTTGCCAACTTCGACCAAATGATCAGCAAGCCCATGCACATCTCGATTATTATTCATTAATGCTTCTAAAAGCATTCCTAAGTTAACCCCAGACAACAATTCAAATCTTTGTGGACTAGTTGCTTGAATTTGTGCACAGACATTAAATGGTGTGCCGCCAAATAAATCTGTAAGAAAAATTACCTGATTGTCTTTAGGCAGATCATTAATTATAGCTTTAAACTTTGCTGTTGTTGTATCAAGTGAATCTGAACCTAACATTGAAACAGCCGTTGCCAAACTTTGTTCACCATATATCATTTCAGCAGTTTTAATTAACTCTTTACCAAATCCACCATGGGTACCCACAATAATTGAAATCAAACTAATCACTCCGTTTAAATAAGATTATTATTAAATCGCTTACAATCGTTACTAATAGTTTACCATTTAAAGACCCAGGCAACTATCACTTACAGTTAAAAAAGCAAAGTTATCTAAATTAAATCGTTAATAAATCTTGCGGAGTATTCAAATAATATTCAATATTTTTTAAATTGGTCGCTCATTTTAGTTTCCCAGCCAGCCAATGCAAAGCTCACGCCCGCATTATGGGCGGCCTCTAAATCATATAAGGTATCACCAACATATACCGTTTCATCTTTAGTCGAATTCAACTTTTCCATCCCTTTTAACACCATGTCTGGAGCTGGTTTACCATGCTCAACATCATCTGAAGAAACAATGGCACTAAAGAAATCATTGAGTCCAAACGGTTCCACATCTCTAAGTAGCTCTTTTCTAAGCTTGGATGTCGCAATCGCTAATCGATTTGAATTGTTAGCGCTTAGTTCCTGAAGCATTTCCTTAATATTAGGAAAGACGTGGGTTAATTCCTTATAATCATCAACTATGTTAAACCACTCAGCAACGATTTTTTAGGATCACGGACTCCCAACTGCGTAACTGCATCTAATGCGTTAATACCAAATGTCTGATCTAAATCCTCATACTTATAATTGTAACCATTAGCATTAAGCACTTTGAGCAATGGTTTCATGTACATTTTTTTACTATCGATTAAAGTACCGTCTACGTCAAAAATAAATGCATTCATCTAAATTCCTCCAAAAAAAACGAACCATACCGGTAAGGTAATGGTTGAAAGTATTATGCGGCCAAGAAGATTCGAACTTCCACCGGGAGAACTCCCGACAAGATCCTTAATCTTGCGCGTCTGCCAATTCCGCCATGGCCGCATCATCAATCAACAAGAATTATTATATCAGATAGCGACTACCATGACAATAGGTATTTTTATTCTCCGCGAACAGTTGCGCCTTCAGTATCAACATCCAAGATTCTCAAACTACCATTGAGATTCATTTGTTGAAGTTCGATTCTAAGTTGAACCAAATCGTCTCGTTTACCTAACGTTCCAACCGTAGGTCCTGCTCCACTCAAATATGTTCCATAAATCGACATTGAATGCGCCTTTTCGCGAATGATGTCTAATTCAGGAACAATTGATTTTCTAAAAGGTTCATGCATCATATCACCCTCAACTAATGGCAATGCATTGTGATATTTTCCTTGGCTCATTAAGGTAACGAATAAATTAGCTCGGCTACTACTTAAAACAGCATTTTGATAATCCAACGTGGCTGGTAATTTTTGCCGACTCTCAACTTCAGAAATCCCGTCAGGTCGAATATACATCAAGGCAGCCAAATCATCTACCGGAATAGAGGTTGCCAATGCTTCTTCGCCATCATAAGTTGATACGACTAAATTTCCTAGAATTGCTGCAGCCACATTTTCGGGATGGCCTTCAATTTCACTACCAATTTGAATTTGCTTATCAGTCGACAAATTTAATTCTCCAAGTGAATTAGCAATTTTTATTCCGGCCACTACCGCAGTGGTACTAGAACCCAACCCATGGGCAATTGGAACATCTGATATCACCGTTAATTGGTGAGGTTCAATATCAGGATCAGTCTTCAAAATGCTTTGAACGATCAAATTATGCTCGTCCGTAGGAACATCATCCCCTAAGGCATGATTTACTTTCCACTTATTAGTTTTCTCTTCAACAATCACAGTGTAGTAAAGTTTAAATGCTAACCCTAATGAATCCATTCCAGGTCCTAAGTTAGCTGATGATGCAGGTACTCTAACAATTACTTTTGCCATAATAATTACCTTCTTTCACTTATTTATGCGATTAACTTTAATTTACCACGACATTTACCACATGCATACTTTCTAACATCAATTTTTCGCTTTCGATGATACTTAAGGCCACATTCAGTGCATTCATAAACATACTTATAATTTTTAGTAACTGCTGGCGCATATCTTGACCCTCCCACGGCTTTTAATAACTGCTTAAATTCGGGAGTATTATGTTTTCCTGAATAACCGGCTAAATGTAAGTGGTAATGGCAAAGTTCATGCTTAATAATTCCAATCAACACAGACCTGTCAAACTCCTCAGTCATTTTGCGATTAATTTCAATGTTATGATCGGCCAAACGATATCGACCACCAGTGGTTCTTAAGCGTGAATTAAATGTCGCTTGATGCTTAAACTGCTTACCAAAAGACTCTAATGACACATGTTCTACTAATCTTTGTAACTCTAAATCTGTCAATATTATTCCTTTTCTGCTGAATTAGGTTCAATCATTGATAATTGAATTCTTGATCGTTGTTCATCAATCGACTCCACGTATACATTAACTACGTCGCCAACTGCGACCACGGTACTAGGATCTTTTACGAAATGGTCACTAAGCTTAGAGATATGAACTAGGCCGTCTTGCTTAACGCCAATGTCAACAAAGGCTCCAAAATCAACGACGTTTCTAACTGTTCCTTGAAGTTTCATTCCTGGCTTCAAGTCGCTGATTTTTAAAACATCCTGTTTTAATAATGGGGTTGGCATATCATCGCGCAAATCACGTCCAGGAGATGTAATTCCTTTGATAATATCTTGCAAAGTAGCTTCACCAATTTCAAGCTGTTTAGCCAATTCACTAGTATCGACTTGCGACAATTTATCTTGGATGGCGGTTGATCCTAATTCAGCGTTATCGATATTGTATAACTTCAATAATTTATTTGCGGCAGCATAACTTTCAGGGTGAATATCCGTATTATCAAATGGATTTTTCCCATTTACAATTCGTAAAAATCCCACTGATTGTTCATAAGCTTTTGGCCCTAGCCTAGGAACTTTAGTTAACTGTTTTCGGCTAATAAAACTACCATTCTCGTTTCGATAGGTAACAATGTTACTAGCAATAGTCTTAGATAGCCCTGAAATATGAACTAGTAGCTCTGGACTTGCTGTATTCAAATTAATTCCAACACGGTTAACTGCAGTTTCAACAACTTGATCCAGTTTTTCAGTTAACTGTTTTTGAGAAACATCATGCTGGTACTGACCAACTCCGATAGCTTGTGGGTCAATTTTAACTAACTCAGCTAATGGATCTTGAATTCGTCGTCCAATACTAACTGCTGACCTTTGTTCAACGCTAAAATCAGGGAATTCACGTCTAGCAACGTCACTTGCTGAATATACTGATGCACCAGCTTCATTAACAATTACGTAAAAGATGGAATAATTTATTTCTTTGATTGCGTCTGCAACAAATTGCTCAGATTCTCTACTAGCGGTACCATTACCAATTGCAATCATTTCCACGTGGTATTGATTAATAAAGTCAATGAATTCGAACTTAGCAGCTTTCCGCTTTGCTTCAGATGCTGGTTTATGAGGATAAATAACCGTCTTCCCTAAGAACTTTCCATTTCCATCAACCACGGCTAATTTACATCCCGTTCGATACGCCGGATCAAATCCCATGACAATCCGGCCCTTCAATGGCGCTTGCATCAATAAGTTATATAAATTTTTGCCAAACACATCGATGGCATGCCGATCGGCCTTTTCAGTTAACTCCGCTCTAATTTCCCGTTCAATTGCTGGACCAATAAACCTTTTATAGGCGTCTTGTGCTGCAGCATCAATAATTTCTGCACTCATTCCGATTTGATTGCCAATTAGTTTAAATTGTAAATAATTAAAAATTTCTGATTCATTAACCGCAATTTTAACGGATAGAATACCTTCCCGTTCTCCTCGGTTAATCGCTAGCACTCGAAATTCTGGCACTGATTTAATCGGCTCTTCAAAATCAAAATACTGTTGGTACGTCTGTGCATCTTCAGTATCCTTAACTTTATTTTTAACCTTAGCAGTCAATATCCCTGACTTAACCGTTTGGGTTCTAATCCATGTTCTGAATTCAGGATGTTCACCAATTTGTTCGGCTAAAATTTCGTGAATTCCTGCTTTAACATCATCAGCGGTTGGTAATTCTTTATCCACGTCAATTGCTTCATTAATTTTAGTTTGAATATTCTGGTCGAATTTAAGTACTGCTTCAGCAAGCGGCATGAGTCCGCGTTCCTTTGCAACCGTTGCCTTAGTACGACGTTTTTGCTTAAATGGCAAATAAAGATCATCAACTTGTTGAACTGTCTCGGATTGGTTAATTTTTGCCTCTAATTTAGGAGTCAGCTGTTCTTGTTCCGAAATTTTCTTAATTACGTCACTTTTACGCTTATCGAGAGTTTCAATCTTCTTAGCCATATCTTGAATATCTCTGATTTGTACTTCATCTAAGTTATGTGTGCGTTCCTTACGATAACGCGCAATAAAGGGAACCGTGTCTCCTTCGGACAACATTGTTAAAGTTGCCTTAACTTGTGATTTAGATATTCCAGATAATTTAGCTACTAATTGCTCAGTTAATTTAGTCAAAAGTTTCACCTCAAAATTCTTTCACTAATAATTATATCATTCTGGTATCGACTACCGACCATTTGAGTGGTAAGAATTGATTCTAAAATCATAAAAACCAATAGTTTGCGAACTCGAAAGTTGCATCCTATTGGTTTTATTTACCAGCCGAGTTACATAATGCTTCCCATTACTCGATTGGCTGCTTTAGAAAACTTATCAATGAAGTTTTCTTGATCTTTTTCTGATTGGTTAAAGGCTACTTCGTTAATTTGCTGATTTGCTGGATCAATACTGTCAGTCATTTGTTGACAAGCATCTGCATAGCTTCGGTAAGCTGTGACCATCGTTTTGTGACGGCCCAACAACTTTACTGGTACCGGAGCATTTTCTAATTTATTAACACTATCTTGATACTTATCAGTTCCTGATTGGAAATGATCCTTGATTCTAGTTAATTCCTCTTCACCAATATTGGCAACAGCGTTATCATCAACTGCTTTTCTCAAAGTTTCGAAATCAGCGTTTAAATCTTCACCATTTTGACCGGTAAAATCAATTACATCTGAAATAACTTTTGCATATGTTTGAACATCTCTTTGTTTCAATCCAATTCCCACCTTAATTATTCTTCATTGAGTACATGTCTCTGAATCCATTTTACTACTTCTGTGATGATTACAATCAAAATTCCACCAAAAAGTACGACCATCCATTGAGATGATGCTAATGGAGTTACATGGAACATTTGGTTAAAGCCTGGAATAGCAATTGTGGCCACCAGTAAAATGGTTGAAGCTAACATTGCCCAGTTAAAGAATTTATTTTTGAAAATACCAACCTTAAAGATTGATTGATGAATCGTTTTTGAGTTAAATGCATGGAATAACTGAATTAATCCTAACGTAGCATATGCCATCGTCAAAGCATCAGCATGGATTAATGCATCAGTACTATGGACTGGGTTAGTAATTGCGAATGCATATACCCCTAAAGTAATTAATCCTTCAAATAATCCTTGATACAAAATATTGGTCATAATCCCACCTGAGAAGAAATTAGAAGTTCGTCCCCGTGGTTTACGTTTCATAATCCCAGGTTCAGCGGGTTCGACCCCCAATGCAATGGCTGGAAAAGTATCGGTAACTAAGTTAATCCACAGGATTTGAACTGGTGCTAAAATTTGCCATCCCATCAAAGTCATTATAAATAAGGTTAATACTTCTCCTAAGTTGGCAGATAACAGGTATTGAAGCGCTTTTTGAATATTCGCAAAAACTTTTCGACCAGCCTTAATTGCGGTAACGATAGTGGCAAAGTTATCATCTGCTAACACCATGTCAGAAGCCTCTTTAGAAACTTCAGTTCCAGTAATCCCCATTCCGACTCCGATATCAGCGGTCTTTAGTGCCGGAGCATCATTAACCCCATCACCAGTCATCGCCACTACTTTGCCCTTTTTCTGCCAAGCCTTAACAATTCTAACTTTATGTTCCGGTGCAACTCGCGCATAGACCGAAACATCTTCTACCCGCTGATCAAATTCATCATCAGACAACTCTTCCAGTTCAGCACCACTCATCACAGCCCGACTATCGTTAAGATCATCAAT
The DNA here is from genome assembly GCF_003864335.1 of Lentilactobacillus kosonis. Lineage (GTDB taxonomy): Bacteria > Bacillota > Bacilli > Lactobacillales > Lactobacillaceae > Lentilactobacillus > Lentilactobacillus kosonis. Next base: position 12,130 of record NZ_BEXA01000002.1, on the reverse strand, counting down.
GATTCCTAACCGACTGGAAATCGCCTTAGCAGTGTCTTGGTGGTCACCGGTAATCATAATCGATTTGATTCCTGCGTCCTTGGCTTCAGCAACCGCCTGATATACTTCAGGGCGTTCTGGATCAATCATCCCAATCAATCCAACAAAATCATTTCATTTTCTTGAGCCTCTGATGTTAATTCAGTTGGGACATCTGCAACTGGCTTATATGCAAAAGCCAACACTCTTAATGCAGAAGTGGCTAAACTATGATTCGTATCTTGAATCTTCTTAATGTCATTATCCGTTATATTTCTAACCTGCCCATTATCAACAATCTTGGTCACCCGTTTCAACAGTTGATCAGGGGCTCCCTTCATGTTCATTTGAATTGAACCATCAGGATATTTATTAAATGTAGACATCAGCTTACGTTCGGAATCAAATGGAATTTCAGCTAATCGTTCATGTTCAGCAATAAATTCATTAACTGGTAGCTCACTGTTTAAGTAATACTGAACCAGCGCTGTTTCAGTCGGATCACCAACTAATCCATCGGGTTGGAATTTTGTATCGTTGTTTAAAATCATAATTTGAGCTAATTGATTATTCAAATCAATTGAAATTTGATCAGAATCTGTTAATTGACCATCCAAGAATACCTTTTCCACGGTCATTTTGTTTTGGGTTAACGTCCCCGTTTTATCTGAACAGATAATATCTGTGCTTCCCAAAGTTTCAACTGCAGGTAACTTACGAATTAATGCATTGTGTCGGGCCATCTGCTGAGTTCCCAATGCCAAGGTCACGGTAACGATTGCTGGTAATCCTTCTGGAATTGCTGCCACCGCTAATGAAATGGCCGTTAGTAACATGTTTAATACTGTTTCTGACCCCCTTAGTAAACCGACTACAAAAGTAATCACAGCAATAATTAGAATTAGCCACGTTAGCATTTTTCCTAATTGAGTTAAATTTTCTTGAAGCGGAGTTGTTTGCTCATCAGCTGTATTCAGCATATGAGCAATCTTACCAACCTCAGTATTCATCCCGGTATAAACAACCACACCAAGACCTCGACCTGTTGTGACATTACTATTCATAAAGGCAAGGTTATTTCGATCACCTAAGGGTAAATCAGAATCTTCAATTGTGGCAACTGCTTTATCAACCGGAACTGACTCACCAGTTAAAGCAGCTTCTTCAATTTTCAAGGAATTAGCTTCAATTAACCTTAAATCAGCTGGCACAACATCCCCAGCTTCTAGTAAGACAATGTCTCCCGGAACGATGTCTTCGCTCTTAACCGATTGAGTCTGACCATCTCGTAAAACTGTCGCCATTGGCGCAGACATTTCTTTTAAAGAGTCAATGGCATTTTCAGCTTTTGATTCCTGAAACACTCCGAATATCGCGTTTAAAATGACCACCGCAATGATAATAATCGCATCAATGTGTTCACCTGCAATTCCGGCAATAATTGCCGCAATGATTAAGATAATAATCATCAAATCTTTAAATTGAGCCAAGAATTTCTGCAAAATGGTGGTCCGCTTTTGAGCCACCAATTGATTAGGACCAAATTCTGCCCGACGATCAGATACCTGTTTTGTACTTAGACCGTCCTTGGTCGCACTTACCTTGGATAAAACATCATCTACCGATAGTTGGTAAATCGTCTTCTTTGTCTCCGCCATTCCTTTTCCTCCTTATAAAGAAAAAGAGACTTATAAAACCCGAAAATCGGATTTCATAAGTCTCACCATTTAAGCTATCCCGGAAACCCAATGGATTTCATGTTGACGAGATAGTCACGATTAGATCGCTGGTTACTCCCTCTTTTCACTTATTATAACCATAAGTGCATCACTTTGTCACTATTCTACTTCCAAAAATTATCATAAACATTAATTGGCGTGTGTCGTTTATGGGCTGTCTTATTATACCAACCTTCAATTACCTCGGCAGCAGCATCAGCAATTTCGTGACCTTCTAAATAATCATCGATATCTTTGTAAGATACTCCAAGTGCAACCTCATCTGGTAATGCGGGCCGATCATCTTCCAAATCAGCAGTGGGTGTTTTTTCATACAATTTAACTGGTGCATCCAGAGCTTCTAATAAGCTCCGACCTTGCCGCTTATCTAATCTCCATAATGGAGTGATATCTGCTGCACCATCACCAAATTTTGTATAGAATCCGGTAACCGCCTCAGCAGCATGGTCCGTCCCAACGACTGCAGCACTCTTAGCAGAGCCAATTGCGTATTGGGCAATCATTCTTTGGCGAGCCTTAATATTTCCCTTGTTAAAATCAGAGATTTTAAGTTCGTTGCTCTCAACTGACCTTACAGCCTCATCAACGGCTGGCTTAATGTCAACTCGAGCAACGCTGTCTGCTTTCATAAAATCGATGGCTGCTAGCGCATCAGACTCGTCCGCCTGAACACCATACGGAAGTCTAACTGCAGTAAATTGATAACTATTATCACCAGTTTCTGTGCGCAATTCCTGAATTGCCATCTGCGATAGCTTACCAGCTAAAGTAGAATCTTGGCCGCCAGAAATCCCTAAAACTAGTCCCTTCAAGAAAGAATATTTTTTTAAATAATCTTTCAGAAAGTCAATACTTCTTCTGATTTCTTCTTGTGGGTTGATTTCGGGTTTAACCTTCAAGTCAGCTATGATTTGTGCTTGTTTTTCTCTCATTTGTCATTCTCCGAACCATACTTAATTTTTTGAACATAATTGTGAACTTGTTCAATAATCTTGTTTTTGTTGTCCCAACATTTTTGTGATAAATCAACAGGATAATCTTCAGGATTTAACTCTCGTTTATATTCTGGCCATAAGGATGCGAGTTCATTCTTAGCATATTCTTGAATAACCTGTAAATTAGGCTGATCATAGACCAGCTTCCCATCAACAAATATATCTTTTAATAAAGGACGCGCATCAAAGTTGGCCACAGTTTTATTAATATAAGTGTATTGAGGATGGAACATATAAATCGATTCTTCACTACGTGGATCTTCGTCAGCCAAGGCGATGTAATCACCTTCTGATTTGCCATCCTCTTTATCAGTAATCCGCCACACTTGTTTTTTACCTGGTGTCGATACCTTTTCAGCGTTACTGGAAATTTTAATTGTGTCGACCATCTTACCATGCTCATCTTCACAACTAACCATTTTGTAAACTGCTCCCAATGCTGGTTGGTCAAATGCAGTAATTACTTTGGTACCCACTCCCCAAACATCAATTCGTGCATGTTGCATCTTTAAACTAGCGATAGTATTTTCATCCAAGTCATTTGAGGCATAAATTTTAGCATCTGGATAGCCAGCTTGGTCAAGTAATTCCCGAACTCGTTTTGAAATGTACGCCATATCACCGGAATCAATTCGAACCCCTAAGAAATTAATTTTATCTCCCATTTCATCCGCAACCTTGATTGCAGATGGAACTCCACTCTTAAGGGTATCGTAAGTATCAACTAAGAAGGCACAATCATGATGCGTTGCTGCATAAGCCTTGAAAGCATCATAGTCATTCCCGAAAGCTTCAACCATTGAATGGGCATGAGTTCCACTAAGTGGAATGCCAAACTTCTTACCAGCTAAGACATTGGAAGTTGAATCAAAGCCACCGATAATGGCTGCTCGCGTTCCCCAGATTGCTGCTGAGACTTCTTGGGCCCGACGACTACCAAATTCCATCAATGGATCATCCCCAACTGCCACTCTGATTCGAGAAGCCTTAGTGGCAATCAAGGTTTGATAATTAATTATGTTTAAAAGAGCAGTTTCAATTAGCTGACATTCAGCTAATGAACCCTCAACTTGTAAAATTGGCTCATTATTAAATACAAGATCACCTTCAAGAGCAGACTTGATACTCCCCTTGAATTTAAAGTTTCTCAAATATTCTAAAAAGTTTTCTGGATAATCTGTGACTTCCCGTAAGTAATCGATATCCTCATCAGTAAATTGAATGTCCTTAACATAGTCAATAATATGTTCAAGCCCCGCAAATACTGCATAACCATTTCCAAACGGTAAGTTTCTAAAAAACACTTCAAATACTGCATGCCGATTTTCCATATTTTTTTCAAAATATGTCGCCATCATATTGATTTCATAAAAATCCGTATGTAGAGTTAAATTAGTTTCATCTGCCATGGTAATGAATGTATCCTCCTGGGATAATTGATATAATAATGTTAATTTTATCATTTATTTTTACTAAAGCGACAATTAAACTGAATTATTTTGTAGTGAAAGGATTATTTTATGAATCAGTCTACTAACATCATTAATATTTTAGGGGTCGATTTCGACAACACCACGCTGGATAATTTTCTAGACATAGTTACCAAAAGGATAACCGAACACCGCAGAACATTTGTCGTGACGGCTAATCCTGAAATCGTGATGTATGCTAACTCACATTCCAGCTTCAACACTTTAATTAAAGCGGCCGACTTCATCATTCCTGATGGAATTGGCATTATTATTGGTTCAAGGATCATCGCAAATCCCCTTAAAGAGCGAGTAACGGGTTATGATGTGTTCATCAGACTTCTTAAATGGGGATCTACAAATGGTAAAAGCGCCTTTTTTGTCGGTGCCAAACCAAATGTAATTAAAGATTTACAAAAAGTCGTTTCTAAGCAATATCCTGGTTTAACAATCAGTGGAACTCAAGATGGCTACTATAAAGACGAGTCCAGTGTTAGTGAAGCAATTCGAGTAGCATCTCCAGATATGGTGTTTGTAGCAACCGGTTCACCTAAACAAGAAGAATTCATCAATCGTAATCTAAATAAGTCTGAGGCCCTCTTTATGGGCGTTGGTGGCTCATTTGACGTCTTAACCGGAAATGTAAAACGCGCCCCCAAAAAATGGCAGGATCTCCATGTAGAGTGGTTGTACCGGACGCTAAAAGAGCCAAGCCGCTTTAAACGATTAATGATTCTACCAAAATATTTAATCAGAGTTTTTGAACAACGCCAACAAACTAAACGACACTAAAAAAGCGAGAAATTGGTCATTCAACCATTTTCTCGCTTTTTTTATTTTTTTGAAGCCTAAATTATTCTTTTTCTAAGTAAAATTCAAATCGTTCGCCGACATATTGAGTCCGAACATATTCAAACGGTTGACCATTTTGAAGATTAGTAGTTTGTCTTAATCGTAAAATTGGATCGCCACGTTTAATATCTAAGAACTCCGCAATTCGTTCAGAAGCTAGCATTGCTGAAACAGTCTGCTTGGCTTTTCCTATACTCAAACCTTTTTTCTGTTCAAGAGATCGATATAGTGAACTAGTAATCTCAGACTTGTCTAATCCCTCAATGATGCTTTCAGGAACTGTAGCAACTTCAAAACAAATTGGAATATCATCACCGTATCTAATTCGTTCCATTCGGAGGACTAAATCGGTCTCTTTGATCCCTAGTTTTTCCATTTCAGATAATGATGGCTCCATCGTGTGATAAGAAATCGTCTTACTTGATGGTTTCTTTCCCTGGGCAATCATTAGATCAGTAAACCCAGTTACCCCAGCCATTTTTTCCTGAACTTTTTGGCTAGCAACAAATGTCCCAGAACCTACTCGACGTTCAAGAATTCCTTCGTCAACCAATGTTTGAATGGCCTGTCTAAGTGTCATTCTACTTACGCCAAAATCAGTTGAGAGCTCCCGCTCAGATGGAATTCGATCACCTATATTCCATCTACCAGCTTCAATGTTTCTTTTAATTTCGTTATGAATTTTAATATAAATTGGTAAGCCCATGCTACCAACTCCTTTAACGTCTATTTAATGGTTCCCCTTGATAATAAGTTTGACAAAGGTCTAGGTCATTGTCAAATACATTTACATTTGCATATGAATCTGGCAAAAAGTTACCTTGATCTTTTAATCCAAGTTCTTTTGCTTGGTTGCTTGAACTCATTTTAACCGCGTCCAATAAAGAACAGTTAGTAAATTTAATAATATTTTTAAACGCATCCTTAAATTTCAAAACCGAGCCCGCTAAGTGCCCATTATCTAATCGAGCAGCTCCATCAGCTACTGTCACTTTTTGACCGCCCAATTGATAAGTACCATCTGGCATGCCCCCGAGCTTCCATTGAATCAGTGACCAATTCAAGACGGTCAGAACCAATGATTTCATAAGCAATTTTTACTGCTTCAGGTGATACGTGAACCCCATCCACAATTAGTTCCGTCATTAACGATGTGTTCAAAAACGCTTCGCCTACTAAACCAACGTTTCGATGATGTAATGGGGACTGAGCATTATATAGGTGCGTAATTCGATCAGCAGTGGCCTCGGTAGCCTGCTCATATGTTGCCTGAGAATGCCCCATTGATTTTAAAATATTATGTTCATCACAATACTGCTCTAATTCTCGCGCATGCAATAGTTCAGGAGCATAAGTAATTGCTTTGATTCGATCGCCTGTAATTGCCTGCCAACTTCGCATTAGGTTTAAATCGAAGTCTTTCACCTCATCAACGGGTTGAGCGCCATGAAATACTTTAGATACAAATGGCCCCTCTAAGTGTATACCTAATATATTAGTCGATCGTTCAGATGCGCTAACAATTGATTCTAACGCTTTAGAAATTGCTTGGCTACTCTGAGTCATCGTTGTAATCAAAACGCCGGAAACACCCTCACGTGCTAATTTAGCCGACAGCTCAATTAACTCATCCGCATTTCCATTCATGGAATCAATTCCATAACCAGCATGACAGTGCATATCAATAAATCCTGGAACTACAATTTTACTTGGGTAATCAATAATTTGATCATCATCTTGGGCAATAAACTGACTCATTTTGCCAGCAGCAATTATCCGGTCATCAAACCGCAAATAGCCTAACTTAATATCAGACCGCCCATCAATTATTCGCGCATTAGTAATTACCTTAGCCATTAATTATTACCTGTCGATTTTTCGATAGTTGCATCGATGCCCTTCACAACTGCATTTAATAATCCGGCTTGTTCCATTGCGAGGATGCCGGCGATAGTATCTCCACCAGGTGAGCAAACTTTATCGATCACTTCGGCTGGGGTCTCGCCAGATTGAATCAACGATTGGGCCGATCCCAACGTAGTTTGTGCAGCAATCTTAGTTGCAGTTGCTTTATCAAAGCCATATTTAACACCTGCTCGGCTTAATGCATCGATAAAGAAATCGATATATGCAACTGCACTCCCAGAAATGGCACTAAAGTTAGCAAATTGAGTCTCTGGGAGTTCAATCACTTCCCCGATGGCTGACATTAGCTTTAATAATTCGGTTAGATTCTCATCTTCAAGGTATTTATTAGCAGCCACAGCTGTCATTCCAGCATTATAAGCAGAATTAACATTTGGTAATATTCTCAATATTGGTTGTGTATCACTTGTAAGTTCTTGTAATCTGTCAATTGTAATTCCAGATGCCATCGAAATAATTGGTTGCGTATTTTTCAAACTAGTTGCAATTTCATTCAGAACTGGCTGAACAACTGCAGGGACAACTGCAATCACCAAGATATCACTTTTTGAAGTCAGTTCAGAATTAGTTTCACAAGCAACTAGACCATTTTTCTTTGCATATGGTTCATAGCGATTCTTATGATTTCCATGAATTAGAATATCTTCAGCCACCACAACTTTTGACTTTAATAAACCGTCGATAATTGCCTGGGCCATCGCTCCTGCACCGATAAAACCAATTTTCATAATTTAGTTCCTCCTGGAGTATATTCGTCTATACCAATCTTTATATTTTTTACTTTAGCTGAATTCATGGTCATTTGCAATAAAAAAACGTCAATCCTCAATGAGGATTGACGTTAGATAGTTGGGCTAGCTGGGTTCGAACCAGCGCATCACGGGATCAAAACCCGTTGCCTTACCACTTGGCTATAGCCCAATAAAATGGAGGGGAGTGGATTCGAACCACCGAACCCGAAGGAGCGGATTTACAGTCCGCCGCGTTTAGCCAGACTTCGCTACCCCTCCAAAATGATTTGTTAACAAACCAACGAATATAATAATACAAAATTTTAGCTCCACCGTCAACCCTAAAATCAACGGGTTAACAAGCTGATCAAAGCCAAAATAAAAACGCTGACTCTCGACGAGGATCGACGTTATTAATTGGGCTAGCTGGGTTCGAACCAGCGCATCACGGGATCAAAACCCGTTGCCTTACCACTTGGCTATAGCCCAATAAAAATGGAGGGGAGTGGATTCGAACCACCGAACCCGAAGGAGCGGATTTACAGTCCGCCGCGTTTAGCCAGACTTCGCTACCCCTCCGAAACCTTGCTATGTACTACCAAAGCAACGAATATAATAATATCTAATTCTGACGATTTCGTCAACCCTTCTAAGCTAAAAAATTTCAATTTTTTTCAATTGGCTTGCCCACTCTGTTAAAAAATCATTTGATTTCCATTCATTATGACGTTTACGGTGATAACCAACCGCTCCATTGTAATAAGTTGTCTCTTCATATATCACTGGTTGAAGTCGATTATGAATGTGACCAAATACCACGACCGGTACTTGATATTGATCAATCAACTTGCCTACTTTGACACTCCCTAACATCGCATTTGCCATGTTCCAAAACCGAAAATCATCCGAGTAATGAATAAACTTAACGTTGGGAACAAAATGAGTCATTAAGACAACTTTTTTATTTGCGATCCTTGCTGATTCCAGTTGCAATTTTAACTGGTTCAACGCAATTTCCTCACGTTGCTCATCGGTCATCGGTTGACTAATTAGCCGATCAATCCAATATGTATTTTTCCACGTTAAAAATTGCTGACTTGTTTTGGGCTCATTTACGGCAAACGAATAATCATACCAGCCATTAATTCCAATAATTCTCACATTTGAATTAGGGACATCAATATAACGGTTATTTAAGTACCCTGCCCAATTTCCATGCTCTAATTCTTCATATGAAACGTTTTTAACCATATCATGGTTACCTGCGATAAATAAGACCTTAATTTCTGGCATTGCTTCCTGCAGCTGTTTTACGTATTTAACACTTAGTTGAAAGTCATTAAATAAATCGCCAGCAATCAAATAGTATTCAATACCAAGTTTGGATAGAAATTGATGTTGTGGCTCGATGATGTCTTCAACATCAATATTATTTAAATCAAAGTGATTATCACTTGTAGCAGCAATTTTTACCATTATTATCTCCAAATAAAAAGTATTATCCTAGTTAGGATAACACTTTTAGAAGTTTTAATTAACGCCTTCCATTAATCGCTTAATTGGTTTAAGCAAGAAGAACAAAACAATCCCCGCAACAATTGCAGTAATTCCAATAATTGTAAAATATCTAATTTCATTTTCCGGGGTATATAATCTAACAATTTGTGAGTTAACGGCCTGCCCTGCAGAATCAGCTAAGAACCACATACTCATCATTTGTGATTCAAATGACTTAGGGGCAAGTTTAGTCGTCACAGACAAACCAATTGGTGAAATTAACATTTCAGCAATTTCAATTATCATCCAACTACCAAGTAACCATAAAGGACTTACCTTAGTAGATGTTCCAAATAATGCTACTGGGATAACCATAAATAAGTATGAAATACCAGCAAATAACATTCCAAGTGAAAACTTACCTGGTGAACTAGGTTGCTTTTTACCCAGTTTAGTCCATAGCCATGCGAATAATGGTGTATATAGCATAATGAACAACGGATTTAATGATTGATACCAGGCAGCCGGAATGTTAAAAAATCCCAAATTATTGTTGGTCTGGTTTTGTGCGAATAGAGCCAATACTACAGATCCTTGTTCTTCAATTGCCCAAAAATCGCAGCAGCAAGGAATAATGGAATGTAAGCAATTACTCGTGAACGTTCAGTGCTTGAAACCTTTTTACTAGAAATCATCATAATAAAGTAAACAATTGGTGTGATGATTGCAATGATACTTAAGAGCGTAATGAAGTTATCAACATTAAGAGCGCCCATAAATCCTAACAATAATAAAATTAAAGCAAATACAACGGCTCCAATTCCCACTCGAATTCCTAGTCTTTTAGCATCTTCAGGTTCTAAAGGATCACTAGGATAAAGACTTGCACTTGGTAAGTGCTTCTTACCACCCAAGTAATATTGAACTAATCCAAAGAACATTCCGATAGCTGCTAAAGAAAATCCAAGATGGAAATTAACGTTCATCCCGATTTGACCGACTAGGATGGGGGCAACGAACGAGCCAAGGTTAATTCCGAAAACAAAGATTGTAAAACCTGAATCACGACGTAAATCAGATTCGGTATATAGTCCACCAACCATTTCAGAAACGTTCGGTTTCAACATACCCGTACCAATCGTAATCAATATAATTGAAATAAATAACGCAACTGCACCCATGGGCAATGATAATGCAATATGCCCAAGCATAATTAGAACACCACCATAGAATACTGTCTTACGACTACCCCAAATCCGGTCACTAACAAAACCACCAATAACTGATGTTAAATATACTAGTGACCCATAAATGGCCATAATTGAAGCTGCCGTGGACTGTGGAAAACCTAGTCCGCCTTTACTTACACTAAAGTAAATATAGTAAAGTAAGATTGCACGCATTCCATAGTAAGAGAATCGTTCCCACATTTCCGTGAAGAATAAGGTGGACAAACCTCTAGGTTGACCAAAGAAGGACGCATCTGCCTGTCGTTCTTGATCGGTTTGATCTTGTTGTTGCATGTGTGATACCCTCCAAAAATTAATCTAACATTATAAGTTAGATATGTAATTAATAATTTATTTACAACTTTTAATATAATTAAGAAGTAAATCATTTGATAATTATATTCCTGTTACTGAGTAAATTCAATAAGATTGTGGGCATTGCTTAATCATTTTCCAATGATTATTTAATGAACTCCTATGTAACTATAATAAAAGATTCACGATTAAAAGAATTGTCATCTTCTAATCGTGAATTTCGATTTTAGCTAATTTTTTTGTTATAAATTCAATGGTCTCGACATTCATAAGTGTGTCCTGTGCATGCGTTAATAACATTGAATAATTTACATTAGGTTCATTTTTAATTACCGTATTCTGAAGTTTATGTGCCTCAATAATTAACTCATGAGCCCTTTGAATATGGATTATTACCTGTTCCCCGTCGATAACATCACCTGACAACTCATCTAAAGCTTGATTAAGTTCTCTCTTAGCATTCCCGGACTTAGTCAACATCATCATTGAGACTTGAGTTATTTGTTCTTCGTCCATTAGTTATACAGCTTGGGCTTCAGTTACCAAATTATGCTTAATAAACTTAACCAAGTGTTCGCCATTGGCCCAGCCGTAAACGTCATCAGGAATGACCTTCACTGGAGCTCGATTACCAATGACTTCTAGTTCTTCTTCTCTGTAAGTAACTTGTGGTGCGATCAGTACCAAATCAATATCACTATTTAATAATTCATCCGCAGAAGTTATATCAGCTGAAATTAAGTTAAATTGTGCGTTTGTAAATTCCATAAATCGCTTGGCAGATCTTTCTAAGAAGTTGCTTGAAATCCCATTTTCACATAATAACATTACATTTTTCATAATTTAAATCCCCTTATCATTATTCATTACCCTTATCAACTATATAGGTTACCACAATATTAAGTATACCGCAATGCAATAAAATCTATTTAGCGTTAATTTGTAGGCTTTTGTTGGCAAGTACCAATATTTAAAAAAGATATATACCAATTTAAGAATATTAAGTGTAAATATTAATTACTTTCATTTTTATTGAAATGGAGGCTGATCTGCATATTTACACATTGAAATAAACACTATCTAGCAAGGATTTCATTCCTGAGTCACTTAAAGTAACTTTTTACTTAGGAGCTAAGGTCAATAATTAAAGTAACTTTTTATAATAAAAAGAAGCACTATCGATATTAATCGATAGTGCTTCTAAACGCGTCATATAGTAATTTACTGCCGGCTGCAGGACTTGAACCTGTGACCCTCGGTTTACGATACCGATGCTCTACCAACTGAGCTAAGCCGGCATGTAATTCAACAAAATGTTGATTATACATAAAAATGCTAACTTTCGTTAGCACTAATTGA
>NZ_BEXA01000001.1 GCF_003864335.1 Lentilactobacillus kosonis | reverse complement strand
GGTTGCAATCTATATAAGCCTGAGTACATTTTACCACATTTTCTTTCATTGTATGTATACTATACGTTGCATTAACAGAAAAGGAGTATCGCTTTGATAAAATCATACATTACTGAAGCTAAACGGACCCCTATCGGTAAATTAGGGGGAGGTTTAAGCAAATATTCTGCTGAACAATTAGGTACTATAGCTACAAAAGGTGTCATAGAGTCTTCAACTATTATGTCTAATCAAATTGATCAAGTGATCTTTGGAAATGCAATTCAGGCAGGTAATGGTCAAAATATCGCAAGACAAATTGAAATCAATAGTAATATTCCTGATACTAAAACCGCCTTTACTGTCAATCAAGTATGTGGGTCTGGAATGAAGGCCATCCACCAAGCCTATTCTGCAATTAGACTAAATGAAGCTCAAAACATAATTGCTGGTGGTACAGAAAGTATGTCAAATGTTCCATTCTATAATCATCATATTCGCTCAGGAAATAAGTTTGGTTCAATTACTTTAGTTGACGGGTTAAACCAAGATGGTTTGAATGATGCCTTCTCAAATCAACCAATGGGAATCACCGCTGAGAATGTTGCTAATAGATTTAATGTATCCCGTGAAGAGCAAGATGCATTCACGTTAAACTCTCACTTAAAAGCTTCTCAAGCTGTGTACGCTGAGGATTTTAAAAACGAAATCATCCCCATAACTACCGCTCATTCCATTGTCACTCAAGATGAAGGGATTCGTTTTGATACCAGTCTTGAAAAACTTGCTAAGTTAAAACCAGTATTCGATCCGTCTGGTAGTGTTACTGCGGGCAATGCCGCATCCCTTAATGACGGTGCTAGTGCCCTGCTAATCTCTTCTGAAGCATCTGTTGAAACAAATCACCTAACACCGATGGCTGAGATCATCGATTATTCAGAAGTAGGTATCGATCCCCAAATTATGGGTTATGCTCCCTATTATGCAATCTCTAACTTATTAGATAAATTAAAAATGACAGTCGCAGATATCGATTTATTTGAAATCAATGAAGCTTTTGCTTCGCAGTCCATTGCAATTAGTCGCGATTTAAATATTCCAAACAACAAATTAAACATCGTCGGAGGTGCTCTTGCTTTAGGCCATCCACTCGGTGACTCGGGGGCAAGAATTATTACTACCTTAGTCAACAATCTCCATCGAACAAATAAAACTTACGGAATTGCATCATTATGTATGGGCGGTGGCATGGGTGCCGCGATTGCCATCAAAGCCATTTAATTAGCTAATATAAAAAACACCGCTACCTATTTTAGAGTAACGGTGTTTTTATATCGCCTCAGTTACTTCATCTGCATCCAATTCACCAATAAATGTACTTTGGTATATCCAGTAGAGAACTTTTCTAGTGGGGCGATTAATTTTTTCAACATCATAGTTAAATTCAGCCCACTTATCATCATTTAAATTTCTAACAAAAGAACTTAGTGAACGTGCATTGGTCAGTGCTAATCGATCCTTACGCCCAATATCAGCAAGCACAATAGCATCATTAATAAGTTTTTTCATCACCCGCTCCGAGCGAATGGTAAACGATACTTCAATTATTTGGTCCTTATTAGCTTCAGTACCATCATATATTCCAAGTCTAATTTCATTAAATTGACGCTTCTTATACTGAGCCATAGGTATTAACGACTGATCCGTTAACACTTCTACCAATTCTTGATAAATTAAATCAAACACCCCGTATTTTATCTTCACTTGATCACCATACTTATCAATTAAAGATTCATTATTAATAAGTTCCACAGAATATTTCAACTGATAATTATCTCTACCACCGCTTCTTGATTGACTATATCTGCTCAAATTAAATATAGCCATCTTTTCAAAAAATTCATCAATTGAATTTGGAAACTCAATATAGTCTCTAATCTGCTGACTACTAGTGTGGGGCAGGCCAAGTAAATTCATGTTATTTTCATTGAGGATGTGAGTGGAATACCACTGCATTAATCCGGTACTCAATAAGTTAAGCATTGGAACTAACTGTTGATCAACAAATTGATTAATCGTCGTAAATACATCTTGATACTTAAACTGGCTTAGTTCAGATGCAGTTAAAGCAACTTCCGTTAAAAAATCATTTACATGTTCTCGTTTGATTGCAATATTTCCATTTGCAAATTGATTAATGTTTAATTTATTAGCCGCAAGCTCAGTAAACAAGCTAGCCACAGTGTCTTGGACTTGCTTTAGATTCAAATTCGACCCAGTCAGTTCCGCCAACGGATCTAATTCACCCAACTTAGTATTAGTATCCGCAAACCAATTCTCCACAAATTCTGATCCTCCATGTTCATGTATTTCAGTAATTATCTGATTAACTATACCCTTATCACCAGTAATTCCGTTCATGAAGTGAATCAACGCGGTTTGATATCCTATGATAAATCTATCTTTATCGTCAACTTCTTGAATATAATTCGCAAATTCCTGACCAGCAGCACGATTAATAACCACATCGTCGTTCTGTCCTGTTGCCCATAGCGAAACAAAATAAACTCGGGAAAAACCCACTTCCTGCAAATCAGCTAATGCAGCTACATATCCAAGCTGAGCAGACTTGGACAATTTAAAGTCAGCCAGGGGTATCCCATTAACTAGTTTCTGAATGCCAATTGCCACACTACTCTGGCTAACTCGCTCATCGAAGATTTGATACTTAGCATATGAATTCTCCCCAAAGATTCGTGAAGTAAATATTCCAATGTTTTTTAAGATTCTCTTTCCGTAATTATCGTATTTACTCATTTCATATTCCCCTATGTAATAATTAACTAAATAATACCATTTAAACCTTTAAAACCATGATATTAATTTATAAGCTTTATTTTTGACCAGCTTCCTTCATTCCATTTATGATATAGATAAGAAAAAGAAAGGAGTGTTATATATGAGTTTAGATAGTAAAAGTGATCAAGTAAAGGGAAAGATTAAAGAAGGTACCGGTGAAGCAACCGATAATCAAGAATTGAAATTAAAAGGTAAGATTCAGGACGCTACCGGAAAAGCAAAAGATAAATTAGAAGAAGCAAAAGGAAAAAGTCTCTGAAAAAGCTAATGAATTATTGGATAAAGATAAAGACAAAGGCAAAGATAAGTAATCTAAAAATGTCAATTGCCAGCATATATATATCTACGTAAATCGAAACAGAAAACTGTTTGATTTTTTATGAATTTAAGTTGAAGTTAGTTGATAATTGTTCTATAATTCACTGCTGTATTTTTACTAATCAAATAGATTAGATTTTTTATAAAGAGGTGTTTACAAATGGCAGCAACTTATTTGCGGCAAGCAACTAACGAAGACTTACCAGCAATCAAAAAAATTATCAGCGAAGCAAAAGACTACTTAAATAAACAAGGAATTGATCAGTGGCAGACGGGCTATCCAACTGACGAAGATTTAGAAACCGACGTTAAGTTTGGAATTACTTATGTTCTCGTTATTGATGGTAAGATTGCGGCAACTGCTGCCCTTCACCAAGGACTAGATGTTAGTTACTTAAAGATTCATGATGGCGAATGGATCAACGGTGTTAACGGTCGCTACACTGCTATCCATCGCATTGCTATGTCATCAGATTTTCGAGGCCAACATCTTTCAGAAAAAATGATGACTGGCCTAATCACAATTTCTAGTATCCTTGGATATAAAGACATCAGAATCGATACTCATCCTGAGAATCTCGGAATGCAACATGTCATTACTACCAATGGTTTCGAAAAGCGTGGAATTATTCACATGGAAGAAGAGGAAGGCGAAGCATCTCCTCGGTATGCATATCAACTAATTATTGAGTAACCTAAATAAATTATTGTACAATACAGGTAACTAACGGGGGTATAGCCATGCTATCACAAGATACAAGTGTCCGAACCGCATTACTGACGATGTACATTATTGGTTTAGTTTTTTTAATAGTAATGTTTTTCGTGCTAAATCATTTAAATGGTAAATTTTGGACTCGCGCTTCAGCGGGAATAAGTATCATTGCCATAATTATGGTAACCATCATAACATTTCTAATTAATGTAGCTTAAAATAAGTTCTCTGGTCGCTTGATAGACAGGCATTTTAGAGAACTTTTTATTTTACTCTCAAAAATAAGATCAAAAAGCACCCCAATTAATAAATTGGGGTGCTTTTTGATCTTAAATTTTTGCGAATGCAGTATCTAAATCAGCGGTTAAGTCGCTAATATCTTCTAGACCAATTGATAACCTAATCAATTCATCCTTAATACCCATCTTTAATCGTTCCGGCTTTGGAATTTCAAAATGTGACATAAATGCTGGAACTTCAACTAAACTCTCAGCTGCTCCTAATGAAACTGCTAGCACAAATAGGTTTAAATTATTAACAAATTCTTTAGCATCTAAACCTGGTTGTAACTCAAATGATAAAACACCACCAGCACCATGGGTTTCATCCCTAATAATCTTATACTCGACAGATGTCTTATCAATAGTTGGATAATTAATCTTAGCTACCTTTGGACTCTTCTGTAAGTAATCAATAATCTTTTGGGTGTTTTCAAGATGCCGATCCATTCGAATGTTTAGCGTTTGAATGCCTCGCCTTAAAATACTAGCTTCTTGAGGAGCCAAGACAGCCCCAACAGCGTTCTGAGTTAAGTAAACTCGCTCACCTAACTCCTTACCCTTCGTAACCACGATTCCAGCCATGATATCTGAATGGCCACTTAGATATTTAGTCGCAGAATGAACTACCATATCGGCACCTAAATCCAATGGTTGTTGAAGGTATGGAGACAAAAAGGTATTATCAACGATTACCAACAAATCATGGTTCTTAGCCACTGCTGAGATTTGCTTAACACTGGAAACATGAAGCAATGGATTAGTTACTGGTTCAAAATAAATTGCTTTAGTAGCTGGAGTGATTGCTGCTTTGACTGCATTGATATCTCTAGTATCAACTTCTGAAAATTCAATGCCCATTGGTTTTAGAAAATCATTAACCAGTCTGAAAGTCCCACCATAAATATTATCCCCGATAATTACATGATCACCAGGTTTGAAAATTGATAAGGCAGCATGAATCGCAGCCATGCCGCTTGAAAACGCGAAGCCTCGATCACCATTCTCTAACTCAGCACACAGAGTTTCCACTGAGTTTCGAGTCGGATAAGTCGAAGAATTATAAACCGGAACGTTAACGGCACCCGTATCATTATCATGGACATCGCCGCCTCGAACTAGCAAAGTATTAAATTTTACCATCCTAATCCCTCCTAATTAATTACCACTTTTGTTCCTACTGGAACGTTTTGATTAATCCATTTAGCATCCGGAATCGCTAGTCTAACACACCCGTGTGAATTAGCTGATCTTCCCAGTTCCCTGGCTTCAGAAGGAATATAGTTTCCCTGAGCATCGGTTGGAACCGTGTGGAACAAATAAATTCCGTGGTCTTTAAATGATGTCCAATACTTGGCCCCTTCTTTAGATTCCTGATTATAGAAAAAGTCACCATGTTCCTCTTGGATATGATAAGTCCCCCGTGGGGTTGAGTTATTTTTTCCGGTTGAGGCGTTCATTGTATACAAAACTTTCTTTTTAGGACTTAGTATATAAACTCGTTGATTTGCAATTGATACATACAAATAGCGTCCATTTTGAGCTGTAATCTTAGGATATGGTTTATCCTCAGATGGTTTCCGCCAATTAATCGGCGTTGGTTTGATATTATTTTGCTTTGAAGTTTTTTCTTGTGAAGTCGTTTGTTGAGCTGGTTTCTTTTGGGAAGTTGTATTGCTGGTACCACATGCAGACAATCCAACTACTGTTAAGGAAACCATTAATAATTGTGCAATTTTTTTCATGATTTCTCCAATTTAGTTGTTTAGCTTTAATAAAAACTATCTTACAACATTTTGGTCACTTAACAAGCAGCCTCCTGATAAGTTTAACCAATTATTCAATTACTACTGATTGATTGCTCTCTAATAAGTACAGATACTTATGAGCAATTGGCAAATGAATTATCTCGCTCAACGCTAATGCGTACAAATTAATTTGTCCTCGGTAACGATTCTTAATATCTTCAATACCAGTCTTAGGGGTTAATTTGTCTGTTTTATAATCAAACAAATAAACTTCGTTATCAACTACGACATAACCATCAATGATTCCATGGATAAGTAATCGTTGTTGTTGATCATTTTCAAAGCCAGGAAATACATCTCCTGCTTTTACCAATAATGAAAATGGTGATTCACGCTTTACTGTATCACTATTTTCTAAGACGAGTTTACCTAAATCAGAATCAAAGAACTGAGTAACTTTATTAAGATCAATCAAAGTAGCCACATTTGAATCAATTGCCCCTTGAGCAACTAACTGTGAAAGTAAATTAGCTAACATCTTCTCATCCGGTCGAACATTTAAATCAACTTGTTGTAATAACAAATGTGTTGCTGTTCCAACATCTGTAGGCGCAGGTTTATCTTCACTCACCAAAAATTAGGTATCGGCATTTGCGATTGCACCATTCGATTTGCACTAACACTATCAACATCTAACGCTGGATTGTTCATCATTTCAATACTATCTGGATCTTCAAACACCCGCTTAATTTCCGATACTGATTGATAAGCGGTGGTCTTAACCGCTGACTTATACGGATATTCATAGTTCAAGACATTAGCAATATCTTGATTAGTTGGTTCCAGGCTTTCTTCAATTTGAGACAACGTGTTGTTGATCCAAGTACCATCCTTTAATGACGTAACATTAACAGATTTTCCATATTTAGACAGCATCTCATCATCAATCAGCTCAATCTTAAATTGAGATTCATCGCTAATTAAAAATTTAAGATCCTTCTCAGTACCAAACTGTTCCGAAACATTTGGATGTCGAGCAATTGCTGGCCCCACCCAATCAATAAATGAATTAGCCTGATTCCGAGCCGCAACCGATAAAACCAATGAATCGTCGGCTGCTTTAGCTAACCATTTGTCCACCAAATCAGCACCATCATCGACCTTTTTCACATTTCCCACTAAGTATAACCGCTGCTCAGCTCGGGTCAGTGCAACATATAATTTTCGCATCTCCTCGCCTAAGCTCGCGTTCTTAGTGAGATCATAGAGAGCTCGTTTTTGGAGTGGTTCAAACAATTCACGAGAATCATTTTGCAAGTAAGTAATTCCAATGCCTAACTTATCGTTAAGGACATATGTCCCCTTTAAATCCTGATTATTAAATCGTTTAGAAATATCATCAACGAAAACAATTGGAAATTGTAGTCCCTTACTTCCGTGAATGGTCATTACATGGACCGCGTCTTCAGTAGTTGATGGGTTTGTAGTGGCTAAGTCTTCATCTCGGTCCTGCATACGTTTAACAAATAAGACAAATTGAAAGAGACCTTTAAAACCATTTTTTTCATAATCTTCAGCACGTTCATATAAAGCGTGGAGATTGGCCTGACGCTGGTAACCAGCTGGCATACCACCGACATAATCTAAGAAACCCGTTTCGTTATAAATGTGCCAGATTAAAGCAACGATACCTTCTTGCTGGGCAACATCTCTAAACATTCGCAATTGTTTAAGCAGCTTATCAACCTTTGGATAAATATTTTTAGCATAATCTGAGGGATCCGCATAATCATATTTATCGTAGAAGTTACGCAAAGCTGAATAATAGTCACCAGTTTTTTGATTAATTCTCAGAAAGGCAAGTTCATTTTCATTTAATCCGACAATTGGTGAACGCAGAACTGCTACCAACGGAATATCCTGATATGGATTATCAATAATCGACAACAATGACATCATTACTTGAATCTCGGTAGTTTTAAAGTAGTTTTCGGCTCCATTAATTTCAGCAGGAATATCATAACGTGAAAACGCATCTGCCAACACTAACTCATTCGTATGGGTGGGAGAAATAACAGCAAAGTCACCATACTTAACTGGCCGGAGTGCTTGGAGATCCTTATCATAGATTTCTGACTGATTATCGATTAGTTGACGAATTTTTTGAGCAATTAGTTCAGACTGACCAGCCTCAACTCCATCAGCTTGAAAATCATTATTATCATTATCGAAATCAGTTGCATCTTTCGCATTATATAGGAGTAACTCAATCGAAGTATCTAAATCATCTGGATAATAAGTTGCTCCATATTTCAATTTTGCTTGATTAGCATAATCAATATCGCCAAACCGTTCGTCCATAATTTGTTCAAAAATTAAGTTAGTAAAGTTGTCAACGTTCACTGCAGACCTAAAATTTTCAGCCAAGTTTATTAGTTCATGGTTATTCTCACCAGCATAATCATTTTGTTTTTCAACAAACATCGTTGGATCAGCAAGTCTAAATTTATAAATTGACTGCTTAACATCCCCCACCATAAATCGATTCTGGGGTTCTGTCGTCGCAATCTGGTTCAAAATGGCGTCTTGAAGTCGGTTGTTATCCTGATACTCATCAACCATAATTTCATAATATTGGTTTTGAATTTTTTGCCGAATTTCTTTTGCCTGCACTGTTTCTAGCGTCAACATTCTGTAGGCCGCCTGTTCAATATCAATGAACTCCATTAAATGACGTTTCCGTTTAGCTTCTGCGTAGGCACTGCGAAACTCAAAAACCACTTCAATCAACTTTTTGAATTCGGTTTTTTGCTTTTGCCATCACCTTAACATTTGTTGATTCATCATTAATAAAGTAATTATTTTCAATATTGGTTAACTGCTTTTTTAAATTTCGTTTTGATGTTACCTGATAATTTGTGATACCGTTTTTGTTCCTCATCTGCTTTTCGCAAAGTTGGTAAATTAGGTAGCTTAAACTCCCCGATTGCTTTACGATATTCATCAAAAGTTGCTTGTTTTCCAATATCAATCAAGTGTTGCAATGAACTGCTTAATTCAGAAAAAGCCTCTTCATCCTTAACAATATCGGCTAATTGTGAATACTTAATTGCCAAATCCACGTTCATTCGCATGTTAGTTAAGGTATTGATAATTTCTGGCAAGACATACGTTTGATAAAAGTCGCTACCAGCCAATCCAATTGTTGGATCAACTTCATAAAAGTCAGCAGCACTTCGTAACCACTTAATCGGATCATCATTTACGTTAGCAAAATCGTTCATTTTATAAATAATTTCTGTTAATCCGTCATCGGAACGATCATTACTGAAATTTTCAGTTAAATCGGCAAACGCCCCATCGTCATCATTAGTATAGAGCTCCTCTCGAACATCTGACCAAACTTGGTCCCGCAATAAAGCCATTTCGGTTCGATCAGCTAGGATTCTAAAGTTAGGATCAATTCCCAACAAATAGTAATATCTCGTAACTAACTTTTGGCAATAAGCATCCATCGTTGTGATATCAGCAACCGGAATTTTTTGCAATTGTTGTAAAAGACGTTGTTTTTTCGTTCGATCAGTTTCCTTAGAATATCTTTCACGCAACGACTTGGTAAGTCGTTCCTTCATTTCTTTAGCTGCCGCATGGGTAAAAGTAACCACTAATAATTGGTTAACATCCACGCCACGGTTCTCAACTAAATTGATGATGCGGTCAACCAATACACGGGTTTTACCTGATCCGGCCGAAGCAGAAACCAAAATATTTCCCTGGACCTCATCATTAATCGCTTTTTCTTGATTAGGAGTGTAATCCATTAATCGTCTTCCTCCTTCAATCGCTTGAAAACTTCATCTCTTTTGATCGTAATATTCCGGTATTTATTTTCTGGAAGTAACGGATCAAATTCATAATTGATTTATATGGTGTAAATTGCATCGCTGACATGTCAGTCATCTTAACTGGACTAAGCGACACATCACCAGTCAGGATTCTCCTACCAGCGTCTTGGATTAGTCGTTCATTATGCTCTAAGAACCTGTCCAACAATTGTGGTTCAATTAATGAATCACTATTTCTTTTAGATGGGGTATTATCTTTATTCAATTGAATAGGTAAGAATAATGATTTCCGCTCACCATGACTAAAGGTTTGATCAATTTCAGTCAATAAGTCGGGGTCCTTTACTAAAATTCCTTTGAAAGAATGATCAATCAACAGTTGTTTCTCAACATCCCCAGCAACCTTCTGCAAATCAGTTTGACTAAACTTGGAATTTTTAATGTGGAGGTAAAGTGCCCCAGCGATTTGGGCAATGTCATCTGTCGCTAAATCATCGAGATTTTGACGTACAACATCCAAATATGTTAATAACTGCATTGAAACCCCGACGTATGCCTTAGGAATCTCAAACTTTCGATCAGCTGATTTGTAGTCAATCACGGAGAAGTATTGTTTGCCGTTAATTTCCATTTCATCAATTCGATCAATCCGGCCCCGTACCAGAATATCTTTACCGTCGTTTAAATCATAATGCAAACCAGCTAAATTACCCTGACCTGGTTGACCAAAAATTAATTCCGTCTTTTTAGGACGCATTTTCGTTCGCTTCTGCTGATCACGTGTAACTACAATCATCTGCCGAATCGCTTTTTCTAGTTGACTAGTAATGTATTTCATTCGATTAGAACTTTGTAGAACAACAAACGAAAAATTATTTGGATCTTCGACGATTTTTGTGTAACCTCAGTGACCATTTCAGTAATTGCTTGATCGTCTAAACTAGCCAAATTAATCCGTTGTTGTTGAACCAACTTAATCAGCTCATCTAGTGCTTCATGGAAGAATTGGCCAGTTGAAGCAGGCGATAGCTCAAATTCATCTCGTTCATTAAGTTTTAATCCATATTGCAAAAAATATTCATAAGGATTTTTATAAAATGATTCCAATTGTGAAATCGAAATATTCAATGAATTTCCATACAATCCGGTTACAATTTCTGGTTGTAATGGCGTGACGGTATTTTTATAATTCAAACTAGCCAATAATCGTCCGACTAGAAAACCAACTTGAGAATCAGCTTTTAGTAATCGTAGAATTTGTTGCCATGTTGGAGCTAACTGTTCACCTGTCTGAGCAGCCACCTGGCTAACCTGAACTAAATGATGCAACGTACTTTTTTAGAACCAATATAACTAACTGCCTGATCTTGGTTTGCAGGAATTGCCTTTACAACCTGCTCCTTAACACCAAAATGATTAGCAATTCGACTAACATATGGAGAAATTTTAATATTATCGTCAGCCATTTGGTCGTTAGCATAGGTAAAGATTAGCCGATCGCTAGGAGTTAAAAATGCTAAATAGTTCAAAAATGGTTCAAACGCCATCTGCATCTCAGCGGGATCACTAATAAATCTATCCTCCGGTAACACATTTTGTAACTGATTAACATCATCGTCACCAAACAAATTTTCACTATCGGAAACCGCTGGCATATTATCATCAGTCGCTCCCATAATGAACGTGACTTTCCGAGTTGCACTTTGCACCATCCCTGATTCTGACACAGTTACCTGGTCAAGTGTACTTGGTACCATTGAATACTCTGAACCCTCAAAACCAGAATAGATTAAATTCCAAAACTCTTCTGAATCAAATTGGTTATCACCCAGAATCGAAACACATTCATCTAAAAGTGAACACATCGTCCGGTACACTTGGTCAATCTGATCACTGGTATTAACATTACCATCATCTAAAGCACTATCTCGCCATTGCTGTAATCGAGCTACTACACCACTACTTACTAAAAAATTAAATAAGACTGTAGCAGCTTCCCGATTAGTTTTAGACCGATATAAATTCTTGAAAAAGGGCGGCAACATATCTTTGATCAGATGACGAATTAAATTGATTTTTTTAGTGATTTCTAAATCCTTATCACTTAAAACTTGGTGGACATCATCATCATTAACCCACTTGTATTGCCAATCTTCTGGTTGTAACCAGCGATAATCTTCGTAGCCATTTTTTAAAACTAAGTTCTCAGTCAATGCAACAGCATCCCGATATTCATCAATATCCATTGGATGTCCATCAACTTCCGGTAGAATTAATTCAGATTTTAAGAAACGCATTATGTCATCATATCGATAGTTTCGTTTTCGACCAGGCTTATAAATGTCAAATAACGACGACAATAGCTCAACTAATGAGTGGTCGCTCATTGCTCGTTGAATATCTTCAAAGTATGGAATTTCTAGATTATCAAACACTGGCTGCAAGATATTATGGTAACTACTTAAATTTCTCGTTAACACTAAAAAATCTGAATAGCGGTAATCACCATTAGCAACCATTTGTCGAATTCTTGTCGCAACTTGATCTAACTCAGAGTAACGATTTTCCACATGGATTATCTGAAGGCTATCTTGATTAGTTAATTTAGAATTTTCAATTGGGCTCATCGATGCTGATTCAATCCAATAACGCTCTAATTTTTTAATATCACTCGTAACACGCGATTTACTAGCGGTAAGCACCGGTAAATATGGAACTTTATTTTCACTGGCAAACTTATATAGCTGATTAAACACCCGACCGGGAACATGGAAAAAATCCATTACGTCGGGTTTCTCTACTGGATAAGGCTTATCTAAGTTCAAAGCTACCAATGTTGATTGTCCTTTAGTGATTAAAGTTTCGACCAACTTTAATTCTTGAGCTGTAAATCGTGAGAAACCTTGAATATAAAAATGAAAATGCGATATATCATTCTTAGGATCAGCTAAAAAGTTGCTCAGCAAATTCAGGCCATTGTGACTATCAAAGAAATTTTCATCAACAATCCGCTGAAATTCCGTGTAAATAATCGCAAAGTCCTGTAGTTTATCTTGTAAATCGTTGGGTAATCCGCTTGATTGATTTTCCTGTATTTGAACCAAGTCAGTAGGTAAGACATTCCCTGATTGAAATTCTGCAACTTGCTTTGCAAGCTGATCCAAAAATCCAGGTTGATGGACTTCTTGGTTAAATAAAACTAATTTATCTTCATTATCAGTAATGATTTGATACAACAGCATATTAATTCCTGCTGAGCTAAGTCGCTGCTTTTGATACTCTGGCGTATTTCGCATAAAGTACCAGGCTAATCGGGAAAACGATAGCACCTGAATGTTACTTTCTGCTGCCACTTTATCGGAATCGCTTAAACCGGCAATCACTCTGACTTCTGATTCAAATTTGATATGGTTAGGGACCAAATAAAAGAATTGATCCATTGGCTTTTGAGTCTGTTCTTGCTTAATTAATTTAATAACTTCGTCAACACTGTCCTGACTGGCAGTGCTTAAAAGAAACTGTAATGACATGCGCTTCACTCCTCGATTATGGTTTTTATCTTAACACATCAAAGTTGATTACCTTTCTTCACAATTTTTAAGATTATGGGGGCTTTTTAATTGAAGAATATTTGAAATAGGTTATTATTAAATCGTGGATGTCAATGCACCCACATTGTTATGTAAATGAAAGCTTTATGCTTGCATTGATCTTGTTTGAAACTGCCAGCTTTCGACGCTCTACTTGAAGCCGAAACTTTTTATGATCTACCCCCAATATATCTAAAATTAGACTAGCAGTTTCTACTCCTAAAAACGCCTGGGAAACCGGGCGGTACATAAAATAAATAATTTAATTCTTTCAACTCTCAATTTTTATTGAGAGCTTTTTTATTGTTTTAATAATTAATTGATTGGTTCATCATTAAAATAAAAAAAGATTTGCGATTTTATTCTAATCGTTTTATAATCCTAAGTAATATAAAATGTCGTGATCTAAATAAGTAGGTGCTTACCTGGGCGTCAGGAAGTTGGTGGTTGCTGCGAACCAATCAGGGTAAGTAATTCGAAATACCGGACATTATCGGCAATGGTTAATAACTAGAATCCATTATCTTCTAGTGAGTGGTGTATTTATTAAATACACAAACTGGGTGGTACCACGGTAATTCCAATCGTCCCTGTTGCATATATTAATGCGATAGGGGCTTTTTTTATACGGAAAGGATGTTAACTAATGAAGATTTCAAGTAGTGGGGGCTTAGTTCGATATTAAATCTCAGTTTTATGCGAGCTTAAACAAATAAAAAATGAGGTTAATACTATGGAAAAAACAAAAATTAGTCTTAAGCAATCAATAATTGTCCTAATCATAATTTTAGCAATCATGGGTATTGGGGTAATCGCCCTAAAATTATCACCGCAAGTCCTGTGCTCCTTGCAATCACCGTAATTATCTTTTGGGCCAAATTCATCGGTTTCTCATGGGATAGCATTAATGCTGGCATTAAGGATGGCATAGATAAAGGGATCATCCCCATTGTGATTTTTATTCTAATTGGAGCGATGATCAGTACCTGGATTGCCGCTGGAACAATTCCAACCTTAATGGTTATTGGTTTCAAATCAATTAACGTTCAATGGTTCTTACCAACTGTATTCTTAGTATGTTCATTAGTCGGAGCCGCTGTTGGCAGTTGTTTTACCGTCGTTTCGACTGTCGGTATTGCATTCTTTGGTATCGGAATTACCATGAATTTTAATCCCGCATTAGTCGCTGGCGCCATTGTTGCCGGTGGAACCTTTGGCGATAAACTATCACCCTTATCGGAAACCAACAACTTAGCTGCTGCAGTCGTTGATACTTCTCTATTCGCTCATATGAAAACCATTCTTTGGTCTATCTTACCGGCTGCAGTAATTTCTACAGTTATTTTCACCTTATTAAGTGGTGGTCATACTGGTGCCAACTTAACCAAAATTAACCAAACAATCTCAGCGTTAACCGTTAACTTCCACATTTCACTAATATCATTAATTCCAATTATCTTAGTATTCGCTTGTGCTGCGATTAAAATGGCTGCAGTGCCAACAATGTTACTAAACATTTTGGTATCAACAATTATGATGTTCTTTAACAATCCTAACTTAACCATCAAACAAGCAACTGATATCATTACTAACGGCTTTATTTCTAAAACTTCTAGTGCGGAAGTTAATTTACTTCTTTCCCGTGGTGGAATTGTTAGTATGATGCCCACCGTGGCCTTAATTGTCTTAACTTTATCACTAGGTGGTCTACTAGTTCACTTTGGATTAATTGGCGCGGTAATGGAACCATTATCAACTAAATTGAATAAACCAGCCAAACTAGTTGTGGCAGCCCTTGCGACCTGTATTGGCATTAACGTATTCGTTGGCGAACAATTCTTATCCATTATTTTACCTGGGCGGGCTTTCAAAAATGCATTTAATCGTGGTCGCCTAAGTAACGGTGCTTTAGGCCGCGTACTGGAAGATGGCGGAACCGTTCTCAATTACCTGGTACCCTGGGGAGTTGGTGGCGTATTTATCGCTAATACACTCGGAGTACCAACCATGCAGTACTTGCCATTTGTATTCTTTAGTTTACTCTGTCCCGTCTTCTCATTACTTAGTAGCTTTACTGGGATTGGATTACAAACAACTCAGAATGAACCTGCTGATCAAAGTGACCGTACCGTCACACCTATTAATTAAGTACGTAATAACCAAGTATCTAATATACAAAATGAGGATCTCAGTATATTTACTGAAACCCTCATTTTTTATAGCTTATTTTCTTCCATGACTAGTTGAGTGTAATGTTCTAAATCATCAATCAGGCCATCACGCTCATTAGAATCATCATCAATCAGGTCATGCAATTCTTGTTGGGCTACTGCCCAGTGAATCAAATTATCAGTAATTGGCAAAATATCGCGCAAAATTCTAAAATCAAAATTGTCGCCATTTTCGTGTTGCATATTTACATAGTTTTGGTAATCGGTCACGATTGCCGTAGTCGCTCCTGATACTTTGGCAGTCGCCTCAATAATTACAAAATGCGAAATTCGGTTCGCTTCAAATAACTGTTGGCGAAGCTCTTCGATTCTGTCCGGTTCCAAGTTAATTGTCACCCTAAATTCCCCCTACTTTATATTAACCGCACCAATGGATTCATTAATATGGCTATGTGTTGTGATTGTTTGGGATACCAATTCAGCTAAACTATTATAACTCAAACTATTGTTTGGCATTAACTGTCCTTCAGCATATAGCTTAACTTCACTAGGAATCCCCTCGGTTAACCTACCCGCTCTAATGATTGTATAAGGCATCTCAGCCTCATCAACAATTTTTGCAGCATATCTCTGTTGCTTAATGAACTCATCAATATCCGTAACCTCAGAATATTCTCGTCCACCAATTACCTCGTTGTCAATTCCAGAATAGGTAACCATTATAAAATGGTCTAACTGAATTTCAGCATCAAAAATTGCATCGAACAATTGATCAAAATACAGATCACTATCTAATGGTCCCAAAACCGTAACGATAATTTTAACTTCAGCCAGTGCTCCCTGATAGTCAGCTTCACTATTAAAATCACCTTTAAACTGATCAACAATATAGTCTGCTGCGGTAATTTTTTTGCTGATAATATTAGTCGCACTATCATTCTGACTTATAATGAGTACTTTTTCCATCTTTTCTCCTCAATCTTTGGACTTTTAAAGTTATTTGGAATACATTTATTGTATAGTTACAATTATTTTGTATATATGGTAAGGAGGATACACAATGATTAATGACATCAAAATTGGTAAGTCAACTGTCGAAACCACACCCTTAGGATTAGGTACCAACGCTGTTGGTGGTCATAACTTGTTTCCAAACCTGGATGAACAAGCAGGAATTGACTCAGTCAAAATTGCTCTTGATAACGGAATTAAACTTTTAGATACCGCATTTGTTTACGGTTTAGGCCGTTCGGAAGAATTGATTGGCCAAGCAATTAAGGGCTATGATCGCTCCCAAATTACAATCGCTACAAAAGGGGCTCAAATCGTCAAGGATGATGAGATGACGATTTCTAATGACCCTGCTTTTC
The DNA here is from genome assembly GCF_003864335.1 of Lentilactobacillus kosonis. Classification (GTDB taxonomy): domain Bacteria; phylum Bacillota; class Bacilli; order Lactobacillales; family Lactobacillaceae; genus Lentilactobacillus; species Lentilactobacillus kosonis. Next base: position 539,957 of record NZ_BEXA01000001.1, on the reverse strand, counting down.
TTAAGCAAAGCGTGGAAGATAGTCTAAAACGCCTCCAAACCGATTACATTGATATATTTTACATTCATTTTCCTGATGATAAAACCCCTAAAGACGAAGCAATTGCCGCTCTAAATGAATTAAAGCAGGCAGGTAAAATTAAAGCCATCGGGGTTTCTAACTTTTCATTAGCTCAAATCAAAGAAGCAAACAAAAATGGTCAAGTTGACGTAGTTGAGGATCAATATAGTTTAGTTCACCGCGATGCTGAAAAAGAACTATTCCCATACTTACGAGAAAATAATATTTCATTTGTTCCTTACTTCCCACTAGCATCTGGCCTCCTCACTGGTAAATATAATAAGGCCAACGATGCCTTAAGTTTTGCTGAAGGTGATATTCGAGCAGATGACCCTAATTTTAAAGGGCAACGTTTCGCTGCAATTAAGGATTCGGTTAATAGTTTACAACCTATTGCTGATAATCATGGGGCAACAATTGCTCAAATTGTTCTTGCATGGTATATCAAAAATCCTGACGTGACTGTGGTTATTCCTGGTGCTAAGCGTCCCGAACAAGTTCGAAGCAATGCAAGGGCCCTCACAGTTAGCCTATCTAATGAAGAATATAATACCATTGATAACGCATTTAAAAGTTTTAACTAATTTAAATCCCGCCCCTTGATTAAGCAAGGGGCTTTTATTTTATATTGTTTAGATCAATATGTTAATAACTTCTACATTGATTATAATTCGGTATTGAACGAACTTTGTGAAGATGATAGGATAGATATGTTCTTATTTTAGCAATTATCCGAACTATTTTAAAAGGAGCTGTCTTTATTGTCATCAATTAGCAAGTTCTTCGATTTTGAAAATCGCCATACTAATTTCAAGACCGAAACTTTAGCCGGAATTACTACATTTGTATCAATGGTATATATTTTATTCGTTAATCCAAATATTTTAGGTGCTTCTGGTATCGATAAGGGTGCTGTTTTTACAGCGACTGCCTTGGCATCAGCGTTTGGTTGTTTTGCCATGGGAGTTTTAGCTAACTACCCAATTGCCATTTCTGCTAGTTTAGGCCAAAACGCCTTCTTTGCTTATTCTGTTTGTATCGGAATGAACGTTCCTTGGGAAACCGCTCTTGCCGGAGTGTTCGCCGCTTCACTAATCTTTGTAGTTCTAACTGCAACTAAGATTCGGGAACGAATCATCGATGCTATTCCTGCCGATTTAAAATCTGCGATTGGGGGCGGAGTTGGACTATTTATCGCCTTGATTGGATTATCAGAGGGTGGAATCGTCTCAGCCCAAAAGATGCGATCATCGGGCTGGGTAATTTATCTGGCACTACCTGGATTACCATCTTCGGTTTGATTGTCACTTTAATTTTAATGAGCATGCAAGTTCCAGGAGCTATCTTCATTGGAATTATTTTGAGTTCAATCTTAGGTTTAGGAACTGGTATGATTCCTCTTCCACATCACATTGTCTCGGCTATGCCAAGTCTTAAGCCAACTTTGGGGTAGCAATTACACACCTTCCTGACATTAATACCGTGCAATTATTAGTTGTAGTATTGACCTTCCTATTAGTTACCTTCTTTGACACTGCTGGAACTTTAGTTGGTCTTGCTGATCAAGCTGGTTTCATTAAAAATAATAAAATTCCAAACGTTGGGAAGGCACTTGCTGCTGATTCTTCAACCATGTTAGTTGGTTCAGTGCTAGGAACTTCACCAATGGGAGCCTTTGTTGAATCATCTGCTGGGATCGCTATTGGCGGTCGAACTGGGTTCACCACCGTCGTAGTGGGAATTTTATTCATCTTAGGTGCTTTCTTCTCACCAATGCTAGGCGTAATTACTAGTCAAGTAACCGCTCCAGCTTTAATCATTGTTGGAATCTTAATGGCTCAATCACTTAAAAATGTCCACTGGGAAAAATTTGAAATTGCCGCTCCAGCCTTTCTAATCATGGTTGGAATGCCGTTTACCTACAGTATTGCTGACGGAATCGCCCTTGGGTTCATTGCTTACCCAATTACGATGATTGCTGCTAAACGTGGAAAAGAAGTTAATGCTATGATGTACGCGTTGGCTGTTATCTTTGTAATTTTCCTTTGGATTTTAGAGTCCTAATTACCTAGTAACTTTGACCATGGAATTATTTTAGGGTAAAGTTAATTAGTTAGTTAAACTAATAACTGAATAACAAAGGAAGGAATTTAGTAATGAATTCTAAGATCAATTTTTTCGGCATCGACAGCTTAATTGATATTGTGAAAGCTGCCGTTGTCGCTGCACTCTATATCGTGTTAACCACGACTGTCTTTGCAGCCTTTAGTTTTGGCCCAATTCAATTCCGATTTGCCGAGGGATTAAATAATCTAGTGCCATTTAACAAGCGCTATATCATCGCTATCACCCTTGGATGTTTTATATCCAATATGATGTCATCATTAGGCCCAGTGGATATGATTTTTGGGACGTTTGAAACCTTTATTGCCTTAGTCACAATCTACTTGGTAACTCGAAAGATGAACAATTTACCATTAAAACTGGTAGTTTCTGTGCTTATTGGCACTTTCTACATGTTCATTATTGCTTTTGAGATTGCCTTCTTTGGTAATAGTGCCTTTTGGCCCACTTTCTGGAGTTCCTACTTAACTACTGGAATTGGTGAATTTGTCACCATGGGAATTGGTGCCGTGAGTTTATACTTCGTAAACATGTCAATTGATTTAAGTAAATAAACTAAAAAAGAGACCGCTTAAGCGGTCTCTTTTTTAGTGTTGCTAACCTATTCGATACAAACACCAAATCATTGTTGGCGAATACTCAGAAATAATTTCATCGTGTCGATGCTCACAATCAATGTTATAAATATCTTTACTCACAATTGCGAATTCATAGCCATTACCTTTAAATTTAGCGAGGGCTTCAGCCTTACTATCCACAAACTCTAAATTCAATTTGCGACCTTTATCTAAACTGTATTCCTTAATTAATTGCTTCGTTGATGGATGGAGCACGGCTTTGCCGTTATTGTCATCTGGATTTCTAACTAACATCAATGGCATAATAGGAAGCTTAAAAACATTAATGATATCGAGCTGGTTAGAGTACTTCAAGTTATTATCCGCCCAGTTACCATTTGATTGCGCACTTCTATATGCAACGGGAACTAAAAATAAGTCACCTTGCTCATGCTCTAAATGCCGATAAATATCATCAAAGGAACTATGTAATACAACTTCAGCATCTTCTAGGTCCAAATACATCTCCCTCAGATACATTGTTGCCTTGTAGCTATCAGTCGCTTCTGGACCCAGTGTGTGTAGTTTCATTGTGTCATCCCCCAAGAAATCTCCTACTCATCCTCCCCTAAAACATGTCGATGATTAAGTGATTTATGATTAAATTAAAATTAGAATATGTTAAGAATAATATTAATGTTAATTTGTTAATAAATCAACACATTCCTTTTAATTGACTAACGGTTTCTTAAAGACACAAAAAGCTCCTCGTCTCACGACGAAGAGCTCTGGAGAATAATACTTTGAAACTGATTAATACTCCACTGATTCTTGAACATTTGGAACTTTAAAACTTAATACTCTGATCCTTGGAACTTTGGAACTCTGAAAATCATGATGCTTTAAAATTGGAACATTTACCTGAAAGGTTAGGACCAATCATTGACTCAACTAAGAGTCGGTTTAAAAAAGTTATACTTCTGTTTACTTCAGCAAACTACGCGGATCTGAGCGCGTTGACTCAGTGACTCTAATAATAGAAATACATCCCTCGTCTGCCAAACAGGTGATTAGTCATTCACCCTTCATCATTAATATATTAAATTTGGCTCGAATTAGCAAGCGATTTGCTCATTTATAAAATCGGAGATAATAAACGGGAAAATGTCTGCTTAAATTTCAGCCATACAGACTGATTAGCAAACATTTCTTGAGTTTGTAATGTACTATTATCCATATCTCGTAAAAAGAGATCTTTCAATTCAGAAGCAATTTTACTGTCATAAATAAACGAATTTATTTCAAAATTTAACTTAAAGCTTCGATAATCCAAATTAGCTGAACCCACTGAAGCCATACTATCATCAATGACCATCGTTTTTGCATGCATGAAGCCGTTATCGTAGTAATACACTTTGATGCCTTCCTCTGCTAACTGTCGAGCATAATATTGCGTTGCTCGATAAACAAATGGATGATCTGGCATCGATGGCACCATAATTCTAACATCGACTCCTGATGAAGCCGCAATTCTTAAGGCATCTAATACACTATCATCTGGAATTAAGTATGGCGATTGAATGTAACAATAGTCACGGGCAAGGGTAATCAGCTTAATATACCCCATCTTGATTTGCTGCAGATCCGAATCGGGACCACTTGAAACAATCTGCATATTTACAGATCCTTTTGTAGTCGTAACTGGAAAGTAATTAGGATCTACTCGGCTTTCATTAATGTTTGCTTTAGAGCTAGTAGCATTCCAATCCAAAATGAATCTAGCTTGTAACCCAAATACTCCCGAACCAATAATTCGCAAATGGGTGTCTCGCCAGTTACCAAACTTTTTCTTCCGGCCTAAATATTGGTCACCAATGTTAAATCCACCTGTATAACCAATGGTTCCATCAATCACGATAATTTTTCTATGATCCCGAAAATTAAGTCGGAAATCAAGAACAACAGACCTTGTGTTCAAGAATGGGTAAGCGTATCCCCCGGCATCAACTAAAGGCTTGAAGAATTTTCGTGTCGTACCCATTGAACCCCAAGAATCATAAATTACTCGTACCTCAACTCCCTGTTGAGCTTTCTTAACTAATAAATTTAAAATTTCATGACCAATTTCATCACTATAAAACGTATAAAATTCGATGTGAATACTTTTCTTAGCACTCTCGATATCTTCAATAATTCGGTGAAACAAGGACTTACCATCAGTCAGAATTTTTACTTTGTTTTGTCGAGCCAAAAAAGAAGAATCGGTTTGACTAAACATATTTACAGCGCTAATTGCTCGAGATGAAATGTCATCTGAAGCAGTTTTTAATTCACTTCCAAGCTGTCTTCGCTGTTCTAAAAGCCGTTCATCCAATTGCATTTGAACATGTGAATGCAATTTAAACAAACGGTTTTTAGGTAGTTTACGACCAATAAATGCATATGCAATAAATCCAATAATTGGTAAAAACACTAGTACCAACAACCATGCCCAAATTGCAGCGATATCACGTTTTTCTCTAAAAACTGTCAAAATGGCAAAAGCGGCATTAATTACTACTATCACCTGAAAAAATAATGACCAATCAAATTCCATTACAATCTCCCAAAAAGTTTTAAAATATGTTTATGAAGTCAGTATACTCGTAATAGGAGATAAAAATGAAGCCATTTATTACATTAGTTCCTAGAATTCACGGAATTCATCGGATATTCTTTTTTCATTTAATTTTTAAAGAACAACCAATTTTGGGCGTTGCTATCTTAGTGGCAATTATCTTATTTGCCATTTATCGTTACATGAACCGTAAATAGCTGTGAGTTTATTAACCCAATAGAATTATATCTTCAAACCGCAAACTAGGTTTTCAATTTGGTTTGCGGTCTACCGATGTATAGTAAAGGAGGAGCGGCAATGCCGCTCCTCCTTATTTTTTTGCCCAATGCCAGTTACATATTTAAATATCCATCCCAATTGTCCTGTAAAATTTGCACATCGGTGCCGCGTTTTTTTTTCTTCCGTTACCCGACTTTCACCCCATTCAGACATGGCTAACAAGATATTTCTAAGACTCTTTCCTTCTTCAGTTAATGAATATTCAACCTTTGGAGGAACTTGATTATAAACCTTGCGATCAATAATTCTATCCGCTTCTAATTCACGCAGCTGATTAGTCAGCGTCCGTTGGGAAATTGCTGGAATAAGCCGACGTAATTCACCTGTCCTTAATGTTTGGCCACCTAAATGACATAAAATGATTGGTTTCCACTTACCACCAATTACATCTAGGGTCGCCTCAACCGCAATATGATAAATTTTTTTCAAATCAAAATCCTCCTAACCCCTGTCGTTATCCATTAGGGCATTTTTTACCGTATGGAATTTTATTGTGCCTACTTACTTAAAGTAACCTCAGCCACTATACTAACATTTGTTCATTAAAAGGCAAGTCGCTAAGCGAATTAATTCACGAATAAATGGAGGAAGTATTATGGCAATTACTGGGTTGATCTCAATTATTTTCGGGGGCATGATATTAGGACTTCAATCGTCTACTAATGGGCGATTAAGTCAGCGAATCGGTGCTCTAGAAACGGCCCTCGTCAATTTTGTAGGTGGCGCAATTTTACTAACATTTTGGTTATTATTTACTCGTCATGGAGAGATATTGCGAATATTTACGGTTCCTAAATGGCAATTACTTGGTGTCTTCTTTGGAACTGGATACCTAGTGTTAATGACTTTGGCAGTTCCAAAAATTGGCGTGGTTGCTGCAAATATTACCGCGATTTCCGGACAAATTTTAGCTAGTTTTATTATTGATAACTTCGGTTTCTTAGGTAGTAATATTATTGCCTTTGGGTTAAAACGAGGCATTGCGACCATCCTATTAATTCTTGCAATGACTGCACTATACCAAGACCAAAAGCCATCCAGTGTTCTGGATAAACCCAAAACCAAGAACCCATTCTTCTATCTGTTAGCATTACTTTCAGGAAGCTTCTTAAGCATTGAGGGAACCATGTATGGTGAACTTGGGAAAAGTATTGGCCAATTTGAAAGTAGCTTTTACAATTTCTTCATAGGTTCATTACTATTAACCGTCCTGGTGTTACTTTTTGGTAAAGGAAGTTTCAACGGGATCCGTAAAAGCAGTAACTGGTATTTAATCGGTGGTTTGTACGGTGTAATCTACCTGACATCACTAGTTTTTGGAATTCCAGCTTTAGGCGTCGGAATCGCCATGATTGCTATCGTCCTAGGCCAAATTGTGATGAGTATGCTAATTGAAACTTTTGGTTGGTTTGAAACCCCAAGACAACCACTAACCTTCGCAAAAATTCTAACGTTAATTTTTCTATTAATCGCATTAACACTGATATATTAATCTAAAAAGATGCCGTAAAATCTACTCCGTTGAGAGTTGATTTTACGACATCTTTTTGCTAAAGCGAAGAAAGAACTATGACGTTATTTACTGCACACATTATAAAATTAACGTAACTCAATAAAGATTTGTTAAAAAAACACTGCTTAATGATTTAATGCCTGCTCACAATTCTATGATTAAAGTAATGATTAAATAAGTAAAAGGGAGGTGTTTAAATTGAAAGATATAATTATTAAAAGAATGGTCGTCTTAATCGGGCTCTTATTTATATCGATAATTTTTCAGTTGCTAACAGCAGACAGAAGTATGGAGGATTACACACAAAATTATATTAATAAGTCTTTAAGTGCCAAAAAATATAATACATTGAAAAGTGTAGTTAAAAGCAAAACGTTGTATCACGAATTAAAAAAGCAAAAAAAGGTAACATTGAAATTTGCTGCTGATAACCAAGGTAGTGAAAATTTAGCCTACTTCCCTGCAAGAATAAGTGGACTTAAAGGTTATGTTGGTGTTTATATCAATATGAAATCAGTTATTTTACATGAATACAAATTGATTAAAATAACTCGTTTTTAAATAAGATAAAAAAACTGATTTGGATGTTTAAACTAGAGGAAACATGATTATTAATAAAATTAAAAATATTACGAATCATTGAAAACATTTGGTACATATTCTCAGTTTTTATTAATGCTTTTTTGGTTAGGTGCTTTGCCTAATTCAAGTACAACTAAATGGATAGGACTTTTCGTAACTATGGGTATTTATTTAGTTATCGCTATAATTAGATTAAGATACAGCAAAAAACAAAAAAATGACAAATAATTCAATCTCATTATTTAAAGAAGAATGTTTATATGGAATAGTTTTTCCATTTGAATATTCTTTTTTATCTATCTGATATTCCTATAATGACCAAATTCAATCATTTCTAATCAAATCAATTTTAGGCTTATTTAAGCTCTTAGAATATGGTCGTAATACATAATCCGTAGTATCAGTTAATAACTTATATTTACCAGCGAATTTGCCATTTTTAATAACAAAAGTATCATTATCATCTAAAGTATAATTGAAATTTTCCTTTTTACTGCCTTGTGTATATTTCATCTTTGTTGAAGTAAATATAACGTTACCTGATAGGCGATCATTAGAACTAACTTTTAATTTCCAAGGAAACTGAATTAGAACATCTTGATCACTTTTTTCTTCGCAACCACTAACTACTAATACTGATAATCCCACCAAAACTATTAGAGATACCAAGTGAAGAATTTTTTTCATAAATATCGCTCACCTTTTCCGACCCTATTTACATATTAAAAATGCAATTTCCAGTAGCTTTTAATTATCTTTACTCTTTAATATACAATTAAATTATGTCGAGATAATCCAATTAATAGTATTTTAATGGAGAATTTATAATCATGCTATTCAGCATATTTTTTTGTTTTTCTATCTATTCTTATAGAGTCAATAATCAATGCTATTCCAAGTAATAGTCCCACTAGATCTAGATAAAATATAAAATCAATATTAGATAAATCTTGAACTACGGAATATAAATTTGAAATTGAAAATATAAGTCCTAACCAAAAATCTAATGATTTATAAAAGATAATATGTTTATTCATGATGATCTCCTCATATATTTCCGTTTCATCTTCTACTTCGCAAGTAACGGTTTGCCATCACTATCTACTAATACCGTGACCCCAACACCACCGACTGCTCCACCTTGAGAAACTACCAAGTATTGAACTTTAGTATTTTATCAACGATAATATCAACATTTTGGTTGGTATCCATAAGTTCATCTATATCTGCACTAAACCTATTAGTATCTTCTTTTTTATTAAACATTATGTTCCTCCATAAACAATAGTCTTTCATAATAACGGCGAGAAACTGTCGAAATGATTAGCAATCTCACTCTCTGACTTTGTGTTTTTTATTTGATCATTAATTTTTAAAAGACAGAGCCGGATCCCTTAGGTACAGAATAAATTGTCAGAACTCCATATAATATTCCAATAACAATTATGGCGATGGTTGTTATTATGACATTTCTTAGAATGTGATTTTTTCATAATATCTCCCCTAATTACATCATTCATAATCTTTAGATTATATTTCAACTCTATTGTAATACTGCATTTACAATAATCAATAAATTATTGTATGATAAATATAACTTCTTAATATGCGTATTATGTAATAATTAAGTTAAACGTCTTCCAGAATACTCATGAAATTGTTATGCAACCTATTGCTCTGCCTGTGGGTACTAAGCGTTGGAGGTAATCATGAAATCATCAAAAGTGTTCGTTAAACCTTATGATTTTTGGAATCATTTTTTCATTTGGGCAGATACAATTGAACTTGTGTTGCTTATTAGTGTTTTCTTTTTTCAATCCTTTTTATTAAGCGTATTTACAGGCATTTTAATTGTTTTAACTAACGTTGGATATATATCTATGCTTTGGCTTAATGCCAGTAAAAAGAGAAGATTAAACACGTCAAGAAAATATCAAAATAGAGGTTAATCATGAAGATATTTACATCAACTTGGAATTTTAAAATACTATTGGCAGCTATCGCTGTCATATTGATTTGTTTGTTTTTTGACCACTCAACCAGCACAATAATTCTAATTGTAATGTGCGTGTTATTTGATCTTGGTGCTTACTGGGTGAACAAAAAAATTAATAATTAATTACCACAACAAATCTGGCATAGGGAGGTGTATTTATGAATACAATTATGGATAAAAAGCGATGGCCTCTGTATACCCAAATAATAGGTCTATTAATTTTGCTTATTTCGGTCATCACTGGAAAGCTTTTTCTTTTAGCGGTTTTGAGTGCCAATACGCTTTTATTTGTTGCTGATTGGGTTGTTCAATACACGGTAAATCAGAAAGTAATTACAAAAAAGACAAAACTTAACATATGGATAGATGTTGTTTGTGTATTATTAGTATGGGCTTCAGCAGCATTATTTTTCAGGGATATAGATAAGATGGTGTACGTGATTTTATCTATCATAATCGTTGGATATGGTATTCAATATTTAATTAAAAGAAAGTTTTGATTAAATCATCTGGTAACGGTGACTTTAGATTTTATAAGTATGCCTAAGTGATTTAACCGGTGCAACTAGGACGACAATTAAAGAATAAATTTCATAGTTGCTAGAAAATAAAATCTGCATGACTTGCTAATATATTAACTAAAAAACAGGCGCCCATTAACATTTAATGGACGCCCTGTTTTTAGTCACTAATTATTTTTTCAAGATTATACCCAGGAGTTTTTTGAGCATGCAATTCTCCCCAATGACACAAAGAAAGTAACACAACCTTCAATGATTCACCGTATTCTGTAAATTGATATTCAACATGCAACGGCGTTTCTGAAAAAACAACACGCTTCAATATATTATCAGCAATCAATTGCTTTAATTGTTCCGTTAATACTTTCTGCGACAGATCAGGAATTGCTCTTAGCAGAGAACCATTTCGATTAACTCCGGTCCCAATAAGACACAGAATGTCTGGTTTCCACTTTCCAGAAATCACTTCTAGTGCAACATCAACACCCACGTTATATTTTTTATTAATTTTTACCACAACTATCCTCCACATTTAGCAACCCTTACTAAGAGGTAAGCTACTTACTTTAAAGTGCGTACTTTTTTAAGTTATTTGTATAGTTTAATATCTTATTTACCAAATATAAACTAACAGGAGTTATCACTAATGACAAATAAACCATATCCAATTAATTTTTCACATATTGGCCTTTCCGTTCCTGATATTAACAAAGCCGTTGAATTTTACACTAAAGTTATGGGATGGTACGTCGTGATGGATCCCTCAAAGGTAACAGAAGATGATTCAGCGATTGGAATTATGTCTACGGAAGTCTTTGGTGCTGGCTGGGGGGAGCTACAACATCGCCCATCTAACCACCGGAGATGGCATCGGTATTGAAATGTTTGAATTTAGTAAAAATGTAGACCCAGACAATAACTTTAAATTCTGGGAAACCGGTATCTTTCACTATGGTGTCCAAGATCCTGACATCGAAGGTCTTGTCCAAAAGATTATTGCGCATGGTGGAAAGCAACGGATGCCTATCAAAGAATATTATCCTGGTAAAAAACCTTATAAGATGGTTTACATGGAAGATCCGTTTGGTAATTTAGTAGAAATTTACACGCATTCATACGATTTGACATATTCAGCTGGTGAGTATTAATCTAAAGAACACGCCTAAATTGCAAGAAATAATGCAATTTAGGCGTGTTCTGTTTATTATGGCTTCCCGACCATTTACAGTTGATTAATCCCAGTCATGATGACCGCGATGATCAAAACCATGATGATGAAAGTTATGGTGACCGAAGGGACCAAAATTCATATCTTTAGCCCGTTGTCTGAATTCTCGTTTCAATTCACTTCGTTCCTCATGTGACATGTCCCGCCAATCACGGTCAAACATTTCACTGCGTAACTTTTGAATCTCATCAAATCGTTCTGTTGGATCCGTGAATTTAGCTGATCTGACCTTAAACTCATCTGGCCAACCAGATACGATTTTTCTAAATATTCACTTAAGCTAGACTTCTCATCAGCAGACAGCCCAGCAAAAACCGATTGCTAAATTCATCATCCGACTCACTGCTCTCAACAATTTTTTCTTTGCCTGCATCAGTTAGATAAACTAACTTGATACGACCATCGTTCTCATCGGATTCCCGACGAACATCACCATCAGCTTCCATCTTTTTAATATTTCAGCTAGTGAACTTGGTCGAACATCTAATATCTCTGCTAATTGGCTCTGAATCATACCATTTTCCTTAGCTAAAATATTAATGATTCGTTGGCGACCAGAATATTTTACTGGACCTTTACCAGCAAAGTGTTTGCTAGCTCGGCCGACGAACTGTAACTTCTTTAATAAATCCATAGAATTTAATTCCACAGTTAATACCTCTTTCTATAAAAAACGAAAACATCGACTGTTAGTTAGGTACCTAACATAAAATAATTATACTTAGGCACCTAACCTTTGTCAACAAAAAGAATGTTTTGTATAAAAGTCCCGTTTTAATAGGCTTTTTAACCACTATAGCTTACAAAATTGCATTAAAATTTAAAATCAATGTTGACAAATTTCTAATCGTTATTTAATATTGTCAACAACAATTAATTCGTCCATATAAACCGATGAAGTGGAGATCAAGATCATTGTGCACGTAAAGAGAGTTGCCGGTGCTGAGAGTGCAACCGAACGCAGATGATTAAATGGACCACTGAGGGTTTCTCTGAAAGTATTCACTAGTATGGGAAAACGTACAGACATACGTCAGTTGTCGGGGAGATGATAGTCTCTCGCTAAGGGTGATTGTTTGCGGTATTTTTTGTATACCCAGATAATCAAATTAAGGTGGCACCGCGGTTAAATCCGTCCTTAACAACAAGTTTGTTATGGGCGGATTTTTGTATTCTCAATGCGGAGGTCACTGATATGAAACAAAATCCAGGAAAACGATGGCAATTTAATCATTGATAGTTTGTTACTCAGATTTTAGGAGGAAATTATTATGATTAAAGAAGCCATTCAAAAAGTAACCAATCACGAAAGCTTAACATTCACTGAAAGCCAATCAGTTCTTGATGAAATTATGACTGGAGAAACCAGTGAAATTGAAACTGCAAGCCTATTAACGGCTTTAGCCACCAAACACGAAACCATCGACGAGATTGCCGGAGCTGCTCAATCAATGCGCAATCATGCCTTACCATTTCCAAAGGTTGATAACGTATTAGAAATCGTTGGTACTGGTGGCGATCAAGCCAACACTTTCAACATTTCAACTACTAGCGCCATCCTACTAGCAGCTGCAGGATTCAAAGTTGCTAAGCACGGTAATCGCGCCGCCTCATCAAAAAGCGGGGCTGCCGATGTTTTAGAAGCCTTAGGTTTGAACATCAATCAAACCCCAACTGAATCATACGATAGCCTTTTGACCACTAACCTCTGCTTTTTATTCGCTCAAGAATACCATCAATCAATGAAGTACGTTGCCCCCGTTAGAAAGGCCCTTGGAATTCGGACCATCTTTAACATTCTTGGCCCCCTTGCTAATCCCGCTAAACCAAAAACTCAACTACTTGGCGTATATGATAAAGACTTAATGCGACCTTTGGCCCAAGTCCTACCAAAACTTGGCGTTACCCACGCTCTAGTTGTTCATGGATCTGACGGATTAGATGAAGTTACTCCAACTGGAACGACCTATGTCATTGAAGTAACCGGCAACGAGCTTAAAGAATTCACGGTTTCTCCAACTGACTTTGGTCTACCAATTGTCGATAAAAATGACTTGGTTGGTGGTACCCCAGCTGAGAATGCTCAGATTACTGAAGACATTTTCTCAGGAGTTAAAGGTCCTAAACGCGAAGCCGTAATCATGAATACCGGAATGGCAATTCATACTGCCAAACGAGAGATTTCCATTGCTGATGGAATAAAAATAGCTACCGAAACTATTGATAGTGGCAAAGCCATCACTAAGCTTAACCAATTGCGCAAGCTTAATCCTAAGGATGTGGTCGCATGATTCTCGATGATCTAGTTACCGCAACCCAACAACGAATTAGTAATCAACAAATGAAAGTTTCCCTTGCAGAATTAAAGGCTCTGGCTACACAAAAGTCCAACAGTAGTTTTTCGTCAATCTTGGCTCAGCCAGGGCTACACATTATTGCTGAAGTGAAGCAAGCTTCACCATCCAAAGGCGTCATCGCCACCGACTTTCCTTATTTACAAATTGCGCATGACTACGAAGCCGCTGATGTTGACGCAATCTCAGTTCTCACGGAGCCTAAATACTTTCATGGCCAGCTTGACTACCTAGAAGCCATCGCCAATGAAGTGGCTACTCCAATTTTAAGAAAAGACTTCACGATCAACGAATATATGATTTATGAAGCTAAAGCCAGCGGCGCCAGCATCATTCTCTTAATCACCGCCATCTTAAATAATGACCAATTAAGAGACTATCGCCAACTTGCGGAAGCTTTAGGAATGGACGCCATCGTCGAGGTTCATAATGCCGAGGAAGTTAATCGCGCACTTAATTCTGGTGCCAAAATTATCGGTATCAATAATCGGAACCTCAAAGACTTTACTGTTGATCTGAATAACAGTCTAACCCTTAAAAAGCTGGTGCCAAATAACGTCTTAATGATTTCAGAAAGTGGAATCAAGACTGAAGATGATATTTACCAACTTAAAGTAGCCGGCTTTAATGGCATTTTAATCGGCGAAACTTTAATGAGAGCTACTAATAAGCGTGAATTAATCCAAGATTTTAAGCAGGTCTGAATCATGACAAAAATTAAAATTTGTGGCTTAATGTCACCTTCCGATATTCAGGCGGTAAATAAAGCAAAACCAGATTATGCCGGATTCGTATTTGCCCCTGGCCGCCACCAAATCACTGTTCAACAGGCAATTAAATTACGAAAAATATTAGATCCAGCAATTAAATCAGTTGGAGTCTTCGTAAATGAATCATCCGAAAACATCATTAAATTATTCAAAACCCATGCCATTTCCATTGCCCAACTGCATGGTTACGGAGATCAATTAATGATTAGCAAGTTGCAAACAGCTGATTTAAAAGTAATTAGAGTATTTGTCAATGAACCAATTGATCAAACTACCACTGCTGACTTTGCTATGGTTGATGCTGGTAATGGTAGTGGCAAGCTACTCGATTTAACGACCATCACTCCCAACCAACCAATCTTTCTCGCTGGCGGTTTAACCCCAGAAAATGTCAGCTCAGCTATCAACTTAACTAAACCATTTGCTGTTGATGTCTCTAGTGGCGTCGAGACTAATGGTCATAAGGATCCAGAAAAAATAACAAACTTTATTGCGCAAGTCAAAGGAGCGATTTAAATGCAAGAAATTAAGCAAACTAAACCCGGAATTTACGGTCAGAAATTTGGTGGCCAGTATATCCCCGAAACACTAATGACCGAACTAGAAAAATCAATGATGAATTTGCCACCTAAAAATGATGATTTATTTCAACAAGAACTTCACGATCTACTTGTAAATTACGCTAACCGTCCTTCATTACTCTACTATGCAAAAATATGACCGAAGACCTAGGCGGAGCCAAAATTTATCTAAAGCGAGAAGACCTGAACCACACTGGCGCTCACAAAATAAATAACGTAATTGGTCAAGCATTAATGGCGAAGCATATGGGCAAAAAACGTCTAATTGCAGAAACCGGAGCTGGCCAACACGGAGTTGCCACGGCCACAATTGCCGCTTTACTTGGAATGGATTGTGAAATTTTCATGGGTAAAATGGACACCGATCGTCAAAAACTCAATGTTTACCGCATGGAATTACTTGGGGCCAAAGTCCACGCTGTGACCAGTGGTTCAAAAGTTCTAAAGGATGCCATTAACGCTACCTTACAAGAATGGGCCGCTCGCTGTGAAGACACCTTCTATATTATTGGCTCAGCCGTTGGCCCATATCCATACCCTGAAATGGTTAAATATTTTCAAAGCGTGATTAGTAAGGAATCTAAAGCGCAGTTAAAAGCTAAAGAGAATCGTTTACCTGACGCAGTCGTAGCTTGTGTCGGTGGTGGAAGTAACGCCATTGGTAGTTTTGCTGACTATCTTAATAATCCTGAAGTTGAACTAATTGGTGTGGAAGCGGCAGGTAAAGGGGTTGATACTGATCAAACTGCCGCCACCATTGAACGAGGTTCAACTGGCATTTTCCACGGAATGAAATCTAAATTTCTTCAAAACCAAGACGGTCAAATTGATGAAGTTTACTCAATTTCTGCTGGTTTAGACTATCCTGGAGTCGGTCCAGAGCATGCTGCCCTTGCAGACGATGGTCGTGCTAAATATGTGGGCATTACTGACAATGAAGCAGTCGAAGCCTTTGAATATATTGCCAAAACCGAGGGCATTGTTGCTGCGATTGAAAGTTGTCATGCAATTGCTTACGTCAAAAAATTAGCCCCAACAATGCGTAAAGATCAGGTAATTATTTGCACCCTCTCTGGTCGAGGAGACAAAGACGTTGCTAGCATTGCACAATACAAAGGAGTTGATATCGATGAGTAATTTATCCGGTATTTTTAAAAACAAAAAAGTCTTTATCCCATTTGTCGTTGCAAATGATCCTGATTTTGAAACAACTGTGACTAATATTCTTACCCTGGCCGATAGTGGCGCCGACATTATTGAATTAGGGATCCCCTTCTCTGATCCAGTAGCTGATGGACCAGTTATCCAGGCAGCCGATTTGCGAGCCTTCAAATCGGGGGTGACGACTGAACGCGTCTTTGAAATTATTGAAACTGTCAGGAAACACACTAATATTCCGATGGTAATTCTAACTTACCTGAATATTCCATTTAAGTATGGCTTTGATAACTTTCTAAGTCGATGCGCCAGTCTAAACATTTCAGGATTAGTGATCCCAGATCTACCATTAGAAAGTCGCGATGATATTGTTCCAACAGCAACCAAATATGACATCGATATTATTCCCCTGATCACACCAACATCGGGGCATCGAATTAAGAAAATCGCCGAAGTCGCATCCGGATTCATATATGTCGTTTCCTCATTAGGAATTACTGGACAACGGGATAACTTTTACGATGGTTTAGAAAATCTGGTTTCTGAAATTAGAAAGTATACTGATACCCCAACTGCCATTGGTTTTGGTATTCACACGCCTGAACAAGCTGCTGAAATGGCAAAAATTGCCGATGGCATAATTATTGGGAGCGCCTTTGTCGATATTATTGGTAGCCAAGGATCGACGTCCCTTTCTAAAATTAAGAAATTGGCCAACAATGTCGCAGCAGTAATTAATTAAAAAAAACGTTCGTAGTGTAAAAATTTACATTACGAACGTTCTTTTTGTAAGCAAATATTTAATTATTGTAAACAGAATTTAGATTTCACTAACTACCGTAAATCTTTCATTATGATGTTTAGGATCTTCAATTTCATCCACTAACACCTTTGCTAAAGTCTTGCTATATACGATTGACTTACCATTTTTATTCTTCAACATATCGTTGCTGCCCGTGGTGTATTCAGTTAATTCACCAGGTTCAAACGTACCGCTAGGTGAAACCGCAAACCAGTCAACGCCTTCAGAAGTAAGCAAAATTTGATACTCTTCAAATTGTGCTTTAGGAGTTGCAATCCATTCATCGGAGTCAGGCATTTTAACTAACTGATCAAGTAATTGTTTACCATTACCAATATTCAAACTAGCTGCCCCTAAAATGAATCCTAGTCGTGGTTTGTCATGATTTTGAACTAATTTAATTAGTTTGGTTGCTAATTCAGTATGTTTACTTGCAAGGCTTTCACTGCCGGGTGCAAATGCATCAATAAGTGCATCAAACCCTTGGATATCATCATAAGTTAAATCAAACGCATCTTTTTCTAAATAATCAATCTGATCACCAAATTTATCTTTAGCTTTAGTGACATTTCTAACGACAGCCGTTACATCAAATCCCCGATCAACCGCATTTTCTGTAATCGCACTGCCAGCCATGCCGGAAGCACCAATAACACCGATTTTAATTGTCATGACAATCCCTCCACCTTTTATTATCTACTTCAAGTATTCGAGATTTACCTCACATAGTCAACTATCAAGGCTGGAAAATTTTGTGATGACAAAAAAAACTTCGAAAATCCAGTGGAAACGCTTGCATTTTTGTAAATTTTTTACTATCGTATAGTACATAGGGAAACCGCTTACATATTTTTTGATTTGATTCCAGTTACCAATCATTTATAAACCATGTATTTAGCTATATTTTCATTGGTAATCAAAATAAATTGTTAGTGGCGTACTTAACAAAGTTATTTAGGAGGCTTGTTTTATGCAAAAAAAGCATAGTTTAAGTACAGGCGCCATCTTCTTCTTCGGAGCGCTTGGAGGATTACTTTTCGGATTTGACACTGGAATTATTTCTGGTGCTTCTCCATTAATTGAAACCAACTTCAGCTTGAGTGTTGCTCAAACTGGATTTATCACTTCATCAGTTCTAATCGGTTCATCAGTCGGTGCTCTATCAATCGGACCACTTTCTGATAAATTCGGTCGGAAAAAGCTATTAATTCTTGCATCAATTTTATTCTTGCTTGGTTCAGGTTTATCAATGGTTGCTGGCGGATTCACATCCATGGTTGTTGCCAGAATCGTCCTTGGTTTAGCCGTTGGTGCAGCATCAGCCTTAACCCCAGCATACCTTGCTGAATTAGCAGACGCTGATCACCGTGGCTCACTGGGAACCATGTTTCAGTTGATGTTAACATTTGGTATCTTAATGGCTTATGTTTCAAACCTTGGCTTCTTAGGCCACAACTTATTAGGCGTTCGTGACTGGCGGTGGATGTTAGGATCAGCATTGATTCCTGCCCTTCTATTATTTGTTGGGGCCATTTTATTACCAGAGTCTCCTCGTTTCTTAGTTGAAAAAGGTAAGCTTGATGAAGCTAAAGCTACTCTTCACGTTCTTCGTAAGAATATTCCTGACGCAGACCCAGATAAGGAACTAGAAGACATTGTTGAAGTTTCTAAACAACCTAAAGGTGGAATCAAAGAATTATTCACCTTCGCCCGACCAGCAGTTATAGTTGCCGTTGGAATTATGTTCCTACAACAACTTGTCGGCATTAACTCAGTAATTTACTTCTTACCACAAGTATTTATCAAGGCATTTAAGTTCCCTGAAAGTAATGCCATTTGGATTTCAGTATTTATTGGAGTTGTTAACTTCGTATGTACTATTATCGCTTACAAGATCATGGATCGTTTTGATCGTAAAAAAATCCTTGAATTTGGTTCAATCATCATGGCAATTTCAATTGGTATTTTGTCAGTAATTAACTTTACCATGCCAGTTACTGTCACTGCCATCCCTACTATTATCTTAATTGCTATCTACATCTTTGGCTTCGCTGTTTCATGGGGTCCAATTGCTTGGGTACTGATTGGTGAAATCTTCCCATTAAACGTTCGTGGTATTGGTTCATCAATTGGATCTGCTGCAAACTGGATTGGTAACTTTATTGTTTCACAATTCTTCTTGACTCTATTAGCATCATTTAATAACAACATCGGTGGTCCATTCGCTGTATTTACTGTATTTGCCATCTTGTCATACTTCTTCGTTAAATACTACGTACCTGAAACACGTGGTAAATCTCTTGAAGATATTGAAATGCAAATGCGTCACGACCATGATGAAAAAGAAAGCTAAAAAAGCTAACTCAGTATCTAAATAGTCTTCAAAAAGTATGTTGCTCAAGTGCCGCATACTTTTTTATTTGCAGAATTTAGTAATTAACTCTTTACTTACTAAAAGTAATCGGTATAATGAAATTATAGATTAATTTTAAATAAAAAATAAAGTGAGGTATTCATCACATGAAGGAACAATTCTTAGACTTATCAAAGAACCGTCGCTCAATTTACGCACTTGGCCGTAACCTTAACCAAACTCCAGACGAAATTGCTGACTTGATCAAGGAAAATATCAAATGGGCTCCAACTGCATTTAACAACCAAACTACTCGTGCAGTCATCTTGTTTGGCGACAGTCATGAAAAGCTTTGGGACATCGTTGCAGATCGTCTTAAAACAGAAGTTCCTAGTGAAGAAGCTTACCAAAAGACTTTGCAAAAATTAAACGGCTTTAAGAATGCTTTCGGAACTGTTTTATTCTACACAGACATGAATATTGTTCACGAATTCGAAAACAACTTCACGTTATATGCGGATAACTTTGCTGACTGGGCTGAACAAGCTCAAGGTAATGCTCAATATTCAGTTTGGACATCATTAGCTGAAAATGGCATTGGTGCTAACGTTCAACATTACAACCCATTAATTGACGATCTTGTAAAAGAAGCTTTCAACATTCCTGATGGCTGGAGATTACGTGCCCAACTCGACTTCGGTTCAATCGAAGCTGGTGCAGGCGAAAAGGAATTCATGAACGACGCTGATCGTTTCAAGGTACTTAAATAATAATCAAGTTTAAAAGAGACCTAATCAAAATTGATTAGGGTCTGCTTTTAATATTAATAGTAATATTCGATAATTCCAATGTTGTCAAGCATAGCAGCCAATGTTTCATGTGTAACATTTATTAATCATGATTATGCTATGGTCATTTGTTATCGTTAACCAATTAATGAACAGATCTAATTCACTAGTTATATCCAACTGCAATTTATCCTAACATGTCTATCCTTTAGGTGGCACAACTCAATTGGGAGTTTAACTATTTACCATATTCTAAAATTACTGTTAGGGCTAAAAGTTGCTAGCATAAGTAGGTGAAATTCAGTTATTTACTTAAACAAGCCTTCGGTGATTGGAAACTTAAAAACCATCGAAGGCTTGTTACATAACTATTATTTTGCTAATTTAACATCTTTACCATCAACATCAATCGTAATTGGTGCACCATCAATTAGCTTAAATTTGGCGCCAGAACCATCAACAGAAACTTCAATAACTCGGTTTCTGAATACTTGACGGAATGAGTAATGATCCCATTTCTTTGGTAGGAATGGTGCAAAATGCAACTTGTCATCACGAACCCGCATTCCAGCGAATCCTTGAACAACTGCGATCCAGCCACCGGTCATTGCGGTAACGTGTAACCCATCAACTGTATCGTTGTTGTAGTTATCTAGATCTAATCGAGCTGTTCGTTCGTATAATTCCACTGCTTTGTCTTCATAATGCAAATCAGCAGCTAATACTGAATGGATTGCAGCGGATAAACTTGATTCGTGAACTGTTAGTGGTTCATAGAAATCAAAGTTTGCTTTCTTTTGTTCAGGAGTGTAATCATCAATAAAGTCCCAAATTCCTTGAAGAACGTCACCTTGCTTGATATATGGGGAGCGAAGAATCTTATCCCATGACCAATTTTGGTTCAGTGGTAGATCATCTTTGCCAAGCGAACTAACGGGCTTAATGTCTTTATCCAAGAAGCCATCATGTTGAACGAAGATGTTAAGGTCCTTGTCATAAGGAAGGTACATCCGGTCAACGATATCTTGCCACTTTTGCTTATCAGCATCAGTAACATCCAACTTAGCTTGCCATTCTGGTGACACATCATCAAGGATCGATAATGTGTACTTCAATGTCCATTGAGCGAGAAGGTTAGTATACCAGTTGTTATCAACGTTGTTTTCATATTCATCAGGGCCGGTAACCCCGTGAATCATATACTTTTGGTTTCGTTCGCTAAAGTGAACCCGATCAGCCCAGAACTTAGAGATTTCTGCTAAGACCTTGGCACCCTCATTTTGGACGTATGAGTTATCGCCAGTGTAACGAGTGTAGTTATAAATCGCAAATGCAATATCACCGTTCCGGTGAATTTCTTCAAATGTGATTTCCCACTCATTATGACATTCGATGCCATCAAAAGTTACCATTGGGAACAATGCACCCTTTAAGCCTTGTTGCTTAGCATTGTGATAAGCACCATCAAGTTGCTTGTAACGATACATTAATAGGTTCCGAGTAACTTCTGGATTAGTAATTCCTAGGTAAACGGGCACTGCAAAGGCTTCGGTATCCCAGTATGTTGCTCCACCGTACTTTTCACCGGTGAACCCTTTGGGACCGATGTTCAATCGAGCATCTTCACCATAGTAAGTTGAGAATAATTCGAAGAGGTTAAAACGAATTCCTTGTTGGGCTTCATCGTCCCCACTAATTTGAATATCTGATTTTTCCCAACGATCAGCCCAAATGTCTGCATGAGCAGTGAATAATTCAGCATAACTTTGGCCAGCAACTTTATCACTTAATTTATGCATGGCATCAGTTAACTGAGCCTCAGTATCATAGTCCCGTGAGGTAACCACGATTACCCGTTTTTCAAGTTGCGTAAGTTCACCCGCTTGTAAGGTGGTTATAAACTCATTCACTACTTCTTTATCGTTAGGTTGACTAACTTGCTTTGAACTCATGTCTGTCACATGCCGCATTTCCATGCCCACTGTAAATCGGGGAGTACCAAATGGATTCTCAACGGTCTTTGAAACAACGTCGCCTGTCTCAGTTCCTTGGTCAGTGTTTAAAACATCCCAGAAACGTTCGTCATAGTTAGCATCTTCGTTTTCAACATCTGCATCAATTGCTGAATCAATAATTAATTCAACGTCAGTATTACCGACATTTTTTGCAGTAACTCGTTGAACTGATAGTTCCTGTTGAGCAACACTTAGGAACCGTTCAAAGGTTAATTGAACTTCCGCGTCACCTTTCGTTACGATAAATGAACGAGTTAGCAATGACTGTTTCATATCAAGGTTTAAGGTAAAGTCAGTAATTTGATCCTTGGCTAAATCAACCAACTCACCGTTTATCTTAACGTGCATCTTAATAAAGTTTGTCGCGTTAACTACCTTACCAAAATATTCAGGATAACCATTCTTCCACCAACCGACTCGGGTCTTGTCTGGATACCAGACTCCGCCAAGATAGATTCCAGGAAGCGTATCCCCTGAATAATCTTCTTCGAAGAATCCACGCATCCCCATATATCCATTACCAAGACTGGTCATTGATTCTTGAAGTCGTTTATTTTCTGATTCATTTTTAAATGTATGCGTAATTACATTCCAAGGTTGAACATCGAAGGTTCTCTTCATATCTAATATCCTCTCTATTCCTTATAAGTTTCTTTGATAAATCCAACGGATAAGGCACCAAGGGCCATGATAATTCCAGCAAGAATGAACATGTTTTCTTGCAGGCCGCCTAATAGTGGGAATAATGCAAAACTAGCAAGTGATGCAACGATTTGTGGTAAACAAATTGAGCCATTGAATAATCCAAGGTAAGTTCCCATGTGTTCACCGTTAAGTGCGTTGGTAATCATCGTTAATGGGTAAGTATTCATTGATGCCCAAGCCATCCCAACAAAAATGTATGAGACAACTAGCATACTCTGTGAGTGAATGAAGAAGATTGACAAGAAACCAACGGCCCCAATCACCAAACTAAGTGAATAACCTAATTTATGATGATTATTGGGTAACTTAGCTAATACATATGACCAAACGACGGCTGCAATTGATTGAACAGCAGCTAACACCCCATACCAGTTACCAGCAGCTTGATATCCTGCTGAAGCAGCATTAGTAGTATTCCAAACATTATGGGCAATTGCTCCAGCCGAGTATGTCCAAAGGTATTGAAATGCAATCCAGCAGAAGAATTGAACTAATGAAACCGTCCAAAATACTTTAGGTGCTTTTTCAATAGTGTAAACCAGTTACCACCAGTTGAATTAGCATCTTCAGAGATTCCATGATACTTAGCATATGTTTGTGGATCATATTCGTGAACTCGGAAAATTGTGAATAGACTGGTAATTAATAACAATGCTGCCCCGACGTAAAATGACACAACAACCGATTGGGGAACAACACCCTTTTTAGCAGTATTAGCAATTCCCATGGCAGTAAATAGGAATGGGAAGATGGCAGCTAAGACGGCACCACCATTTGATAGGAAACTTTGGATTCCATAGGCATAACTCTTTTGATCGTCATTTACCATATCACCAACCATCATCTTAAATGGTTGCATAGCGATATTTGACGAAACATCCAAAAGGGCAACTGTGACTGCTCCAAAGACTAAGGCGGTAATAGAAGCGTATCCGAAACCAAAACTACCCGAATTAGGAAGTAAACACATAACAATAATTGCAATTAATGTACCTAATGCAAGGTATGGTAATCTCCGGCCACCTAGCTTAGGTGCCCAGGTTCGATCTGAATAATAACCAATGATTGGTTGGACAATCAATCCAGCCAAAGGTGGCAAAATAAAGAACCATCCCAAGTTGTTAGGATCTGCTCCAATTGTTTGAAATATTCGGCTCATCTGTGAGCTTTGCAACGTGAAAGCCATTTGAACCCCTAAAAATCCAAAATTGATCATCCAAATTGTACTAGCAGGTAACTTTGGCAATCCATGTGTCTTAGCAGTTGTTGCAGCGCCATTCTCATCCATAAAATTTCCCTCCAATTTAGTTTGTTTTTTTATTACGAGGTTATTATGGCATGCACTAGATTTTTTTGCAAACGCTTGCATAACATTTTTGGTCTAAACCAGTCTTCGTAACCCACGTCATCACGTTGATAGCGGTTTCAAAAAATAAAAAAAAAAGTTTCCAAATATAATTTGGAAACCTCTTAAACTAAATTTTATGCGGAATTATTTGATAACGCTGATCACCAAACAGTGGTTCATTATCATTTCTAACTAGTAAGTCAACTGCAGCGCCACCCATTTCTTCTGGAAATAAGTTAACCGAATGGAAATGAACATTGACCAATTCCCTTGGTAATGATGCGTTAAATCCAACGATTTCAACATGCTTATCAACATCTGGATGAACTAGGTTGAATTGTTTGTAGAATTTAAGTCCAATATAGTCATCCGTCGCCACGACCCCATCAATTTCAGGATGATCACTAATAAATTCATTAATCGCATCCGGATCTTCTTCAGAAATTGACACAACTAATGGTTTAATTCCTAATTCATCTAATAATTCTAAATAACCAGTTCGTCGATCTTCTTCGTATGGCCAGCCAAAAGTTGATTCAATAAATGCCGGGTGGTTGATTTTTAATTCATCAATTAAATACCTAGTTGCATCCATCCCTGCCTGCTTATTATCGTTATCGACATATAACCAGTCATTACCATGAGTTGGTTTACCAATAGTTACATAATCAACCGGTGAACTATCGATTAAATCAATAACTGGGTCACCAGCATGTGAATAGAAGATGATAAATCGTTTAATTTTTCCACGACTAATCATTGATTTAACGCTTTCCATAACTGCTTCAGCTGTATCGCCAACCGCAACAGAAAGTACAAAATTATTTTCATTTAGTCGCTTACTAATTCCCCGCAGTAACTCAACATAGAAGATATTATCAATCACTCGTTCGTTTACCGGAAAGACAACTCCAATTGCATTAGACTCTTGGAGGGTCAAACTTCGAGCATTATAATTTGGTTCATAACCGACCTTATCAGCGTACTCACGAACAATTCTTCTGGTCTTAATACTAATTCTTGGATTATTGTTTAGTGCTCGGGAAACGGTTGAGACTGATAGTCCCAGTTTGTTAGCGATATCTCGAATCGTTACCAAATTTATTTCCTCCCAATTAATTATTTTTCAAAAAGATTAAATATTATTATCTTTAGTTAATAAATAGCCATTCTACTAGATTTTGCGCTGTTTATGTGATAATTTCAACTCATGAGGTGATAATAATTATGAAAACAAGAAAATCATTAGGGTTGTTATTATCAGTATTTACTGCATTTGTCTTAATTCTAGCCGGATGTCAGAAAGCTAATAATAGTTCTTCCACAAACGATAATGATAGCAAAGCAAGTATGCAAAATCCGACCAAAACGCAAACTGCTAAGCAAGCTTTTAATTCGGTAGAAAATCTTTGGTACATGAATGGTAAGATCAATTACAATAGCAAGTCAGGAATCGATGCTTATCATTTTAATGCTAAAAACAATACTGTAACTATTTACAGTGTCTCTAAAATTTACAAAACTATTGATCAAGCCAAAAAAGCTAACGATTTAAATAAACAAGGAACTCTCAAATACACATTTACTAATAACTCAAATGATAATCCTGTCATTCATATGAAGGGAAAACTTGCTGGTATCCCAATGGAACAAACTGTCTCAGTTCGTTCAAAAGTTTCAGGTAAGTACCACAAGACCAACGTTAAAGTTGCTGGTTATAAAGTCGTCCGTGATCTGGATGAAGATAAAACTTCTCAAGTTCTAGTTACCCCTAAATAATCTGATATTATTAAAAATAAAACCGAGCCAAAATATTCTAATTAACATGAATATTTCGACCCGGTTTTTTTATTATTTTAAGGAATCCCAAGCTGGCAATTCAATTGGCGCCGTCCCTAAGATTTGTTGTTGTTCACCAGTTAAAAAATCCTTGCGGACAACTACTTCGTATACGTAGTCTTCCATCCAGTTATCATTCATTGTAAAGTACCCTTGGTTACCATTCTTATCACCCCAAGAATTCTCTACCTTCCATTTAACTGGCACATCATTACTGTCTAAATCGACCCCCGTTAGGGTCATCGCGTGAGAAACTTCTGCTTGGCGATACTCCAAGCGTTCGGCCTTC
Source organism: Lentilactobacillus kosonis (assembly GCF_003864335.1). GTDB lineage: Bacteria > Bacillota > Bacilli > Lactobacillales > Lactobacillaceae > Lentilactobacillus > Lentilactobacillus kosonis. The sequence continues at coordinate 513,478 of NZ_BEXA01000001.1, read as the reverse complement.
GACATCTTAAAGTCAACATTAAACAAATCCGAATAACGATATAGTTCACTGTCTAAGAATCCTTGTTTTCGATCCATTTGCTCAAGAACATCATTTCCGAACCAAACCGTTTCGCCAGCTTTTAATTGACCTATTGCCGCTTGCTTTAGATAATCCATCTCAACATTTAAAAATTCAATCTGGCGACCACCCACTACATTTTGCTGTGATGGCAGTGAATATAATCGGTTAAATGCCTTATCTGGTGAATTAGTTAATACTACATAATTATCTAAATTCATTTGAAAATATTGTTGGTAGAACTGCTGTGGTGTCAATCCTGTGATCTTTTGATATTGCTTATCATCATCTCGATATGCAAAGTTTATTTCAGTTGGTGGAACGCCTAAAGCGTATGTAACAATCTTATAAACTTCTGACAGCATCTTAGCTCGGGCCTCAGCTAGCTCAGAATCACTATTACCATCATTGACCATGCGTCGAAGGATCATCCCATCCTTACGTAGTTTTTGGTTTAAAACTGTATTCAATGCGCTAGTATTTTCAACGTTCTGGGTTTCTGGATACTGTGACGCCGGGACAACCCCATACTTTTCAATTAACGCGGCAGCCATTGCCCACTGACCACCATCATTTCCGGGACCATTTAAATAATCCGCCACTTCGCGACTATTAGCCGGTTTGCTAGCCAGTGCAATCATCCGGTCATAAAAAATATTAGCCCGTTCAATTTTATCCCAGAAAAATAGGTATTTCTCAGATAATTCAAAGTCTTTAACCTTATATTGACCAGCAAATTGATGACGCAAGGTGTTCAGCAACGAAAATAGCCAACAACGCCCACTTTGCCTTTGATTAGTAACCTTACCAGTGGGCAAATCAATTGAAAAAACCGGATCTAGGCGAATAGCCGCTTCTGGATCTTTGGCCGCTTGGTTAATTCCATTTTCAGTAATAATTCTGGTAAACACGTCGCCATTTGGTTGACTAGCATAATCCTGTCTCAGCGACTCAATTTGTTCTTCAGTTAACTTATTATTAATTGTCATTACTTATCCCCTTCACCTCAAATTAAATTCGTCGTTTTAACAACGGATAAATCATCATACTTACAACCATACCTACAATTCCTTGAACAATATTCATTGGGATACCGATAAAACCAGTGGCAGCGGTATACAAAATCGTATCGGCAATAAAATAGCCGCCAACCATCACTAAGATCCCAACTGACATTGCTCCAATTTTAACAACTGTATGATTTGAATTTTGCTTAGCAACTAACCCAACTAAAAATCCTTCTAAACCGTGTACAATCAGTGAAAAGATCATATATTGACCATAGCCTGCTAATAAATCTAATAGGAAGCCTGTGGTTCCGCCAACTAATCCCCCTAATTTAGGACCCAATAATAAAGCCGCCACAAAAATGCCAGCATCACAAAGATTAATATATCCATGAGTTAACGGCACGGGAATAATAAACACGCGACTAATTACCACCGTGACCGCAACTAATACTGATGATAGTGAGAGTTCTTTAATTCGCTTAGTTCCTAGCGTCTGATTATTTTCCATTAATTAGCTCCTACTCAAGTAAGTTCTTATCTGTAAATTCATATTGGGCGCGAGTGCCTCCAACCAATTTAGGCCGGGACTTAAGGCAGGTAACGGTTGCCTCACCTATTCGTCGTTGAGTCGTTCGCATTGGAATCTGAACAAACTTTACATGCATTCCAATTTCAGTACCACCAATATCAATTCCACCAAAAGCTTGGATATGCTCAACCTCCACCGGATCATTCATAGCTTGATAAGCAGCCACTTGAGTTCCTCCACCCGCATGCATCGCTGGCACTACTGCAACTTCTTCGTAGCCAAAACGATCTGCAGTTAAACGTTCCATCAATAATGAGCGATTAATGTGTTCACATCCCTGAACGGCTACTTCAATGTTTCGTGGTGCTAAAAATTCCATCACTGTATCGTATACTACCCGGCCGACGTCTAAGCTTGAACTAGTCCCTTTCCAAGCACCCCGAATTTCACTAGTGCTACAGCCAATAACGAATAAACCATTCTTAGGATATATTACTTCGGCAAAATATTCTGATAGTACATCCTCTAAATCAGTTTTAATACTTTCAAGATTCATATTGGTCCACTTCTTTTCTATTTTTCGTAAATTCAATCACTTCTTGCATCACTCTTGGTAAACTCATCCCAAACTTACGATGACTACTTGGTTGCTGAGCAGTATCCATTACCGCATGGTAAGTCCCACTTTGACTAAGCTGAACCGCTTCAGTAAATGTTGCTCCTGATTGGAGATACCCAGTTAGCAGTGCCGCAAATAAATCACCGGTGCCATAGAAATGACCAATTATTCGATCATTACCAGTCCATTTAAGTTCATTATTATCTAAATAAGCTACGCCGACCTGCTGTCCTTTATTTATCCCAGTGACCACAACTTGCATATTATGATTAAATCGTTGCTTAATCTGCTTAATTGATTGCTTAATATCAATGATTGGTTCGCCTAAGAGTACTGATAACTCGAATACGTTTGGGGTCATCACGTCGGCTTGGGCAAGCAAATGATTCATTGATGTTAAGTATTCGTTACCTATGCCAGGATAATATTGCCCTTGATCCCCCATGACTGGATCTACAATTAACTGATCAATTTGATGTTGAACAATAAACTTAATTACTCCATTGATCGTCGCTTGATCCCCAACATAACCAACTAATCCGGCTGAGAATTTAGTTAATCCAGCCGAATCCCAATGATTAAAAGCTTGTTGTTGCCAATTACCAAGTTTTAATGCCGCAACTGGTCCAAATCCTTCAGTTTGTGTGGAAAATAACTGAGTTGGCATCGCGGCAATTGGTAAGTCAAACGCAGCCATGATTGTTTGCGCAATTGGTAATGATATCCGCCCAACGGCAGAATAATCTTCAGAGATAAAAATTGGTTGCAGATTTCCAAGAGATCGACCTCAATTTGTAAATTTTCACATCATTTTTTAATGTTTCCTGACAAAATTATAACAGCTATCACTGATAAGGCAATGGATCCTTCGTGATTTCTTTATTATTATGTTAAAGCAATCAATTAAAAATTAAAATAGACATTGCCCCAATAGCCATTGTCTCACCTTTTCCATTGATTTATTTTCTATTAATGGGAAAATATGGGTTAGAAAAGCGTTTAACGGACGAGCGGGGGTGAGGGTTATCAAGAAGACAAAAATGATTATCAAATATTGCACCTGCACTATTCTAATTGCTTTAGGACTTATTGTTTTAGTGGTTGGCTTCGCAAACCTACATAGCCCCCAAAACTTGGTATCTAGCGGTTACTCATTGTATTCATGGTTAGTTTCTGGAGTTGCAGAATTTTAATGGGCTGTACGTTATTACTTAACGGTGCCCGCTGGAGTACAGTAGCATTAGGATTAATTGCGATTCTAAATTTAATTACCTACAACTTTACAATGCAAGCTGACTTTGATATTTGGGTCAGCGGTTTTATCATCTTAACCATATTAGGTATAGTTAATAAATTCCTTGTCGGGGGCCGAAATATGTAAGCCACCTACTTATCATAACTAAACTTCTTAAATTATTTTTTTAATTAAGGTTGACAATTTACTTAAATGAGATTATCTTTAATTAAAATTTAATTTACTAACGACTAAAGAGAAGAGTAGCCGTCACGAGCATTTACAGAAAGTCCCCTTGTTGAGAAAGGACATTGCGACCACGGCGAAGATGAACTCTTAAAGTAATTAACCTGTTCACGCAAGCTAATCGGTAGGAACCGTTACTTTCCCGGGTATCAACTGGTACCGATGAGGCAAGACTTGTGAGAGTTTTGTGAATTAGGGTGGTAACACGAAGCATTCGTCCCTTAAACGTCAAAGCACGTTTAAGGAGCGAGTGCTTTTTTGTTAGTAAATTATTTAAAAATGGAGGAATATATTATGACAGAGATCAGTACTCAAATTAAGTTTCCAAATCGTTACGACATTGTTGGTAGTTTACTTAGGTCAGCTACTTTAAAACAGGCAACCGAACAATTTAGAAATCAAGAAATTACTGAATCAGAATTTACCGATATTAAACACGAAGAAACGCGGCGAATTATCAAAAAACAAATTGAACTTGGATTCAAAGACGTTACCGACGGTGAATATAACCGTAGTTGGTGGCACTTAGATTTTCTTTGGGGATTACAGGGGGTTGGTCATTATGATTATCACAAAAGCTACAAATTCCACGGATCAAAAACCAGAACTGACAACGCAGAACTCGTTGGCAAAATCGGCTTCAACCCCCATCACCCATTCTTCGACGACTTCCAGTTCGTCCAAGAAGTCGTGGCTGAAGAAACTGCTGACCACAACACCGATTCCCAATTCCAAGATGTGGATCTCGCCGTTACTCCAAAACAAACCATCCCATCACCAACAATGATTTCCGAGATAATCGAAGTGATAACTGGAATGAATTTTATGATAGTTGGGATACCTATCTTGATGACTTAGCAACTGCCTACCATCAAACTATCCAACATTTTTATGACCTTGGCTGTCGCTACATCCAACTTGATGACACCACTTGGGCCTTCTTAATTAGCAAGTTAAACGAAACCAAAAACGATGCAGCTGAGCACGATGAATACATCAAGATTGCTGAAGATTCAGTCAGAGTTATTAATCAGTTACTAACTGGGCTCCCTGAAGATCTAACAGTAACTACGCACATCTGTCGGGGAAACTTCAAATCAACCTACCTATTCTCAGGTGGCTACGATGACGTGGCCAGCTACCTTGGCCAGCTAAACTACGATGGTTTATTCTTAGAATATGATAGTGACCGCGATGGTGATTTTTCACCACTGTCAACTATCTGGAATGGCAATCAAAACAAACGTATCGTGTTAGGATTAATCACTTCTAAGTACCCTGAATTAGAAGACAAGGCAGTCATTATTAACCGTATCAAAGAGGCAACCAATTATGTACCATTACAAAACTTGGCACTGTCGACCCAGTGTGGGTTTGCCTCAACTGAAGAAGGCAATAAACTCAATGAGGATCAACAATGGGCTAAATTACAACTGGTAAAAGATATTGCTGAAGAAGTTTGGGGCAAGTAATCATTCATAAATTAAAAGCAAGTGGGCACATAAAGTGCACCGCTTGCTTTTTTAATTAACTAAATTATTTCACTGATACATTCTCAATTGCTTTGCTTAGAATTATGCCAAGACGATGCATTCCGTCTCTAATCTCATCTGGAGTTAAACCTGTAAAGTTCAAGCGCATTCCATTAGTATGATTTTTAAAGGCATAAAAGTTCTTTGATGGCACATATGCGATATGAGCATCTGGAGTTGCCATTGATATAGCAACTCTGTCGTATTAATATTATCCGGAACGGTTAACCAGGTAAAGAAACCACCATCTGGACAGGTTGCTTGGACTCCTGCAGGCATCTCCTTATTAAGAGCATCAAACATTACTTGGCGTTTAACTGCATAGGCTCCAATTAACTGATCAATGTGAGCATCGAGATCATTGTGCTCTAAATACTGATTAACAGCTGAAGCCGTAAGGTTGGGAACTTCTAGATCAACTGCCTCTTTTAGTTTATATAGCTGATGAATGATTGATTCTGAAGCAACCAACCAGCCTAATCGCAACGTTGGCATCAATATTTTTGAAAAACTTGATAAAAAGATGACCCGATCTTCAGTGTCAAAGTGCTTGATGGTGGGTAACGATTCACCCACATATCGTAAATCCCGGTAGGGCGTATCTTCTAAAATCAAAAATCATATTGATTTGCTAGTTCGACTAACCGTTGCCGCTTTCAACTGACATTGTGACGCCACCCGGATTATGGAAATCAGGAACTGTATACACCATTTTAATATTATTATTTTCTTTTAAGATTGCTTCGAGTTGATCAAGATTCATTCCATCTAATTCAAGATCCACTTCATGGTAAGTGGGTTCATACATATCAAATGATGATAATGCGCCCACATACGTTGGTGCTTCGACAACTAAGCCATCGCCTTTGTTAAGCATCAACTTAGCGACTAAATCGATCCCTTGTTGGCCTCCTGCTGTCAACATAACATTTTCAGCCTTAGCCTCTTCAATTTGCATTTTTCGTTGGGCCCGTAATGCCAATTTTTCCCGCAGTTCAACTGGACCAGATACTGTATGGTACTGGAACGTATGAGCGCCTTCTAGGTTAATTGCATCCAGGTATGCTTGGCGCATCGCCTCTTTAGGAAATAATTCTTCAGCAGGTGAACCAGCAGTAAACATAATGGAATCATCGAAATCCATCTGGGGAAATAATCCTTCTAATCTAGATGGAATAGCTGGTTGAACTCGATTAGCAAATAACTCTTTTCGCATAACTTACACCCCGTTTGTGATATTTTAAACTATGTTATACTTAACGGTAAGATTAGTAAAATTCAAAATATTCATTTTTAGTTGAAAACAATTCACGTTAGAGGGATTTCGCATGCTACCATTCGCTTACATAGTTTTTAGTACTGTAATTACTGAAGGAACGTTTTATAAAGCATCATTAAAATTAAATGTTACTCCGTCGGCAATTAGTCACTCAATTAATCAATTAGAAACTGAATTAGGGTTTCCGGTATTTAATCGTTCCCGCACCGGCGTGGAACTTACCGAAAACGGTAGGACTATCTTGCCAATTATTCAAGATATCTTAAACAGTCAAAAACGGCTTGATCAAGAGGCTGATAATATCAATGGTTTAAATTCTGGCTCCATTCGAATTGGGGCTTTTTCGTCGGTTTGTATCAATTGGTTGCCACCGATTATTCAAGAATTCAAACGTGATTATCCCCAAATTGATATTTCAGTTTACCAAAGTGGGTTTGAACAAATTGTTCAAGAAGTCAAAAATGGCACCTTAGATATTGGGTTCACTGCCTTGCCAATCTCAGAAAATTTAATTGTCGCTAATTTAATCAAAGATGAAATTTATTGTATTGCTCCCCATGGATTTATTCCTCACAATCATAAAACGGTTACTAAAAGCGACATGCAAGATCGAACATTTATTTTGCAGCCGGGAGATTACGATCTTGATACTAAGGCTACCCTAGACCACTACAATATTCAGCCCAATTCAATTCAATTTTCAATTGATGATCAATCCATTATCGCGATGGTTGAAGCTGGTCTTGGATGGGGGATTCTACCAGAACTAGCCCTTCAAAAAATTAGTGGCGATGTTGCCGTCTATCCGTTTGATAAAAGTTTTTATCGTTCAATCGGGATGGTAACTACCACCACCCAAGCCAAAGCACCTTCAACCCAAAGAATGCTTAAAACGATTAATAACTTTATCACTATGAATTACCCAGATGGTTTATTAAAAGAGGAATCGCAATAATTTTCCATGCTTCATACCACATTCATTTTGTACTAAGCGGAATATTTAGTTATAATTATGCCCGTATTTGTACCTCTGGAGGCTAATATGAATAATTTCATTGAACGACTTAAAAGTTTGCATGTTTCAATTGGCATTGGTGAAACTAGCAGAATTACCGGTGCCACAACCACTCAAATTCGCTATTGGGAAAAAAGGGGCTAATCAACTCGGTCCAACGCGGAGATGGCACCAATAAGCGATATACGCTAAAAAGTATTATTGCGATCATCTTTATTAAAACCCAATTAGATGAAGGATATACATTAGCCAAAGCTGCCGAAGAAGTTCAGCAGTATCTTAAAAATTCCGATGCCTTAGAACTCCTTGTCAGCACGCGACTACAATCGATTTCAGCTGATGGTGATGCTACTGTTTTTGATTTTGGTCCAATTGATAATCTACCTAATAAGAAGTTATTTGCTACTGTTTTAAAGCAAGACGTCAAATTATCCGTTGAAGAATATAACTAAAAAATGCAAACCTTAAGTTTAAGGTTTGATTTTTTTAATTTAGTTATTTTTCGTTTGTAACGTCCTTACCAAAGTACCTCTTAGAAATCTTTGCTAACTCGCCATCTTTTCGTAACTCTTTAATAGCGTTACTAATTTTAGCTTTCAGCTTAGTATCATCTTTGTTTAGCATTGGTGAAACCTCGGCAAATGGTTCTTCAGATGCTGGAATTGCTCGAGCTTTTAAGCCCTTGGTTGATTGTTCCTTAGCATATGAATTCCATGCATCCAATGCATTAACTGTACCTTGTACTCGACCTTGGCGAATCATTGATAAACTATTAACGAATTGTTCTGATGGCACGGTGACTGCACCATGTTTTTAGCAACATCTTCATTGTTAGTCCCAGTACCTTCAGCGAACTTCTTACCCTTAATGTCATTAAGGCTCTTAATGCTGTTATTACCTGATTTAGTTATTAATACGTATTGAGTAAAAATATATGGGCTAGCAAATGCGTAGCTCTTTTTTCGTTCATTAGTAACTGTCACGTTGTTCAAAACAACATCAAATTTACTACTACCAAGGCCTGCAATTAAACTATCCCATTTAGTAGGAACAAAGTTTGCCTTTACGTCTAATTTTTTGGCAATAGCTTTACCTAAGTCAACTTCGAAGCCAGTTAACTTGCCATCTTTTCTATATGAGTATGGAGCATAAGTTCCTTCTAAACCAATTGTCAATTTACCACTTTGACTTAGTTCAGATTTATAAGAAGAACCGCTATTACTACTATTGTTTGATCCACATGCAGTTAATGTCCCTGCAACGATTAGCGTAGCAGCAACTAGTAATAATTTGGTGATGATTCCCTTTTGCTTCATGATTTCTCCTCCAAGAATTATTAAATATTAGTAAATGTCATTGCGTTTACAAAATTCTGAATCCGATCACTATCAGAATTAAAGAAACCCTCAACATTCCCGTCATATAAAATTGTACCATTTTCAACAAAGATAATCTTATCTGCAACCTTCCTAGCAAAGGCAAGATTGTGAGTAACGATAATCATTGATTGATTCATCGCAGCAATTTGCATTAATGCCTTTAAAACTTCCAATTCTAACTCAGGGTCCAAAGCACTAGTTGGCTCATCTAAGAAAATATATTCCGGATGCATTGCCAACGACCTAGCAATCGCCACTCGTTGAGCTTGTCCCCCAGATAGCTGAGCAGGATATGCGTCAGCTTTATCCTTTAAACCAACCTTATCAAGAAGATCTAAGGCTTCAATTTTGGCATCATTTTTAGATACTTTAAGAACTTGAGTTGGACCCTCCATGATGTTTTTAACAACAGTTAAATGGGGAAATAGATTGTATCCCTGGAAAACCATTTCTGTCCGCTTACGAATATCTAAGATCGTCTTATTAGTTAAAGGCTTGCTAAAATCAATTTGCTCACCTTCAAAATCATAAATTCCTGATTCTGGTCGCTCCAAAAAGTTTAGCGAACGTAATAACGTTGATTTGCCTGAACCTGAGGGGCCCACAATAACCGTCGTTTTATTTTCAGGAAACTCAGTACTGATATTCTTTAACACATGAGTGCCATCAAATGTTTTATTTAAATTAGTTATTTTTAACATAGTGCCCTCCTATCTTGCAGGTGTGATATATTTTGAGGTCGACTTTTCCAAGTATCCTTGAATACTTGTAAGCACTGTACAAAATAGTGCGTAAAATAATGCAACTAAACTATACATCAACAATGGTTGGTAGTTCTCTGCCGTAATCTGTTGGCTAACTTCAAACATTTCCACAATTGTGATTGACGCAGCAAGAGAAGTATCTTTTACCAAACCAATAAAACTATTAGCTAATGGCGGTAATGAGACTCTCAATGCTTGTGGTAAAATTATTCGTTTAAGAATTTGAGTTCTAGTCATCCCAATTGAATAGGCAGCTTCCCACTGGCCATTGGGAATTGATAAAATTGCCGCTCTAATGGTCTCGGAACAGTAAGCACCCGTGTTCAATGAGAAAGTAATAATTCCAGCCGTCCATGGACTAAGCTTAATTCCTTCGGGGAAGATTCCTTTAATTTTTAGATATGGTAAACCAAAGTAAACAATAAATAATTGCACCAACAATGGCGTACTTCTAAATAGCCATACATAGAATCTGAAGATTCCTTTAACGATCATGAATAATCCTTTATTAGTCGACAAGCGCACCAATGCCGTTAATAGTGCTAAAGCAAGTCCGATTACAAAAGAAATAACCGCAATTGGGATGGTATATTTAAAACCCGCACTTAATATCTGCGGAGTTGAATCAATAACTATTTTCCACATTTGTTTTCGCTCCCCTATCATGTACAAAACCAAAAAGTCCGTTCTGCGCAGTTGGTGCGCTGGAACGGACTAACCCATATTACCAGCTAGATTAGATCTTAGTTATAAGTTGTCAAACCCCTTAATCCATCGAGCTGACGCAACTTTTTTAGTCGTCAAGTTAATGAGAAAAGCGTACATCATATGGTTAAAAGTGTCAACCGTGCACAATCTAAATAGAATTACCCAGTTATAATCACCAAGTTAAGTATTAGATAAGATCGAATTTTCGCGGTCTTTTCCTATATTATACAAGCTAAATTACCTTCACAGATTCAGATCGTTGATTAGTGACATCCGTCACGTTTGGATGATATTTACGCATCATCTCGGCCATATGAACTTCATGAACTACAAATTCATGAGTGCGGCAGACATAGTCATGCTCACGACCAATTTTGGCAATGTAACCATTAATATAATCAACTTCTGTCGGTCGACCTTTAGAGAAATCTTGGTACATCGATGGATAATGATACTTATATTCCTGACTAACAGTTATCACTGAATCAATTTGTTCTTGGCGTGTGGCAATTAGATAGATTCCGGCTCGTTCACAGGCATCATATGCTTCATCAAATAACTGCTTGGACATTTCTCTAACTCCATCATACTCAATAAATTGTCCCATTTGCATTTCAAACATCGTACATAAAGTGTTAGTAACTGCATTGAACACCACCTTTGACATACACATTCCCATATAATCATCAACGAAAATTGGATTAAGATTAGCCTTAGTAAAATCGGTCATCATGGCTTGTGTAATCTCATCTGGTTGTTCATTAATATAGCGTGCAACGTGCATTTCCTCAGTGCCCTCCGCACCCATGAAATCAACATTTGCAGGACCATCTAGCCGGGTCGCAATCATCGCAGTTCCACAGATAATATGATCAGTTGGGAAATATTCAGCAATTTTTTCGAAGTGACCCATGCCATTCATCGCTGAAAAAACGTACTGGTCATCATGAAAAAGTCCGGCATTATTATCTCTAATCAATTCATCGGCTAATTGCATTTGCTTCTTAAAAATAATCCATACATCTGGATGACCAGTATATTCTTCCGGATAATAAATATTGATTGGAATTATTCGCCGATTTTGATGATCTCTAGCCACCGACACGCCCCCTTGTTCACGAACCTTCTCAACATTTGGTTCCCAAGTATCGATAAAATCAACTTCAACTCCAGTATTCTCCTGTAGCATAACTCCGTAACGATATCCCATTGCACCTGCACCAATAATTCCATATTTCATAACCAATTCACTCCTTAAGTATTTAAATTTAATTCAAAAACTCTTGGTTTAAAAACCAAGGGACGTTTTGCCGTGTTACCACCATTTTTAACTGTTATCACTAACAGTTACTCACCACGTAATGCACTCGAGTTTGCAATACGCTGCACGTTATTGGGTGCTACCAGTTTCACCTCGTAAAGTGAACAATAATTTGGTCAATCTTTCGTTAAACAGTCTTATTGTCCTTACACCAACCGGACACTCTCTTAGTAAGGCTGTTTAATTAATCCATTTCACAAATAACTTTTCGAATTAAATTGTTGGATGCAGTATAAAACGAATAAATGAGAAATGTCAACACTGTAATTTAACTTAAATATAATCAGATTAGCATAAATTAGCTAACTGCCGATTATTAAGCATTTATCGATAAGTAAATTTTCTAATTTAACATCAGAAACTAACCGTAACGAATTGAAATCAGTTTCTAGTTTGTGGTTTCCAAATCTTCAGGCACACATGTCATAAAGGCTAATTCATCAATAATTAAAATCTCTTTCATCAAATCATGCATTATTCCAACAGGAATATCCCTTACCAGTACATAATTGTCGTGAACTGTTAACTGATATCCCTCAAAGATGTCCACGACATCGACGCGGGTCCGAATTAAGTAGTGCCGACGATTTAAATTAGGATTAAACTTTAGGCTGCTTTTGAAGGCACGCTGCAAATGTTCCTTACCTTGATAAATATCCAGAATATCTTGGATGACTGCGTTAGCCGTTGGTAACTGACCAGCACCTTGCCCCATAAATTTCAACATTCCAATTGTGCCACCATGAAGTGAAATCACATTGTAGTTATCAGGAACGCTGGCCTCAATCGCGGATGCTTTACAAAGACTTGGCTCAACCGCGTAGTCAAATTGTTTACCATCACAAAAGCTTTTTCCTAGTAACTTAACCGTCAAATTTTGTTGGTTAAAATATTCAATATCAGTTCGATTAATATTTCGAATACCAAAAATCGGCAAGCGATGATCATCAGGCAATACCAATCGATCATACGCGATATCAGCACTTATGCATAATTTGTTAGCCACGTCTATGCCATCTATGTCATCGCTCGGATCTGCCTCCGCATAACCTAGTTCTTGAGCATTATGTAAGACATCGTTAAACTCCCGACCAGTTTTGTCCATCTGATCCAAAATATAATTACTAGTACCATTAAAAATCCCAGTAATTGTGTCAATACTATCAATTCTCAATGCCCGTTCCAATCCTTGAATCCACGGAATGCCACCACCCACACTAGATTCAAAATAGAATTTAACATTATTTTCTGTCGCCACCCGAGAAAATTCATCCATATACCGGGCAATGACAGCCTTATTTGCTGTAATAACGTGTTTTTTATGTCTTAATGCTGCCAAAATGTATCGATGAGCAGGCTCAATCCCACCAATCACTTCAACCACCACATCAATTTCAATGTCATCTAAAATTTCATCAATGTCATTAGTCATTTCGGGTAGATTAATCTTGTGATTTTCTCTAATTAATATTTTTTTTACATTCAGGTTAGTTGCTTGTCGGTCAGTATTGTTAATTATCTTATATACCCCTGTCCCAACCGTTCCAAATCCTAAAATAGCAATATTCACAATCCCAACCTCCAATTTTGTGTTCACAAATAATAAACACTTGTTTTTTTATTGAAAACAAATTATCATAAACATCACATAAAATCAAGGAGGCTATCCGAATGGAACGTTTTTATACCAGCACCCGTAATCATTCATTTAAAATTTCGGCTAAAGCGGCTATCAAGAAAGGTTTTGCTGATGATAAGGGGCTATTCGTTCTCCCCGACCTTCAAGAAAACCATATTGATATAGCCAAGCTACCTGATCTAAGTTACCAAGAAATTGCTAATTTAGTCCTTGAACAACTATTACCAGACTTTGATCATACTGAAATCGCAGACAGTGTCCAGCTGGCTTATGGAAATAATTTTACAGATTCTGAAATCACACCAGTCAACAACGTAGACAACTTCCATGTCCTGGAACTATTTCACGGACCGACAGCTGCTTTTAAAGACATTGGATTACAATTATTGCCACAACTAATGCAGCACTCATTGAGCCCTAACAATCAAGTAATGATTCTGACCGCTACTAGTGGTGACACTGGTAAGGCAGCCCTTGAAGGATTTAAAGATCAACCTCAAATTGGCATCACTGTTTTCTATCCTCACAAGGGGTCAGTCAAATTCAGCAACTCCAAATGGCCACTACGGGTGGTAACAATACTAATGTCGTTGCTATTCAGGGTAATTTCGATGATGCTCAAACAAACGTTAAACGACTTTTTAATAACCGCAATTTAAAGGAACAACTCAGCGAAACTATTAATTTATCCAGTGCTAATTCAATTAACATTGGTCGCCTAATTCCCCAGGTTGTTTATTACTTTGATACCTATAAGCAATTGGTAAATCAACATACAATTAAATTGGGTGATCATGTTAACTTCACTGTCCCTACTGGTAATTTTGGAGATGTCCTTGCAGGATACTACGCTAAACTAATGGGGCTGCCGGTTAATAAATTTATTGTAGCCGCCAATCAAAACAATGTCCTTGCTGATTTCTTTGAAAGTGGAATTTATGACCGCAATCGACCATTCTTTAAAACTGTTGCTCCTAGTATGGATATTCAAATTTCAAGTAACTTTGAGCGGTTACTTTATTATAAGACTAATGGGAATACAAAATACGTTAGCCACTTAATGAACCAATTAGAAACTTCTGGAAAATACCAAGTGACTCCCGAACTTTTGGCAGCCATCAAACAAGATTTTTATTTTGGCTACAGCAGCGATGATGATATTAGGTCATCAATTCATGATACATACCACGACTACCACTACTTGATGGATCCACATACCGCAGCCGGATATAAAGTGATGCGAGATTATCAACAAATTGATGATCAAACACCAATGATTTTGTTAAGTACTGCCAGTCCATATAAGTTCATTGATGTTGTCAATCAAGCTCTTAATCTATCGTCTGCCTCTGATCAACAGACAATTATGACTGACATCAATCGTGTAACCGGAATAAAAATTCCTAACAATCTAATTAATGTCTGGAATTTACCCGTTCGATTTACTGATATCATTCAAAAAAATGATATGCAAGATTATGTATTAAACAAAGTAAAGGAGGATTTCCAATGACTTTCTCGATTACTATTGCTGTACCAGCAACTAGTGCAAACGTTGCAGTGGGTTTTGATACGTTGGGCCTAGCTCTAAATTACCGGGCGACCTTTATATTTTCACAAAGTTCTCAGCATTTAGAAATTTCAGGAACTGAAGCTAAGTATCAAACTTCGAATAATTTAGCTTACCGTGCATTCGCAAAAGGATGTGAATATTTAGAGCAGCCAGTCCCTAATATCAAAATCGATATGGATAAAACCTTGCCAATTTCTCGAGGGATAGGAAGTTCCGCAACTTGTATTGTAGCTGGATTAGTTGCCGCCGGTAAATGGTATAAACAAGCCTTCAATAACCAAGAATTGATCAAACTGGCAACCGAAATGGAGGGCCATCCTGACAATGTAGTTCCCGCCATTCTTGGAGGCTTACAATTATCATTTATCGATGATAATAATCAGCCCCAAGTTGTTTCATATCACGTCGCTGATAACTTAAGATTAATAGCAATGATTCCTAACTATAAAGTAAATACGGACGAGGCTCGAAAAATTTTGCCAACTAGTTTAAATTATGCTGATGCAATCCATCAAGTAAGTCACTTTGGAATACTAATTCATGGACTCGAAAGTGGGAATCTCGCTGAAATCAAGCTCGGAATGGAGGACCGAATGCATGAACCTTATCGATCAACTCTTATTCCTGAATTTAACCAGGCGAAACAAATCGTTAACAGCCACAATGGGGCTTTATATATCAGTGGTAGTGGCCCCACATTAATGGCTATATTTGACAGCCATATTCATTCTAAAGCATTTTCAAACATCGCCAGTGACACCTTTAGTAGTTGGCAAATTCGGCCAGTTGAGATTGATGCAACTGGTGTGCAAAGTGAGGATTCAAAACTTGGAAAAGTATTATATCGTTGATAGTTCAATTTTACCGACTTCATTTGAGAAAGTGGTTAAAGCTAGAAAACTTTTAGAGACTGGTAAGGTTAATCAAATCAGTGAAGCGGTCAAAGCAGTCGGTATTAGTCGAGGAACCTACTACAAATACAAAGATTTAATTTTTCTACCGGGAGAAGTTCTATCTTCTAGTAAGGCTGTAATTTCACTATTATTAGAAGATCAACCTGGGAATTTATCAAACGTCTTAACGACGATTTCTAATTATCAAGTAAACATCTTAACTATTAACCAAAATATTCCAATTCACGGCGTAGCAAATCTAGTGCTTTCGTTAGACATCACTAATTTAAGCAGTACGATTAACGATATGCTAAATCACGTAAAATTTATTGATGGGATCAGTAACTTATCATTAGTTTCAGTAGAATAAAAAATTGTCTGCAAGTTAATTAACTTGCAGACAATTTTTATTTAACCAGACTTTTTCAATTAGTCCTTCTTCCAAACTTGCCACCAGTGACGCTTATCATCATCGGTCAAGTCAGAATTACTGTCATTAGTTTGTGGCGCTGCCTGAACTGTTGTTTCATCATTAGCACTAGTAGTTTCAATTGCCTTAGTTTGTTCTTCAGCCTTAGACTCCAATTGCTTCAGCTTCTTTTGGACATCTAATTGAAGACGTTGAGATTGATCCAACAATTGGTGAAGCTCAGCAATTTGTTTATCCTTAGCCTTTAATTGCTTAACTTGTTCATCAAGTTGTTCAGACAATAGTTGGTATTCTTCAGGATTAGCAACCGGAAAATTACTATCTGATTGCGCATGATCAGCTGTTACCTGATGGTCAGCTTTATCATTTTCATCCGAGATATTCTTGGTTTCGTTCTCTGTTGCTTTGGAGTTTGCGAACTGTTGCTTTAGTTCGTCGACCCCTTCGTCAGTAATGAGAATCTTATTCCCATCTTTCTCAGTATATGTATCTCTAAAACTATCATCCATGTGTTTACGAACCGCTGTCTTCGAAACGTTTAATTGGTCCGCAATTTCTTTTATGGTTAAACTCATTAATTTCGCCTCACAACATCTGTTTTAAGTTTGCAGTTTCCATTATATTGGTTTCTGCTTGATTGAGCAAATCATTTTAGATTAGAAAACGATTAGAAAATCATTGACAGTCTAATTCGAATTACGTTAAAATAGTGCGATAATATTTATGTGTGGATTCTTTAATAATTCCCTATTTTTAACGGTAATCAAGAATTTTATTACTGCAAACATGGAAAATTATAATTACCACAAATTTCTAATAATTTTTGAAATGGAGTGTTTACATGAGCAAAATTACTGAACGAATGTTTCGTAAGGAAGACCCAACAGTATACCAGGATAAAGACTCTCATCTAATTCGAAGTCTTACCACTAAGGACTTCTTGGCCTTAGGAGTGGGAACCATCGTTTCTACATCTATCTTCACATTACCTGGGGTCGTGGCGGCGGAACATTCCGGTCCAGCTGTTGCACTTTCCTTTGTTGCTGCTGGTATCGTTGCTGCGTTAGTTGCGTTTGCTTACGCTGAAATGTCTGCGGCAATGCCTTTTGCTGGGTCAGCGTATTCTTGGATTCACGTTGTTTTTGGTGAATTCTGGGGGTGGATTGCTGGTTGGGCACTATTAGCCGAGTACTTCATTGCAGTTGCCTTTGTTGCGTCTGGACTTTCCGCAAACTTCCAGGGATTGATAGGAACGATTGGCTTAAAACTTCCAGCCTCCCTATCTGCAGCTTCCACTGGATCTAATGGTGGATTAATTGACATCACCGCAGTCATAGCTGTTTTGATTGTTGCAGCCTTATTATCTCGCGGTGCATCTTCAACTGCCAGGGTAGAAAACACCTTAGTTGTCCTGAAAGTTTTAGCTATTATTGTATTTATTATTGTTGGTTTAACCGCAATTCATGTCCAAAATTATGTTCCATTTATCCCTCACTACCGCGTGAATCCTGATGGTTCTGCCTTTGGTGGTTGGCAAGGCATTTACGCTGGGGTTTCCGAAATATTCCTAGCATATATCGGTTTTGATTCAATTGCCGCAAACTCTGCTGAAGCTAAGAATCCCCAAAAAACAATGCCTCGCGGAATTTTAGGATCACTATTGATCGCCGTTGTTCTGTTCGTGACAGTTTCCTTAGTTCTGGTCGGAATGTTTAGTTACACTAAATACGCTAACAACGCTGAACCTGTTGGCTGGGCTTTACGTGAAAGTGGTCATGGCACTGTGGCTGCGATTGTTCAAGCAATCGCTGTCGTTGGAATGTTCACTGCTTTAATTGGAATGATGCTAGCTGGTTCTCGTTTGATTTACTCATTCGGTCGTGACGGATTACTTCCTAAATGGTTGGGTAAGCTAACTAATAATTTGCCAAACCGAGCATTGATCGTCCTGACAATTATTGGAGTTATTCTTGGGTCAGTTTTCCCATTTGCTTTTCTAGCTCAATTAATTTCAGCTGGAACCTTAATTGCCTTCATGTTCGTTTCCCTCGGGGTATATGCTTTACGGCCCCGAGAAGGTAAAGATATTCCAATGCCTAGCTTTAAAATGCCTCTTTATCCAATCCTGCCCGCTTTAGGATTCTTAGGTGCTCTTGCAGTGTTCTGGGGATTAGATATTCAAGCTAAAACATATGCTTTTGGTTGGTTTGTGCTTGGAGCCATCATTTACTTCGCATACGGAATCAGACATTCAAATGCTGGTCGTGAAGATAAATAATTAAATCTAATTTTAAATAGTAATTGGGGGCTGATTTATGAATCATTTGGAAAAAGCAACTGCTTTAATCAACGATGAGCGTAAGTATAACGCTGACTGTTCTAGGATTGATTACTATGATTTGGTGATCGATCATGCTCATGATGCAACACTAGTAGACGTGGATGGAAACGAGTACATTGACTTATTAGCCAGTGCTTCCGCCATTAACGTTGGCCATACTCCTCAAAGGTCGTTGACGCCATCACTAATCAGGCCCAAAAACTCATTCATTACACTCCCGCTTATTTTCATCACACACCACAGATGAAATTAGCAAAACGGTTAGCCGAATTAGCCCCGGGTACTTCAAAAAAACTAGTTAGTTTCGGTTTAAGTGGCTCCGATGCAAATGATGCTATTATCAAATTTTCTCGTGGTTACACTGGTCGCCAATATGTCGTCTCGTTTATGGGTTCATACCATGGCTCTACTTATGGCTCTATGAGCTTGTCTGGAACTAGTTTGAACATGACCAGAAAAATGGGACCAATGCTACCTGGGATCGTTCACGTCCCTTATCCTGACCTTTATCGGCGACTTCCTAATGAAAGCGAACATGATGTCGCGCTAAGATATTTCGATTCATTTAAAAAACCATTTGAATCATTCTTACCTTCTGACGAAGTTGCATGCGTGTTAATTGAACCTATCCAGGGCGACGGTGGTTTAATCAAACCACCAGCAGAATTTATGCACCTAATTTATGACTTTTGTCACGAACACGGCATTTTGTTTGCGGTTGATGAAGTTAACCAAGGACTTGGCCGAACTGGTCAGATGTGGGGCATTGAGCAATTCCCTGGAATTGAGCCAGACTTAATGTCCGTCGGAAATCACTCGCTGCTGGTATGCCGCTCAGTGCTGTGATTGGTAAGCAAGAGATAATGGCAAGCCTTGAAGCACCTGCTAATACCTTTACCACAGCGGCAAATCCAGTTTGTTGTGCCGCTGCTCTAGCCACCTTAGATATCTTGGAAGATGATGAACTAGCAAATAAATCCAAGGTCGATGGCGAATATGCAAAAGCAAAATTTCTGGAAATGCAGCAAAACCATCCCAACATCGGTGATGTTCGCATGTGGGGCCTTAATGGTGGCATCGAATTAGTTAAGGATCGTGAAAGTCAGGCAGCTGATCCTGACTTTGCAACTAAGGTCATCTACTACGCCTTCCAACATGGTGTTGTATTAATTACACTGTGTGGTAATATTCTAAGATTCCAACCACCATTGGTAATTACTAGAGACCAACTGGACACCGCTCTCTCAGTTCTTGATGACGCGTTTACCGCCGTCGAAAATGGTGAGGTTAGTCTCCCAGCTAACGCTGGTAAAATTGGCTGGTAATAAACAAAAGAGGTCATCGAGCGTATAAACTTGATGACCTCTTTTTTATAAACTATGATTTAGTTATTAAATTACCATATTCTCAAACCCACATTTGGAGGTCATTTTATGAAAGCTATTGGTTATGATCGTCACCTGCCAATTGACGATCCACAAAGTTTATTCGATTTTGAATTACCAACTCCCACTGCTAGTGGCCACGATTTGTTAGTCAAAATAGATGCCGTTTCTGTTAATCCAGTAGATATCGCGGTCAGAACAAACTCAGAATCACTAACTTCACCAAAAGTAATTGGCTGGGACGCAGTCGGAATCGTCACTGAAGTTGGCAATCAGGTTACTTTATTCAAGCAAGGTGATCGAGTATTTTATGCTGGTTCATTTATTCGCCCTGGAAGTAACAGCGAATATCAATTAGTTGATGAACGGATTGTGGGCTTAGCGCCTAAAAAACTCGATGATGCTCATGCGGCAGCTATGCCACTGACTGCATTAACTGCCTGGGAAGCACTCTTTGAACAGTTAGGCATTGATTTCAACCATCCTGAAGCCAATAAAGGAAAGGTCCTATTAATCAATAACGGAGCTGGTGGCGTCGGTTCAATAGCCACTCAATTAGCTCACTTAGCCGGTCTCACAGTCATTGCTTCCGCTTCTAGACCGGCAACCATCGATTGGGTAATCCAACACGGAGCCGATCAAACCGTTGATCATCATAAAAACTTTGTGACCGAAGTTAGAGATCTAGGCTATGAATATATCGACTACATTCTCGATTTGAAGGGATTAGACCAACATTGGTCAGAGTTTGCAGAATTAATTGCTCCCAACGGCAAGATTGTTTCAATCACTGGCAGTAAACAACCCTTAGATTTAAATATTTTAAAGGAAAAACGGGCCACGTTTGCTTTTGAATGGATGTATACCAAGTCAAAATATCAAACTGACGATATGATTAGCCAACACGAAATTTTAACTAAGATTTCGCAGTTATTGGATAACGGAATGATCAAAAGTACCCTTACTGAAACCCTCTCACCAATCAACGCTGAAAACTTGCGCAAGGCCCACACTTTAGTTGAGTCTAACCAGATGATTGGCAAAGTTGTGGTCACGAATAATTAAAAAACTGTTGGGAAAGTCATTGGAGGTTGGTACAATAAAAGAATATTAATTAAGTAAAGGGGTCAAATTATGGCAGAATATCAAAAACAAAGTTTACCTAGCATCACCATTCTTTTCAGAAGGTCAAAAAAATCGTATTAAAGAGGTTGTTGAGCTTCTAAAACAGAACCCAACTATCGATAACGACGGTATCTTCATTCCCGAAGACCATCAATTCGAATCTGAACCATTTGGATCTTTTAAATGGCAAGATGCTGTATTTGCTTCAGATATGCGCCAAGTTCATAAAGCGGACGTAGTTGTCGCTATCTTAGACTATCAAAATGAAGAAGGAAACCCTGAACCAGATTCTGGGACCATCTTCGAAATTGGTGCTGCCTTCGAAAACAACACTCCTGTTATTATGGTTCAATTTGAAACAGCTCATAAACTTAACTTAATGTTATCTCGTAGCTATACCGCTTTCTTTAACGGTCGCGAAGATATTCAAAATCTAAAACAATATGACTTCAATGACTTACAACAAAAATACACCACAATGGATGTATTTTAAGAGCTAACAAAAACCGGTCTCACAATTAATGTGAGATCGGTTTTTTATTTAGTATTCACTTAATTATGAAAATGAACAATCTACGCTTTCACGAATAAATGAAAACATAACATTTAATTTTCATAATCAATTATAGATATTATTCCGCCAACAAATTCACATGTGGATAACTTCCGATGTTGCAGATTTTTAAGTTATCCACAGTTTTAATGGCGTTCTGAATCAGTAGTCATCGCCAATTTTTTTCTTTGTTTTACTAACCCTAACCCAAAATGAGCTAGTCCAATAGATAATCCGATCACTGATGGAATTAACCAGCCCATCCCCATATCAGCCCCAGGTAAAAAATTATTCAACTGCGACACAACTTTAGCAAATGGAGATTCTGAAATAATTGCTGGCGCTGATGCGATTGCACTTAATAATGCCGGTACCAACGTAAATCCAGTTGTCCAACTATATACTTTATGATCTTGTTTAAATAATGGTGATGCTATCGATAGGATAATTAGGGTAATCGCTAATGGATATAAAAACATCAGCATCGGCATTGACCAAGCAATAATTGTATCTAACCCAACGTTAGCAAACGCAAATGAAAAGCCAATTGCTATCATATTGAATGTCCGATAAGAAATGCTAGGAAACTTTTTATGCAATGCATCGGAAAAAGAGACTGCTAAACCAACCGCAGTTGTTAAACAAGTTAACGTAACCATAATCGCTAACATAATTTGACCACCAAATCCTAGATAGTGGTTAGCTATTTGATTAAATGCAATTCCACCATCCACACTCGGTTTATACATCGTTAAACTGGTTGAACCTAACCAAATTAAACCAACATATATAACTGCTTCAAGACCAATTCCCAATAATCCAGACTTCAAAGTTGCCATTGAAATTTCCTTGGGGCTCTTAATCCCTAACCCCTTTACTGCTGCCACGACTGTGATGCCAAAGAGGAGTCCTGCAATACAGTCCATCGTGTTGTAACCCTGAATAAATCCATTTAATAAGGCTCCGTGGTCATAGCCAACTGCTGGAACAACTTGATTATTTCCTTGAATCGGTCTGGATAATGCAAAGCCAAAAATAATTGCTAATAAAATTAAGAATACCGGATTCAATAACTTACCGACGGTATTCATAATGTTGGTTGGTTTCCTTGAAGCCCAATAAGTAATACCAAAGAAAATTAATGTGTATCCCCATAGCCATAGTGATTGGCTCGATTCATTTACATGACTAGCGAACCCCACTTGAAATGGTACAGTTGCTGTTCTTGGCATTGCAAACAGTGGTCCTAATGTGGCACAAATCAATAGCATGAATGCTGTTGCGTAACGTTTACCAATTGGTTTAGCCAATTCATAAATTCCAGAACTTTGGGTAACACTGATTGCAATAATTGCGAGTAACGGTAATATCGTTCCAGTAAGTAAAAAACCAAATCCCGCTGCTAACCAATTTGACCCGGCAAGTTGCCCCAAATGAATTGGGAAAATCAAGTTTCCAGCGCCAAAAAACATCCCAAACAGCAGTGAACCAATAATAATATAATTTTTAAAACCTAATTTTTTCGGTTGATTATTCAAGTTAATTGCTCCTTTTTAAGCCATAAGATATCATCAAGTTTATTGTTAATGACTCGACTAATGCCGCCAGCAGATGCAAATCTCATATCAATTTACCCCTTTCAGTTAAAGATATAAAAAAAGTCCCTTGGAATATTTATTCCAAGGGACGAATTAATCTAGTCTTCGTGGTACCACCCAAATTTATAATAACTTCACGGTTATTATCTTTCTGTGTACGGCAACGTATCGCGATACACTGGCGCTGTAATGGGCGCACCCAGCAAACACTAAATTCCTCTCGCATTTGCAGCTCAGAAACTACTTTCACCATCCAATTTCAGTAACTCAATTTCACCTGTAATGAGTCTCTCTAATCTGATATTGAACGCTACTCTTTCCTTCGTAGCCGTTTAATCATCGTTTGATATCCTTAAATAATATTTCATAACCAATTCGTTTGTCAAACGATTTTTATTCACTAGTTTCCAATTTGTTAACTGACTAGGTTAAGAAAATTGGCAACTTCAGTTAACTCAACCGACTTGATTTCAGGACTACCAATTGCTTTTAAATAAATCAAATTTAAATGCCCAGCATGACTTTTCTTGTCATTTTTAACTTTTAATAAGATTTTATTCGTATCTAATTTAGGTAATGCTACTGGCAATCCAACTGCCACCAATCGATCTGTTAGTTGATCAGTTACTGATTGCGGAGTTAATCCATGATTTGTAAATACCTCACTAATGGCAACCATTCCAATCGCAACAGCTTCACCATGACGTAAACCACCGTCACTTAAGGCTTCAACTGCATGACCAATTGTATGACCAAAGTTAAGAAGTTGACGCAGGCCGCCTTCTTTTTCATCTGCTTCAACGACTTCGGCCTTGTACTTAATCGCCAGCTCGCTGATTTTTTCGGCATGCTCAAGAATATCTGCAGGTGAATTAATTGTTTCAACTAATTGCCACAAATCATGATCGGTTAGTCCCGCCACCTTAACCACTTCACCATATCCCTCGACTAAATCCCGTTGCTCCAAAGTCTGCAGAGTATTGGGGTCGATGATGACTAAATCTGGTTGAAGAAATGATCCTAAGATATTTTTCGTAGTTCCTAAGTCGACTGCGGTCTTACCACCAACTGAACTATCAACTTGAGCTAATAATGACGTTGGAATTTGAATCAGTGCTAATCCCCGCATGTAAGTGGCCGCTAAAAATCCGGCTAAATCTCCGGTAACACCACCACCTAGAGCAATTACTCCATCATCTCGGTTGAAGCCATCAGCCGTCATTTGAGTAGCCAATTCACCTAATACTATCAGTGACTTTGACTCTTCGCCAGCTTTGAATTGATAAGTAAATACTTGAAAACCAGATTGACTAAGCGAAGCCGCCACCTGTTCTTGGTATAGAGGAGCAACATTGTCATCGCTGACTAACGCAACTTTTCTAGTTGGCCAAACGGCTGCTACCAACTCACCAGTATTTTTTAATAATCCTTCCCCAATTTTGACTTGGTAGGGATGATTAATAATATTAACATCTAAAATTTCCATTACGCATCCACCACTTCCACTGCTGGACTCACTAGATCACGGATTGCAAAGGCTTTATCTGCCATTGCTTGGTATTCTTCCGGCTTTAATGCTTGAGCACCATCTGAAAATGCGTGGGCCGGGTCATCGTGGATTTCAACAACTAATCCACTAGCTCCAATCGCTACTCCAGCTAATGCTTCTTTAGTCACGAATTCAGTGTGACCCGCAGCGTGACTGGGATCCACAATTACTGGGTAGTGAGATAACTTTTGTAATACCGGAACCGAACCAACATCTAACGTATTTCGGGTGTACTTATTATCGAATGTCCGAATTCCTCGTTCAGCAATCATAATTTGAGTATTACCACCGGCAGCAATGTACTCCGCAGCATTTAAAATATCATCAACGGTAGCTGACATCCCCCGCTTTAGCATAACGGGAATATTAGTTTTTCCAACTGCCTTTAGCAATGAAAAATTCTGCATATTTCGCGCACCAATTTGGAAAATATCAGTGTATCGGCCAACCATTTCAACATGGTCTTCATCCATTACTTCAGTCAGGACATCCATATCAAATTCATCAGCAGCTTGACGTAAAAATTTCAATCCATCTTCGCCTAATCCTTGGAATGAGTAGGGCGAGGTTCGCGGTTTGAACGCACCACCACGAAGCACCGTTGCTCCGCCAGCCTTAGCAACGGCTGCCATTTTTCGGACATGGGCTGATGATTCAACTGAGCATGGTCCAGCCATCATAGTGAAATTATCACCACCAATTAAACTATTAGGAGTCTTAATAATCGTATCTTCGGGATGAAATTCCCGGCTTCCTTGGATGGCAGCAGGATGATTCTCAATAATGCGTTCGGCGGCTCGGAGTTCCTGTTCATTTAGGCCGTCTCGGTCGATTCCTTGAATGGCAACCCGATTGCCATGAGTAAATACTGATACCTTTCCCGAAAGGCGTTCGTTAATTTCCTGAATGGTTACTTCTTGTCCTGGTTTCATAATAATAATCATAATATGATCTCCCTCATCTCTAAATTTTGTTAAATAAAAAACCCCGCAGTGATTAAATTCACTGTGGCGAAATTTTGGGAAAGAAGTGGCCCCACAGTGGTTTTAAATACTGTGTGACCAAAAATTATGCTCAACAAACCTTGGCCGCACAAGTTGTAGACGGTGTGCCTGCAACTTGTACGTCGTAGACACTAGCGTGGCCAAAAATAATAAGACTGTGCAATTGTTAGTGAATTAGTTTGCATAATTAGAATCTCCTGTTTAAGTTTTAATTTAATTGTTATGAAGTCTAATATTACTTATCTGACTTGTCAACCCCTAAATTATTTTTTCTAATCGTGGGTTGACTTTCTCTCATAATAATCTTATCGTAATTCCAATATAAATTTACCCGCCCGTTAAACCGTTGACGTGGAGATCAAGGTTAGTATGCTCGCACAGAGAGTTACAGTCGCTGAGAAGTAGCCGAACGCAACTAACTAAATGGACCACCGAGGGTTTCTCTGAACAATAGTACGAGAAAACGTAACGACACACGTCAGCTGTCAGAGGTATGTTGATATCTCATCAAGGGCAGCGCTTTTTGGCTTGAAAACAAAGTTAACGACGCTGAATTAAGGTGGCACCGCGGAAATTCCGTCCTTAACAATCATTTTTTTGTTAGGGCGGATTTTTTTAGTCAGGAGGCACTTAATATGAAAACTAAGCGATGGCAATTCCCGTTAAATTAGCGAATGACAACATTTAACGGAGGAAATCATTATGAATATTGATCAACTATTACCATTAAAAAATAACTTTGCCCTATTACCAATTACTATCAGTTTTAAACTAACCGAATTCGACCCCTTGAATATCATGCGATCATTCGAAACTCCAGGTAAGCCGTCTTTTGTGATGACTGGCAAGCCTAAGGAAAATGAAGATGGCTACACCTTTGTTTGTCTAAATCCAGAAGCCAGCTATACCTATCAAAACGGCCAATTAACCATTGATAATTTCGATGGTTGCCCCCAAATTAGAACCGATGATCTTCATCAATTTATCGATGACTTAGTTGACCAGAATCGCGCCCCTAGCATCGCAGAATTACCCCCATTTACCGGTGGCCTTGTTGGTTACTTTAGTTATGATTACTCAAGATATGCAACCACTGCGAAGATTAAATCAGTCGCCGATCCTCACCAATTGGCTGATGCTGACTTAATGCTAGTTAAAACCGTAATCAGTTACAATCATGCCACTAATCAAGTCACGCTTAGCAAGCTAGTTAAAGCAACTGAAGTTGAAGCGCTTTTTAAGCAAACCATCACTGAGTTAACGAATATTAAACACCGAATACTCAACTTGGTTACCCATGAATCGATTGCCAAACCACAATTAACCCCATTAAAATATCAATTCTCGTTGCCGGAATTTTCAGAACGCGTCAGTAACGCCAAACAACACATTATTGATGGTGATATTTTCCAATTGATTCTTTCCAACCCTCAAACAGCAACCATTTCTGGCTCATTGCTTGGAATTACCAACCAATTTTCAAACAAAATCCATCACCCTATCAATTTTATTTTCATCATAATGATTTCGAATCAATGGGCGCTTCGCCCGAAACTCTGATTACGAAACGGAATCAAAGTCTCTTTTCATACCCACTTGCTGGCACCCGCCGACGTGGTAAAACCGTCTTTGAGGATGAAAAATTCGCTAACGAACTACAGGCCAGCGAAAAGGAATTATCTGAACATAATATGCTAATTGATTTAGGGAGAAACGACCTTGGTCGCGTTAGTAAATTCGGCTCAGTTAAAGTTGTTTCGGCTCGGAATTTGTTAAAGTTTGCCAATGTCATGCACTTAGGTTCAGTCATTGAAAGTATCGTTTCTGAGAAAGCTACATCTATGGACATCGTTGACGCAGTTCTACCCGCCGGGACTTTATCAGGAGCACCAAAAGTATCAGCGATGCAACTCATTGCTCAGCTTGAAAATAATAAGCGAGGAATCTATGGTGGTGGAATTGGTTACCTTGGATTTGATGGTGATTTAGATTTATGTATTGGTATTCGATTAGTCTATCGAAAAGGTAACCAACTAGTTATCCACTCTGGAGCTGGGATTGTTGCCGATAGTATCGCTAAATATGAATACCAAGAGTTTAATAATAAGGCCCGCGGCGTAGTAAATTCACTTTACTCAATTTCACAGGAGGAACCTGCCCATGAATTTTCTAATTGATAACTATGATAGTTTTTCATATAACCTCAGCCAACTGATTGGTACCTTAACCAATGGCAACATCAAGGTATTAAAAAATGATAATTCTAAGATTGATCGCCTTAGTGAACTCAATCCTGAACATATCATTCTGTCACCCGGACCCGGAAGGCCTGAAAATGCAGGTAAGCTCATGGACGTCCTCGACCAATTCATTGGTAAAGTACCAATACTAGGCGTCTGTTTGGGTCATCAAGCAATTGCCGAAGCATATGGTGGTAAAGTGATCCATGCGAAAAATTTAATGCATGGGAAGCCATCTGACGTTACATTGATCCACCGCACCAAACTATTCGCAAATTGTCCTAACGTGTTCCCAGCAGCCCGTTATCACTCATTAGCTGTCGCACACGGACCATTGTCTCCTGATTTAGAAATTGATGCTGTCACAGATGACCAAGAAATCATGGCTATTTCAGATGAACAACGCGCCGTTTACGGCGTGCAATTTCATCCCGAATCCATCATGACTGACGAGGAAGTTGCTAAGCAAATTATCACTAATTTTATAGCAATCGATGCCCATTCAATTCAAGCTTGATAGCTAAAACCTGTAGAATATACTAAAATAATGGTAAATCATATTCGAAGGGAAAAATTATGAAAACAGTTTATCTAGTTCGTCATGGTCAAACGATTCTTAATCACTTCAGAAGAATGCAGGGCTGGGTTGACTCCCCCCTAACCGAAACTGGTGAACAGCAGGCAATTAAAACAGGTAAGATGCTCAGCCAGGTTCATTTTGATATCGCCATCAGTTCTGACTTAGGTAGAACAATCGCTACTCGTGACTTAATTCTTGCTGAGAACCAAGTTTCTAAAGTAACTCCCTCAGTTAATAAAAACTTCCGTGAAGTCTACTTTGGATCATTTGAAGGCATTGACAGTGTCCTCACTTGGAACCAGATTGGTGGCCCCCATGGGAGCTTTGACCAAAACGTATTAATTGAAAAGTATGGCCTACTTGCCGTTCGCGATTTCATGAACGATGCGGATCCGTTCAAGGAAGCTGAAACTGGTGAACAATTAAAGACAAGAATTAAAACCGCGTTTAGTGAGCTCCAAAATCAACTTCAAGATGGTGAAACTGCCCTAGTTGTTTCACATGGAACATTCATCAGAAATGTTGCTGGTATCTACTCAAAACCAGGTTCATTCATCGACCAACCGGAGAACGGTAGCTTCGCTATCCTAGATGTGACTGATCAACCAATTATCAAGAAATATAACCAAACCGAGATCTAAAAATCGTGAAGCACAAATTATGTTTCACGATTTTTTTATGCCTCCACAAACTTCCATAAAGACAATCGTAGTTTAGATTTCTTAATACACAGATTAGTTTTTAAAAAAATAAATTTACATCATGCCATCAAGTATAGTATTCTGGCTTTTGTCGGCAAAATACCGCTTGGGAGAACGGTTATGAAGAAATACAACGCAATTATTTTACTGGTTACGATTTCATTTTTAAGCTTACTTTCTGGATGTGGTGCCAGTAAGGCTAAATCACAACCAAATTATTTTACGGTAAACATCAAAAATGTTTCAGGAAATAGCAATAATGATGGCTGGAGAATCCAAGGAGATACTAAGGCTCCTAATGGATACTATATCGTCGGAATTTCCAACGAAGGTACAGATTTAAATTCACAAGTAATTACTGGTACCAGTGATACGTCTACGTCAAAGTTCATAAAGGGCATTTTTATGCTGGGGTTTCGGGAACCGATGCAACTTTAGGCATTGATACTGTAAAAAAGGGAGACACAGCAACGGTTCAGATCGTGGCTGTATCTCCAAAATTATTCAAAGCAGCATCAGTTGAAGATGGAATCGATGAAGTTAGTTCATCTATGTCTGATGCAATTCAAGATCATGGTAAGAGCCATACATTTACATTATCTGAATCACAAGCTAAAACAATTCGTAGTAGTTTTGAAGATGATGATAGTCAATCTGACGATGATAACGATCCCGATGAAAGCTACTATGACAATATATTATCCAATGCATCAAAAAGCTCATCGTATACATCTGTTGATATTGCAAACTATTCTCGATACTCAAAACAATATCTTGCTAGAAACGTTGCTGTACAGGGGTCGGTTGCTAATGTTCAAATCGATGACGATACTAATGCTACATTAGTTACGTTAACCGACGCGAATTACGACCACGATATCGTTATTGCAATCCCTTCAAATTTGGAAGATAAAATGAATTACGATCCTCAAGAAGACGACATCATCAACGTTTCTGGTGTCGGCTACAATGGCTTTACATCAACTGATAGCACTAATAATACCAAAACAAAGTTACCTGGAATTATTGCTAAAAAGATAACATTCATTGGTACTAATTAATAAAACTATTCGCTTATAAAAAATATATGAGTGTTTTGTCGACATACAAGGTTTAGTTATTATGCCAAAAATACCCACTATTACTGATAGTTAAAAAGAGTTATGAAACAATTGCATTGTTTCACAACTCTTTTTATTTCATACCTGCCAAGAAGCTTTTCTCAAACAACCCATCATACCTTAAATACTCTTTACCAAAATTATCAATTAGGCCATGAAACTCTTGGGCATCCTGATACGTAAAGTTATCTGGCAACGTGACTTGCTTCCATAACTCTGTATAATTTTTCGTTTTTTGATATCCTAACTTTGCAAATAATCGCCTAGTATAGCTATCTGCAATAAACACTGGTCGATCAAAAATATAAACTTGAAACACATCCGCCGTTTCATTCCCAATTCCCGGAATTTTTAATAACTCAGTTCGTAGCTTAGAACCATAGCGTTCACTAATTTGATCATAGTCCCATCCTTCTTTATCTAACCATTCAAAAGTTGCCAAAATGGCCCGGGACTTATTCTTATAGAAGCCACTAGATTTAATGATCTGCATCAACTCATCCTGAGTTAGGTTAATTATTTTTTGTGGGTTTAATTCCGTTAACCGTTTAAGTTCAGTCAAAGCTAAATCAGCGTTGTTCCAATTAGTATTTGCACCAAAATGGCCCCCAGAATGATTTCCTCTTTGGAATCTGCTGGCCACCAACCCGATGGTCCTAAGTTCCGACTTAGTTCTTTATAAAGCTCGTTTAGATCAATCATTAAATCATTTCCCCCCGAAGCTTACAAAAAGTCCGATTTATTCCTTTGGAATAAATCCGGACCTCTATTACCTTAGTAAGCTAAATTATTAACGTTATTTCGTTTTGTTTTTATTTGTTTCCCAGAAGAAAGTCTTGGCAACACCAAGCACCTTATTCTTGGGAACAAATCCCCAATAACGTCCGTCATTCGAAACACTGCGGTGATCACCCAAAGCAAAATATTCTCCCTTAGGGACCTTAACTGAACTAGTATTTTTGGCCACTCTTAGATAATGACTTCAAGTTCCAATCACCAGTTCCCGTAGTTCGTTGATATTTACTAATAAAGTTTTGCTTAATCTTCTTACCATTAACATAGATGTTACCATTTCGACTTGAAACCGTATCACCTGGCATCCCAATTACTCGCTTAACGTAATCGGTATTTGGCTTAGTAGCCTCTGGATCAACTCCATGAGCATCAAATACGATGACACTTAAATGCTTGATCTTAGCTTGTCGCCACACTACCATTCGTTCATTATTTACTAAATTGGGTTCCATTGAAGGTCCATCAACCCTTGCGAAAGTAACCACGAATTGTCTTAACAAGAGTGCGATTATGATTCCGACAGCGACCGGAATCACCCAGCTCATAACTTCTCTAAATGCTGAATTTGATGTTTTTTGATTGTCTCTTGACTTCTTTGCCATTATTAAACTCCTTTAAATAAAGTAACCTACCTAGGTAGGCCACAACTAGTGTATATTTTATCACACTATCATTAATTGGTTCATCTCTTTACCACTTCTTACTAATTTGCGATTGATATTGCAACCCTGTATTATAGTAAGTCGTGTTAGGAGAATGCATATGAAAACAAATATTTCAGTAAAAAACAAGTCTGGTTGGCCATCATCTTGGGGACAGTCAGTGCTACCGGACCGCTATCAATGGACATGTATTTACCTGCCCTCCCGGAAATGGCTAAGAGCTTAAGTACCCAAACATCAGTCTTACAGCTTAGCCTGAGTGCCTGTTTAATTGGCCTCGCCTTAGGACAGTTAGTTGTTGGACCGCTAAGTGACCGATACGGTCGAAAAAACCATTAATTATCGGTTTTGCTCTTTTCGGTATCGTCTCACTCTTAATTTCTCTGACCAATTCAATTTACTTACTAATTAGCCTCCGCTTTATCCAAGGGCTCGCTGGTTCCTCTGGCCAAGTACTATCTCGGGCAATCGCTAGAGACCTATTCAGCGGCCCGCTATTAACCAAATTTTATTCAATGCTTTCCGCGGTGAACGGGATTTTCCCCGTATTATCACCTGTTCTCGGTGGCATTATTATTCAGTTTACCAACTGGCAGGGAATTTTTGTGGTTTTAGCAATTATTGGGCTAATTGTGGTCATTGCCCTATTTGGTGGCATTAAGGAAACCCTACCGCCGACTGAAAGATCAACTGGTGACGTGTTATCAACTATCAATTCAATTGGTGATCTAATCAAAAATGGTCGCTTTTTGCGCTTAATTATTTCTGCCGGGCTAGTTACCGGTGGATTATTTAGCTACATTTCAGCATCATCATTTGTATTTCAAAATTATTTTCACATGTCCGTGCAAAGTTTCAGTTTTCTCTATGCTCTAAATGGAATCGGCATCGCTATTGGATCAGTCATTCCCGGATTTTTTGCTAGTCGCATTTCAGAAGCTAAACAAACTAAAACCGTTTTGATTACCACATTAATTACAGCATTCATCTTAATTGGTAGTTGGTATTCGTTTCGCTCCTTATCAGTCGTGATTGTCTTAGTATTTTTAATTGTTACGCAATTTGGAATTCTCTTCACCCTAACAACTTCAATTGTAATGAACATGGGATCACATAATAGCGGCAGCATCTCAGCGTTGTTTGGCTTAGCCCAAAATGGAATTGGTAGCTTAATGTCGCCAATTGTTGGCCTCTTTGGAATTGCCACTTATTTACCAATGGCAGCCGCGATTACCGCTTGTATCTTACTAAGCTTAATTTTATTCAGTTCACTAAAAATTTCTGAAAATCAAAATATTTAATAAAAAGCACTATGATAGCTCCTCTTGATTGAGGATTTAATCATAGTGCTTTTTTCTTATTTATTAAGCGCCTTGAACATCAATTTTAGCAATTCGTCCTTGTTGGATATAAACGCTTAAAATAGCGATATCAGATGGGTTAACCCCACTGATTCTTGATGCTTGAGCAATTGTTTGTGGTTGAATCTTAGCCAGTTTTTGACGAGCCTCAGTGGCAATTCCGTCAATTACAGCGTAATCAATCCGGTCAGGAATCTGTTTCTCTTCCATTTTCTTCATCTTCTCAACGTTAGCTTCAGCCTTAGCAATGTAGCCAGCGTACTTAGTTCTGATTTCAACCTGCTCGATTACTCGATGATTTAATGGTTCGGCAGGAGCCTCAATAAATTCCATTAGTGTTTGATAATCGACATATGGTCGTCTTAAGAAAACAGCTGCAATAACCCCATCTTGAAGAGGCTTGTCCCCATGGGCCTGAATAAATTCATTAACCTTATCAGAAGGCTTGATCCGAATTCTGTTTAATCGATCTAATTCACTTTCAACAGCATCTTTTTTAGCTAGGAAACTTTGATAACGGTCTTCAGAAATTAATCCTAAATCATGACCTTTTTCAGTTAACCGCATGTCAGCATTATCGTTTCTAAGTAATAACCGATATTCAGCTCGACTAGTTAATAGTCGATATGGCTCCTTAGTTCCTTTAGTTACTAAGTCATCGATCATTACGCCAATGTAAGCTTCATTGCGCTTCAATACAAATGGCTCTTGACCTAAGGCTCTACGACCAGCGTTAATGCCGGCAACAATTCCTTGACCAGCAGCTTCTTCATATCCTGAAGTACCATTAGTTTGACCAGCGGTATAGAGATTCTTAATTAACTTAGTCTCTAAAGTTGGTTTTAATTGGTATGGTGCCACAACATCGTATTCAATTGCGTATCCTGGTCGCATCATTGAGCATTTTCCAATCCAGCAATTGAATGAACAATATCTTGTTGTACTTCTTCAGGCATTGAAGTTGATAGTCCCTGAACATACCATTCTTCAGTCTTCCGACCTTCAGGTTCTAGGAACAATTGGTGACGACTCTTATCAGCAAATCGCACAATTTTATCTTCAATTGATGGACAATAACGAGGACCTACCCCTTCGATTACACCAGTAAACATCGGTGCGCGATCAAGGTTTTCACGAATGATTTCATGAGTCTTTTCATTAGTATAAGTTAACCAACATGATAATTGGTTTTTAACATCAATATAGTCACTATCTGAGGTTTCATAACTGAAATGGTTAGGTTGTTCATCCCCAGGTTGCTCCTCTGTTTTAGCATAATCAATGGTCGTTCCATCCATTCGTGGCGGTGTCCCAGTCTTGAAACGTTCCATATCAAATCCTAAATTAGCAAGGTTTGCAGTCAATTTTTCAGCCGGTTGTGAGTTGTTTGGACCTGAAGCGTACATCAACTCACCAATAATAATTTTACCTCGAGCAGCAGTTCCAGCAGCAATTACCACAGCCTTGGCACTATATTTAGCACCAGTATTAGTAATAACTCCCTTACATTCGCCATCTTCAACGATCAAATCGTCAACGATTCCTTGACGTAAGGTCAAGTTTGGTTCGTTTTCAATCGTATCCTTCATTTCAGCATGGTAAGCATGCTTATCGGCTTGTGCTCTTAGGGCTTGCACAGCGGGACCTTTTCCCGTATTGAGCATCCGCATTTGTACGTAAGTCTTGTCAATATTGCGACCCATTTCGCCACCAAGGGCATCAACTTCACGAACAACAATTCCTTTAGCGGGTCCCCCAATTGATGGATTACATGGCATAAAAGCAACCATGTCCAAATTAATGGTCATCAATAGCGTCTTGTTTCCCATTCGAGCAGCAGCTAAAGCGGCCTCACAACCAGCATGACCAGCGCCAACTACGATGACATCATAGTCTTCACCATGATATGACTTTTTCACATCGCTAACACGTAAACTTTCCAATGTTTTTTCCTCCAAATGTTTCACATGAAACCACTATTTACCTAAACAGAACTGACTGAATAATTGATCAATTAACTCATCTTGATAACTGTCACCGGTCACTTCACCAAGCAGATCCCAACAGTGAGTCATATCAATTTGAACTAAATCAACTGGCATTCCTTGATCAAGTCCTTGAATTACACTATCCAATGATTGGTTAGCTTGATTTAAAAGTCCAATATGCCGGGCATTAGTTATCATCACATTATTTTGACTGCTACTAATTCCTTCTTCAAAGAACATTTTAGCAATTAATTCTTCAAGTTCTTGAAGTCCGTCAGCCTCAATTGCTGAAGTAGAAATCATATTCTGATTACCAGTAAGTTGTTTTAACTCAGCAAGATCTAGTTTAATTGGTAGATCAGTTTTGTTAAGAACAACGATTCGCTGACCATTATCAGTGAGCTCGATTAATTCGCGATCCTCACTCGTCAACGGTTCGCTAGCATTAATTACTAGTAATACTAAATCTGCGCTTTCAATCGCCTTCCGTGAGCGATCAACCCCGATTTTTCAACCTTATCTTCGGTATCCCGTATTCCGGCTGTATCAATCAATTTAAGCGGGACTCCGCGAACATTAACATATTCTTCAAGAACATCCCTAGTAGTTCCGGGAATGTCCGTCACGATTGCCTTATCTTCATGTAGGAGATGGTTTAACAAACTTGACTTACCCACGTTAGGTCGACCAATGATAGATGTTGCCAAACCATCGCGAAGAATCTTACCTTGCTTAGCAGTTTTTAATAACTGTTCAATTCTAGCATGAACATCAACTGCCTTATCTCGAAGTAGTCGGCTAGTCATTGTTTCGACATCATCATATTCTGGATAGTCAATATTAACTTCAACTTGAGCTAAAACATCAAGAATATCTTGACGCAAGTTCTTAATTAATCGGGAAAGATTCCCATCAAGCTGACTAATCGCAGCCTTCATGGATTGATCAGTTTTAGCTTCAATCAGGTCCATTACAGCTTCAGATTGAGATAAATCAATTCGGCCGTTTAAGAAAGCCCGCTTAGTAAATTCGCCTGGGTCAGCCATCCGCGCCCCATTGCTTAAAACCAATTGAAGAATCCGGTTAGTAGCGACGATTCCACCATGACAATTGATTTCAATGATGTCCTCCATCGTATAAGTCCGTGGTGCCTTCATCACTGATAACATCACTTCGTCAACTTCTTCACCAGTTTCAGGATCAATAATGTGGCCATAATTAATGGTATTACTAGCTACACTAGCAAGATTTTTACCACGATACAATTTTTCAGCGACGTCTAACGCTTCTTCACCACTAATTCTGATGATTGAAATTCACCTTCTCCAGGTGGAGTTGAAATTGCTGCAATTGTGTCTAATTCTGTTGTTGTTAAGACCATTTTTTAATTACCTCCAAATGCTCAAAAGCATTTTAAGAACAAAAAAAGTGCCTACACCACGCCCAAATAGGCGTGGATAAAGCACTTTCACTACTTTACCTAGTTAAGATAAGAATGATTACCACTATAATATTTTATCGGTTATCATTTGTCAAACGATATTTGTTTTTATTTAGGAGCCACCACAATTACTCTATGAGGCTCTCTTCCTGTTGAATAAGTAATGACATGATCGTTGTCAGCTAAAACATTGTGGATTTCTTTCCGTTCAAAAGCCGGCATTGGATTAAGATAAACTGGCTTACCATTTGCAATGGCATTTCTAGCCGTTTTTTCTGCTAATTGAGCAAGTGCCTCACTCCGGCGGTCACGGTAATTAGCAATATCCAACACAACATTTAAGTTATTAGCACCTAAACGATTAACGTAGATTTGAGCCAATCCCTGTAGAGCATTGATTGTTCGACCATGATGACCAATCAATAAACTTTGTTTAGATTCATCTGCATCAATATCAACATACAAAGAATGATGATTCTTTAGATCGACTGATAATTGGTGTTCAAAGCCCATAGCATCAATGACATCGTTAAGGTAGCCCTCTAATTCGCTAACAATATCAGTCAAAGAGGCTTCCAATTGCACATCGTCGTCTTCGATTAATCGGCTTGGTGAAACAGTGACTTTAGTCGCTTGCTTTTCTGAGTGGTTAACAGCAACGTTTTTAGATTGATCATCTGAACTATTATCGGATAACTCAATCTTAGTAATTTCAACTTGAGCAAGTTTTCTACCAATTCCAAAAAAGCCGCTTCTAGGTTGAACTTTAACGGTTACTTCAACTTGGTCCCGGTTTAGTGATAAGTCACTTAGACCTTTCGTGATTGCTTCTTCAATTGTTTTTCCTGAATAAGTAGTCATTACAAACCTCTTCTAACGAATTTAACTGAAATATGATAGCACATTTTAACACTCAAATAAACGACTTTTACGGATATGACGCGATTCTTATCATGTTCGTAAGAATATTTTACTAATCGCTGACATAATAGTTGCTAATAACCATTATGCTATTAAAAAGGCCGGAATGCACTAATTAAGTGAATTCCGGTCTGTTTATTATTTACGCTTACTCTTTTTAGCTTTCTTAACGGCTCGTTGAATTGCTTGCTGACGCTCTTTTTCAGCGCGTTCCTTTTGTTCACGTTCCCGCTGAATTTTCCAGGGATTCTGAATAACTAAGGTTTGGCCAACTTGGAATGCGTTGGTAATTACCCAGTAAAGTGATAACGCTGAAGGTAAGTTAATCGCAGTAATCAAAATTACCACTGGCATCCCAACTGTCATCATGGTAGTCATTGAATTTGATTCTGGTTGACTCTTCATTGAAAGCCATGAACTCAAAAAGGTAAAAATTGCCGCAAGAATTGGCAATATGAAGTATGGATCTTTATGACCTAATTGAAGCCACATAAATGAACCACTCCGCAAGACCTGGGTCCGCCAAATTGCTTGATATAAAGCAAAGATAATTGGCATTTGCACAATAAGTGGTAAACATCCAGCCACTGGATTTACACCAGCTTCAAAATAAAGCTTCTTTTGTTCTGCTTGCAATTTTTGCATCGTTTCAGAATCTTTAGAAGAATATTTCTTTTGCAGTTCCTTTAACTGAGGCTGGATTTCCTGCGTCTTACGCATACTTCTAGTTTGGTAAATCATTAATGGTAAAATCACAATTCTTACAATGATAGTGAAAATAATAATTCCCATTCCATAACTATCATTAAAGAACTTAGATAACCAAATAATTGCCCTAGAGAAGTTAAGGACGACTAATCCATCCCATAATCCCGTACTGTTATTAGTAATGGGTGCATTACTACAGGCCGTTAGAATTAAAGTAATACTTAGTAAAGCAAGTAGCGTTACTATTCGTTTAACTTTCTTTTTCAACGTTATTCCTCGCTATCGTAATCTTGATCTAAAAGATTTGCTAACTTCAAAACGTGAACTAATCCTGATTTAACATCTTTCATTGCCATTTGATCAGTCGACGGACGCGCAATAACAATGAAGTCAACATCTTGTCTTAAATCCGGCTTTAGCTCTGAAATTGATTGTCGAATACGTCTCTTTACCCAGTTACGGTGAACTGCATTACCGATTTTCTTTCCAACGGAAATCCCCACTCGGAAATGTAGTTGCCCTGGTTTATCTAATGTATATACGATAAATTGACGGTTAGCGACAGAGTTATGAGTCTCAAAGACATCCTGAAATCGGCCTCTTTTTTGACCCGATATGATTTTCGCATAGTGCATCTCCAATTTACTTAAAAATGAAAAAAGACCACTGAGGTCAGTGGTCTATGCAGTCAATGATTTTCTACCTTTTTGACGTCGGCGTGCTAACACTTTACGACCATTGCTGGTGCTCATGCGTTTACGGAAGCCATGAACGCGAGCGCGGTGACGCTTCTTTGGTTGGTATGTTCTCTTCATAAGAAGGAATCCTCCTTTACTATAGAAAGTTGCAATTAAGCATTTAATATCTGTTTGTCAAATGCATTTCCCGAATATGATACCACAGTTCCAAAATTATTGAAATAGGTAATTTAAACTCCAAAAAAAAATAAAAAAAATGTTTCATGCGCATAAACCTGTGGATAACTAGATGCATCCGAAAAACTAATTCCCAGGTTTTCTACAAAGTTATCCACAAATAAACACAGTGTGATTTGTCTTTTCACCACCCTGTGGATAACTAAAAAATAGCGCTTTATTTTCTTTTGCCTAAAGCATTAGTTATCCACAGACACTTGTGGATTAAAAATAAATTCAAAAGTTATGCACACTTATCCACAGGGGGAATTTTTTATTCATTCACTCATGTGAAACAATTATGCACAGGTACTTTTACCCTGTGGAAAACTTTTTTTTCAGAATGCTAAAATAAATTTGTTTTCAAAAATCGAGTACTTAAAAAATCATACTAAGGAGGAGCAGCCGTGCTAGACAAAGAAGTTTTATGGGCCGAACTCAGCGATAAGTTCAAAGCTAATACTCCCAAGCTATCTTTTGAAACTTGGATCGAACCAGTTAAACCAATCAGCTTTGACGGTTCTACATTAACGCTGTCTTTGCCATCTGAACTACACCGTGATTACTGGGAAAAACAATTAGCTCCCAGCTTAATTGAATATGCATTTGTTCTAACCAAGGACAACATCATCCCAAAGTTTATTCTCGATTCAGATGTCAACGCCAGCACGGACAATTCAAATTCCACTAATTCCTCGAAGACTTCAACGGGTTACACCTTAAGCAAAGAAGGTCATCTTAATCCGCATTACACTTTCGATACTTTTATTATTGGTAAAGGTAACCAAATGGCTCATGCGGCAGCCTTAATTGTTTCAGAAGAACCAGGAAAACTTTATAATCCGTTATTTTTCTATGGTGGCGTCGGCTTAGGTAAAACTCATTTGATGCAAGCAATTGGTAATAAGCTAGTTGCAGACCATCCAGATGCAAAAGTTAAATACGTTACCAGTGAAGCTTTCACTAATGATTTCATTAATGCTATCCAAACTAATCAAACCGAAGAATTTCGGCAAGAGTACCGAAACGTAGACATTCTAATGGTCGATGATATCCAATTTTTCGCTGATAAAGAGGCTACCCAGAAGAATTCTTCCATACGTTTAATGATTTATATAACGATGATAAACAAATCGTATTGACGTCAGACCGGGTACCTCAAGAAATTCCTAAGTTGCAAGATCGCCTTGTTTCCCGCTTTGCCTGGGGATTACCAGTTGACATTACTCCACCAGATTTGGAAACCCGGATTGCCATTCTGCAAAATAAGGCCGAAATCGATAACTTAGAAATTCCAAGTGAAACTATCAACTATATTGCTAATCAAGTTGATTCCAACGTTCGGGAGTTAGAAGGAGTTCTTTCTAGAGTTCAAGCTTACTCAAAGTTAAAGGGCGAGCCAATTACTACTGATTTAGCTTATGAAGCTTTAAAGGGATTGAAACTTGAGACTCAAAGTCATCAACTAAGCATCGTTGATATTCAGACTACTGTTGCAGAGTATTATCACGTTTCTGTTAATGATTTAAAGGGCAAGAAACGCTTAGCTTCAATTGTTATGCCCAGACAAATTGCTATGTATTTAGCTAGAGAAATGACAAATAACTCTCTACCTAAGATTGGTAAGGAGTTTGGTGGCAAGGATCATACGACCGTAATTCATGCTTATGAAAAGATTAATGAAAAGATTAAGCTAGATACTGATTTACGTAAAGAAATTACTGAATTAAAAAAAGGCCTTAGATAAAATGGTATAATCGTCTGTGGATAAGTTCCAAAGATCAGGTAAGTTTATCCACATAATTATCCACAGGCTTGTTTGGGTAATACCTTAGATTTTTATATAGTTATCCACATATTCACAGGCCCTACTGTTTCTTCTATTTTTTTATTAATTAAATATATATATATACAACACAACTCCAGGAGGTTTCGATCCGAATGAAATTCACAATTAGCAAATCTGCATTTATTAGGGGACTTAATATTGTCTCAAGAGCTATCTCAACTAAAACTACAATTCCAATCTTAACTGGACTTAAAATTATTGCTACAAATCAAAGTTTGATTCTAACAGGTAGTGATGCTGATATCTCAATTGAAACCACCATTAAGGCATCTAATCCTGATAATTTATTGGCAGTTGAATCAGAGGGGGCAATAGTTCTTCCTGCACGTTTCTTCACTGAAATCGTTAAAAAACTTCCTGAAGATACTCTAACTATTGAAATTACTGATAACTTCCAAACCGTTATTACTTCTGGATCAGCATCCTTTACTATTAATGGCTTAGATGCTAACAACTATCCTCATTTACCAGAAATTGATTCAAGTAATTCTTTGCCAATTGCTGGAGATGTTTTAAAGCAAATTATTAGTGAAACCATTGTCGCTGTTTCAAACCAAGAAAGCCGGCCAATCCTTACTGGAGTTCACTTCACTATGGATAATGAAAACATTTTGGCAGTTGCTACTGATAGTCACCGATTAAGCCAACGGAAAGTTGCAATGAAACAGCCATTCGAACACACCTATGACTTTGTGTTACCTGGCAAGAGTCTGTCTGAACTTTCTAAGATGATTGATGATTCAAAGATGATATTTTACTATCTGTAACAGAGAACCAAGCTTTATTTGTAATCGGGGAAACCTTGTTTTACTCAAGATTATTGGAAGGAAATTATCCTGATACGTCGCGATTAATCCCTGATTCATTTGATACGCGAGTTTCATTTGAAGCATCTTCATTACTAGCAACTGTTGAACGAGCTTCACTGCTTTCTCATGAATCTCGGAATAACGTAATTAAAATGATTATTGATCCAGATGAAAAATCGGTAACAATTTATGGAAACTCTCCTGATGTTGGAGTGGTTCAAGAAAATATTGATCCACTTTCACTTGAAGGAAATCAATTAGAAATTTCATTTAATCCCGATTATATGAAGGATGCCTTACGCTCATTGAGCCAAACTGCAATTAACGTTGACTTCACATCAGCTTTAAGACCATTTACCTTAATGCCAACCGAAGATGGCGAAAGCTTTGTTCAGTTGATTACGCCAATTAGAACTTTTTAGTTCACAAAGAATCGGTTTTAGATCACCATTGATCAAATGGTGATCTTTTTTGTCCCTAAATAAAATTAATGGCTAAATTTCCTTTATGTTCGGTGTACGGCTCATTTAGGAATTTTATTTATTTTTGGTCAAAATATCAAAAATTAGAAAAACGGCTCAAAATGGCTTATATGCATTCGTGTGATGTACTTTTTTATTAATTTTAGCGTATAATATTACCTGTTAAAGGTGGGTGAAATTGTGAAAAAAGAAGTTTTAATTGATGGTGAATACATCACATTAGGCCAGTTATTAAAAGAAGAATCAGTTATTTCAACTGGTGGCCAAGCAAAGTGGTATTTAAGAGAAACAGCGGTCGATGTTAATGGTGAACCAGAAAACCGTCGCGGCAAAAAGCTTCGTGATGGGGATAATGTTTCAGTTCCTGATGTTGGCTTATTTTTTATTCGCTCAAAGCAGGATAGTGAATGAGGTTAACGAAAATTAGTCTTCATAATTTTCGTAATTATGAAGACCAAGAGATAACTTTTTCTGATGGAATTAACGTTTTTACTAGGCGAAAATGCTCAGGGTAAAACAAATCTGTTAGAGGCAATCTATGTTTTAGCTTTAGCTCGGAGTCATCGAACATCAAATGACAAGGAGCTTATTAACTGGGATAGTCAAAATGCCCAAATCAAAGGGACAATTGAAAAGCAGTATTCAACCGTTCCGATTGAACTTGATTTAGGACCTAAGGGTAAAAAAGCTAAGCTTAATCATTTAGAGCAAGCTAAGCTATCTACCTATATCGGTCAACTAAATGTAATCTTGTTTGCTCCTGAAGACTTATCCATTGTTAAGGGTTCGCCTCAGGGACGACGAAAGTTTATGGACATGGAATTCGGTCAGATGAGTAGTCATTATCTATATAATTCGACTCAGTATCGGAAAATTTTAAAACAGCGAAATCGATATCTCAAAGATTTAAAATTTCAGCGTCGTAACGACAAAGTTTATCTGGATGTCTTATCTGACCAACTTGCTGCATACGGGGCTGAGATTATTTTTGAACGGATTTCGTTATTAAATCAATTGCAGACTTTTGCTCAGCGA
The DNA here is from genome assembly GCF_003864335.1 of Lentilactobacillus kosonis. Taxonomy (GTDB): domain Bacteria; phylum Bacillota; class Bacilli; order Lactobacillales; family Lactobacillaceae; genus Lentilactobacillus; species Lentilactobacillus kosonis. The sequence continues at coordinate 470,085 of NZ_BEXA01000001.1, read as the reverse complement.
ATTCATAGTGAAATTTCTCAAGGTAAAGAAAAGTTAGTATTTAGATATAAAACTGCTGCTTCTAAAACCGAATTAACAAGTGTTGATTCCATCTACAAAGATCTTTTAGCACAATTTTCAACCATCAAAGAAAAAGAGATAATGCAGGCTTCTACAATCATTGGTCCCCATCGTGATGACATTGTGTTCGTCGTAAATGGAAAAGAAGTTCAATCATTTGGTTCACAGGGGCAACAAAGAACAACTGCATTATCATTAAAGCTCGCTGAAATCGATCTAATGAAGCAACAGACAGGTGAATATCCGGTCTTGTTACTTGATGATGTTTTGTCAGAACTTGATGATTACCGTCAAACACATTTATTGACAGCAATTCAAGATCGGGTGCAAACATTTTTGACAACAACCAGTTTAAGCGGGGTTCAACAGGAATTACTTACCAATCCGCAGGTATTTCATATAGCTGATGGCAAAGTAAGTAGGGATTAAGATCAGGAGGATCGTAATGGCAGACGAAAAAGAAACAAAAAAGAGTTAGCCCATGAATATGATGCCAGCCAAATTCAAGTACTTGAGGGGCTTGAAGCTGTTCGTAAACGTCCAGGGATGTACATTGGTACTACGACGTCTCAAGGACTTCACCATCTAGTTTGGGAAATTGTTGATAATGGGATTGATGAAGCTCTGGCAGGGTTTGCATCAGAAATCACTGTTACGGTTGAAAAAGATAACAGTATTACAGTCACTGATGATGGTCGGGGAATTCCGGTTGATATTCAGCAAAAGACTGGTAAGCCTGCTTTGGAAACAGTTTTTACTATTTTGCATGCCGGTGGTAAATTCGGCGGTGGCGGATATAAGGTTTCCGGTGGACTTCATGGTGTGGGGGCCTCTGTTGTTAACGCACTTTCCAAAGAGTTGGATGTTGAAGTTACTCGAGATGGTAAAGTTTACCGGATGGAATTTGAACGTGGTCGAGTTAAAACACCAATGAAGGTCGTTGATAATGTTTCTGAAGATCTCCACGGAACTAAAGTTCACTTTATTCCAGATCCAGATATTTTTAGAGAAACCACAATTTATGACATTAAAATCTTACTAACTAGACTTCGGGAATTGGCATTCTTAAATAAGGGCTTAAGGATCATCGTTACAGATCTTCGTCCCGAGACGCCAATTGAAGAAGATTTCTCTACGAAGGTGGAATCAAACATTACGTTGAATATCTTGATAAAAACAAGGACGTTTTATTTGATGAACCTATCTATGTTGAGGGAATTGAGAATGGTATTACCGTTGAAGTAGCTATTCAATATACTGATGATTATCACAGCAACTTGATGACGTTCACTAACAACATTCATACCTATGAAGGTGGAACTCATGAAGAAGGATTTAAGCGAGCTTTAACGCGGGTAATTAACGATTATGCGCGTAAGAACAATCTGCTTAAAGATAATGATGATAACCTTTCAGGTGAAGATGTTCGTGAAGGTACGACAGCCGTTGTAAGTATTAAACATCCGGATCCTCAATTTGAAGGTCAGACTAAAACTAAATTGGGTAATTCTGACGCCAGAACGGCAACTGATCGAATCTTTAGTGAACATTTCTCAAAGGTTTTGATGGAAAATCCAAGTACTGCTAAGAAAATTGTTGATCGTGGTATTTTAGCCTCAAAAGCTAGAAGTGCTGCCAAACGTGCTCGTGAAGTTACTCGTAAAAAGAGTGGCCTAGAAATTAGTAATTTACCAGGTAAATTAGCTGATAACACTAGTAAGGACCCAGAAATTTCAGAATTGTTTATCGTCGAGGGTGATTCTGCCGGCGGTTCTGCTAAACAAGGCCGTTCGCGAATCACACAGGCCATCTTGCCAATTCGGGGAAAGATTTTGAATGTTGAAAAGGCAACTATGGATAAAATCTTAGCCAACGAAGAAATTCGTTCGCTATTTACCGCAATGGGAACGGGATTCGGTGACGACTTTGATTTGGAAAAAATTCATTATCATAAATTAATTATTATGACAGATGCCGATGTTGATGGTGCGCATATTCAAACGCTGTTGTTAACGTTGATTTATAGATATATGAGACCGCTAGTTGATGCTGGATTTGTCTACATTGCCCAACCACCTTTGTATCAGGTTCGTCAGGGTAAGATGCAGAAATATATTGATAGCGACGAAGAACTAACCGCTTTTCTTGGTCAACTACAACCATCACCTAAGCCAGTTATTCAACGATACAAAGGTCTTGGTGAAATGGATGCGGAACAATTATGGGAAACAACCATGAATCCTGAAAACCGGAGATTACTCCGAGTTGAATCTCAAGATGCTGCTGAAGCTAACGATGTCTTCTCGATGTTAATGGGTGACAAGGTTGAACCACGTCGTGAATTTATTGAAGATAACGCAGTCTTCGTTGAAAACTTAGATATTTAGTCATTGTTTCATGTGAAACAATTTGGTTGTCCGAAATGGAGGTTTGAGGATTGGCTAATGAAAATAGCAACTATGATGGTCGCGTAACCAACGTTGACTTAGTTAAAAAAATGCGAACATCGTTCTTGGATTATGCAATGAGTGTTATTGTCGCTCGGGCATTACCAGACGTTCGTGATGGTTTAAAACCTGTTCATCGACGGATTTTATACGATATGCATGAATTAGGGGTTACCCCTGATAAGCCATATAAAAAGTCTGCCAGAATCGTTGGGGATGTTTTAGGTAAGTATCACCCCCATGGTGATTCAGCTGTTTATGAATCAATGGTTCGGATGGCTCAGGACTTCAGTTATCGTTATATGTTAGTTGATGGTCACGGTAACTTTGGTTCTGTCGATGGTGATGGCGCAGCTGCCATGCGTTATACCGAAGCTCGTCTTAGTAAGATTGCTTTGGAAATGCTTCGGGATATCAATAAAGATACGATTGATTTCGTTGATAACTACGATGGAACAGAACGTGAGCCAAGTATCTTACCAGCCCGGTTCCCTAACTTATTAGTTAATGGTGCTTCCGGAATTGCCGTTGGGATGGCAACCAATATTCCACCTCATAATTTGGCTGAAGTAATTAGTGCTATTCATATTTTGATGGATAATCCTGACGCAACTACTGCTGATTTAATGGAGGCTCTACCTGGGCCTGACTTCCCAACTGGGGGAGTCGTTATGGGTAAGTCTGGAATTCGTAAGGCTTACGAAACTGGTAAGGGAACAATTACCTTACGGGCTAAGGTTGAAATTGAAGGGGACGCTAGCAGCAAGCAAAAAATTGTTGCTACTGAACTTCCATACATGGTTAATAAAGCTAAGTTAATTGAAAGAGTTGCCGAGCTAGTTCGTGATAAGCGAATTGAAGGAATCTCTGATATTAACGATGAATCTGACCGTGAAGGCTTGCGAGTAGTTATCGATGTTAAACGTGAAGCAAGTGCTGAAGTTATTTTGAATAACCTTTATAAATTAACTTTGATGCAAACTTCATTTAGCTTTAACATGTTAGCTATTGTCGATGACACACCAAGAATTCTTAGTCTGAAAGAGATTTTGACGTACTACTTGGAACACCAAGTTGAAGTTATTACTCGAAGAACTAAGTATGATTTAAACAAAGCCCAAGCGAGAGCACACATTCTTGAAGGTTTAAGAATTGCCCTTGATCATATTGATGCTATTATCAAAATCATCAGAGGTTCACAAACTGGTGAAATTGCTAAGAACCAATTAATTGATGACTTTGGCCTTAGTGATAAACAAGCGCAAGCAATCTTGGATATGCGATTGGTTAGATTGACTGGTCTAGAACGTGAAAAGATTGATAAAGAATACGCTGAATTGATGAAAAGCATTGAGGAATTCAAAGAAATTCTTAGCAGTCGTGAACGTATCAATCAAATTATTTACCAAGAATTACTTGAAATTCAAAGTAAATTTGGAGATGCTCGCCGGACTGAATTATTGGTCGGGGAAGTTCTTAGCCTTGAAGATGAGGACTTGATTGAGGAAGAAGATGTTATCATCTCACTAACTCATAATGGTTACATCAAACGAATTCCAACTGATGAATTCAAATCCCAAAACCGTGGTGGTCGTGGAGTTCAAGGAATGGGAGTTCATGACGACGATTTCGTTGAACATTTAGTTTCAACATCAACTCATGATGTTTTACTATTCTTTACTGACGCTGGTAAGATTTACCGAATGAAAGGGTACGAAATCCCCGAATATGGTAGATCAGCTAAGGGAATTCCAATAATTAACTTGTTAAGCATTGAGAATGGCGAAAAGATTCAAGCAGTTATTAATATTTCTGATCGAAATAATGATTCTGAAAAAGAATTATTCTTCGTCACTCGCAATGGAACAGTTAAGCGGACGCCAGTTGCTGAATTTACTAATATTAGAAGTAATGGACTAAAGGCAATTCATCTAAAGGATGGGGATGAAGTTAATAACGTATTGATCGTTGAAGCTGATCAAAACATTATTATCGGAACTCACCGGGGATATGCAGTTAGTTTTAAAGCCTCTGATGTTCGGTCAATGGGTCGTTCCGCGACCGGGGTTCGGGGAATTAGATTACGTGAAGAAGATTACGTAGTTGGCTCTGATATCTTATCTCCTGATAGTGAAGTATTCATTATTTCTGAAAAGGGATATGGAAAACGAACACATGCTAACCAGTACCCAATTAAGGGTCGAGGTGGTAAGGGAATCAAGACTGCAAATATCACCGAAAAGAATGGACCATTAGCAGGTTTAACTACCGTTGATGGCAAGGAAGACATCATGTTGATTACTGACAAAGGTGTCATGATTCGATTCGACGTTAATGGCGTTTCTGAAACCGGTCGAGCAACGCTTGGAGTTCATTTGATTAGAATGGACGATGATGCCAAGGTTGCAACAATGGCTAAGGTTGAAAAGGAAGCTCCTGAAGATGATGAAGAAAATAGTGAAGTTATTGACGAAAGTGTTGATAACCACTCAGAAGAATAAATTTTTAAAAGATGACGGTTATCGTCATCTTTTTCGTATATAATTAACGTATCGTAAAACAACAAATTAGGCATATTGATATTTTTATGGATGCATGTTATAGTTTTAAATTGTGAGTATCTGATAATACAGAAACTCTCCTTGCTCTTTTTTTAAGAAGAGCCATTTGTCCAAGAGGAGGTGCAAATCATGGAAGAAAAGAAATACGAAATTACTTACATCATTCGTCCTGATATTGAAGACGCTGCTAAAACTGCTTTAGTAGAAAGATTCGACAAGATCTTGACTGATAACGGTGCTAAGATTATCGATTCTAAAGACTGGTCAAAACGTAAGTTTGCTTACGAAATCGGTGGTTACAATGAAGGTACTTACCACATTGTTAACTTAACTGCTGATTCAGATGCTGCTTTAAACGAATTTGATCGTCTTTCAAAGATCAATGACGACATTTTACGTCAAATGACTGTCGTTCGCGAAGGCTAATATTTAAATTTTAAATTGAGAGGGGCAAATTCAGCATGCTAAACAGAGCAATGTTAACGGGTCGCCTAACCCGCGATGTTGATTTACGATACACTCAAAGTGGAACAGCTGTAGGTACATTTACACTTGCAGTTGATCGCCAGTTTACAAATCAACAAGGTGAACGTGAGGCAGATTTCATTAACTGCGTTATCTGGCGTAAATCGGCTGAAAATTTGCCAACTTCGTTCATAAAGGATCTTTGGTTGGAATTGATGGTCGTATTCAGACTAGAAATTATGAAAATCAACAAGGTCAACGAGTTTATGTAACCGAAGTTGTGGTTGAAAACTTTGCATTATTGGAACCACGTTCAAATCGTGATAACAATAATCAAAGCGCACCACAAGGTGGCAATGCTCCTCAACAAAGTAATGGAAATCCATTTGGGAATTCTTCAAATAATAGCAATAACTCTGCGCCAGCAGATCCATTCGCTAATTCTGGAGACTCAATTGATATTTCCGATGACGATTTACCATTCTAGGTAAACAATCGAAATAACTTGAGGAGGAAATAGTTATGGCTCAACAAAGACGTGGCGGCCGTCGCCGTCGTAAAGTTGATTTTATCGCAGCAAACCACATCGAGTACATTGATTACAAAGATGTTGATTTGTTAGCTCGTTTCGTCTCAGAACGTGGAAAGATTCTTCCACGTCGTGTGACTGGAACTAGCGCCAAAACCAACGTAAATTAACAATTGCTATCAAACGTTCACGCATCATGGGATTAATGCCTTTCGTTGCTGAAGACTAATAGTATATTAGGAAACTGAGATAATTATATCTCGGTTTTTTTTAACTAAATTTCCAGATTAATTTGATAATGAGTAGATAAATCCCACTTGTGGTAAAATAAGAGCAGTATATCGTTAAGTTAAGAGGATTAATATGGATAATAATAATTCAAAGAGTGGTGGCCAATTACCGCCATTTCTACACAATACCAGATTAAGACGAATTATGATTTTTATCGCAATCACTGTGATTTACGGCGTAGTTGTATCTTTTCTTTACAGCATGGTGTCAGCAGTTGTCCTGGTGGCAATTAGTATTGTTGGATTGATTTATACGATCGTGATGATGAATGAAATTAGTTCTGATACAAACAAGTACATTGCTGATTTATCATATCGGATTCATCGTGGAGAGCAAGAAGCGCTTTTAGAGATGCCAATCGGTGTCTTAGTCTTAGGGGATAATAAACGGATAGAATGGGCCAATCCATTCTTACTAAATTATTTTAAAGATGAGAACGTACTCCAAAAGACGCTTGGTGATTTAGATCATAATTTAGAGGAAACAATTTTAAAATATGAGGATTCAAATGAGTTTCACACCATTACTTGGCGGGATAACAAATTTTCAATGCTTGTGCAACGGGAATACAATACAATCTATTTCTTAGATATTACTAAGTATGCCAAGCTAGAAGAACGATATGATAATGAACAAATTACTGTTGGCCAGATTTTCTTAGATAATTATGATGAAATTACGCAATCAATGACCGATCAAGAAATTTCTAACCTTAGTAATTATGTGACTAACGAATTGGCGTCATGGTCGCAAAAATATGGGATGTATTTAAAGCAAATTGATGATGATCATTTCTTCTTATTAGCATATGTAAAGTCGCTTAATGATGTTGAAGCCGATAAATTCAACATTTTAGATGTGGTGCGGGAAAGTACGTCTAAGCAAAACTTCCCGTTAACCTTAAGTATCGGAATCTCTTATGGAGATGAAGATTTGAATAGTTTAGCAGATCAAGCTCAAAGTAACCTTGATTTGGCGCTTGGTCGTGGTGGTGACCAAGTCGTTGTTCGGGAACTTGATGGAACTGCTCGATTCTACGGCGGTAAGACCAATCCAATGGAGAAACGGACTAGAGTACGTGCCAGAATGATTTCCCAAGCATTGAATGAGCTGATGAATGATTCTGATCAAGTGTTTGTTCAAGGTCACACTAGACCTGATATGGATTCTTTGGGAGCCTGTTTGGGAATTAGAAGAATTGCTCAGATGAATGGGAAAAAATGTTGGATTGTTTTAGATAAGGAACAGGTGCACTCTGATATCCAACGTTTACTTCAGGAAACTAAGAGTTATCCAGAAATTAGTGATGCAATCATTACGCCAGCTGAAGCAATGGCCAAGGCCACTGCTAACAGTTTATTAATTATGGTGGATCATTCTAAGCCTTCAATTAGTATTTCAGAAGATGTCTATCAGACAATGGCTAAAAAAGTGGTTATTATTGATCATCATCGTCGTGGAGAAGAATTTCCAGAAAACCCAATGTTAGTCTATATTGAACCATATGCATCATCAACGTGTGAATTAATTACCGAGATGTTTGAATATCAATCACATGAAGAGGAACCCATTAATAAGGTTGAAGCGACAGCGATGCTTACAGGAATCTTTGTGGATACCCAACGGTTCTCTATGAGAACCGGTACGCGAACCTTTGATGCTGCCAGTTATCTAAGATCTACTGGTGCTGATTCTAATGATATGCAACAGTTAATGAAGGAAAATGTTGATAATTATCTTGAACGAAATCATTTAATTTCATTGGTTGAATTTTTCAATGATAATATGGCGCTGATTACTGGTGAAGATGATAAAGCATATGATTCAGTAACAGCTGCGCAGGCTTGCGATTCACTATTAACTATGGCGGGGGTTGATGCGGCATTCATCATTACTAAACGACTAGATGGCCGGGTAGGAATTTCTGCTCGGAGCACTGGAAATATTAATGTCCAAATTATTATGGAACAAATGGGCGGCGGCGGTCACCTTTCAAGTGGGGCAACCCAGATTGATGACAAGTCAGTTAGTGATGTTAAAGAAATGTTGCTTGAAACCATTAAGAATATCGATGATAATGAATAACAGGAATACTGTTAAGTAGGAGTGATTAATTATGAAAGTAATTTTTTTACAAGATGTTCGTGGAAAAGGTAAACGCGGTGACATCAAGGAAGTTCCTGATGGTTATGCCCAAAACTTTTTAATTAAGCAAGGTAAGGCTAAAGCAGCTACACCAACAGCAATGAGCCAACTTAAAAGGTCAACAAAAAGCTGAAGAGAAAAAAGCTGAAGAAGTTTTAGAGGACGCCCAAAAAGTTAAGGCAGTTCTTGAAAATGATGATACAGTGGTTGAGTTAACTGCTAAAGCTGGCTCTGATGGTCGACTATTTGGATCAATTCCAAGTAAGCAAATCGCGTCAGCACTTGATAAGCAGTATGGAATTAAGCTTGATAAGCGAAAAATCGAGCTTAACGAGCCAATTAGGGTTGCTGGGTATACTAATGTGCCTGTAAAGCTTCACCCACAAGTAACCGCTAAAATTCGCGTTCATGTAACTGAACAATAAGCGTTATAAGAGACGACCTCACGTTGCCATTCCTGGTAATTGTGAGGTGTTTCTTTTTCTGTTAGATTTTAAATCTCAATGAACTAACGTTTTTTAATTTATAATTTAGTGTGCTAAGATAAGTCTAATTATGTAGAAATTTGAGGAACCAAGATGAACAATGAACCTATGAATGAATTACCACCTCAAAATACCGATGCTGAAAAAGCGGTCTTAGGAGCAATTTTTTAAGTACTGATGCATTAATTGAGGCAATGGAATATTTGGATCCTAGCGATTTTTATAAACGCTCTCACCAGATTATCTTTCAGGTGATGGTTAATTTAAATGATAAGGATCAAGCAATTGATGTCGTTACCGTGTCAGATATGTTGACTGATCAAAATAATCTTGAGGATGCCGGTGGCATCGCTTATATTGCTGAATTAGCTGGTTCTGTGCCAACAGCGGCTAATATTGTGTACTACGCTAAAATTGTTAAGGACAAGTCTGTTTTAAGACGATTAATCCAAACGGCAACTAATATTGTGACGAATAGTTACGGCACAGAGGATGATGTTGAAACAGTTCTAGATAATGCTGAACGCGATATCATGAATGTTGCCGAGAATCGTAACCAGTCAGGATTTAAGCCAATTAAAGACGTGTTAAATTCAGCCTTTAGCGAAATTGATCGCTTATCTCAAGATGGTGATGAAATTACAGGCCTATCAACTGGATATCCTGAATTAGATAAAATCACTACAGGTCTTCATGATGACGAATTAGTTATTCTAGCTGCTCGACCAGCCGTCGGAAAACTGCGTTTGCGTTAAATGTGGCCCAAAACGTTGGAACAAAAACGGATAAAGCTGTTGCCATCTTTAGTTTGGAAATGAGTGCTGAATCGTTAGTTAACCGGATGCTTTGTGCCGAAGGTAGTATTAATGCTAATCACTTAAGAACTGGGCAGTTAACTGAAGAAGAATGGCAAAATCTTGTCGTGGCAATGGGTAGTTTATCAAGAGCTAACATTTATATTGATGATACTCCCGGTATTAAGATGTCAGAAATACGTGCTAAGTGTCGACGATTGGAAAAAGAAACCGGTAATATGGGGTTGATCGTGATTGATTATCTTCAATTAATTGAAGGTGGGAATCGCGAAAACCGTCAGCAAGAGGTTTCTGATATTTCTCGTCAGTTAAAGAAGCTTGCCAAGGAGTTGCATGTGCCAGTAATCTCGTTATCACAACTTTCTCGTGGTGTGGAGCAACGACAGGACAAACGACCGGTTTTATCTGATATCCGTGAATCTGGTTCAATTGAGCAAGATGCTGATATTGTTGCCTTTCTGTATCGTGATGATTATTATGAGCGTGAAGATGGCGAAGATGATGACTCAGGTGGCCAAAATGATGACGATATGGGCGATGTAGGTGAGGTTGAGGTAATTATCGAGAAAAACCGTTCCGGCCCTCGAGGAACGATTAAATTGCTATTTGTGAAGTCGTATAATAAATTCTCATCAATTGCTTATGTACCTGAGGCTAATTAATAATTAACTAGAAACAAAAAATTCCCGGTAACTATTTATAGTTACCGGGAATTTAAATTTAGATAAAAAAATAACAGTAACGGCCTCAAGGCAGCGTTACTGTTATTTAATAATGATGTTAGTGGGCAGTCAGGGTATTGAACCCAACTTTTTAGAAACCCGCTAGCTTACAGCGTTCATGCAACTTTTAGCCAAAATAATTCTTAAAATGCTTACCGATTTGCTTACCATTGACTAAAAATCGAGGTAATTTGCTAACTTTTCGGCTGCTTGATTATCTTGTTTTTTGGTGACGTGGGTGTAAATATTTAAAGTGGTTTGAGCATCCTCATGCCCTAATCGAGTTTGAACTTCTTTTATGGTTGCCCCGGCTGCGAATAGCATACTTGCAGAAGTGTGACGGAAGCCATGGACGGTTATCTTTTTCAGATTGTGGGCTTTAATGATCTTATTCAACCATTTAGCGGGTGTGTTTAATGATTTGAACCCGTTATTGGTATTAGCAAAGATCAATTGACCACGTTGTAGCGTATTGAAGCCCAGCGTTAAATATTCGCGTTTCTGGCATACACGCCATTGTTTTAGGTAATTAATTGTAACTTTGTCTAAAGCAATGATCCGCTGACCTTTCTTAGTCTTTGGCGGTTGAATGATCTGCTTGCCACGCATCCCTTGAGTTAATGTTTTATTGATACTTAGTGTTGATTTACTGAAATTTACATCGTTCCAAGTTAGGGCTAAACATTCACCACGACGAACACCCGCAAAGGCTAGAACGCGAAACAGTGTGTACTTCTCTAATTCCTCTTTAGGATCAATGTAACTAAAGAATTGAGCAAGTTGCTGTTTATCCCAGAAGTTTTCCGGCTTTTCACCCCAAGTTTCTTTACGTTTGGGGATGGTAATCATCTTAGCCGGATTATCACCATGCATATAGCCATGTTTTAGGGCATAATCAAAAATAGCCATTGTGTATTCATACCACCGCTTATAGTTATATGTTGCTTGCTTGAACCACTTATTAACTGCGCGTTGAACTTGAGCAATGGTAATTGTACGAATCCTCTTATTTCCCAGTTCTGGTAAAATGTGATTCTCAAACATCCCTGCTGTTCGACAATATGTGCTAACTCGGACAGTGTTAATGTATCCTTGATACCATTGTTCATAAACTTGTTTAAACAGAATATTACTTTCTTGATGGAAGTCGCCTTGACTAATTGATAATTCCAATTGATTAGCTGCTAAGGTGGCTTCTTTTTTTGTTTTAAATCCTCTTTTCATGATTCGCTTGGGTTTACCCGTTTGAGGATCTAGACCAGCGTAAACCTGAAATAGATAACGTTTGTTGCCATTCTTTAACGTGTAACCCTTGATACTTGCCATAGTGTACCGTTCCTTTCAGCGCCCAGCCGTGAACGGTATGTAAATGAAACTAAAATGGCAAATCATCGTCTGAAATATCAATTTTGTCATCGTTACTGTTATTGGTTTTATCCACGAACTCGATGGTTGCCGGTTTATAGTCTTTAAAAGAATAGGCATTACTAAAACTAATGTTGTAAAGATGCTGAATGTGTTTCCAGTCTATGTCAGGCTTGTAGAAATTATCGCCAACGTTCATATCCGTGGAATCTAAAATTTTATCCAATCCCTCTGTTAATGCGTTGCTGCAAGTTGTCATTAAGTCGTTAGTTACAATTGGTTTGAATCCTGGTGTAATTGAATCCCAAAATTTTTTAAAGGGTTCTTCCTGATTAATATAAGATTCATCGTCAGTGGTGTGTCCTAACAATATTGACAATTCAAGCTCAGTTGTAGCATCATCGGTTAAATCTGTCCCGCCGATTGTTATCGGTAAAACTTGTTCTTTTGTTTGTATGGTCATTAAGTCAAATGTTTGTTTTTTTGAGCACCAGAAGATCTCAAAAAGGTTTGTTCAGCATATACATCTAACTCTAAATTTTTAACTAGTAGTTGAAATTCGTCAACGTCATTTTTGATTATTGGTTTGACTTCATTTAAAACTGCTGAAAACTTTACATCAAAAGGAAGATATTCAAAAAATCCTTTGGAGCAATCTCCAAATATTGGCAAAGAGCATTTACTGTTTCAATCTGAATCATTTTAGTGTCATTTTGAGAAGTTGAAGTAATTGTATTCCTAGATAAATTAGGAATATCGTTAGCGACTCTAGATATTTTTAAGTTTTCTTTCTGCTAAAAGTTCTGCAAGTCTATTTCTTATCAAAATCTTCACCTCTCAATCATTATAAATGTACAATCCAGCATACACAATAGGCAAATAGAATAATGACAAGTTTATTTGTCAAAATCATTGTAAAGTTAAATTTATAATTGTAGAATAAATGAAACGGCATTTGACAAGACTACTTGTCAAAAACGTAATTTTAAAGGAATGAGGTGATTTTCTTGATAAATAATTTATCCATGATAATGGGAGCTAAACTTTTATCAATTTCAAAGGTACATGAAGATACTGGTATTGCGCGTTCAACACTTATCAGCCTGTATTACAGGCGTTCTAAAAACGTCAAATTAGATACATTGCGTAAGCTATGTGACTATCTGCAAATTCCGTTATCCGAGCTGATTGAGTACAAACCAAAAGTAAAGGAGTGACAACATGCAGCAACCATTGAAGGTAACTCTATCTGATGAGGACAGTGAGCGCCTGAAAAATGAAGTATTTGCGATTATCAGTGAGGCCGTTCGGCAAGCCAAACACAACGCCACGCAAGCCGGTGAATGGTTTAAAGGTCGTCAAGCTGTAGCGGGGTATTTGTCCATTGGCACCGATACTGTTAGCAAGATGGTGGCTTTAGGACTTCCAGAGCACCACATTGGCGCCGCACCAAACATCAATTTATATAAGAAGTCTGAAGTTGATGAATTTATCTTGAATGATGGTTATCTGAGTAAAAATAACGAGCCGCCCAGCCGTGAACAAACGATCATTCGGGGATGTTAACCACATAAAAAGCCCACTAACTGGAGTTAATGAGCTTTGCTAAGTATTTGTATTGAAAGAGGTGATATTAAGTAGATTCGGTTACCACTGATTGGTAACTTATCGGACACTTATATTATATCGCATGATGGACTAGAACGGTGATGAGTGGAGGTAAAGAGCATGAATGACTTGGTATTTTTGAGCAGTGAGAATGTGTATGCAGACATGTTTACAACTAGTAATTTAATAGCAAAGTATGGTGATAGTTCGATTGATACGGTTAATCGACTAATTAGGAACTATCAAAAAGACTTAAAAGAGTTTGGGGTTTTAGGATTTGAAATCCGTAAACCTAAGCGGGGAAGTATTGGCGGTCGTCCACATAAAGTATGGCATCTTAACGAAGAACAAACGATGCTGTTACTAACTTACATGGATAATACCGAACCAGTTAGGCAATTTAAAAAGGCACTAGTCCATCAATTTAGTTTGATGAAACGATCACTATATGAAAAGCAAGTTCAATTTGAATTAGGAAAACAGTTCTCTAAAGACTTACATCAAGCAGTTGCTGAAAGTCCCCATCTAGACGAACACCATCACTTGTATGGCAATGTTAATAAGCTTATCTATAAACAGGCACTCGGTGTTTCAACGAAGGCGTTAAGACAACAACGGTGCATCCCTAAAGATGAACCAATTACCCATTACCTTGATGGCGATGAAGCCGGCGCTGTTAAACGGGTCAAGGAACAAGTTAGAACATTATTAGGAATGCATTTAGATTATCAGCAAATTAAAGCCGTTTTGCAGATTCAAGGAATCGTGTATCAAATTACTTTACCAATATTAGAAACAGCATAGAAAGGAATTTTCTACCATGAATATAGATGAATTAACAGCCGAATTAGATGGCATTTTAAGCGAGGTGCATTCAAATGTAACTACACTACAAGAAGGTGCCACAATAACCATTAATGGCGAATACATCCCCGACAGCCAAATTGCTAATGATATGGCTAAGAAGATGATCAGAGCTGCAAATATCTTAACCATAATTGAACGAATGTAAAGGAGCTAATATCATGCAAAAGATTATTATTGATAGCAATATGCCAAAGGGGTTAGAGAGTCTACAAATTGGCAATGAATCACATCTTAATAGCGCAACTATGTACGGACAATTAAAGCAGATTAACCAAAGCCAACATGATTTAAATACTATCGGCTTACAGCTTGAAACCTTGTCCAGAATGGCAAATGGAATTATTCAGCAAGATAAATTAAGGGTATCAGACAAGAGAGACTTACCGTCACTTATCAATAGCATTCAAACCAGCGTAACCCTTGCCAAGGGTAATCTTAAGAATGTGGCTAGAGTTACCGAAAATAGTTACATCCCTGTACTTGGTACAGTTGATTAAAGGGGAGATGAAAATATGTTAAAGGTAGAACTTGGTTGCCTATTCTTTTTTACGATTAAATTCATAATCGCATTTAGTTTAGGGATGTTAGCTAAATCAATCATTGGCGATCCCAAAGAATGGTTTAAGTAAACTATACGAGGTTAATAGTATGAAAAAGGGTATAAAAAATAAGCCGTATAACTTTGGCGAGTTACGACTTATCAAGCATTTGTCTAAATGTTTTATGCCCTTTTATTCTAACAAATAAAAGGAGTGGTGAACATGGATTATATTGATACTGACTTTAGAAAGCACCAGATTAACAAAATGATCGATCACGCTAACGACATCATGACGATAATTAAGCTATCGCAGCCGAGCATTGGGCAACTGATGCAGCAGCTTGATAATAATGAAACTGCGTGGGAAACCTTGTGGAATGTTTCAACATTGCTAACGCTGATCCTTGAATTATCGCGCGAAGATGAAGCTACTCAAACCGATTTGCTAACGTTAATTGAGGATGTGGATGCCGGTAAGCCCCTGCTAAGAAAGAATGAGAGATAAGCAATTATGGAAAATAAAACAAAATCAATCACGATCCAAACTAAGCCCAATGGTGATTCCTCAGTGACTTTCGATGGCTATGGATTAACCAGTGATGGTTTAGCCGATTTATCAGCAGCATTAATTAACGAGCTGACACGGCGAGGAGTTAGTCAGACGAAAATTGTCGATTATCTTAACATATTGACTACCATTGTTCAGACTCATAATCCACGTAAGCTATTGGCGGGTGATCAACATGAATCAATTGACTAGTTACGCGTTTGAGTTGGCTCAGCAAGGCTTTAAAGTGTTTCCATTACAAGCCAACAGTAAGCGACCAGTCACGGATCACGGTTATTTAGATGCCACTGACAACGTGGTACAGATTGGTGAGTGGTTCGACAATGACCGGCATTATAACATCGGCTTGCAGTTGGCTGATACTAACATGGTGGTGATTGATATTGATCAGCATGGCCACGGTAACGGCATTGAAGTGTTAAAGAATTGGCAACGTAGAGGGATGAAACTTATCCCCGCTTACGCGGAGCAAACGCCACATAAGGGCTTGCATTACTTCTTTAAAACTAACCAAAAGCTATCAGACAAAGTCATTGTGCCTAGCGTGGAATTAAAGACCAAACAAATTATGATTGCGCCTAGTGAGCTTGATGGTAAGGCATATCAGCCGATTAAGGGGGATGACTTAGATCAGTTAACCTTATTACCGGAGTGGCTGTTAAATCTGATAACGAGTCAAAAAGGCGTTCGTACGACCTTACAGAACCACTTATATAAATCGTGGGCAGGTAAATTATTGGATCAGTTAGTTACTGGTACCCAACAAGGACAGCGCAACATTTATTTAACATCGCTGTTGGGTAAATTACTGCGAACCGGTTGTGACGGTGATACTGCGTACAGCTTACTGTTCTTTGCTAATGAACACCTAACCCCACCATTACCAGATCAAGAAGTTAATATCATTTTTAAGTCGTTAATGAGGCGGGAAACCCAGAAGAGAGGTGATAAGTTTGGATAGTGAAGCTAAGCAGCTAATTGATATGCATGACCAACAACTTAAGCATTCAGAAGCGTGGTTGGATAAAACACCGTTTAATCGTAATGATCCTAAAGGTGAACAAACGCAAGGGGCAATTAAAGCCAACTCACCGATGAATGTGGCACTGTTTCTTGAGCATGATCCCAAATTAAAGGGTGCTGTGGCCTTTGATTCGTTTAGTAATGTTGTGCTAGTTAAAACCCCAATGAAGCGCTAGCTGAGGAAACCATCGGCGATTGGTCTGATGAAACAGATTCAATGCTACGAATCTACTTAGAACAGCATTATCATATTGTTTTCAATAAGGGAAATATTACTGATGGGGTGATTTATGCCGCGCACCAACACAAATTCGATCCAGTAAAAGATCACATTGAAGCTGAAACATGGGACAAAAAAACGCGGGTGGCCACTTACTTTATCGATAACTTAGGTGCCGAAGATAATGCCTATGTGCGTGATGTAACTGAAACATGGTTTACCGGTATGATTGCCCGAGTTTATCAGCCGGGGGTTAAGTTTGAGATTGTCCCGATTCTAACCGGGGCGCAAGGTTTAGGCAAGTCAACTGTTACCCGTAATCTGTTTCCAGATAAGTTTAACGATAATTTGAGCGGGTTAGGAAAAGATAAAGATGATTTTCAACAATTAGTCGGTTCTTGGATTATTGAAATTGGTGAATTGAGTGCCATGGCGAAAACCGATATTGAGCGCATTAAATCATTTATTAGCGGTCAAAATGACCGTTACCGCCCCAGCTATGGCCGGCATGCAGTCAATCATCCCCGCCGATGTGTCTTCATTGGTACCACTAACCAGCAAGACTATTTGAAAGATGAGACAGGGGAACGGCGTTTCTTTCCAATCAAATGTGGGGAGAAAACCCCAACCCGTGATCCGTGGCACCCTGAACAACATTACATTGCGCAAGTATTGGCCGAAGCTAAAGTATTATATGAACAGCATCATCCATTAATTTTACAGTCGACAACGATGCAAGTAGCCAAAGAGCATCAGAAAGAAGCTGCGGTAGTTAATCCGGTTGATGAGGCCATTGAAGATTACATCAGCATGGAGGTCCCGAGCAATTGGGAGACTCTTTCAATTGAATCTAAGCAGACTTATGTTCAGGGATATCCACAAATTAAGCAAGCAGCTAAAAAGTACGCCGATAATCCATATCAGGAACCTTACAAGCAACTGCAAAAGACAACAACCAAAGAAATTTTAGCCGTTGTCTTTCATAAAACTCCCGATAAGTATTTAGCCGGTTCAACTAACTCGGATGCCAAGAAAATCAAATTATTCATGGACAATTTAGATGGATGGGAAAAAAGTGAGCACATTGTTATTAATGGTCAACGATCACGGGGTTATAAACGAATATAGAATATAAATGTTTGTTTTAACCTGTGCTACCCGTGCAAGGTGTGCCAATGCCGTTATAACAGTAACTATCCCAAATCATAATGCGTGCCAAACGTGTGCCAATTATTCGAAACGTGTGCGGATAAATAAATTTGTGGCACGGGTGGCACGCAAAGAGCAAATTCAAAAAGCTGTTATATCAACGTTTGCACGGGTGCGCGGGTGCACGGGTAGTAAATTCAACACTTATAAATAATTAGACTGATTGCATGAACTTATTAAACGGAAACTGAAATCATTAGAGAGGATTGATAAAAATGAATCAAATGACAAAAAAGATGCGGCTGTTTTATGGAAGTTGGCCGCGGTTAAGCCTAACAAAGTTGCCCGCAAAGACTTGTTAAAGATTTCTGGCCTGAGCGATCGTGATCTGTATACCAGTATTGAATCGCTGAGACAATTAGGTGTGCCAATTATGGCTAGTCGAACGGTTGGCAATAGTGGTTATTACATTGCGACTACTCCAGAGATGTTATCCCACGGTGTGTCACAATACCGGCAGCAGATTCAGACCCAGCAACACAATCTACAGCTACTAGAAAAGAGCAGTGTCAATCATTGGTTACAAAACATCAGTAACGACCGTAGCGTTTGGGGTGCATTAGGATCGGACTTATTTGATGTTCAGCCAACTGCCGATGGTGCCAAGATTAGTGTCAAAAAAGTATTATAAAATGAGGAGCGATATTAATAATCTGTATCTAGGAATGTCTTTGAGCATTCCTTTTTTGTTGGGTTGCTATAATATCCAAAATCGGCCTTTTCGGACCCCCTAAAAGGAACTTTGGTTTTGACCATGCAATAAAATAGCAACTTTTAGTGTTTTTATTAGAGGATAGTTAACGACTATGGTTCCTGATATAACAATGGTTATCGACATTTCAGCTTGAATAGTTAGTAGTAAAAAAATGAAAGTTTTTAATTTGGTGAAATGGGTAGGCTTGTGGTGGGCAAAAGCTTTATAAAACACCATCTTTTTTGACGGTCATGCACCCAGAAAACAACATAAGATTGCGTCCATTATTAGGGGTTCACTTCAAAAGTACTTTATTGATTTGTAGTTCTTGCTACAATTTGTAGCAGTGATATGATAAGTGGAGAAACGAGTGTGGAGGATGACCATGGGTTCAGCAAATAACACTACAATTCGCCGATTCTTGCAAGACTTTAAAAAAGCCCTCAGTCATGGAGACTGGGAAATTGTTCAGCGCAGAGTGGAATACGCCCAGGTAACTGAAATGACGCTCGAATCAATTAAAATCATACTCATGAAGCTCACTCCTGATGACTACGTAAAGGGGCCTGAATTAGATAGAGATAGACCTGGTGAGTACTTGTGGGTTTTCTATAAAGATGGTGAAACTGAAAAGCGCTTATACATAAAGTTAAAACTCACGAATGGACATGCCAAAGTTATTTCATTTCATGAAACTATTTACGATTAATGGAGGAGGGCGGTAATGATGAAAACAGAAGTAAAGTTGATAGATGAAACGTACACTATCCGTGGAGAAAAAGTTGACGTTGTTGCTAATGCTCGGTTTGACGTAGACAGTGGTGAACAAGTATTCGATGAAAAGCTTGATAATAAAGCAATTCTAAGTGCGTTTGATAAATACCGGAATGATCATGGAATCATTTCTCCTGAACGAATTAAAGAGTTGCGTCATTCGTTTGGTTTAAGTCAAAGAGATTTTGCTACCCTCTTAGGATGGAGCGCAACTACCATTGCAACTTATGAAACGGGATCATTACCTTCAAAAGCGAATAATAAGATACTGTTGGCTTTAGAAAATGACCATGACTTGGCACAACCGTTTTATGATGCCTCTAAAGAATCAATGACTGAACGGGGCAAGGCGGCCTTTAAAGAAAACACTGGAATTTCGGAAGTAGAGAAGTCTAAGAATTTCATTGAAAAAGGAATTAATACGTCATTTGCGGATACTAATTACTCTGAATTTTCGGGATACAATGCTTTCGATTTAAAGAAGTTTTCTAATATGGTTTTATACTTCGCTAGTAATGTGTCAGAATTGACTAAAACTAAACTCAATAAGCTACTGTTTTATACAGACTTTGCTTATTTTTCACTTAACACGGTCTCAATAAGTGGCGCTGCTTATGCGCGACTACCTCACGGTCCGGTTCCGAATAATTATAGCTTGTTATATGGATCTATGGAGAGCGCTAATCTTATCGTTGAGAAAGAAAATAGTACAAGTAAGTATGATTGGAGCTATTATGCTCCAAATGCGGAATTTAATGCTGCATTGTTCTCGAAAGATGAATTAGCAGTTATGCATGACACATTAGAACGCTTTAAAGATATGAATGCAACATCGATCTCTGCTTTATCTCACAAAGAGGATGCTTGGATTGACAATGATAATCACAAACTGATTTCGTATGACTATGCTAATTCACTGACTGGTTTAAAAAACTAAGAGTTAGTGACGCCCCCTTATTCGTATGGGGGCTTTTTTAATATTTGTTATTCCGACATTTCGGACCCCTAAAAAGGATCTATCCGGAGATTTCGGAGTCCCTAAAAAGCATTCGTTATTCTATTCAATTAATTTGAGAGCATAGACAAATGTAGGCATCTTTAAACAAAATTGGATGGTGATATAAAACACGAAATTTGCAACCTCAATGTTCGTAAATGCTAGGATAAACTTCATAATATGAATGCTGATAAATACTTATTTATAGGCTTTTAAATGCCTATACAACAGTGTTTAAAGATTCATATAACCAGTTTAAACACAGAAAAAAGTTGCAACCAAAAAGTTAAAAGGTTGCACCCGATTCTAAAACTTATATTAAAGATGATCATTTAACTTATAAATCTTTACTAAGCAAAATAACAAAACTGGAGAAAACTGGAGATTTTGAGACTTTTCTCTAAATATATATATAATGGCAAAACATAGTTAAATCAGCATTTAAAGGAACTTTACTTGCTTAAGAAGTGGTTATAATTTCCACCTAAGCGAACTACTCGTCACTAAAGTAATTAAACAGCCATGAAATACAGCCGAAAACTAGGCTCTATATATGTCACTGCCGAACTTTCGACTGTGAGCCTTAGTGCTTAATATTAAGCTTTAAATTCAATTAGTTGGATCATTAGAGATTTCCTCAATTTTGAGTAGATATCCCCATTTTTTGGGGGGTAATGTTAATATTTTTCAACAACCGCTATCCCGACATTTCGGACCCCTAAAAAGGGAATGGTTCCAAAGGTCCCCTCTTAAAAAGGATTGAATGGAACCTAACTTTATAATCGCGGAATGAATCAATATGATTTCCTGCATTTTCTGCCGCCTTAAAAAAGTAAGCCGATTATTTTCGTTGAATCGATTGTTACTGTTTGAGAAGTGCATTCTGCTTAGATTGAATCGGATGATGAAAAGTTCTTGCGAGCTTACGCCGCTTTAAAGGGGATTTCACTATCGGAATTGTTCCGCAGCGCCGCCCTTGAAAAGGCTGAAGATGAGTTAGACCGTAAGACTTATGATGAAGCAATGGCTGAATTTAAGCAGGATCCGACCACGTATAGTCCTGAGGAAGTTAAGAGGATGTTAATGCGATGAATCAATATGTAAGAAAACTTAGAAATACTATGCAAACTTACCAGCGGGCTAAAATGATTCAGTCAGCGGGAGACGATTTTCTAAAAGCTGGTTATTCATATACGAACTCACTTTATGAACCCGCTTGCCAAATTGTTAGGGTAGTGAATACAGCTATATTCCAATTACCAGCGATAGAACGGCAACTAATCCAATTAGTTTATCTTGATCAGAGAACGTCCAGTAAGGCCATGAAACGGCTGAATATGCGCCATTCTAAGTATTATGCTACTCATCAGCGGGCAGCCATTGAACTTTTGAAACTGCTAAGAGAAGCATCCCCAGATCTGGTTGATTAACGGGTTCAGTACTTAAATAAGCGTACCTTTAGATGTTAATAATCAAGATTAAGCAATAACTCACAGTCGAAAATTCAACCGCCAAATGTGTTGTAATCCTTGTTGAACTTCTGTTAAGTCACCATAAATTAAGTATAAAAATGTGTAATTAACGACCTCAAGGCTTTCAAGGACGAGGTCGAAAATATCGACTTGGTTGATAAGCGAACCAGTGAAATCTTGTGGCTATGTTAGATACTTGTAATATGCATAATACCAAGGGGTACAGCACATTTTAATTACACAAAAATATTGGAATTCAAAACCTGACACTTTTTGGATAATGCCCTAATTTAGATACCGATAATTGCTAGTGCAACATATTAAAAGGAGCGTTAAACTCTTATTTAGTGCACACAGAATAATGCAACGTTTTTAGGTTGCATGGTTAAGTGGCGTAAATTCTTACAGAAAAACCGGTTAAACGGGTTTAATGCAACATTTATCGTGAGAGAATTGTTGATATTTCTTAGAAATTACAATGCAACAGCAAACTAAGATTTCCTAGCAGTTATTTAGACACGAAAAAAGGCCACCGTTACCGATAGCCCGTCATCGTAATTAAACCTAATAGCACAATTATATCATTCACAAGTATTGTTTTGAGAGACAATTCCCTCACAGACTGATTATAGCATGAACGACCAGCACCAAAAGACGCCACCTTTGGGTTTTACTCTTTTTACAGTAAAACTAATAAAGTCAACATTTTCAGTAAATCCATACTTTTGCATATCGCGGTATGTTTATTAACAGGGATAGCCATTAAATAATTAACCAATAGCTGGCAGGTTTTTAGTAAATAGAGTGGTATAAAAAACACCCCCGATAAAGGGGATGTAGTCCAATTTACGGCTGGGCGCATTAGATATATTAGAATATGTTTCGTGCTTACCAAAATGCTTACCATTGATTACGTCTAAATCGAATTGAATCGAAGTGTTAAAAAACAAAAAAACAGCAACCACGGCCTTTTATGGCTGCATGGTTGCTGTTTGAATTATGTTAGTGGGCAGTCAGGGGCTCGAACCCTGGACCCACGGATTAAGAGTCCGTTGCTCTACCAACTGAGCTAACTGCCCATCACCTAACCGACTTAAATATAATATCATGCAAAAAAATATTTGCAACACCAAAATTGAAAAAAATTCAAGAAATCTGCTTTAAAGCTTATTTAGAAGGTGATTTAGGCGAATTTAAAGGAAAAATGGCCTCTGTGGTATAATATCACTATGTAAGTCTAGGTAAAAATACAAATAAACATTAGAATTCAACGTTAGGAGAATTATTAATGGCAAAAAAATATTAGTTGTCGATGACGAAAAGCCAATCGTCGATATTGAAAAATTCAATTTAAATAAAGAAGGCTACGATGTGTATGTAGCTTATGATGGTGAAGAAGCTTTGGAACAAGTTAAAGAAGTTGATCCAGACTTAATCATTCTCGATTTAATGCTGCCAAAGATGGATGGACTTGAAGTTGCACGTGAGGTTAGAAAGACTAAAGATACTCCAATTATCATGGTAACGGCTAAGGATTCAGAACTAGATAAAGTTTTAGGGCTTGAACTAGGAGCAGATGATTACGTTACTAAACCATTCTCTAACCGAGAATTAGTTGCGCGGGTTAAGGCTAACTTGCGTCGGCAAGCAGCTCCAAGCAGCTCTGATGATCAAAATGAAGTTACCAAAGACATTGAAATTGGGGACTTAGTTATTCATCCTGATGCTTACTCAGTTTCAAAACGTGGTGAGAGTATTGAATTAACTCACCGTGAGTTTGAATTGCTTCATTACCTTGCTCAACATATCGGCCAAGTCATGACCCGTGAGCATTTATTACAAACAGTTTGGGGATATGACTACTTTGGTGATGTTCGGACAGTGGACGTTACTGTTCGACGGCTTCGTGAAAAAGTGGAAGATAATCCTAGTCACCCAGCCTGGTTAGTTACTAGACGTGGAGTTGGCTACTATCTAAGAAACCCAGAAAACGAATAGGTTTAGTAAAAAGTAAAAGGGGTAAAACTGGTTTTGAACGAAAAAATCAAATTTTATCAATCTATAAAATTTAAAATTGCGCTAGTTTTCGCCCTAGTTCTATTATTGACCCTCGAAATTGTGGGGGCCGTTTTTGTTAAACAACTAGAACATCAAAACTTGTCGACGTTTAAGAATCAAGTTCAACTGCAAACATATGTCAGTAAATCACTAACAACGCAGTTATCACGTTCTAACGTTCGGCTAGCTAATCGGCAGATCCGGACAATTTTAAATGATGCTGAGTCGGTTAATTCGGCTCAAATTCAAGTGGTTGATAGTAACGGAACAATTCGGGGAACCAATCAAGTTAACAACCAATCGATTGTTGGCCAAAAGACGACGGATAATTCTGTTAAAGGTGCCTTGTATTCTGGTAAGCCAATCGAAAAGGATACGTTTAATTCTGCTAATAATGACCGTTACTATACGCGAATTACCCCACTAATGAAAAGTTCGGGTAACAATCGGCAGGTAGTGGGGGCTGTGTTTGTCAAGGTTAATCTGGATACGGTGTATCAGCAAATCAATAGTATTACTGCGATTTATCTGTTTGCGGCATCAATCGCGATTATTTTAGGATTATTAATTTCAATCGTAATTTCGCGAGCAATCACTAATCCAATTGAAGAAATGAAGAAACAAACGTTACGAATTGCACGTGGGGACTATTCTGGTCAAGTCCATATTTATGGAAACGATGAGTTAGGCCAACTAGCAAGTGCAGTTAACAACCTTTCTGTCAGGGTTGAGGAATCCCATGAGTCAACAGAATCAGAAAGACGAAGACTAGATTCAGTACTAGCTAACATGACTGATGGTGTGTTAGCGACTGATCGACGTGGTAACGTGACGATTATTAATGAAATGGCTGATAGTTTCTTGGATATTAAAGAAGAAGACGTCATGGGACGTTCAATTCTTGATGTGCTCGATATTAAAGATAATTACAGTCTTAGAGACCTATTAGAACAACCAGATGATGTCATCATTGATTTATCTAATGAAGATCAAGACTTGATTTTGCATGCTCACTTTTCACTAATTCAGCGGGAGTCAGGCTTTATCAGTGGTTTAGTCTGTGTTCTTCGAGATATTACGGAACAACAAAGAATTGATCAGGACCGGAAACAATTTGTTTCCAATGTTTCTCATGAATTAAGAACGCCGCTAACTAGTATGCGGTCTTATATTGAAGCTTTAACTGATGGGGCATGGCAAGATTCGGAATTAGCCCCTAAGTTCCTTAAGGTTACCCAAGATGAGACTGATCGAATGATTCGAATGATTAACGATCTATTAACGCTATCCCGGATGGAATCAGGAACTCAAAAGATGGAAAACGAACTGGTTAACATCAATGAGTTATTTAACTATGTTTTAAATCGATTCGATATGATCATTGAAAAGGATGATCATCCAGAAAAGACCTATTCAATTAAGCGTTATTTTACTAAGCGTGATTTGTGGGTTGAATTGGATACCGACCGATTTACTCAAGTTTTAGATAATATTATGAATAACGCTATCAAGTATTCTCCCGATGGGGGAACCATCACTTGTCGCTTGTATGAAACTAGAAATAAAGTGATTATGAGCATCAATGACCAAGGTTTGGGAATTCCACGTAAAGATCTTCCCCATATTTTTGATCGGTTCTACCGAGTTGATAAGGCCCGGTCTCGAAAGCAGGGAGGAACAGGTTTAGGGTTAGCAATTTCTAAGGAAGTTGTTGAAGCTTTAGGCGGCCAATTATGGGCTGAGAGTATCGAAGGGAAAGGTTCAACATTTTATATTGCCCTTCCTTATGAACCGTTAGCAGAGGAGGACTTGTGGGATGAAGTTTAGTAAGTTTCTGCTACCAACTGGATTGGTAATTGCAATTGCAATTAGCCTTGGATTATCGGTTGTTCTATGGACTAATCCAGCCAATTATCGAAGTAAAGAAAGCACCACTCAAAATTCACAGAGCGAAATTTTGGTTAAGCCAAAACGAACTATTTTTGCGCCAACCCAAGCAATTTTGAATGAAAAAGACGGTACTCATAACATTTTGATTAATAAATCCGTTAACATGATTTCAGAAATTAATCAGCAGATGAAGAATTATCGTAATGCTAGGATGAGAACCGTTGTTTCGAATGATCAGAAAAAATATTATCAAGTAATTACTAGGTCAAACTCGATTTTGCTTAGTTATGCGAGTCCGGTTATGATCTCAACCGTTAATTCAATTGTTAATGATCATTTTTCTAAATTGAATGACCATAAAGTAAATAGAATTCTCTTACCACTTGATGATGATTCCAAACTATACTTGCTTAGCGATAGTAATTTTACGGTATACCAAATTAACGTGAAAAAGCATAACTTAACCGGGTTAAACAATGTATTAAAGATTAAATCAAATAAGTTTCCGGTTTCCATTAAAAATATGAACGGTGCGCCAACGATGTACGTTAATCAACCAGTAAAAATGCAACCTTATCGTTACTTGTTAGAACGACAATCACCTGACTACTTCGTTGGTCGCTTGTTGAATGATAGTAATTCAGCAAATGTTACTTTGAAGAGGAGAAAATCAGAGTTAGTTTATTCTAATCAAGGAACTAAGCGGTTGATTTTTAATACGCAAACTAGAAAGGCAACTTATTCTGATTATTCGGTTAACGACGTAGCTAATAACTTAAAGGCCATGATTGACGATTCATATCGGCAATTATTAAAAATTGGTTTACCAATGGATAACTTAAGATTCTATGGTTATGATGACAAGAATCCTCAGGTTACTTTCCGTTCATTCGTCGAAGGGTTTCCGATTTTTAGAGAAGATGGTTCCGGTGAAATTTCTATTAATACAGTAAATACTAGTTTACAAAGAGCTAGATTTTTACTGGACACACCGCAAGTACCGATTCCAAGTAAGAGCGGATATGTAACATTACCTACAACTAAAACGGCATTAAATCGACTTGAAAACTATGGTTATAAAGAAAGCAAGATTCAAAAGATCAGATTAGGTTATCGGTGGCAACAACAATCTAAACGGTCAACGTTAATTAATTTAGTGCCGGATTGGTTTGTTTTATATGATAACAAGTGGCACAGTTATTCAGATATGCTAAATAATTAGTGAAGGAGGGGAGTCTATTGAATTTTAAACGAATTGAGCTAATATTTTTAGTTACGTTTATCGCAATCGACATATTTTTATTTGGCATGTTCCGTCAGAATATGAATATGCAAGCTGAAAATGTATCTCAAGATAATACTAACTCGACTATTATCAAAGAGATGCGAAATGATCAGATAAAGTTTGGTAATTTGTCTACTAAGCAAGGTAATGCTTACTATATTTCTGGTGCGCAAACGGATGATTTAAGATCAATTACTAGCCAGTTAGGCAATCAGACTCCTCACTATGTGGATAATGAGATTCAAAGTGAATTTAAACAACCAGTTGATGTAGATGCTGATAATCCTAATAAGACAATTGATAAGCTAATTAAGGATCCATCGTTTGTTGCTTCAGGTACAGATTATGAATACAGTAAAGATTTATCAACTGATCAAACTGTTGTGTATGTGCAAAAAGCGATTAACCATAATATTTACTCAAGTGAAGCGCAAATTAAGTTTTTCTTGAATACTGATCATCAAATCGTAAACTATACGCAAACGCATCTAAATGATGTTACAATTTTACGTGAAAAAGCGGAAACCATTTCTGAACAGCGTGCTTTGATTTGGTTATATCAATACAATGAAATTCCTAACAATACGCAAATCGTCTGGACTAAACTGGGATATACTAAGCTTATAACGGTGGCACCAGACATCGTATTTATTCCAACTTGGATTGTAGCCGTAAAACTCAGAATTCATCACAAGTTCAGCTTAAGAAGATTAACGCCTTTACGGGTGGAATTATTCGAGAAACCAATGCTGAACTACAAAATGGCCAATCAAATGGCGGAATTAGTTAACTGAAGGAGTAATTATTGTGGAAATGATGACATGAAATTAGTGTGCTGGCTAGTGGGAGCACGGGTAACGTTACGTATATTGAGACTCCACAACATAAAGTGCTACTTGATGCTGGTTTGAGTGGGAAGAAAATTGCTAATTTAATGAAATCAATTGGTCGTGATATTAACGATGTTGATTCATTATTGGTAACTCATGAACATTCTGATCATCGCCAAAGTGTTGGGGTGTTAGCTAGAAAATACGATTTAAACGTTTATGCTAATGCTGGAACTTGGGACGCGATGGACGGTAAAATCGGTAAAATGCCGGCCGAAAAAATGAACCTATTTCCAGCTGATACGGTAAAGACTTTCGGTGATTTAGATATCGAAAGTTTTTCAGTGTCCCACGATGCTGCTGAGCCACAATTTTATGTTTTTCATCACAATAATAAGTCATTTGTTGTCTTAACTGATACTGGATATGTCTCTGATCGGATGGAAGGCATTATCAAAGATTCAGAGGGGTATCTGCTAGAATGTAACCATGACATTGAAATGCTTCAAAATGGCGATTATTCTTGGCCATTAAAGCAGCGAATTATGTCTGATCGTGGCCATTTATCAAATGTTGATGGGGCTAACACGATGCTTGATATTATTGGCCATCGGACTAAGAAATTTCTTAGGTCACCGAAGTCAACATAACAATATGAAATCATTAGCGCACCTAACCGTATCATCGATTTTAACCGATCACGATTTAGGAGTTGATAACGATTTTCAACTTTTGGATACTGAAGCTGAAAGCGCGTCACCACTAGTGGTTATTTAAGGGATTATTTTAGGTTATTTTAAGTTAAATGTTATAGAATATACAAAAAGATATTTTGGATAGTAAGGAGGAGTATGAATGGCGACAAATAGTGGATTTGGTAAAATCGTATTAACAGCATTGGTTGCCGGAGCACTGGGAGGAGCAGTAACCTATGGTGGGGTTGCCCATTTTAACAATCAAAATAGTGGTACAACTTCTGAGTTAACGACTAACAGTGCTGGTACTGCGAAAGTAAGTAACGTAAAGGTAAATTTAAATACTCAGTCTGAGCGGGCATTTAATGCAACAAAGAATGCCGTTGTCTCTGTCATTAATTTACAAAAGGAAAGTAGCAGTTCTTCATCTTCTGGATTAGCCGGTCTCTTTGGAATTGGGGGTAGCGACAGTAATAGCAATTCTAGCAGCTCTGGTAAGCTAGAAGCCGCCAGTGAAGGTTCCGGGGTCGTTTATCGAAAGAATGGTAACACTGCATATATTGTTACTAATAATCATGTGATTAGCGGTTCTAATTCACTTGAGATCATTTTAAGTGATGGTTCACGGGTTAACGCTGAGGTCGTTGGTAAGGATTCAGTTACTGATTTAGCAGTTTTAAAAGTTAACTCAAGCAAGATTAAGACCGTTGCAGCTTTCGGTAATTCAGATAACATTAAGGTTGCTGAACCAGTATTAGCAATTGGATCACCACTTGGATCGCAATATGCTACTTCAGTAACCCAGGGAATTATTTCTGCTAAAAGCGGGAAGTTGCACAGACTAATTCAAATGGTCAAGAGACTGGAAATGCAACGGTTATTCAAACTGATGCTGCAATTAATCCAGGTAACTCAGGTGGACCGTTAATCAACATGGAGGGTCAAGTTATTGGTATTAACTCAATGAAATTGGCTCAAGATCAAGAAGGAACTAGTGTTGAAGGAATGGGATTTGCTATCCCATCTAACGAAGTAGTAAGTATTATTAACCAATTGATCACAAGTGGTAAAGTGACTAGACCAGCATTGGGAATTCAATATGTTGACTTATCGAATATCTCTGAAAGTCAACAGAAGTCGGTTCTTAAGTTACCAAGTAGCGTTTCGAATGGTGTGGCAGTATTAAAAGTTACTGCGGGTTCACCAGCTGCTAGAGCAGGACTTAAGAAATATGATGTTATTACTAAGTTGGACGGCAAAAATATTACTGAACAAACAGCGATTCATGATGTTCTTTACAAACACAAAATCGGTGATACAATTTCAATCACTTATTATCACAATGGTTCTCAAAAGACCAGTCAGGTTAAGCTAACTCAAAAATCAACAGTTGAATAGAAGTTAAGAATATTAAAAAGGTAGTGAACATGGAATGTTCGCTACCTTTTCTTTTGACTAACGTTTAGAATTGATTTTCTATGCGGTATACTAAAAAGACAAACTTAATTTTAGTTTAAGCAAAAAATGTTACCAAAAAAAAAGTTGTTAAAATAAATTTCAAAAATTTCTGTGGATAACTTTGTTCATAACTTTATTTTTTTAATTAAAAATCGCAGTATAAAGGTAAATATAGAAATTAATTGAAAACCAAAAGTTATCCACAAATTTGTGGATACTTTTGCGAGTTGTTTTGTTCGGATTAAAATAGGGTTAAAACCGTTGTCATATAAGGGTTCCCGTTTTTAGATTTCGAACACATGTTGTTAATAAACCTGTGGATAAAAAATGACTATTGACAATTTTTTGAAAAATGCATTTAGGTATAAAAGCGGCATCATTTTATCAACCTGTGGATAACTCTGTGGATAAGCTGTTAATACCTCTTGTTTTTTGCACAACTTTAAGTCAGAGGAGGAAAATTAGATGAACATTAAATTTGTTGTGGTGGGTAAACTGAAGGAAAAATATTTCAAACAAGGAATTGCCGAATATGCAAAGCGGTTATCGCGTTTTTGTAAATTTGAAATAGTAGAGGTTCCTGATGAAAAAGCTCCAGAATCACTTAGTGATGCCGAAATGAAGGATGTGATGGGGAAGGAAGGTGAGCGAATTCTAGGTAAGATTAAAGATCGTGAATACGTCTATGCACTTGCTATTCTTGGCAAAGAGCGTTCTTCAGAAGAATTCGCCAAGGAAATCGCAAACTTAACCACTTATGGTCATTCGGATATTACGTTTGTGATTGGAGGATCTTTGGGATTAGCGCCAGAAGTTTTAAAGCGTGCCGACACGCAGATATCCTTCGGTAAGTTTACCTTGCCACATCAATTGATGCGCCTAGTGTTAACTGAGCAGATATATCGGGCGTTCATGATTAATGAAGGTAGCCCATATCATAAATAACATGAGCCTTGTAAAAAGATCCGTTACATTGAGTAACGGATCTTTTTATAGTTTAGATTTCTGATTATAAAATAATTAATAATAATATTTTTTCATTAATCATCATAATAATTATCTTTGAAATCATTTTTATATTCATCCCAATAAATTCCTTCATCAGGATATACGTCACGGTAAGGTTCGTTCAAATCGTCTGAACAATTATGATTACTGTCGTAGACTCCTGAAGAATTACTGCCACCACCAGCACCGAAAGCGAGTACTAGCAATATTCCTATAATGATAACAGCGATAATCCAAGCCCAAAACCAAACGATTAATTTAAATATTAAGTAAAGTACCCCAAAATCTCAAAAAAATGGACCGTTTTTGTGTTCACTAAGCTCATACCCTAAGTAAAGTTTACGCTATTTAACGTTGGACAACGAAAAATCATTGATAATAATTGCATGACCATATTTCAATTTTATACTGGTTTGTTATCTTATCTATTGAAAGCATATGATAATCAACATCTGTGAATGATTATGCTATTGTTAATGTAAACATTGTTTTAGGGGGGAAATTGAATGAGTGCTTGGAAAAATTTTCGTTCCGGCAATAAACTCTTCTTTCAACATTGGGCGAGTTACATTGCGGTTATTTTTTGTACAACATTAATTGTTTACTTGTTAGGAGTATCAGCTTTTAATTGGTTTACCAGTTGGGTTTTAAAAATTAGTGGGATTCCTTATATTTCTTACAATAATTTAGGAGAAATAGTCACAGGGCATCTACTTGTTGCGCTACTGTTGCTGGTTGAATTGTTCGTGATCCTAATTGTGATTTATTGGCAGTTTGCATTTATTTTATTGAGTATCCAAAATATTAGGCGCAATCGACCAGCATCGTTGTGGGATATTTTACAAAGAACCTTTACTAGTCTTCGGATTGCATCACCATCAACGTTCCTATTTTTCTTGGGATATTTTATTGTTATACTTCCATTTAGTACCGTGTTCTTGAGTACTCCGTTATTAAATAAGGTTAAAATACCAGGATTTATTATGACTTTTCTATTTCAAAATCCATGGTACACGGCCGGGATTGCAGTTTTATATCTAATAATAGCCTATATTGGAATTCGATTATTTTTAGTATTACCATTGATGATTTTGCAACACAAAAATGCTAAGGAAGCTGTTCATCTTAGTTTACAGAAGACACATGGCAGGTTATGGTTTTATGTCGGTAACTTATTTTTAATTGTGGCAGTTAGTTCTGTAATTACTTTGATTATTTATTCATTCGTATATGGATTACAAAATACTTAGATAGTACCAACTATGCTTTTGCAGGTGCCATGGTTAACTTATTTATAATTGAAGTGGTTGCGCAATTTATGGTTTGTTATGTATCGGCATTAGTTGCCGGATTGATGATTAGTGGTAGTGAAGATTTTGTGTTACCAACGGGAATCAATTTGCTACAATTTGGTGTTCAACGTCAGAAGCGTAGACTTTTTCGGTGGTTGACTGGAACGGGATTGGTAGTAACGGCTATTTTAGTTGTGCTTTACAATGTTTTACTACTAAATGGTCTAGCTATCAGTAGACCAATGGCAATTTCACACCGAGGGGTTGATAATGGCAATGGGGGTGCAGAATACCATTCCAGCCTTAAAATTAACTAGTAAAGAAAAACCAAATTATGTTGAAATGGATATTCATGAAACTAAAGATCACCAATTTGTGGTGATGCACGATGAAAATCTTGAGGAATTGGCTGGGATTAACAAGGCACCTTATCAATTAACCTTGAAGCAATTGACTAAGATTACTGTTCGTGAAAATGGTCATCATGCTAAAATTGCCAGTTTTGATAATTACTTAAAAACTGCTAATAAGTTGCATCAAAAATTATTAGTTGAAATTAAGGTTACCCCACATGATAGTAAAAATATGACCAAGCTATTTGTTGATCGATACGAAAAGACATTATTGAAACATCATGATCGGATTCATACATTATCATATCCAGTGGTAACTCAACTTAAACAATTAGCACCTAAATTGTTTGTTAGCTTCATTCTGCCTTATAATTTAACTTTCCCAGAAACTAAAGCTAATGCATATACGATGGAAGCTACAACATTAGACTCTAGTTTTATTGCTAATGCTGATAAACATAAACAAGAAGTATATGCATGGACGGTTGATGATACCGATCAGATGGATCAAATGAATGTTTATGGGCGTCAATGCCATCATTACTGATCAACTTGGTGAGTTAAAAACTGAAATTAAACAGAATACTGATCACCCAAGTTATGCTAATCTAATTCTGGCGCAGATAAGTGAACTAAATTCTTCTGAGGATAGTAATGCGGTTTAGAAATGCAGGGAAGCAATTAAGTGAAAATATTTGAATTGAAATTGTTTAGTCTATCAATATTGATTTTAATTATTGTTAGAATCATTATTGAAGTAACTAATCATCAATTATTAGAAGATGGTAACTTTTTGATATTAGTAATCGTACCCATAATGTTATTAATGTTGCTATTCAATTTATTTGTACTAATTTTAAAATTAATGAAGATAATTTAATAAGGATAAATAAAAGCATGAAACAAATCTATTTTTTATGTACCGGTAATTCTTGCCGTAGCCAGATGGCTGAAGGATTTGCTAAAAATATTATGGGCGATCAGTGGAAAATTGCTAGTGCAGGAATTGAACGTCATGGACTGAATGATAATGCTGTAAAAGTAATGCATGAAATTGGTATTGATATTTCCCAAAACCAATCTAAGTTAATTGATAGGGATTATTTAAACAACTGTGATTTAGTAGTAACCCTTTGTGGGGATGCTCGCGATAAGTGTCCTATGACCCCTAATACGGTTCGGAAAGTTCACTGGCCACTTATTGATCCAGCAAGTGCTGAAGTACCTGAAAATGATGTGTTGGCAGTGTTTAGGCAGGTGCGTGATGAAATTAAAAATAGAATTATAGACCTCACAGTGCAGGAAAAATAATCTCTAAAAAGCAGAAATCAGATGATTTCTGCTTTTTTTATTTGACGAACAAATTTTATTTCTTCTCCCAACTGTGTTAATATGAAATAAATATCATATGAATTTTATTTCATGTAAAGGGAGGATAATATGTTAGAGGCTCTTGGAACCGCGCTATTATCATATATTGGGACCACATCAGATTATTTTGTAATTTTATTACTAGTTTTTGGACTGTATCGAGGCAAGTTGGCTCGACCAGTTTTCTATGGCGCCTATGTTGGGAACTTTATCTTGGTGGCTGTGTCGTTATTAGTCGCCGATGTGTTGAAGTTAATTCCTCAAGAGTGGGTGTTAGGATTATTAGGGTTAATTCCAATATACATGGGAATTAAAGGATTTTCAGTGACGAAGATGAGGGTGGCGAAGCAGCAGATAAGTTATCTAAGTCTAATTCTAAGAAAGTATTCTCAAATGTTGTTTTGATTACCTTTGCGGCTTGTGGTGCAGATAATATGGCAATGTACATTCCATTCTTTGCCAACACCAACTCCGCATATGTACCAGCAATCTTAGTGTTATTTTTAGTTGTCTTATCCATTATCATTTTCGCGGCTTATTACTTAACATTATTGCCACCAGTTCACGTATTTTTTGAGAAATTTGGTGATATTGCTACATCCATTATTTATATTGCATTAGGATTGTATGTATTAATCGATGCAGGGACAATTTCACATTTAATTTCATTAATTTAATGGAGGCTGCTAATGGATTCAATTAATTTAATTCATCCAGCAAAGTTGGACGAAGCGGTTAAAATTGCGCGATTGCTTGGTAATAAAACGCGGATTCAAATCTTGTATTTGCTGGAGCAACGACAATTTAATGTTTCTGAATTACAGGAAATTCTCCAAGTTGAACAGTCAGCGATTTCTCATCAACTAAAAGAATTGCGGGATTACCAGCTAATTAGCCAAAAACGGGTCGGCAAGTCAATATATTATCAGTTAACCGATCCACATATTCTCAATACAATGGATTCAATCTTAGCGCATACTGAACATGTATTAGCCGGCCGCCGTCATGATGGCAAACCGGTGGATCAAGAAGTTCAGCTGAATGATGCAGAAGAATAATTGAAGATATTTATTAATGAGACTAGCTAAATGATTTTAGTTGGTCTTTTATTACGATAGAATATGCATATAGGGGTGATAATAATGAATAACATACCACAAGGATTACAAGATGTGATTAGCACTACTAATGCCGGTGATTCAGATGGCTTTGTTAGTTTATTTGCTGAAAATGGCTTGATTGATGATTGGGGCAATCAATATGTTGGGACTGACCGAATTGCTAGTTGGAATCAAACCGATAATATTGGGAAAAAGTCGCAATTTACCTTAGTTGATGCGACTCAAGAAGCAGAAAGACAGTGGTTATTACACATTAAAGTCGCTGGGAATGGCTTCAACGGAACTAGCCCGTTTAGATTTGAATTGGGTAACGATGGCAAGATTAGCTCAATGACAATCGTGCCAGATTAGATTTGAAAAATAAGTATGCAAAAAACAGTCCATTAATCGATTTTTGATTTAATGACCTGTTTTTCTATAAATTTTATTTATTTTCTTTCAGCTAATTCCAACAATCGTTTTCTCAATGCATCGTCGTAGGCCGTTAGGTAAAGCCCGTATTTACCACGCTTCATCAAAACATTTAATACATTTGCGATAAATTCTTTATATTCATCTTGGGTGAATTTGATATCTTTTCGTTTCTTGAAAATTTCCTTATGAGAGTATTTTTCAGGGATGATCGTCATGGTGTCAGTTTCCTTATCATAGCCAAATGAAGGGCCAATGACCATGCCGACATAGTTCAAATCAAATCCTTGGAGGGTATAAATGGTTCCAACTTGGGTAATGGAACCTTCACGCTTTGCCCAGTGGGTTCTTTGGGGATCCCATTCATCCCATGGCAAACTAAATGTGTCCATTTCAACGTTATGGCGACCGTCAATTCGCGGAAAACCAGAAGTTGCGACCATTCGACTCATTCCAACTTCTTTATTGCGTTTCTTGATGTCTTCAAACATTCCGCCGGCAGTATCGTAAACTTTGAATTCAAAGTCACTGTTGTCAGGGAATGGTTTCATTGGTTTTTGGGCGGTCAAATCATCCATCCAAGCAACTTGTTCATCACTAGCTACCATTCGATATTGGAAGTTCATATCAAAGTTTTTGTATGGGTGATCACCAATGGTCTTGTAGAGTAAATCCTTGTCCCAGTACATCTTTGATTGGAAGACCTGGTCAAAGTCATAGACAACTACAACGACCTTGGCTAAGTCCATTAAGTCAGTTAATTGGTTTTGGCCTCGGTAATGAGCATATGGTTCTGATTTTGAGTAAAGTAAGTGGGCTTCATCGACAAAATGATGTCGTATTTCTTATTGTTCTTTTGTGCGTAGTTAATCAATGATGTTGGGCGGCGAATATCGTTAACCTTCATCCCAGGAATCGACTCTGCGATGTCTTGGTAAGCTTTGTATAGTTCTGGGTGGTTAACAACCAAAGAGGTCTTGTAGCGCTTGTCAGTCATGTATTGACGAACTAATTCCATGAGGACAACGGACTTTCCAGTACCGGCTGCACCTTCAATAATGGCAACTGAATGTTCAGGGCGCTTTAGCCCCTTGGTAATGTAATTATTAATATCAGTAATAACCCGTTTTGATCATCAGATAAATCATCGACAAAAAATTGGGCTTTTAAAATTTCATTCATTAGTTAACTCCTAATTGTTTATTATCGTAAAAATACCATTGCTAATTATATCAGGTAATGGAAAAATATTTTTTTAATTACTGAAACTTGGATTGAGTTTAACTAATCTTCTGAAGTCTCGATACTATGCGCGACTTTGATAATAGGGCGATCAATTGATCGACTTCTTCATCAGTTAAGCCACTAACAGATTGATTATCAGTGTCATTGAAAACATCGATGATCTTGTTACTAGCTTGTTTGCCAGCTTCAGTAATATAGATTTTTTTTGATCGGTCCTGGGTTCCTTTAAGCGCGTGCTTTTCGATATATTTAAGTTTTTCTAAGCTCTTCAGAGATCCCGAAATACTTGCTGGTCGCATGCCAAATGCCTCAGCAAGTTGCGTTTGATTTAATCCCGGATGTTCTTGAATGTAGCCTAATGTTCTTGATTGCGAACGAGAAATATTTAAATCTTTAGTTTTTTCTTCAAAATGTCGCTGGCCACTTACACTAATTGTACGCATTAAATAATTTATTTCGCTTGCTTTAGACATTCGCTAATCCCTCCTAGGAATTGATTTATAGCACTATTGTACTCGTAAAAAGCCGTTGTACTCAAGCAAATTAGTTTCCTAATATGTTGACAATTAATTTAATCCGGATATAATACTCAACGTTAACAAATTAGTACCTAACTTGTATGAAAAATATAAGGATGGCTCAAAAAATGAAAAATGACAATACAAAATATAAAGTACAATCGGAAGCTTTTAGTTTCGGTTGTGATATTAAGTGCGTTTGTGGCTATGATCAACCAGACGGTTTTATCAGTGGCTCAACCAAGTATCATGAAATCATTCGGTGTTAGTTTATCAACCGTTCAATGGTTATCAACTGGATATTCATTAATCGGTGGAATTTTAATTCCAGTTTCTGCCTGGATGGCTGACACATTTAATACAAAGAAATTAGTTACTTACTCATTAGGAGTATTTTTAATTGGTTCAATTACAGCATTCGTTGCTGGTAGTTTTCCAATTCTATTAGCTGGTAGATTACTTCAAGCAATCGGTGCTGGGGTTCTATCAGGATTGACAATGACGATTCTATTCTCAGTTTATCCTAGAGAAGATCGGGGAACCCCAACTACCTTGTTAGGATTGGTATTCGGAATTGCCCCTGCAATTGGACCTACGCTTGGGGGATTTATTGTTGATAACATGGGCTGGCATTATATCTTCGGGTTAGTTGCCCCCATCGTTGCTGTAACATTCTTGCTATCACTATTTTACATGGCTGATGTTGTTCCTCATAAATACACTAAGTTGGATTGGTTATCAGTCTTACTATCATCTGCTGGTTTCGGTGACATCTTATACGGTGGTTCAATCGTTTCTAGTTATGGCTGGACTGATGCAAGAACATTAACTGCATTTATTGCTGGTATTGTCTTAGTACTATTATTTATCTGGCGTCAATTAGTAATTAGCAACCCAATGCTCAACCTTAAAGTGTTTACTAAAGAAAACTTCTCCACTGCTGCCATTATCAGTGCAATTGCACAAATCAGCATGGTGGCCGTTGAATTTATCTTGCCAGTTTACTTACAAAACGCCCGGAACTTAACAGCTACTCAATCAGGTTTAGCTGTGCTTCCAGGAGCAGTGGTAATGTTCTTACTTGCCCCAGTTTCTGGCCGGTTAGTTTCAAAGAATTTTGGTAAGCAAATTATTGTCTTTGGAATTACAATGATGACGATCAGTACAGCTTTACTATCATTCTTGACCCTGACAACCCCAATTTGGGAAATCATTGCGCTTTACGCATTACGTAACGTTGGATTGGCATTTGCAATGATGCCTGCTGGAACAATTGGTATGCAACACTTAACTCCAGACCTAATCAGTCATGGTAGTGCAGGGAATAACGTTGTTAGACAAGTTGGTGCTTCAATTGGTACTGCAATTCTAGTATCTGTTATGCAAACTCAAGCAAATAACGCTGCCCCAAGTGCTAGCTTACTCAAAACTAACCCAGCCGCATTCGGACATGGAATGCATTTAGCATTAGTATCAGGAGCCCATGTTTCACTTATTGTTGCTACTGTAATTGGTGCTGTTGGTATTTTAATTTCACTTACCTTAAAAAAGGATAAGGACTAATTAAAAAATCGAATGTCGATTAAAATTAATTCTATGCTACAATCTCCATAAAAGATTGTAGAAACTGGAGTTAAAAAATTGGATCATTTGATTTCGTATGGACTACTTATCGTTGGCGTAATTTACATGTGCTCTAAGTCGTTCAAGTTTGAAAAATTACCCGGTTTAGTTGGGTAGTAATTCCTGCATATTGTGTGATTATGTTTGCTGTTAATATGAGTTGGAATAAGTATAACTTAATTGAAGCAGGATTAATCATTGTGATTGGTTGGTTGATTGCGTACTTTCAGCAGTTACAGACTGAGTTACAAGTTACTGATGATGTCGACAAACATGACCGACCAATTATTAAAATCAAACGGAATTGGTCATATGTGATCGGCTGGTTTCTGGTGTTTGCTTTCGGGATAATCATTCAGATTCTCGGAAGTCACGAACTAAGTATTCAAGAAATTGTGGCTGAATTAGGCGAAGAAATCCAAAAAGATTTGTTTGCTTGGAAGTTCTTTAGTAATCAAAATGCTTGGTACATTTGGTTGCTTTCAGGAGCGAATGTCATTAGTTACACGACCTTGATTATCAAACGTGATGAACGGGTGCGCCAAGCGATTCGCCGTCGATGATAAGTTCAGTAAATAGTTAAAGGTTGGCTCTCTGTTGAGGGCCAACCTTTTTTTGTTAATTAGAAAAATGTAGTTGATTGATTTTGACCGCATAGTAATCGATCAATGAATCAATTTTTACATCATCAATATTATTTTTTTCAACTAAGATTTGAATAATCCCAGTCACCATGCCACAAAACATCTCGATTGAAGTATCGGGATCTGGAGAATTCAAAAAGGTCTTAAAAATCTGATTATTATTGAGTTCGTCCTTGCTAAGACTGGAGATTGTTTGATGCACGCTTTTAGAAGCGGATTTAATTAAATCAAGATAGGTATTGTATTGCTCGTTTGAAATGATGATATTTTTGACTAGTTTTTTATGGGAAATGGCCCAATGAAAACTTTGCTTTATATAATCAAGATCATTATTTTGATTAATATCATTCAGATTAAATAAATTATTAGTGATTACCGGGAGTGAGTCAGTCAATAAATCGTATTTATTTTCATAATAGCGATAGAAACTACTCCGGTTGATGTTAGCTTGTTCACAAATTAAATTGATGGTGATTTTTTCAAATGCCATTGAATTCAATAATTCAACCATACTATGAGTTAGGATGTAGCGCATGCGCTTTTCAGCTTGTTGCATAATTAAGACCTCCGTATGGTCGAATTATAAGACAAAAATAAATATTTGTCTTAATTTAAAACCATATTTTAGTATTGGTCGTTGTCCAAAGTAAATTATTTTTTAATAATGAAGACAATAATTTATGGAGGTACTAAGCAATGACAGAGTTAAATCAATTAGTTGTGGTAACAGGGGCAGCGAGTGGGATTGGGAAGGCTACCGCCATTTCATTTGCTAAGAAAGGCTATTGCGTAATAGCGGGTGTCAAAACGATGGCCGAAGCTAATAAAATTAGTGGTCAAAACATTGAACCGTTTAAATTAGATATTACACAATCGGAAGATATTAAAACGTTAGTTGACCGAATTGAAAGTGATTCTAATAGTCGGCCCTTAAGAGCATTAATTAATAATGCAGGAATTGAGTTTAACGCACCACTTGAGTTGCTATCACTAACCGAATGGCACAAACAATTCGACGTTAATTTATTTGGTCAAGTCGCCATTACTCAAGCGTTACTGCCCCAGCTAAGAAAAAGCCGGGGCACAATTGTTAACATCACATCGGTTGGTGGCAGAGTCGCTTTGCCGAATTATTCAGCATATGCAGCAACCAAGTTTGCGTTTGAAGCGGCCAGTGATGCATTAAGACGAGAAGTTAAGTCACAGGGAATTAAAGTGATTATCGTAGAACCAGGCGGCATTAAAACTGATATGGCGGCATACAGTGGTGAATTATCACTAAATTTTGCTGATCAAATGAATCAGTCAGATAAGCAGCTATATCAAAATATGGTTCAAAGTGCGGTTAATTCACAATCGGCCTTTTTAAAGTATGCAATGTCGGCCAAAAAAGCGGGGGACAGGATTGCCAAAATCGCCACTAAAAGTCGCCCTAGAGCCCGTTATTCATTGGGGATAGATGCACATTTAACCATTCCACTTAATCATTTAATGCCAACCAAACTGATGGATTTAATGTTAAACAGAAGTTAAAAAGGAGTAACCTTGACGGATTTGTCTGGGCTACTCCTTTTAATCTATTGTTGATTATAACGATTGATAACATCCTCGCATGCAGCGATAATTTCTGGGGCGTGGGGCATGTCTTTATAAAAGACAGGTGAATAGTTTGGATCACGGGGTTTAAATTTATTAACACCGTAAGCGATGCTATTGGCAGGGACATCTTTAGTGATGATGCACCGGTGCCGATAACACTATTATCACCAATGATGATTGGGCCAACGACTTTGGCGCCATCGGCAATCACGACGCCTTTACCAATCACAGGATTACCAAGGTTCTCCCACTGGTGAGTAGTGTGGTTATAAGTTTGGTTTGCGCCGATAGTGACGTTTTGAAAAATTACAACGTCTTCGCAAATCTTGGCTGCGGCAATTGTGCAGCCTTTGCCGTGGTGAGCAATTGGATGCTCTTATCTAAGTGGAGACAAGTAATCTCAAAGTTGTAGTTGCTCTGTAATTGTTCAGCAGCAACTTTTTGAGCTTCAGAATCAGTTGAGAAACAGTTTATATTGAATAAAGTTTTAAAATCTGTCAAAAAAAATACCTCCGTTAATTGAATGAAACTAACACACGACCGCGACTATGGTTATCTTGGGTATAGTGCTGGGCTTCTTTGATTTGAGTGACAGGGAAGATTCGGTCGATGGGAGCAATTAATTGCTGATTAGTTAATTTTTGAATTAGCTGTTGGTAAATTTCATGGCTGAATTCTTCGTGAACGAATTGGAAGGGAATACTTCCTTCGTAGTTCATCAAAGCGATTGATGTAAGTTCAGGAACAGTAATTTTTGCAGCCAATTGATCAACTAGGTTGATGCTGCCAGCGATATCTAAGATGGCGGCGCTATTTAGCGCTGGTAATGTATCGGCAGTATAAGCGGTAATTTCTGGAAATTGCTGATTAAATTAATTAAGGCTTGAAGGTGACACGATTGGCCATAGATGAAGGTTATCATCTTGATTGATTAGTTGTAGTAGGTATTGACCAATTACTGAGTTAGCGCCAGTGATCACAAAATCATTGATTCCTGCGCTTTGATACTTAGTAATGGCGTTCATTAATACTAATGGTGTAGCAGTTAAAGTAGTTGCACTGGCGTTATCCACGGTATTTGGTAAGGTAAAAATCCAGTCTGGATTGTCAGAGACGATGTATTCACTATATGAACCGGTTGGGTGCATAACGAATACTCGTTGATTGATTAGGTCTGAATCGCGATTAGCGCCAGTCTCCACAACGGTTCCAGTTCCGCTGTAACCAATGGTTCTTGGTAATTCCGCAAGTGATTCTTCGGTCGCATTAGGATTGGTTTCCCGTTTAATATCGGTTGGGGTGATTGGCATCATGTCCATTTTGA
This sequence comes from Lentilactobacillus kosonis, assembly GCF_003864335.1. GTDB lineage: Bacteria > Bacillota > Bacilli > Lactobacillales > Lactobacillaceae > Lentilactobacillus > Lentilactobacillus kosonis. The sequence continues at coordinate 427,502 of NZ_BEXA01000001.1, read as the reverse complement.
TTAGGACCCCGTTATCGTTAAGGTCAGGTTTAGTAGTTTGAGTTAATTTAAGTTCATCAATCCCATTAAAGGTAGTTTGTTTAATTGTCAGCATTATGGTTCTCCTTATGCATATGAATATTGGCAGAGATTGATATCTGTCTGAAACATTTAACATAGGAGTACTATACTCGGTATTTTTAGCATGTCAACACTTGTATATATTTTATATACAAAGTGTATTTATATAATAAAGGAATCGTACTATATGGTAGAATGAACGTAATGGTTTCAATGGAGGATGGATTAAATGACGGATTCAAAGCGGGCACCACGGAAAACTAATAAAGAATTAAATGATCAGATTTTTTCTGCGGCCATTAATATCTTAAACACTGAAGGCTATGAACAAGTTACGTTTAACAATATCGCTAAACAAGCGGGGACCAGTCGACCAGTACTATATCGTCACTGGGGTTCAGCGTTTGAATTGTTGCTTGATGCCGAAGAATATTTTGACGATGAAGAAGCTGATACGTTTGAGAATTTGGATTTTTCGAATCGCTCTCTAAGGGAAAATTTAGTTGTTAGTCTGGCTCATTTTGATGGTTCTCAGCCATTTTTACGGGCGATATTGATTGAACTTGGTAATGATAATCCAGTGGTTCATAAATATTTTGATGGTTTACATCAACAGCAACTATACATTATGGAACGAATGTTAAGTGCAGCTCAGTTAAATAATGAAATTAAGCATACCGTTACAGATAACGTAAAGTTGTTACCATTTAACTTAATGTTATATCAAGCAATGGTTGACCAAAGTCCAGTTACTAAGGATTGGATTGAAAATTTAGTTGATACAGTAGTGTTGCCTGCAATTATGAATCAACAGGATTAACAACTTAGCGTTCAAAATGTTTCACATGAAACAACTTAAAATATCTTCATCAATCAAGGCAAGGGAGAGGCGTTGATTTGAAGGAAGTTTTAAGCAACAAGTGAATACGTATTTTTAATGATAGATTCAATTTTTGGGGGAGTCTTGAATGACAATTGGGGAAAAATTGAAAGTATGTCGAACGGAGAATAAGTTTACTCAAGCAGATATAGCTAAAGAAATGCATGTCTCTCGAAAAACTATCTCAGGTTGGGAGACAGGTCGAAATTATCCGGATTTAGGTAGTATAGTTAGGCTCAGTGAGATATATCATGTTCCGTTAGAGGATTTAGTTCGAGATGATCGAATGCTAGATCATTTTGAAGAACAAAGAAAAAATAGTTTGCGAGCTGAAAAAATATTACGGGCTACATACTGGATAAATGTGGTTTGTGCGATATTAGAAATTATTGATAATTTACGTCCAAATGGATTTCATTTAGCTTTAATACCGCTAGTGTTAATGATTAATCTTGCGCTGCTAATAAGCTATTTTGATAAATGGTATAAATTTAAAGAGCCCTTTTCAATCGTTAAACTCATTCTGACATTTATTGTTTTATTTATAATATTTACACCGATCAGCATTATGAATCACGATGTTATCCAAGCATTACCACATCATGATGCATACTTTATTAGTGGAATGATGACGGCACGGCTGGTTTCCGCTTTTTTGTTATCGGTTAGCATCACCGTAATTATTTTCTTTCGAAGTCCCCATAAATAAAGAAGTCTTTGATACGTAGCTTGATTTTTATGGTTACTTGAAAAATAGATAAATATGTATTATTAAGCATTTATAAATTTATGCTAGGGGGATTTTGTCATGCATTTTTTTAATTCTTGGTTATTGAGGTTGATTGGTCCGATAGATAAAGAACAACAAATGCACTTATTTAAGCTAAGTGAAAACGGACTTGTTTTGAGTTTTATTTTAAACTTCATTGCTCTAATTATTTCAATCGTTATTGATCTCATCAATCAGCAACTAACATTTCAGACGGTCCTGATATACATAATGCTTATAATCATTTCTGGATACATAGCAACTAAGGTATCCGGAAAAGATGTTTCACAATATGAAGTTTATAGTAAAGCAGAATTAGCTAATCTGCGTAAACGGCTGCGATTAATATCTGTTTTACAAACTTTCTACGCGTTTTTGGTTTTTAATTTTAATATATACAATTGGTATTTCATACCTGCTTAATGAAAAGATAGATTTTAGTGATTTAATAGCAGCTAGTGTACTTTGCCTAATTTTTGGCTTTTTTATGTATCTAATTAATATATCGAAAATAGTAAAAGAGTTTTAGAAAGAGTTATATATTGAAATATGTGCATATAGATGATGGATGTGGATGACATTTACCAAATCATCGTGAATAATTACTAGATACTGAACATTTAAGTCTTCAAGTGTAGGATATCCTACACTTGAAGACTTTTTTGCTAGTTGTGTTGAGATTATCTGAAATTTATGATTACTGTGAACATAAAAAAGAGGGGTAATAATAATGAATAAATGGTTTAAGCATCCAATTGCATATTTTGCAATTGGGGTCGCAATAATTTGTGGATTGGCATTTCTTGGGGCCGCATTGCCAGGCTTTGGCAATATGCCTAATGGCACAAAAAATATGCAAATTGTAGTAGTAGATTATGACCAATCAACTGGTAGCAAAACGATGACAAAGGGCTTGAAGGATAATTTACCATTTAAGGTTAAGCGTACTGATAGTAAATTGGCATCAATTAAGTCACAGTTAACTAATCGATCAGCTGCTTTGGCGGTTGTGCTTCCTAAGAATTTTATCAAAGATGTTAAGCAACAGAAGACGCCGCACATTAAGTTCTATGTAAATGATTCAAATGGGATGTTACAAAATTCGTTAAATCGTAGTATTATTTCGCAAATTGAAACGAAGATTAAGGATAACCTAACATCACAAAAGACAACTGGAATGATTGCTAGTTTAATTGCACCCAATGTTGCTAAACAGGTCCAGGTTCGAGCTCAAAAACAAGCTAGAAATATCACTAACCCTGCTCAATTAGCAGGAATGAGAAAACTGATGCCAAAACAAATCCAGTTACAAGTCCAAAAACAAGCTAGTAAAATGGCTCAAAGACTAGGCGGTGGCTTAATCGCTAAGACCGTTCACATCAATAAAATGCCAAGTAGTTATAAATATCAAATGGCCCCAATGTTTCTTAACTTAGGAACCTATCTTGGAGTAATGATCATGACCATTATTTTGACAATGATGTTTATGAGCGCTCGGTTTAGTATGGGAAAGGTTAAAGCATACTTTGCTTACCAAGTTACTGGAATCCTAGCATCAATTATTGTGCCATTCTTTACCATCGGATTATTAAGAGCTTTAATCAACTTCTCTGGCACCACATTCTGGGCCCTTGTTGGCACCCAAATGCTATTTGTATTCGCCGCCTTTGAATTCAGTAGTATTTTTACCTTCTTATGTGGAAGTATTCCATCAATGATCATTCTGTTACCATTAATGGCCATGCAGGTGGTTGCCGGTGGGGGAATTTTACCTCGGGTAGTGTTAAATAATTTCTATCAAAATATTAGTAAGGTCACACCAATGTATCAAGGAATTACAAACTCATTTAATGTGTTATATGGTGGAAGTATTGATCCATATATCCAATCACTCGGATGGATTGCTGTGGTTGGAATTATATGCTCAATGTTATTTGCTTGGATTGGTTACCGGCAAAAACATATCGGGGTCTTTGCAAGCATCATGCAGGTAAATTAATCTATTTTAATGTTTTGAGTAGATACAAATTAAATTTACAATTGCATCTAACGTCATAATTCCAGCCATTAAATACATTGCGGCCATATTATGCATAGAAAAGATTAGCCAAAATAAGATGATATTAAGAACCAACATTATCCAAGCTAACCACTTATTGGTCATCGTCAATAGAATCATCTCCCTTAACAAAGTATATCTTAAATTATAGTAGTTTAGAAAAATAGTTATAAAAATCCGCAATTCAGATATTGTTCTGAATTGCGGATTAATTTGTCTTAGAGAATATTATCCCACGTTTTACCTTGTTAATGGTTACTTGATGAAGGTGGTTACAAGGTTTACTATCTATTAAAAATTATTAGCTTAACACCTTGGACTTTAGAATAATAATCATTTTTCTTTACCAATAAATTGATATAACCATGGTCCGAACGGCTGTAACAAACTTACAATTAACCAAGTGATTCGATTGCCATGGCGGAATGAAGGGGCCTTGATAATATCAGTCCAAGCAATAAATAAGGCAGTAGCTTCAAATGCTGCGAATGGGGCAATTAATTGTTTCTGGTGTTTGGTTAAATTCTTTTTATAATGTTTTTTCATTATGCCGACCTCCTGTGATTGATTGCCTCAAGTATACCGAGTTTATTTTGATAAAGATAGAATAAGGAATTGGTAAATCAATAATAATTAAGTGTAATATTCCATTGACAAATAAATCGCTTACATTGTATTCTTTGATTGATGTATAAGTTATTCTAGGGGAGGAATAATTATGGTTAATCATGTAAAGGGAAAGGTTCTATCGTTATTATCAGTTCCGGCAATTCTACTGGGGCTTATGAGTGTGGTTCCAGCAGCTACCGAAGCCGCTGATACACCACAAACATTGACAAATGTGGCGGGAAGCGACGACTATGCCAAGCCGGGGCTTCAGCCTGAGTTTCAAACGGTGCCTAAGAAGTATCGTAATGATATTCCAGTTCAAATTCTGGGGATTAATGATCTGCATGGCGGTTTAAGTACTACCGGGGATGTGGGCATTGGTCAAAAGACTTATAAGGGGGCAGGAACCGCTGCTCGTTTGGCATCATATCTTGACCAAGCACAGAATCAGTTTAAAGCGGTTGCTAATTCTAATAACACATTCAGAGTTGAAGCAGGGGATATGGTCGGAGCAGCACCAGCAAATTCTTCACTGTTAGCTCATGAATCAACCATGCACGCTTTAAAAGAAATGCGATTTCAAATCGGAACGCTGGGTAATCACGAATTTGATCGTGGCCTGCCTGAATTTAATCGAATTTTGAATGGAAATGCGCCAACTGCTAGTACAAATGCTAGCCAATTGGTGAAGGACTACCCTCATTATTCAACTAATATGCAATTAATTGTTGCCAACGTGGTTAACCAAAGTAATGGACAAATTCCATTTGGCTATAAACCATATACAATCAAGACAGTTAAAGCTGGTAACGAAAAGGCTAAGGTTGGCTTTATTGGAATTGATACGTCAACATTACCAAGTTTGACTTTATATGATAACTACAAAGACTATAAAGTGCTTGATGAAGCAGAGACTATCGCTAAATATGATAAGATTTTGAATAACAAAGGGGTTAAGGCGGTTGTTGTTATGGCTCATACCGGAGTGGCAACTAGCCCACAAGGCCAAACCACTGGGCCAGTAGTTGATATTTTAAATAAATTAAATTCGATTGATCCTAGTAATCATGTCGGTCTTTATGTAGCAGGACATTCACACCAATATGCTAATGCTAAGATTGGTAAGACGCATGTAGTTCAGGCTGTTTATACCGGGAAAGCATACGATGATGTTTGGACCTATGTTAGTCCTAAATCTGGTAAGTTTGTGAGTGTTGCACCACATGTTTATCCAGTATTATCACAAGCTGACGATCCAACTGTTTCGGGTAATCCAAATGTGGCAGCTGTTGTAAAGGACGCTGATAACCGGGTTGATCCACAAGTTAATCAAGTAATTGGAAAAGCAGCTACTCCAGAAACCATCACAGGTCGATTGCATAACAATAGTACAATGGAGAACGCTGCTGGTGAAGTGGTTGTCGATGGACAACTATATGAAGCCAACAAGCATGGTGTTCAAGCAGATTTTGCAATGACCAATACTGGTGGGGTTAGAGCAGACCTTGAAGTTAACGAAAATGCCGATATTACCTGGGGTGCGGCGACTGCCGTTCAACCATTTGGTAATATCTTACAAGTAGTTAAGATGACCGGTAAGCAAATTGAGGATGCTTTGAATCAGCAATACGATCAAAATCAACAATATTATCTTCAAATTGCTGGGTTGAAGTACACTTACACTGATTCAGGGGATGCTAATCAACCATTTAAGGTTGTTTCCATGACTAAGGATGATGGCACCCCAATTACCCCAGATGGAACTTATAATGTGGTGATTAATGATTTCCTTCATGGTGGTGGAGATGACTTCACAGCATTTAAAGATACCGCAATCCAAGGCTCAATTGGAACTGATACAGATACTTTTGTGAACTACATTAAGGACATGACAGCTGCAGGAACGCCAGTCCAAGCACCCCAATTAGATCGAAAAGTATACCAAGGTAATTAAATAAAAAAGCGTAGATAATTATTCTACGGCTTTTTTTATTACTAATATTCTTTTAAAAATTCAGACAATTTTGCTAATCCATTCTGAAGCGTTTCTTCTGGGGCACAGTAGCCAAGACGGACGTGACCAGGCATATCGAACCGATTACCGGGAACTAAGAGTACACCTTTTTCTTTAAGTAATTTGATACAGAATTCTTCGATATCACCATCGATATCAATCTTCGGAAATGAGGTTGAGACAGCTTGAGGCATAATTAAACTAACTTTAGGTTCATTAGCTAACCAGTCTTGATAAATTTTTAGGTTATTCATGACGATTTGTTTATTTCTGGCAAGAATCTTATCTTTGTTTCTTAACACATGAACGGCCAACATGTCATTAAACACACCAGCACAAATCATAGTGTAGTCACGATACTTTCTGAATATGTCAGCGACTTCTGCGTTAGAATCAGTCCAACCGATTCTAATTCCGGGAACCGAATAGGTTTGGAGAGAGAATTTGTCGCTATCCCTTTATCGTATAAATCAACGATTGATGTAAAGCTGTCAGGATTATCTAGTGGTAGGTAAACCTCATCAACTAGTACGTAGGCATCAACTGATTTTGCGATTTCAACGACTTGCTTTAGGAAAGTAGTATCCAGAACTGTACCGGTTGGATTGTTGGCATTATTCAAACAAATCATCTTTGTTTCACGTGAAAACAAGGTGCTTCAATTCATTAATATCGGGGTACCAATTGTCGGATTCATGGATGGTCCAGTAATCAACCTTAGCGCCTAATGATTTTGGAATATCATAAAGCTGTTGGTATGAAGGATACTCAGCGATTACCTGATCTCCGGGTTCAATTAGCGAGTATAAAGCTAAGTGATTAGCTCCAGTCGCTCCATTGGTTTGAAGAACGTTTTCGGGTTCAACGTGTTGATAAAGGTTAGCAACTTCCTGTTTAAATTCTGGGGAACCTTCAATCCAGCCATAACTCATTTTTTGTTTATCTAGTAGTTCATAAAAACTTTGACCATTACTACCATCAATATTTAAGATTTCTTTCATCGTCATGGATGAGATGGTACTTTGAGCAATATCGTAAGTTGCTGCTCTTTCCCAAACGTTTAACCATTCTTCAACACCAAATCCGGCAATTTGCATAAATTAAGACCCCTCTATATTTTTTATCAAATTTAGTAATAATTATACATAAATAAAGCATAAAAAAGGTAAAAATATTAAAAACTAACTAAATTAATCAGCAATAATTGCACTTAACCTATCTTTATTAATTATTTGAGTGTTTGAGTCAACATTGAAAGTTGATTTGCATAAATTTTGTAGTTCAACAATTGCTTCATCTGCTCGGTGTGCTTGGTCAGTATTAATTGATTCAATGACTAAGACGGCATTTTTAGTATCATTGGTTAACATAGTTCTTTCTGCTTCACGCCAATTAAAGCAACGACAGATGGCAGCAGTATTATCTTTATAAATAACCTCACCTGGAAGGGCGGGAGAGTCTTCTTCAGCCCCTAATGGGAAGAATGGTTCACCACCAACAGCAATTGCTAAATGCATATCACCATCGATGTGATCAATATCTTCACCACCAACCGGGGTGCCATAGGTTAAGGAGATACTATTATAGATATCAACTAGGGGATCAATAGGACTAAATACATGTCCTTGGTGAGCTCGTTTTAATAAGGCTTCAATAGATGAACGAGCACCCTTTTTGGTTTTGAATTTTCGATATGCTTCACGCCATTCGTCAATTACTGGATTCTTACTAAAAGTATCGGACTGGCTAGTAAATTTAGCTGATGCAGTGGTGGCATCGGCCAGTAATTTGGTGAAGTATGCTTCTTGACCACCTTCATAATGATTCTTAATACCAGTTAATGTTAATACATTAATTTGAAGTTCGGGAAATAATTCAATTACACCACTATCAACAATTAATTTTTTCATGATTATTTACTCCTGTTAAGTTAATATTTTCGTGAATTACCTTTTTTTACAGCATGCCAATCGCTGTCAATATTGGCAGCAACTTGATGCAACAGATGAGAAAGCTTTTTGGCATCGGCATCATTTAATTTCAGTGAGAGCTTGCTCGTTAGAGTAAATATTTCCTCTAATTATAATTGGGGCAATCTCTTTTCCCTTATCAGTGACGTATAAATGCCAATTTTTTTTATTCATCGAATCTTTTTTTCTAGTTAATATGCCATTATCAACTAACTTTTTAATTGAGCGAGCTGCCGTAGTTCGATCAACTTTAATCATTTCAGCTAAGTGCTCCTGAATAATTCCAGGATTTTCGTATACTCGAACAAGGTAGAGGTACTGGCCTTTATTAAGGGAATACTGCTTAAATTCAATATTGGCAATTGAATCTAAGGCCCGGGATACCATGCCTAAGTCTCTTAAAATATCTGGTTTAATATTTTCTTACCTCCTTAACAATAATAATTTATCGCATTTTTATTGCAAATGCAACAAAAGTCGTATATTTGCACCGAACTAATTGCTCAATTAAACTAAAGTAAATTAATCAGTGGAGGGATATTATGGAAAAGACAGCCACGATTGCAGATTATCGATTTCCAATGAATAAAAATAGTTGGCTACAGGTAAAAAAATCTGTTTCAGTATATACACAGCCATCATTTAAAAAGGAATATCAAACGGATCAGTTAATTAAGAGTGGTCAAAAAGTAAATTATCAGGCTAAAGTTAAGGGAACTGATAACGATACTTTTTGGGCAGAATTACTGGATGGCTCTTTTTTACCGATGTATGCTCCTCGCGATTTGAGAAGAATTGTAAAACTTCCGCGACCGGGTCGTTATGAAAGAATTGGTAATATTTTAGATCAAAATGCAGAACAACCTTGGGAAAATATTTGGCCATATTCAGCAAAGAAGCGGGGCAAGAAGATTAACATTGATGGAAAGAAAACTGGTATGGTTTTATCAAACGTTACTGCGTGGGAGAAAAGCGCAGATTTTCAATTAGAAGATTTTAATGAGTCATTTAAGCCAACCAATGAAGAATTAGCCGCACTGCAGAAATTTGATATTCAGGTCCGTAAGGAAATGAAAACGACAGATAAGCTAATTGCTTATGTCACAGATACGCATATTGATACATATCAAACTCCTGCCTCGGCCGCCGTTTTCAGAAGTTTGCGGTTGATGAGTTATTATGCTGATCACTATGGTGTGGATCTGGTAGTACATGGCGGTGATTTAAACGATGGTAATAAACCAATCGAGATTAGCCTACGTGACGTTATCAAGGGAGTTAAAGCAATTAAAGAAGCTAATCGACCATATATTATTTTGAATGGGAATCACGACGATAATTCTGGTTATGCACGTGATAATGCTGGATATTTGTTAGATCAAATAATTACGAACCAGCAGGCATGGGAAATTCGCCAAAGCCCTGATTTTAATTTGCATGATAATGGCAATCATGCAGTTTATGGAACGTTTGATATTCCAGAATCACCATTTAAAATAGTAATTTTGGATGGTTTTGATCAAGCAGATGCTGTGCCTAGTCAGGATGGTCAAATTCATTTTAATAGTTTCCGACATGGTTATACGCATTACAGTGCAGCTCAAATTGATTGGTTAAAGGATGTGCTAGCTAACTCTGGCGAAAATCAACAATTATTATTTATTAATCATATTGCTGTTAACGGAGTAGATACTTGGGTCAACACTTTTGATATGGGTGGTAAACGACGTAGTCAGCCAAGTTATCTTAAAACGTTATTCGAAAATAATGAGGTAACTAATGTACCTGGCGTTCGGGAAAGCCGCCAAGTATTTGACTTAATTAGTGATTATCAACAGTCCACAGGAAACGTTATCGGATATATAGCGGGGCATACGCACCAAGATAATTTTGCGTATAAAAATGGTATTTGGTTTGTGACGCAAACTTCAGGAATCGCTGATCGAGGCGACGGAGCTGAAAAATATCGTAATCCGCAACGAGATGTTCGGAGCCTAACGGGAATTAATGCTAATGCTTGGTCAGTGATTAGATTGAGTTCGGAAACTAAGACCGTAAACCAATTTAGATTTGGCTGGCGTAATAATGCATCATTTTTAGATAAGTGGCATTACTAATATTAACTAGAGATTATCAATGTTGATATTTTGGAGGAAACCGATGAAATATGATTTAACGCGAAAACCAACTCGTGGAGCCACCAGAACATTAAATACCTTTGCTGAAACGATGCAGCAACTATTGGTGACGAAACCCTTCGAAAAGATTAGTGTTAATGAAATTGCTAAGAATAGTAAGCTGCCAAGAGCAACTTTTTATAACTATTTTGATGATAAATATGATTTAGCTAACTATTGTTGGTACGCAATGAGCCAAGAGATTAATTTAGATGAATATGAGAAGTTTAAGCCCGCTGAATTAATCACGGTATATTTTGAACGATTGTTTGAGTTATTGAATGCTAACGGTGAGTTGTTAACGGGAATTAAGCAACATAATTCAGCCGATGGGCTACTACTAACCAGTTTTTCAAATTACTTTAAGGGAGAGGTTCGCAAAATTGCGAGTCGCTTTGATAACAAGCGAACAACTGATGTACCATCGCAACTAGTCGCTGACCATTACTGCAGCACGATCTTATTAGTTTTAGAGTGGTGCTTCTTTTATGATAACCAAGTTAATCGACAGACAGCTTATCGGTATCTAAATGAATTACTAAGTATAAAAAGGTGAGACAGACCAGGTTAATTAGTAAGGATAATTGCTCTTTAGTAAAAATTTACTAAACAAATTACTAAAATTCTTGTGTTTTTTGTTGAAACCGGTTACATTATACTTAAGCAATTATATTGAGATTATTTAAGGAGATGTACAGTATGCAACAAAAGAGCCATAAGCTAGTCTCGCGCCTCTCATATACCTTTGGAGCGTTCGGGCATGACATGTTTTATGCTACCTTATCAACATATTTTGTAATGTTCATTACGTCGCATTTATTTGATAAGAGCAGTGGTGGTACTGGCGCTAAGATGATCTTTTATATATCGATCATCATGACAACTCTTAGAATTGTTGAGTTGGTTATTGATCCATTCATTGGAAATACCATCGATAATACTGAGACTAGATGGGGACACTTTAAGCCTTGGATCGTATTTGGTGGGACATTAGGTTCAATTATCCTAGCTGCATTATTTACAGATTTAGGTGGTTTGAACGTGTCAAATCCTTGGTTGTACCTAATTTTATTTGCAATTTTATATATTACGATGGATATCTTTTATTCATTTAAAGATATTGGTTTTTGGTCGATGATTCCGGCCATATCTTTTGATTCTAAAGAACGGGAAAGCATTGCTACTTATGCCCGGGTTGGTTCAAACATTGGTCAAAATATCGTTGGGGTTATTGTTATGCCGTTGGTATTGTTCTTCTCAGTCAATGCTAACAATGGGCAAGGTGACAAGCGTGGTTGGTTTATGTTTGCGGCCGTAATTGCCCTGATTGCTTGGGTTTCAGCAATGGTTGTTGCTGCCGGAACTAAAGAAATCGATTCTGACTTACGTAAAAATACTGAAAAACTACCTTTAGAGGAGTTCTTGGTGTATTAGTGCACAATGATCAATTAATGTGGTTAGCTTTGACTTATGGAATTTATACCACTGGAATGGCAATCACAAACTCACTTGAACTGTATTACTTTACTTACATTTTGGGTAAACCAACTGAGTTTAGTTTATTGGCATCGATTAATGCAGTCATTGGGGTGTTCGCCGTTTTGGCATTCCCACCATTGGCTCAGAAATTCAAACGGAAAAATGTTTTCTTCATCGCAATTACTATTATGCTACTGGCATTAATTCTGTTCGCGTTCTCAGGAAATTCATTGTTTATGGTTCTTTTATCAGCCGTATTATTCTATATTCCACAACCACTAATTTTCTTAGTTGTACTAATGATTCTTACCGATTCAGTTGAATATGGCCAGTTAAAACTTGGTCATCGTGATGAATCGTTAACCTTATCGGTTAGACCATTACTTGATAAATTAGGTGGTGCGGTTTCTAACGGAGTTGTGGTTATTACTGCAATTATTGCTGGAATGACTTCAGGTGCATCGGCATCTGACATTACTTCTGGTGGTCGCTTAGCTTTCAAATTCATGATGTTTGGAATCCCAGCAATTATGTTCTTGATAGCAACAGTGCTGTTTTCTAGAAAAGTTAAACTTGATGAGAAGATGCATGCGAAAATTGTTGACGAATTGGAAAAAACTTGGGGTCAACATCTTGCTGGAGATGATGAAAAATCAGTTGCAGTCGTTGAACCTGAAGTAATTAGCTATCAAGCACCTGTTGATGGTGAAATTGTTGATATGTCCAAGGTCAGCGATGATCGATTTGCCTCTGGTGCAATGGGTAAAGGAATTGCAATCAAACCAACCGATGGTAAGATTTATGCACCATTTAGTGGGACGGTAGAGGTTGTCTTTCCAACTCGACATGCGATTGGATTGAAATCTGATAATGGGGTTTTAACTTTGATTCATATCGGAATTGATACCGTTAAACTGCGAGGAACCGGATTTATTTCCTATGTAACCCAAGGTCAACGGGTTGAGCAAGGTGATGAAATTCTTGAATTCTGGGCCCCAACGATTGAAAAGGCGGGCTTGGATGACACAGTTCTAGCAGTAATTAGTAACTTTGAAGATGTTCACACGATTGATATTAAACGTCATGATGGTGAAGTTCATCACGGAGATGAAATCATGGATGTTACTAAGTAATTTAGAATAATGAATAATAAAAATCTCTCAGATTAATCTGAGGAGATTTTTTATTATTCATCAAATGGGGCTTTGCCAAGGTAGGCATTTAACATCCAAATATTTTTATCAATATCTGATTTAAATCCATTAAGCATATCTTGGGTTGGAAAGTCCTTTTCGTCGTCAGTGATTTCAATTCCCTTTTGATACTGATCTCGTAAATATTTGAATTGATCAGATAATCGTTGAACGTAATCATGCATGGTCAATTGATTGAACTTAACTTTTTCATCAGGTAGGCCTGTGTTTTCGATGAATTCATGGGTGGTGGAGATTGGTGAACCATTTAAAGCAATTAACCGTTCTGCCACTTCATCCAACTGATCGCCTAATTGATCTTTATAGTCATCCATCAGTGGGTGAAGACGGAAGAAATTTTCGCCACGCATATACCAATGAGTTTGTTGAACATTAGTCATTAGTTGACTAATATCTGCAATCAGCTGATTTAATTGGTTTCTAGTCTTTGGAAAATCGTAATTTTCTGCCATAAAATAAAACCTCCTAATAAAAAACAAGTTCTCTGATACAAACTAAGTCTACCGGTTATTAGTGGTTAATTCTAGGAATTTGACCGGCAATTAATGAGAATAATTTTAATGACTTGTGATATATTTTATAACAAGTTATGATATAACCATTGGTAGTCAATGAAGGATGGTGATGGATATGGCTAATACTCAATTGAGTGATGCAACGCACATTCTTGCCTATATCGCTTTGAACCAAGATAAGTCAGAAATTAAGAGTTCGTCAATTGCGGAAAGTATCAATACGTCTCCTAGTTTAATTCGCCGAATGATGAGTAAGTTAAAACAAGCCGGGCTCTTAAATGCCACTAAGGGGGCTGCTAGGCCGTCATTAACCAAAGACCCCGACAAAATTTCATTATTAGACATTTATTTAGCAATTTCGCCTGATAATAAACTGTTGAATGTGGATGAGAAAACGAATGCTACTTGTCCAGTGGGGTCGGTAATTCCTGACGTTTTAGATCACTATTATCAAGAGGTTCAAAGTAGTGCTGAAGCAAGGATGGCAAAGATTAACTTGCAAGAATTATTAGATGATGTTCAAGTGATTCAGAAAAAAAGTCAGTTGATTTAGAAAATGAAGCGTTTTCAGCAAATAAGGTGTAGAGTTAATGTTAGGTTAACTTTACACTTTTTTGTGCATATTATTGACATTTGGGTCCAATAGTTTTAATTTATAGATGTGCTTAAAAAAGTAACATGGCACACGAAAAGTTACATAACCTAACAGCCAGTCAGTGATTAATTAACATTAAATAGATTGGCAATAATTGTGGGATAAGGGAGATAATCAAAATGACTGTAATTAATGGCTACGAACAAAGTGATCGTGAAGAAAAATTAAACGTTTTAAACTTACCATCATTGGAAGCAGAAGCTAAGAAAATTATTCCAACCGGTGGATTTGGTTATATTTCAGGCGGTTCCGAAGATGAGTGGACATTGAACCATAACTCTGAGGCCTTTAACCACGTTCAAATTGTGCCCCGTGCACTGACTAATATGGAAAACCCTTCTACTGCAACTAGTATCTTTGGTTTGGATTTAAAGACGCCAATCATGATGGCTCCGGCTGCTGCACAGGGATTGGCGCATTCACGTGGGGAAGTTGCTACCGCCGAAGGAGTATCTGCTGCTGGGGCCTTGATGGGCCAAAGTACTTATTCATCAACATCAATTGCTGATACTGCTATCGCCGGTCATGGGGCACCTCAATTCTTCCAGTTATACATGAGTAAGGATTGGAGTTTCAATGAAAGTTTATTGGATGAAGCCAAACGATCAGGGGTTAAGGCTATTATTTTAACAGTTGATGCCACAGTTGATGGTTATCGTGAAGCCGATATTATCAATAAATTCCAATTTCCAATTCCGATGGCTAACTTAACTAAGTTTTCTGAAGGCGATGGCCAAGGTAAAGGGATTGAAGAAATTTATGCATCAGCTGCTCAAAAAATAAGTGCTGAAGATGTTAAGCGAATTGCTGATTACACAGATTTGCCAGTAATCGTTAAGGGAATCCAATCACCAGAGGATGCATTATTAGCAATTGGAGCAGGTGCCCAAGGAATTTATGTTTCTAATCATGGCGGTCGTCAGTTGAATGGTGGCCCAGCATCATTTGATGTATTAGCTGATATTGCTAAGGCTGTTAACCACAGAGTGCCAATTATCTTTGATAGTGGTGTTCGTCGTGGTTCACATGTCTTTAAGGCACTGGCCAGTGGCGCTGATATCGTTGCTCTAGCTCGTCCAATTATTTATGGTTTAGCTTTAGGTGGGGCCCAAGGGGTTCAATCAGTTATTGAAGAATTAAATCATGAATTAGAAATTGATATGCAGTTAGCCGGTACTAAAGATATTGAAGCTGTTAAGCATGCTAAATTGATTAAGATTAATTATTAAACATATTTGTAAAAAGGATGGTCTGCGGATCATTCTTTTTTAGTTTAATAGTTAAAATTTCACATTTTTCCTCTATCGCGTTATGTTATTGATGAAAGGATGTGATTTAATGAAGAACAATGTTCCTTTTATTACTTTAAATGATGGCGTTAAAATGCCAGCAATTGGATTAGGAACTTATCAAATCCGTGGCGGAAGTGGTGTTAACCATATTCTTGCGGCCATTAAAGATGGTTATACGGGAATCGATACTGCGACTAATTATGACAATGAAGGTGTAGTTGGCCGAGCAATACAACGTTCTGGAGTCAACCGTGCGGATTTATTTATTACTTCAAACTCCCTGGTAAATATCATCGTTATGATGATGCAACTAAAGCAATTCAAGAATCAATTTATCGGTTAGGATTGGAATATTTGGATTTGTTTGTAATTCATTGGCCATTGCCTAAGCGAGATCATTATGTAGAAGCTTTTCAAGCGATGATTGATGCTAAAGAGCGTGGTTTAATTCGCTCAATTGGCGTTTCTAATTTGAACCTGAACATCTTGACCGACTAAAAGCTGAAACAGGGATTATTCCTTCGGTTAATCAGGTTGAAATTCATCCATACTGGAATAACCAACGGATAATTGATGCGGACAATGAACGCGGAATCGTCACTGAGGCTTGGAGCCCACTAGGACGTGGAAGTTCAGCATTAAAAGAACCCGTTATTAAAAA
Organism: Lentilactobacillus kosonis; assembly: GCF_003864335.1. Classification (GTDB taxonomy): domain Bacteria; phylum Bacillota; class Bacilli; order Lactobacillales; family Lactobacillaceae; genus Lentilactobacillus; species Lentilactobacillus kosonis. The sequence continues at coordinate 411,148 of NZ_BEXA01000001.1, read as the reverse complement.
AATTGCTGATAAGTATGATAAAAATGTTGGCCAAGTAATTTTGAGATGGCATGAGCAAAAGGAAATTATCCCAATTCCTAAATCAGTGAACCTAAATCATCAAAGATTAAACTTAGAGACGTTTGACTTTAATTTAACTAATGATGAAATGGATGCTATTGATAGTTTGACAAAATCTGATGGTCGAATCGATAATCAAGATCCAAATGAATACGAAGAATTCGAATGATTAATAGTGAAAATCCCCCTTCTGTTTTATACTGAAGGGGGATTTTTAATTTGGAGGAGTATAAATGGACTTTTATTCTTATGAATATCTAATATCTAATCAGGATAATTCACGCTTAATTAAATTGATTGTTGTTGGCTTGCTGGTCGTTATTATTGGGGTGTTTTTCTTTCTGTATATGAGAAACCGCTTCGAGATTAAATATAAGGACTTGGGGATTATTTTTGCCACAACCTTATTGCTAGTGATTGCAATCCAATATAATGACTACAGTAATTTATTGACGACTCAGAAACAAACGGGACAAATAACGGGAACGATCAAAGAAACCGCAAAGCAGTTAGGGGTTAAGCCAAAGCAGGTTTCCGTTAATTCGACTACTCAGACAGATGGGCTCTTAGTTAATACGCCCAAAGGATTCTTTAGAATTGATTTTAATACTGATGGTTCAAGTTTTTTGTTAGAAAAAATTGAATTGCATAACCCCAAAATTAATGTAGTTAGGAGATAGCTTTAATGTTTACATATTCTGATATTGCCATTAAATTAATTGTTGGCTTTATATTTATTTCAGTGTTGATTAACTTAACTGGAAAGGGTAATTTAGCTCCAACGTCGGCAATGGATCAATTACAAAACTATGTGCTTGGTGGAATTGTTGGTGGAGTGTTGTACAATCCGGCAATCACCTTAGCCCAATTCATTACAGTGCTATTAATTTGGTCTTTGTTGATCTTGGGCACCCGCTACTTGAAAACCCATATTCATGTAATTGGAAAGTTCCTTGAAGGTGAGCCAATTACGATCGTTAAAAATGGTCAAATATTAGTAGAGAATTGTCTGAAAGCTAATTTATCAGCCAAAGAAGTTGATTTTAAATTGAGAACGGCTGGCGTTTATGATCTTAATGATGTTAAACGGGCGATTCTGGAACAAAATGGTAGCTTAACCGTTCTGAGAAAAGGAGACGGAAGCATCCGCTACCCGGTTGTGGTTGATGGCCAATTGGATTATGACGTTCTCGATTTAATGGAAGAGGATGAGGAATGGTTATTCGACAAACTGGGAATCAGTGGCGCTGAAGAGTTGAAGACGATTTTTATGGCAACTTATCGGCATGGAAAGATGATGGTGGTTAAGTACGAATGATCATCATAATTTGAAATTAATTATTGATTAGTTATTATTATCTAAATATTCTACTAATAATCTTTACTTTCAATACGGTTATGGTAGATTTAAACCAACATTTAATAGGAGGAATTGCTATGTTAATTGCAATAATTGTAATCGTAGTGCTACTAGTATTAGCAGTAATTATGATGTACAACGGATTGGTTCGCCAAAGAAATTTAGTTGATGAAGCTGAAAGCCAAATTGACGTCCAATTACAACGACGAGCTGACTTATTACCTAACTTACTTGAAACAGTTAAGGGCTATGCCGCTCATGAAAAGGAAACGCTCGCTAACGTAACTGCGATGAGAACGCAAATCTCTGATCCTAACGCTAGTTTAGGGGATAAAGTTAAAGCTGATAATCAACTAACGGAAACTTTGAATCACTTGTTTGCGGTAACTGAAAATTATCCTGACTTGAAAGCTAATCAAAACTTCATGAGTCTTCAAGAAGAATTGGCTAATACTGAAAATAAAATTTCATTTTCTCGTCAAAATTACAATGCTAACGTTATGGAATTAAACAATAAGTTACAATCATTCCCAAGCAATTTAGTTGCGAAGATGGGGAACTTTAAGCAAAAAGAATTTCTACAAGTTCCAGAAGCTGCTAAAGAAGTTCCTCAAATGAAATTTTAATTAAGGAGATTAGCAGATAAATGGAAACGATTAGCAAGCAAGTTACGCAGAATCGCAGAAGAACATGGTTTGTTCTAGCTGCCTTTCTTGTGATAGTGGCCGTTATCGGATTCCTAATAGGGTGCATATTTGCGTCTCGAGAAGAAGTGTTTGACTGGCAAATTGCGGTTTATACGATGGTTGGATTTTTAATTGCTGCATTAATTTATGCTTTTTTTACTTATATGAGTGTTACGAATATTTTAATGCGTGGCAGTAATGCGGTTAAGTTGCAGGAATCAGACGATCCGCAGTTATTTAACATCGTTACTGATTTATCAATGGCGGCTAATATTCCCGTGCCAGATATCTATTTAAGTAACGAAGAAGCTCCGAATGCCTTTGCTACTGGTAGAGATCCAAAACATGCTGCGGTAGCTGTAACTAAGGGATTACGAACAATGATGAACCGGGAAGAATTGGAAGGTGTGATCGCACACGAAATCTCGCATATTAAAAATTATGATATCCGAGTATCTTCTATTACGGTGGCCTTAACGACGTTTATTGCTGGGGCCGGAACTGTCTTAGTCATTGCTGGAGCTGGATTAATGCGAAATGCCAGTTGGCTGAGTCTAGGGGAACGCGATGATGATGACAACAAAAGTGGTTTAGCAATTGCCATGGGAATGATTGCTTTTGGAGCAATTATTTGGCTTGGTGGCTGGGTTGTCCGGGTCATCGGAGTGCCAATTGCGCAAATCCTGCAACTAGCTGTTTCTCGGGAACGTGAATCACTTGCTGACGTTTCCGGAGTTAATCTAACCCGGGATCCTCAGGGGTTAATTAATGCATTAGAGGTGTTGAAAAATGATTCAACGCCAATGAAGAGCGCAGATGCATCAACTGCGGCCTTATATATTAATGAACCAAGGAATAAGAATGGGAAGACCCCATTTATCACTAAAATGTTCGATACTCATCCGCCGTTGGATGACCGAATTAATCGATTGAAGCGATTGCTTGGTGAACAACAACAATAAAAGAAACCATAACAAATAGTTATGGTTTCTTTTATTGGATAAATACTTATTTATCAGCGTTTACAATGTAATTCGGTTCCTGATTTTCGGAAACTTTAACCGTGTTGGTGGCAACTATTTCGGCCATTGCGTTCCGAGCTTCAGTGGTGGCATTGCCAATGTGCGGAGTTAAAACTACATTTTTAAGTTCTTTAAAGCCGTTATCAACCTCTGGTTCATGTTCATACACATCAAGAGCAGCGCCAGCGATTTCTTGGCCCTTTAAAGCTTGTAATAAAGCCGCTTCATTGATTAACGGTCCTCGAGCAGCGTTAATGAACATTGCTGAAGATTTCATTTTTTTGAATTGTTCAGTATCAATCATATGCACTGAATCAGGGGTAGCTGGACGATGGAGTGAAATCACATCGGCATTTTTAAGTAATTCCTCTTGAGAAACAAACTTAGCACCCAGTTTGTTTTCAGTTTCGGGGTCTAATTGATGGCGTTGGGTATAGATGATGTTCATATCAAATGCATGCATCCGCTTCGCAACCGCTTGTCCAATTTGGCCCATCCCAATGATGCCAAGAGTTTTATCTTTAAGTTCAGTTCCTAAGAAGAATAGTGGTGCCCAGCCATTGAAACCAGTACTTCTCATTAGCTGATCGCCTTCAACAATTCGGTGTGCCAAGCTGATAATTAAGCCGCAGGTTACTTCGGCGGTCGAAACGGTTGAGACCTTTGGAGTGTTAGTAACTGGAATGCCTTTTTTACGTGCATATTCAGTATCAATATTATTAAAGCCAGCACCATAGTTAGCAATTAATTTAAGATTCGGCGCGGCATCGATTACTTCGGCATCAACTGGCGTTGATAGTGGGGTGATCAAGAAGTCTTTATCGGCGATTAGGTCAATTAATTCTGGTTTACTGATTAGACTTTCGCTATCATCAAAGACTGTAACTGTTAAATTAGCATCCTTTAAAATGCTTAAAGCATGTTCAGGAATTCGACCGGCAATTAATACTTTGACATAAAAAGCACTTCCTTATTTTATTTTGTATCCGCTTTAATTATAGTCCCTATAACGCTCAAACAGAAACATTAAAATAATATGTGATTTTGATGTTGACAACTCACATAAAACTAATTAATATTAGGAACAATTATTAAGCAAACGCAACGAGAAAGTTTAGTACAGCGATGGGATAACTGAAAAGCGAGCTTCGATAGGTGAGAGGAAGCGCAGTTGATTCGTTGGAATATCTCTTTTGAGCGATGCACCGAAACAAAAGTAACGTGCATTGGTGGCACCCATTATAGTGCTGGCGTATCGCCTTTAATGGCCGTACGCGAGAGTTGTCATTAGTGATAGTGTCATAAAGATAAGGTGGTACCGTGCCGGTAAATGCACCCTTAGTCCAAGTGGATTAGGGGTGCATTTTTTGTTTCAAATACAGACGAAATTGGAGATGGTGTAATGAAATCCCAGATTGACATTAGTCAGATTAGCAGTTGTCGAAAAAAATCAGTTTTAATAAAGGGGTATTAAAATGGAAAAATTACAGGACTTAAATAGCAAACCATTAACTAGGAAGCAGTATTTTGTCGTTAGTTCTATGTTGTTCGGATTATTCTTTGGGGCTGGGAATTTAATTTTTCCAATTTCATTTAGGTCAACTAGCCGGCGCTAATTGGCTAAGTGCGACCGCTGGATTTTTGGTTACCGCAGTGGTGTTGCCATTATTATCAGTATTAGCAATTAGTGTTACCAGATCTGAAGGGGTTTATGACGTTGGTAGACCACTAGGACCGGTTTTCGCTCTAACATTTATGATCTTAATTCATGCAACTATCGGGCCACTATTTGGAACTCCCAGAACTGCTACCGTGCCATTTAGTGTCGGGGTTCAGCCGCTATTACCACAATCATTTGCTCACGTTGGGCTATTAGTATTCTCGGCGTTATTCTTTGGTGCAGCTTTTTGGGTATCCTACAAAGAATCAAACGTGATGGGTAGTGTTGGTAAAATTTTAAACCCAGTATTTTTAGTGCTATTATTCAGTGTTTTCTCGTTAGGATTTTTAAGTCCCATGGGTAAGGCTGCTCAACAAACAGTCACGGCAGCGTACCAACATCAATCTTTCTTCAATGGTTTTCTACAAGGGTATAATACGATGGATGCTTTAGCTGGGTTAGCATTCGGGGTAACCGTCGTAACTGCGGTAAAACAGTTAGGAAAGACTAAGCCAAGTGAAAATGCGAAGGTGACTGCTAAAGCAGGCGTCTTTGCTACTGCAGCTATCGGTTCTATTTATGTTGTCCTGATCTGGTTAGGATCAACCACCCTAGCTCATTTTAGGGCTTCTGCTGATGGTGGAGTGGCCTTTAATCAAATGGTTTCCTATTACCTTGGTGGTTTCGGCCATGCACTATTAGCAACATTATTAACGGTTACTTGTTTGACGACAGCAGTTGGATTGGTAGCTGCTTTTGCACAAGACTTTCATAAACATTTTCCAAAGGTTAGTTATCGGGCATGGCTAGGTATGATGTGTGCCACCTCATTCTTGACCGCTAACTTTGGATTGGATACGATTATCTCATGGTCAACGCCGATGTTGATGTTCTTATACCCATTCGCCATGGTTTTGATTTTACTATCGGTAACATCACCACTATTTGATCGGGATCCAGTTGTATATGCTTTAGTGGTTGGTTTTACAACCGTTCCAGCATTATTTGATATGGTGGGGGCCTTTCCACCAGTTGTTAGCCAAAGTGCATTTGGTCAAACCTTAACTGGTTTTCAACAGCATGTTCTTCCGTTTGCTAGTCTCGGAATGGACTGGGTAGTCCCAGCAGTGATTGGAGCAGTCTTAGGATTAAGTTACCACTGGTTAAGGCCAGTATTAGGTAAGCGGCGAGTAACCACCCCAGAACAAAATTAATAATTGATATTAAAAAACAGAAACGCCAACTGCGTTCCTGTTTTTTAATTTGGATCGGATTATTTATTTTTGGTTAGGGTTAACACCGCTAGTTAGGTATCCTCGCCAGATCCACCCACCATGCGCATTGTCATTACTTCTTACGTGATAATAAATGGCGTATTTACCAGTATTTTTCTTGTACAACTTTTCATGAGCATCAGTATACCAAGTTACATTTGGTAAATTTTTGTTGTAATCATAACGGGTTCCTAAATGTTTAGAATAGCGAGCACCTTTGGTAGTGTAGAATGCGTGGCTTTTCATTGATGTCCGCCAAATTAGTTTAACGGATTGAGATCTTGAAGCTGAGTATTGGTTGGTTGGTTCGGATGGACCAGGGACGATCACGGCGGTGCCATCATTGCCACTTCCGCTATCTGTATTATTTGAAGTGTCATTTGAAGAGTTGCTTGAATCTCCAACCGAACCAAGATAATAGTCGTTGGTTAGCTTACTAACATCAAGATCAACACTTGATCCTGGAAAACGATAATCACTTGCCCATTGCCAAGCGTTGGCATTAGGGTATTTGTTTCCAGTAGGACTGTAAGGCCAGTTGGCAATCCAACCCTTGTTTTGCGCATTGGTATCAATTTTAACTCCTAACCAACTCGACATTGTATAAAGATCAGTTTTGCTATAACCTGCTGAGTTCAAAGTTTGATCAAAGGCTGCTAAATTAGCATTATTAGTTGATTTTGATAGCGATCCTAGCTCTGATGATTCAAAGTCTGCAACCATAACAACGTTCTTACTCGTTGTTACTTGTTGCACAGCATTAATGAAGTTTTGGGCTTCAGCAATGGCAGTAGATTGTGAAGTAAAGTGAACAAAATGATAGAAGTTAATACTTAAGCCAGCCTGCTGAGCATATTTCACTTGCTGTGCTAAGTATGGATTGGTATAACCGGTTCCTTCTGTAGCTTTGATGGTTACAGCCTTAACACCGTTACTAGCTAAGTTTTGGTAATCACTAGCAGTTAAATTTCCTTGGTAACTGGAAAGATCAACCATGTCACTACTTGGTTGCGAACTTGATGGATACATTGAAGCTTTGGTTTGATTTGAAAATAGGGCGAATCCAGCAAATGCTGCAAAGGATACCCCGACTTTAATTAATGATTTATGGCTCAAAATTCTACATCTCCCTATGAAAAATAAGTTCATTTCACGCAAAGCGTAACACAAACCGCGGTGTAATAACGAAATGTTGCGGTTAAGTAAATTAGAGATAATGAAATTTTAAAAACTGTAACAGTCTCGTGATTGTTATCAAGATTTGTTTAAGGATTTTCAGATTGCTTGATAATTTTGCTAACTACTTCACGAGGAATGGCTTGATCAAATTTGATGTTCAATCGTTTTTGGCCCGTAGAGTAACCCGCTTGGTTAGCAGTGGTAATTAGATCATCAGGTAAATTAACAGAGGTTTGGAGACTAACATGATCTTTATAGGCAGATGTACTTAGCTTTTTGTCTGGTAAGATGAAAAAAGGTTGGCCCCATGAAATCTTTTCTTCAGGAGCGCTAGTCTCACTAAGAATTTGGTCTTTTAAGGCCGTTAGTAGGGGCCTGGCACCTACTTGGGAAATATTTAGGTATTCCTCAAAGCTATGAACTATTGGTTTTTTAGGCATAATATATCAGCTTCTTTCTATATAGACAATTATAGCTAAAAAAAACGCTAGTTGATTAAATAACTAGCGTTGGTTAATGATTTAGCGTTTTTCAGCAACGACTTGAGCTCGTTGTACAAAGTCTTCAAATAATCGTTTGGAATCTTCAAAATGCTTATAGATATTTTCAGGATGCCACTGAACACCCATGATTTGGTCATTATTAACTGACTCAATTCCCTCAATTACCTGATCATCTGCTTTGGCGGTAATCTTTAAGTAAGGTGCAAGATCCTTAATGGCTTGATGATGTCTTGAATTAACGTATGGACGGTCACCAATAATGTCATGTAATCGTGACTGATGATCCACGTAATATGGTGAGATGGCATATTACCGGGAGCTGCCTGACTATGCTTAAGAGTGGAATGAAGATCTTGTGACAGGTCTTGATAAAGTGTGCCTCCAAGTCCAACATTAATTAGCTGCATACCGCGACAAATGCCGAAAATTGCTTTGCCGGCAGTAACCGATTGCTTTAATAATTCAATTTCGAATAAATCTCGTTTGCGATAGGTCATTCCTAGTTTATAAAATGGTTCTTCACCATAGAATGTTGGATCGACGTCGGAACCACCTAAAAAACAAACGCCATCGAACATTGTTAAATAGTCTCGTACATCTTCTGGATCAACACTAGGAAAGATTACGGGCACCCCACCGGCCTTGACGATTGCTTCAATTGCTGGCCGTGGAGCAAAAGCGGCGTTTCGCTCGTTAATGATATTAGTTGCTTCAGCAAGAGTATCTGCTGGTAATGCAATTCTTGGGCGCATTGGTTAACCTCCGGTAAAAATATTTCAGTAACTAAAATTAATATATGGTTAAAAAAAGATGAATAATTCCAAATAATATTAACACCGAGGGATCAAAGTTTCAATTGATATGGCGGTTATGATTCACTGTGCTCATTTGGTCGAGTGTCAAATTCTTGAGCATCAACTTGCTTAAGTTCAGTTTTCATTTTTGAAGCTTCTTTTTCAGCGGCAACACGTTGTTGCTGGGCAAGTAATTGAAGCTTTTGCGATTGATCTAAGAGTTTAGTTAGTCTGGCGATCTGTTCTTGTTGACTAGCAATTTCCTCGTTTAAGGATTTAAGCACGGCTAAGCTTAATTTAGTTACCTTACTTTGGTTGGGGGTGATTAAGTCTTCGATGGTGGCTTTTGAGGTAGCGTTAAAGTAAAGGGTCTGCCCCTTTTTATAAGCATAAGGGATGCTATTATTCGTAACGGTTCGATATACTTTCATTTTATTTACGCCTAGATTGTCAGCGATTTGTTTCATAGTCCAATATTCTTGCTGATTTGAGTTCAAAATAGTCACCACCTTTTAAATAAATCCATCTATATATTATACAATATTTTAGTTAGGAACCGATATCTCTTCAATATGACTTCGAGAATTGATTCCACAATAAAACCGCTCACCAAACAATTGTTAGGTGAGCGGTCGTAAACTATAATAGTAATCCAATTGAATAGTGAATAATCATTGTAATAATTCCAACAATTACATTTCGAATCATAGCTGTTTTTAACTAGTCCGTTCCCTAATTTGGCACTTAGAAAACCGGTGATAGCAACGGAAACACAGACAGCTAGAATAGTTGCTGGCCACTGCATTACACCAGGGACTAAAGTCATGGCAAGTAAAGGAAATAATCCGCCGGCTGCGGCTGAAAATAGGGATGAGAATGCTGCATCCCAAGGATTCATGTAATGACCAAGTTGAATCCCATGCTTGATATCCACAATGGTTTCAAGGGGCTTTTTAGACATTAAGTCTTTAGCAATTTTTTCAGATGTTTCCTGTGAAACACCTTGCAAAACATAGTAGTCAGCAACCAATTTTAGTTCACCCTCAAAATCAGTTTTTAATAGTTCAGTTTCCATTGCCACTACTGATTTTTCAGTATCTTTTTGGGTACTAACAGAAGCGTATTCACCAGAGGCCATGGAAAAGGCACACGCTAACAAGTCTGATAAACCAGCGATAAAGATAGTGAATTGGTTAGTGGTGGCAACCGCCACACTGAATAGTACCCCGACTACGGTTAGAATTCCGTCATTTGAACCTAAAACCCCGGCTCTTAAAGTATTTAATTTTTCTTCAAGGGTTTGCTCATGCTTTTGTACTTTTTTTTCTGAGAATTCCATTTTTTCCTCCTACATGCGACCAATTAATCTACCGATTGCAAACGTAACAATCATGGTCAAAATTCCAGATACCACATTTCTAATAACTCCACGAGACTTATTAGAGTTACCGAGTTTGGCAGCTGAGAAACCGGTAATTGATAAGGCGATTATGACAGAAATCGCGGTGGCAATGATTCTGATATCAGGCGCGAATTGAGTAATTGCAACTAGTGGTAAAATTGAACCTAGTGGAAAAGAAATCATGGAGGCTAATGCGGCAGAGAATGGATTAGTAAATTCATTTACATTAAATCCATACCGTTGTCTAACAGTTGTTTGAAGGGGATCTTTCTCCATCATTTCCTTAGTGGCTTGATTAGCAAGTTCAGGAGCAATTCCAGAAGATTGTAATTTGTTAGAAACAAAATTGAATTCTTCATTATAAGTTTCTTTAATTGCAACTTTCTGATGATTAATGGCATTTTTTTGTGAATCCTTTTGGGTATTAACGGATACCCATTCCCCCATAGCCATTGATACGGTTCCGGCTAACATTCCAGAAATACCGGAGATGAAGATGGCAAAGTTATTGGTTGTGGCTCCTGCGACGCCAATAACGATTCCGGCAACTGACAAGATTCCGTCATTGGCGCCCATTACGGCTGCTCGCATAACATTTATTTTTTGTGCTAATGTTTTTTCTGTTTCATAGATTACCACCCAGTTTATAATAATTATTATATAGTATTTTTTATTATATACGTTTCTGCAAATAATTTAAACCGTTTTTTAGTTAAATAAAAATATAGCAAATAATTATAACACGAGGGATATGCATGGAAAATTCAGTTCTTGATTTAATTTATAACCATAGAAGTATTAGGAATTTTAAGAAGCAAGCATTGAGTAGTGAAGAAGTTCAGACTTTAATTATGGCGGCATCGAAGGCTTCCAACTCGACGTTTTCACAACAATATTCAATTATTAGCGTAACCGACCCAGAAAAATTACAAGCCTTTGATGAGTTAACTGGTAGTCGACATTGGATGATGTCTAGTGGACATTACTTTGTAATGGTTGCTGATCAACAACGAAATTTTCAAATTGCTCAGAAGGCGGGAGTAGATCCATACATTTTAAGAACGACCGATAAGTTTTTAGCAAGTGTATTTGACGCTAGCATTGCCACTGAGAATTTAGTATTAGCAGCTGAAAGTATGGGGATGGGGGCCACAATTATGGGCAGTATTTTAAATGATTCTCATAGAGTAATTGAACTACTTAATTTGCCAAAATTAACTTTTCCATTGTTAGGAGTCGCAGTCGGATATCCGGAAACTTTACCGGAAAATAAACCAAGATTGCCGCAAACTTTACAACACTTTGAAAATGGATATCATCTGAGCGATCGTATTGAAAATCAGTTGCCAGAATATGATCAACAGATGCTAGAATACTATGCCGCTAGAAGCAGTAATCAACGCGAAGAAACCTTTAGTAATCATATCGTTTCTGAACTTTCACGAAATCGGAAACTAAGATCTGATTTATTGAAAAACATCGTGCATCAAGGATTTAATGTGGATGAATTATTAAAATAATTTAATAAAAATGTTTGACATTTTCCTCAGTTACCAGTAAATTAAGAGACAAATTGTTAGCTAACAATTAAAATTTTTGTGTGAACGATGAAGAGAAGAGTAAGCGAATTTTTGGATATCAGAGACCGCTGTTGGTGAGAATGCGGCCAGAAATTCGCCGAAAGTGCGCTTGGAGTTCGTTAAAATTAAATTTAGTATTTTATGAGGCACATTTTGTGCGAAAATGGGTGGAACCGCGATAATTTCGTCCCTGCAATTCTTTGCAGGGGCTTTTTTTATTGCCAGCTGCCAAATGGTTTTCTTAAAGGAGATGAGTGTTTTATGAGCTGGACAGTTATTCAACAGAGCTTGCCAATGTTTGCTAAAGGATTCGAATTGACTCTGTGGCTTTCTCTCGTTGGGGTCGTGGGCTCTATTATTGTTGGTGTATTTGTTAGTTTAATTCAATATTTCAAAATTCCGGTACTTCACCAAATTGGTAGTATCTACGTTGAGATATCACGAAACACGCCCCTACTAATTCAATTATTCTTTTTGTACTACGCATTTCCAGTTGTTGGCATTAAGTTAGGGGCAGAGGTATCTGGAATCATCGGATTGATTTTTCTTGGTGGTAGTTATATGGCCGAGGGATTTACCGGAGGATTTGTTGGCGTACCTAAAATCAAATTGAATCGGGTAAAGCGATTGGTTTAAATCGGTGGCAACTCGCTAGATACATTGTGTTTCCACAAGGATTCTCACTTAGTGTGCCAGCAATGGCTGCGAATATTATTTTTTGATTAAGGAAACTTCAATTTTTACGGTTATTGCGATTCCGGAATTAACTAATACGGCCTTAGATTTGATTGGAATGTATTATCGTTCAAATGAGTACTTATTCGTATTGGTTGTGGCATATGCAATTATTCTAATTCCTTTGTCACTGGGATTAACTTATCTTGAAAAGAGGGTACGTTATGGCTCATTCGGGAATTAATGTGTTGTTTGAAGGTGATAACTTCATTCGATTACTTGGTGGTTTGTGGATCACGATTAAAATTGCGGCAGGTGCATTAATCGGTGGAGTGATTTTCGGAACGATTTTAGGGGTTCTAAGAACTACGAATAGTAAGATATTACGGTTTGTATTAAGAACGTATTTAGAGTTTTTCAGAATTATTCCCACAGTAGTATTACTATTTTTATTTTATTACATCATCCCTAGACAACTTAATCTCAACATGCCTGCCAATGAATTGGCTACCTTAGTGTTTGGATTATGGGTTGCGGCTGAAATGAGTGATATTGTTCGGGGCGCCTTGATTTCGGTTCCTAAACACCAACAGGAATCGGGTAAAGCAATTGGTTTAAGTCGTTATCAACTATATCGATATGTGTTGATTCCTCAAGCGATATCGTTAGAAATTCCGGCAACAATCAATTTAGCAACACGGGTTATTAAGACTACCTCACTACTGATGCTGATTTCAGTTATGGATGTGATCAATGTTGGTCAGCAAGTGATTGAAGCTAATAATCAAAATTACCCTACCGGAGTATTTTGGGTATATGGATTGATTTTCTTACTATATTTCTTAATTGATTATCCATTATCGTGGTGGTCTAAAAGATTAGAAAAACAAAGAATGGAGAGAAATAATGGCTGAGACAATTTTAAAAGTTGAAAATTTAAATAAGTCGTATGGTAACCAACAAGTCCTCCATGACATTAGTTTCACTGTAGATAAGGGTGAAGTTGTTACCCTGCTGGGGCCTTCAGGTTCGGGAAAAGTACATTGATCAGAACCATTAATGGATTGGAAGATTATCAATCTGGAAGTATCTACTTCCAAGGTGACAAGATCATTCCAAATGAGAAAAATCTCCAAAAATTGCGCCAAAAATCGGGATGGTATTTCAAAGTTACGATTTGTTTCCTAATTTAACGGTGTTAGACAATATTACGTTGGGGCCAGTTAAGGTTCAGAAGCGAGAACTTAATGAAGTTAAGTCAGAAGCTCACCAACTTTTAAAGAGTGTTGGGTTAGATGAGTATGCTGATGTGTATCCTAGACAATTATCAGGTGGTCAAAAGCAACGGGTCGCAATTGTCCGAGCTCTGGCATTGCATCCTGAATTTATGTTGTTTGATGAAGTCACGGCTTCCCTTGATCCGGAAATGGTGAGAGGGGTTTTAGATATCATCGTTAACCTAGCTAACCACGATCATATGACCATGATTGTGGTTACTCACGAGATGAACTTTGCTAAGCAGATTGCTGATCGGGTTGTCTTCTTAGAGGATGGTAAAATCCTTGAACAGACGCCAGCAAACCAATTTTTCTCAGACCCCGCAACTGATCGAGCAAGAGAATTTCTTGAAAGTATGGATTTTTAAATATTTAAGGAGGATATTATAATGAAGAATAAATTATTTAAGCGCATTGCATTATTAGTCGGTTCATTGGCATTGTTAGGTTTGGTGTTAGCTGGATGTGGTTCAAGTAAAAATTCAAGTAGTAATAGTAATAATCCTAGTTCTGTTCAACAGATTAAAAAGCGGGGTACGATTCGGATTGCCGTATTTGGCGATTTGCCTCCTTATGGCTGGGTTAATAAATCTGGTCAGAGAGTTGGATATGATGTTATTTTAGCTCGTAAAGTGGCTAAGGATTTAGGTGTTAAAGTTAAATTTGTGCAAGTTAATGCTAATAACCGAGTAGATGCGTTAAATGCTAACAAGGTTGACCTAGTGCTTGCTAACTTCACAGTTACCCCTGAAAGAAAGCAAGTTATTGATTTCGCTAAGCCATACATGAAGGTTTCCGTTGGAGTGGTTTCACCAAAGAGTAAGGCCATTACTAACGTTAGCCAACTTAAGGGTAAGAACTTAATCGTTACTAAGGGAACTACTGCTGAAAACTACTTCACTCAAAATCAAAAAGACGTTCAGTTAATGAAGTTTGATTCTAAGACCCAACAATTAATGCATTAAAGAATGGTCGGGCAGCTGCTTTAGCTGATGACAATTCATATTTGTATGCTTGGTCAAAGAATAATCCTAAATACACGGTTGGTATCAAGAGTATTGGCCCTAAATCATACATTGCTCCAGCAGTTAAAAAAGGCAATAAATCCTTATTAGACTGGGCTAACAAGGAAATCACAAAGCTTAATAATCAGAAATTTTTCTTGAAGGATTATAATTCACAATTAAAACCTTACTTTGGCAAGGAAGTTAAACCTTCAGATGTAATTTTGCCATACAATAAGTAATAAAATAAAAAACTGACCTGACCTTGTAACTAAAACAGGGTTAAGTCAGTTTTTTGTGGATTAGAATAATTAATACAAATTTGTTTCGTTATATGGTTTACGTTTGTCTACTTTTCCAGTAGAAGAATAAAGTAAGATCAAAAAGAGAAAGAATCCGGTAATAAAGGTAATCAAGGCAAGTTTTTAGAATGTTGATAGGTTAGCGGATTAGTCAAAAACGAAAAATTTTTTCAAAAAAAATAAAAATGGGGTTAAAACCTACGTATGAAAGCGATTGCAAAGGGTATGTTAAAACATTTTTAGTAAATCTTTTTAATAAAACGTTTACACACGAAAAAATACAAGGTATACTACTAATAAATTCAATTATAATTTTTACTTACATTTACTTACACTTAATGAAAAGGAAGAGATAATTATGGCTAAGGTAATTACAGTTTTAGGATCAACCAATATTGATAAAGTAGTATCTGTACCCCGTTTTGGAGTTAGTGGAGAAACCCTTCATACTCCTAATCATCAAGTTGAAGCAATGGGTGGTAAAGGTTTAAACCAAGGTGTTGCCGTTGCCCGTTCAGCTGTTAAAACTAATATGATTACTAAAGTCGGTAAAGAATTTGATACTGCCAAAAATATGAACGTTGCTAATTTAAATACTGAACATGTTATGTATTCAGAAACCGAAGAAACAGGTCAAGCATACATCACAGTTTCAGAAGAAACTGGCGATAACATCATTTACATTTATGGTGGAGCTAACGCTGACATGACTACCGAAGATGTTCGTGCACATACAGATGCAATTAAAGAATCTGATTTTGTAATTGCTCAATTAGAAACATCAATGGAAACAGTTATCGAAGGATTTAAAATTGCCCACGAAAATGGCGTTAAAACTATTTTGAATCCTGCGCCAATGCCAGAAGATGGTGGCCTACCAGCTGAATTATTGAATTTAACTGATGTAATTGCTCCTAATGAGCATGAAACATTCTTACTTACAGGCATTGAAGTAACTGATGAACATTCAATGATCGATAATGCGGCTTACTATTTCGAACGTGGAATTGACACTGTTATTATTACTGTTGGTTCAGAAGGTGCCTTCTACATGCGAAAAGATGGTGCAGAAGGAATTGTCCCATCATTTAAAGTTAAAGCTGTTGATACCACAGCTGCAGGGGATACATTTATTGGTGCCATGTCAACTCGTTTAAATCCTAATTTAGATAACCTACCAGAAGCAATGAGATATGGTGCTGCTGCATCATCACTTACTGTACAACGTGCAGGTGCGCAACCAAGTATTCCTATGGAAGAAGAAGTATTGAAAGTTTTAGAAGATAACAAATAAAAACATCGAAAAAGAGGACAGATTGTTATGCGTAAAACTAATCTATTAAATACAAAATTATCAAATGCAATTTCTGAAATTGGCCATACTCAATGGCTAACCATTGGTGATTCTGGATTACCAATTAAAGATGATGGACGTAAAATTGATTTATCAGTTGTTCGCGGATTGCCATTATTTATTGATGTGCTAAAGGCAACATTGTCAGAAATGAAAGTGCAAAAAGTATATTTAGCTAAAGAAATTCAAACAGAAAACCCAGATCAATTGGCTGCTATCAAGGGCTTATTAGATGATGATGTTGAAATTGTTTGGACTTCACATGACGAATTGAAAGCAATGAGTCGCGACGACAATAACATTGCAACCGTTCGTACTGGTGAAATTACACCATTTTCAAATATCGTACTTGAATCAAACGTTGATTTTATTGGCGAAGCAATTAAATAAGAGGGATTAATAAATGAATATTGTAGGACTACTTTTCGCATTCTTGGCTATGATTGGCTGGAGTGCCTATCCAACACTTGTTTCTAAATTTGGTGGAAAACCTGTTCAAGGAATTTTTGGTGCCACTTGGGGTACTTTAATTGTCGCCATTGTACTTGCATTAGTTAAGCATTATGAATTATTGACTGGTTCTAACTTCTGGTTGGCATTTTTCTCAGGTGCAGCTTGGGCATTTGGTAATGTTTTGACGATTGTTGCCTTTGGTATGAAAGATGCCGACGGTAATGCATTAGGTTCAGCTAAGGCTATGCCTATCTCAACCGCATTTCAAATCACATCTAATGTTGTTTGGGGTGTAGTAATGTTGGGTAACTGGGGATCAACTAGATCTAAAGTTATTGGTTTTGCGGCAGTTATCATCATTTTGATTGGTGCTTACTTAACTACTTATCAAGAAAAAGAAAACTGCTGGTAATAAAGAATTACTAATTAAAGCCGTTGGGGTTTTATTGATTGCCCAAATCGGTTACTCACTTTATGGAATTTTTCCACAATATACAACTAATACTGACGGATTACACATGTTCTTACCACAAGCAATGGGTATGGCAACATTTGGATTACTCCTTGGTATCTACGAAGTAATTAAAAATCACAATAATATTTTTGCTCAAAGTGTTACTTATAAACAAATCTTCTCAGGTTTCTTCTTTGCAATGGCTGCATTGGGTTACCTAGTATCAGCTCAACCAGCTATGCTTGGTTTAGCAACTGGTTTCGTCCTTTCACAAGTATCAATTGTGGGTGCAACGGTTTCTGGAATTATTGTTATGAAAACTCATAAGACTGGTAAGGAATGGTTTGTCATTTCTATCGGTTTAGTAGCAATTGTTGCAGCTGCAGCAGTTACCGCATTTATTTAATTTTAATGATCCATAAAAAGTGTACCTGGCATTTTAAATGCTAGGTACCACTTTTTTGATAATTCATGAAATTATAGATTACGAAAATCATTTCTACCAAAATATTGATAATTTGAAAGCAATGGTTTTTGTATTAACTGCTCAAGAGTTACAAACTTATATCCACGCTTTTTCAAGCCATTAATGATTGATGGAACAGCGGCTACAGAAGTCGGATGAATATCATGCATTAAGATTATAGAACCGTTGTGAGTGGTTGATAATACATGATTAACGGTTTTAGGAGTGTTTAGGTAAGACCAATCAAGGGAATCAACATCCCATTGAATAGTTGGTCGATCAAATGCTGCACCAATAGTTTCATTGATTGCGCCATATGGCGGACGAACGAATGATGGCAAGGTTCCGGTTGCTTTGTAGACAGCGGCATCAGTTGCAGCGATTTGGTGAATGGCTTTTGCTTTCCCAATTTTGGTTAGTTGTGGATGATTCCAAGAGTGGTTTCCGATTTGGTTTCCATATTTAAGTACCATACGTGAGATTTGCGGGTACTTGATAACACTACTACCGACTTCAAAGAAAGTAGCTGGAACGTTAGCCTTCTTGAGCGTCTTCAATAGTTTAGGAGTTAATACTGGATCAGGGCCATCATCAAAAGTTAGAGCAACCACTTTTTGATTGGTTGTAGCTGGTTTGTGGTACCAAAGTGTCTTGGGTAAATAACGGTTTAAGATAATGCCACTTAGCTTAGATAGTGGAATTTTTGCAATTTTAACATTGAGCTTGTTTTTCGTTAAATGCATTGTAAGTGTTTGTGAATCAAGCGTGAAATTTCTAGCAGTTAACCGGTGAGGTAAAGGTAACGCCATTAGATATTGGACTTGTTTGCCTGATAGCTTATGATCAGTAGCAATTTGACTTCTAGTGAGTTGTCTAATCGTTCCTAAGCGATGGGAATTATTACCAGTAAGTTGTTTGAACGTTAAGTGCTGTGAATTTGGTGTTGTGACTTTAGACTTGGCAGCATGTGCTTGAGTGGCTAATGTTCCAACTGAAAATGCCACTGCTACCGTGGTGATTAATTTAGAAAATTTCATTGTAGTACATCTCCCAAGTGTATTAAATAGTAGGTCCATTATACTATCTGCTTTCTAATAGTCTACGGGTCTTTAGAAAATCTATATAAATTTTTATTTTAAACTTATGTTATGATTTAATAGAAAGCGCTTTCTTAATAAAAACTTAATGGAGGGTCGATTATGTCAAAAATAATAAAGCAATTATTTATAGGATTCATTGCCTTTGGTTTGGGGATTATTTCAATAGCATCAGTTCAGGCATGCACGACAGTGTTAGTTGGGAAAATGCTAGTACAGATGGATCAACAATTATTGCTAGAAATGAAGATGCCCGTACGGCATGGACCAAAAGATTTGTGGTGACTCCAAGTACCAGTAATGGAGTTACTTCATATGTTTCTAAAGGGAATAAATTCTCAATAACTTTGCCAGAAGAGCAACAAAGATATACATCAACTCCAGATTGGACTGACAATGATGGTACTTTTGGAGAAGATGGTATTAATCAAAGTAATGTTTCTATGAGTGCAACTGAATCTGCAACGGCCAATAAAAAAGTTTTAAGAGCGGATCCGTTTATAAAGAATGGAATCAGCGAAGACTCAATGCTTGATGTTGTATTACCTTTTATTCATTCAGCCAAGGAAGGAGTAAACGTTTAGGGGAAATTATCACCGATAAAGGTGCTGCCGAATCTGATGGTATTATTTTTTCAGATAAAAATGAAATATGGTATTTCGAAATTGGTTCTGGGCATCAATGGGCAGCCGTGAAAGTTCCAGATAATAAGTATGCCGTTATTCCTAATCAATTGATGATAGGTAAGATTAATTTTAATGATAGCAACAATTATCTTGTTTCTAATACTTTGAAATCTTTTGTTAAACGGAATAAGTTGGTTAAATCAGTAGGAAATAACATAAATTTTGCTGATATCTTTGGAACTAACGATAGCATGGATGCCAAATATAATCGACCAAGAGTTTGGGATGGTCAAAGATATTTAACCCCAAGTAAAAAACAAAGTCCAAACGCAAAAACGTTTTTCGATGTTTTTAAAACCTGATAAAAAATTAGTGTTGCTAAAGTTAGCCATGTATTAGGGCTGCATTTCAATGGAACTAAATATGATTCTACTGGAAAATGGACAGGCAATTATCGACCAATTAATGTGCCTACGAATATGGAATCACATATTATTCAATTCAGACCAAATGTTCCCAGTGAGATTTCAGGAATTCAATGGTTATCAATGGCATCTCCAGATACAAGCGTGTTCGTTCCTTTCTATACAGATATAAATAATACTCCTGAACAATATAAGATAGGAACTAATAAATATGATACTAATTCTGCCTATTGGACATATAAAGAAACCAAAACATTGGCAGACCCATATTATAATGAATATGTGAAAAAATATATTAGACCTGTACAAAGAAGCACCAATCATCAACTTAGTATTAGGCTTAAAGCTGATGATCAGCTAGCACGAAGCACTAATGATTCCGAGCAGTTGCAACAGATGTTGACAAGGGCAAATCAAGAGAATGCAAATATTGCTCAAAATGAGTTCCAAAAATTAAATGATTTACTTATAGAAGTTTCTACCACTAAAACACCAATCGTTCAAAATACTGATTTATGATATAAATGGGATGTGTTTAATACATTTAATTGTTAGGAAAGAGCTAATTTATGAATTAGCTCTTTTTTATGTACCCCGTTTTGATGTACCATTATAATAATACGATTATTTTAGGAAAGAAGTGGCGTTATGACAAAGCGACAAGTTATTATCGTGACTTGTGCATTATTGCTGTCAAATGCAATGAGTGGATTGGATAATACGATAATTAATACTGCTTTGCCAGCAATTGTTTCAGATTTACACGGAATTGAATTGATTGGTTGGGTAGTATCAGTATTTTTGTTAGGAACAGCAATTAGTACACCGTTGTGGAGTAAATTGGGGGAATACATAGGTAATAAGCGTTGTTATCAGCTTTCAGTAGCAATTTTTGCATTAGGATCATTTTTATCAGGTTTTTCTAGCAACATGTGGATGTTAATTATCTCTAGAACACTGATGGGAATTGGGAATGGAGGGATGGTTTCTGTTCCATATATTATTTATTCAAAACTCTATGAAAATCCCCGTAAGCGAATGCAAGTATTAGGATTTGTTTCAGCAAGTTATAGTATGGCCACCATCTTAGGACCGTTAGTTGGCGGTTATATTGTTGATACCTTTAATTGGCATTGGATATTTTATATCAATGTCCCAATTGCGATCATCTCAATTATAGTTATCCAGTATTACTATCATGCAAGCCAGTTGGTAGAAAAGAATAGTAAGGTAGATTACCTTGGAGCAATGTTAATGACGGCTGGTCTTTTCTGTTTGCTATTAGCAATTGAATTGATAGGTGATGCTAGCTACTTGATGATTGGGGTTCTGATTATCATTGCAATTGGGTTATTGGTAATTATGCTCAGAGTTGAGAATCGGGTTGAAGATCCAATTATTCCCAATCGATTATTTAAGAATAGATCATTAGTAATTGACTTTATTACGTTTGCACTGGTTTGGGGATCGTTTATCGGCTTTTTAATCTACAGTCCCATGTGGGCTCAAGGTTTATTGGGAACTTCTGCTTTGATTGGAGGGATGACTCAAATTCCGGGTTCAGTTACTGACTTTATTGGATCGGGTGCAGTAGCACCATTGAGAAAATACATTACGCCACAACAAGTTGTTGGCCTTGGATTAATTACACTAATAATTTGTTTTATGCTGATGGTATTTGGTGGCATTCACGCACCATATTGGCTCTTGTTAATCGCGGGAGCGTTTGAAGGATTCGGTAATGGAGCTTGTTTCAACGAATTACAAGTTAAAGTTCAGCAGGATGCTATTAGTAAGGATGTTCCAGCGGCTACGTCTTTCAGCTTCCTAGTTAGAATGTTGAGCCAATCATTTACAGCATCAATCTTTGGAATCATCTTAAATAATGCTTTACGGACTGGAGTTAAGAACTCTGGTGGAACAATTACGATGAAGATGATGAACCAATTATCAAATGTATCAACGGCCAAAACACTACCTAAGAGTTTGTTACCTCAAATGCAAACCATCTTGCACATTGGACTGCATAATATTATGGTGGTTGCCTTGATTATCATGTTGTGTGCTGGAGTCCTTAATATTTGGGCCCAGGGACTTGAACGAGAAAAAATAAGACTAAAGGGATCACTATATGTGAAGCCTCAGCCTAAATAAAAAAACGGAAACCAGTTATCTGGTTTGTTTTTTTAGTAATAGTAATTATTTTTGGCTAAGCGATGAATCCTTGAAAGTATTTAAAGTTACCTTAGCTGTAGCTAATTCATTACTGCCACTGATCGAGGTTGCCTTAAAGCTGACCTTATCTCCCGCAGAAATAAATGAAAACTGTGGGTTAAAGTCGTTGTCTTTAGGATCAATTTTATATACTTGAGGATCACCTCGTAAGATGAATAATGTTTGGTTATCATTGGTTCTAATAATTCGGTAGATACTGCCACTAACGGTTTTGGCTAGTTCCTGGCTGTCTTTAGTAGGGGTAACTTTAGCTCCTACCCGTTGATTGAACAAGTCTAAGGTACTTTGTGCATCATCCCCTACTGCGTAAGTTCCTGATTGATTATTACCATCCGCAAGCAAGTAAACGAATTTCATAAACGAGTTGTTTTCGCGATCGAGCATTGACACTACCCATGTTGGCTTACCGCCAATCCGATATAGTAATGGTAATGTTCCTTTATAATTTTGTGGATTAATGTCCTGTTCAGCGTATGAAATTGCTCGTTCAGGTGTCATTACATTACCATGTTCTTTGTAATAATGAAGGGTGTTGGTACTAGCATCTACGAAGGTATAACCAAGAATTGAACTTTGATGTGAATTAATACTAGTCATTCCAGTAAAGTAGTAGACGCGGCCCTTATATGCATAAGGCGTTAAAGTATTACCGCCTTCAGTTCCGGCTTTGGTTGGTTTCATAACGTCGTTATGACCACCAAAGCTGGTAGCGTTCCAGAAACCTTTACGATATTTACCAAACATTGAAACTTCTTTAGCAACCCAATCTGGGGATACTGAAATATCAATAAACTTAGGGATTTTATTTGGTGAATAGACATTAACTTTTCCGGTGATTGTGTTTAATACGGCAACTTTGAAGTGTTTGTAATCATAGTTCCGATTAATATATGAGATTGGCTTTGCCAATGTGCGAACGTAGTATGGCGTTCCCTTATCGTCAACTTCTAGTTGAGAAGTGCTACCCACCATTGAATAACCTAACGAGTGGGCACTGATTCTCCGATCAGCATCATTATTGAAGTAGGCACTTGGAGTGTATTTCATCGGTTTTTTAACAAATTTAGGATCGGCATTCTTGTCAGTCGCATTAGTCATAAAGTAACCGGGAACTTGTTGATAGTGGATGTAGCGCCAGAAACCACCTGAGAATTCAACTGGAGCAACGTAGACCATCTTGTTTTGATACATTTGTACTCGCATGTGATTTAAATCATACACGTTAGAATTTTTAAAACTGTTTAATGAGTTATTCATATCAGTGGAAATCGTTTGCGGAGCGTTAACAACTGGCGTGTCATCACCACCCTTAATGACTGGCATTGGCGCATTACTAGCGTCATTATTTAAATCAGTTTTGATTGAATTTACTGAAGGAGCGGGGTTCATTTGCGTAACCACGCTTGATATTCCAGTAAGCACAATAAAGATTAATAGTGCAGAGGCAATTGCCAGTACAATTCGTCCGGCCCAACCGAAAGCATCAGTTGTGCGGTTAATGATTTGGGCAAAAAGCCATCATCATTGCCGGATCGACTTGGTTTATTAGAATAAAACATTCTTTGAAGGACCATGACTAAGATTAGCCCGCCAATTAACCAGCTTAACCAACCGTCAATCAGAGCAGGATAAGCTAAGTCTGGTAAGTTAAAATAAGTGTTAATAAGACTAACGATAAATAGTAGAAGTACCAACGTTAAACCAATCGTGCGACCACGTCTATCAGCAATGATTAAAAACCAAATTAATGGGATTAATAATCCTGATAATTTAACCAGTGTAATAAGTGCAAAGTAACTAAGCATTTAAATCTCCCTCATTGAAAAAATATTCGATACCTACACTAATTATAACTTAAAAAGAATTAATAAGTATGCAAGCGAACTCATAGTTTGTTACGTCCCTTGATGCCTATAAATAATCACGGATAATAGCAAAATAAAAAGAACCCCATAGCTACAAATAATTGTAAACTTAGAGTTCTTTTTAGATAAAAATCAAGTGAATCAGCTGAAATTTAGAATTGCTTTAACCAAAGAATAACAAAGGCATCAGAACCAATGTGAGTGCCCACAACTGGTCCAATTTGACCACTTTCAAATGTTGCATTTGGATACTTAGTAACCATCTCGGCTTTCCACTCATCGATTGATTCTTGGTTATTGGTTCCTGTAAGTAGAACGTGTAATGGAAAGTCAGATTTTTCGTAGGCTGCTTTGAATTTATCTTCAATATAGGCACGAGCCTTTTTTAATGTACGAATTTTATCAATTGCAACAATACTGTATTTTTCATTAAGAGTTAAAACTGGTTTTATTTTTAATAAACTTCCAGCAAATGCAGCAGCATTAGTTAACCGACCACCGACGACTAAATTTTTGAGATCATTTACGACAAAATATTCATCAAGCGAGTCTCGCATTTCATTTAGTTTATCAATAATTTCAGAACCCGGAAGGCTTTCATTAGCTAGTTTGGCAGCGTATTTCACCATGTAACCTAGTGCTTGCACCGTCACATGCGAATCATAAACATGGATGGTCGCTTTGCTGTAATCCTTGGTAATCATTTTCAGGTTGTTAACGAATCCAGTAATTCCACTAGTCAGATGAATACTGAAAATTTCATCATAGCCATCCTCAACCAGCTTATCATACTCGTTAAGCATTTCTTGCGGAGTCGGTGGTGCGGTTGTTGGTAGTTTTTTAATGTAGCAAGGGTGTCGTAGAACTGTTTATTAGTAATATCGATTCCTTCGCGGTAGCTTTGGCCGTTAATGTTAACGGTAATTGGCACGACGAAAACATCTCCTAAATCAGCAGCTTCTGCTTGACTGATAGCGGATGTACTATCAGTAACAATTGCAATTTTTCCCATTGGATAATTCCTCTTTAATATTAATGTTAGGCGTTATCAATAGTATAGCATAGACATACTAAAGGTCATTTACGATTGAATATCCATTTTTATGAAAACTGATGAAAAATATGCTATTTATATATGAAAACTTGTTAATTAAATGGTTTTTATTGAAATCTTTTTCATTCCCGGCTGAAAACTACTTAAATTCAATTTTAAAAAGATGAGCCGCGAATTCCATTAGATAAATAATAGGCGCCAAAACCGGATAATAAAAACCACGATGAAAATGCTCCATGTAGTTGGTGTATTATTTAAGCATGAATTGAAAAGAACGCATTAGTTTATATTGTGTAAACCAACGCGTTCTTTTTATTATTCAAAATAATGGTGAACAATGCCAACGGCTTCAATAGGTAATTGATGAACTATTGGAGCAATAAAACCATTGATTAATGTTTGTTTAGCTTTATCACGTGAGATACCATTTTCTAGTAAGTCAGCAATCTGTTCATCATCTAGTGAAGCAACTGAGGATGTTTGACTAGTGGTAACATTAGTTTCAGATTTTCTTAATATTGGACTAACTGAACCTAAGGCATCATTGCTAACGGTTAATAGTCGGCTATCTAATTGAACATCAGAATTAGTGGCGTGTTTATCAATTTGATTAATTCCAGTGAAATCAAAGTTAGCTTGATTAAGGAGCACGCCACGCATATTAATGGTGGAATTAGTGTTACGAGCTCGATGATGCCCAGTAATCTTAAGATTGATTTTGTCGCTAGCGTGGGCGATTTGTAATCCATAGAACTTAGATGTAGCTCGAGGTTCGTCCAAATGAGTTGTTAAATCTCCAATGACATTACCTCGGCAAGAAGAGAAGTAGGTCCACTTCAAATTAGCGTCTTGCTGAACATGTTGGTCACTAAAGACAAATAATTTACTTTCTGATAATGAAGTTAGAATGGTTGAAACATTAACGTTACTACTACGAGCGAGTGTTCCAGTAAGATCAATGCTGGCTTGTTGGACTTTACCAGAGATGTTAATTCGTTCATTGATAGCAATTTGGCTATTAGTACCAACATTTAGAATTAATGTCAGGGCCACTGCTCGGTTAGCAGCAGCGTCAATTGTTAAGTTAAGTGGTTCTTCAATAATGGTGTCATCAGGAATTGAGATGATAATCCCGTCGATATTGTGTTTAAAATGATTTAACAGTAAGTCGTTATCATTATTAGTTTCCATTTGGGATGTTAACGATTTTAGTTCAGATGGGGTGATGGATTTACTTGAAAATGATTGAATATTCCCACCCTTAGCAGTTAATTCAGCCAAGGCCGTTTGGCCAGCATTCCATTGCCATTCAGAATTATTAATATCTTGCCAATCGAATAGGGAGGTAGTGTAATCAATTTCCATTTCTTTATGCGCTTTATTATTTCTTTCCAGCTTGGTTTGCCAGTGATGAAAGTTCTTGCATTATTAATCACCCATGTCCTTCCTGACTAAAATCTATATGCATTTTAATAAGTGTATTACAGACTATTTTAGCGGTTTATTTTAAATAATTCAACAATATATTGTAGATGATAAATGATTATATACAATATATTGTATATATAAAAAGAGCAGTGAATGGGATATTAGTCCTATTCACTGCTCTTTTGAGATTAATAAATATTAACTGACACGCTTTGATTAACTAAAGGTTTGATAGTGTCAAATGATGTAAATAGCGGAATTTGGTGACTTAAAGCGGCATTAGCAAGAATTTTACCATTAAGATTATCAGCAGTTACTAATGAAAATGCGGGTGCAATTGACCAATCAAATTCAGATGAGTATTTGATGACGGTGAAGCCATTATTTTTCAATTCGGCAACCGTTTCGGAGTTGTTATAGTCAGTTTCTGAAATAACGACGTATTGTGACTGGTTATGATAGTTATAGTGATAGCTGTCTAGCAATGCTTTGTGATAAGCCTCTAAAAAGTTGTCACCAGAACCGATATTTTCACCAGTTGATTTCATTTCTGGATTCAAGGTTGTTGGAGCACCGGTTAATTTAGCAAATGAGAATACAGGAGCCTTAACAAAGATCCGGTTTGATTCAGGATATAATCCGGGGGTTAAATCTAGCTCAGCAAGCGTTTTTCCCAAAATTAGCTGAGTAGCAAATTGAGCTAAGTGCATTTTAGTAACTTTACTCATAAACGGCACGGTTCTTGAGGCGCGGGGATTTACCTCAATGACATAGACTTGATCGGCGACAATGAACTGAATATTCATCATTCCAATTGCATGTACGGATAGGCCGATTTTAGTAGCAATTTCGACAATTTGTTGCTTCTGATCATCGGTTAAGTGTTGTGGTGGATACACGGCAATTGAATCTCCTGAGTGGACACCAGAGCCTTCGAGATGTTCCATAATTCCTGGCACTAGCACAGATTTACCATCACTTAAAATATCCACTTCACACTCAATTCCATGAATGTATTTATCAATCAAGATTGGGTTGCCGTGACTGGCTTTAATCGCTGGTTTGAGATAATCATTTAATTCACTTTCATCATTGACGATTGCCATTCCTCGGCCACCTAGTACAAAACTGGGTCTTACTAATACGGGATAACCGATTTGATCAGCAATTTTATGAGCTTCAACAAGTGACATTGCAGTCATCCCATCTGGATGAGCGATATCTTGATTAAGTAATAGTTCCTCAAATCCATGACGATTCTCAGTCTGATTAATTCCATAGATTGAAGTGCCAAGAATTTTAACCCCACGTTGGGTTAATTTTTCAGTTAAGTTAATGGCAGTTTGTCCTCCAAATTCCACAATTACGCCAAGTGGTTTTTCGAGATTAATGACGTCCATCACATGGTCAATGGTCAAAGGCTCGAAGTACAATTTGTCTGAAATTGAGAAATCAGTGGAAACCGTCTCGGGGTTATTATTTATGATAATTGCTTTATATCCGGCTGCTTGGATTGCTTTGATACAGTGAACGGTAGCGTAGTCGAATTCGACACCTTGGCCAATTCTGATTGGACCAGAACCAATAACCAAAATACTGTTTCCTAGAGGTTGACTTTCATTTTCAGTGCCGACCGTACTATAAAAATATGGAGTGGCGCTGTCGAATTCAGCTGCGCAGGTATCAACCATTTTATAGACTTTATGCTGATTAGCCATGCTATCTAGTTTGGCAATTTCCTTATCCGTTGCCTGATGTTGAGTTTGAATCATGGAGTTTGTAAAGCCAGCTTTTCTAGCTCGTTCAACTAACTGGGATGTTAGTAAGCCACTGCTTAATTCTTTCTGTAAGACAATGACATGAGCAAGTTTAGCTAAGAAAAATTTATCAACTTTAGTCGCATTGTGGATAGAGTCAATAGATGCTCCTCTGCCTAAAGCAGTTAAAATCTTGAATAATCGGTCGTCGGTCGGCCTACTGATTTCGTTGAGTAATTGGTCCATTGGATTATGAGTGTCTGATGGTGAGATTAAGTTGACTTGCAATTCACTACCTAGCTCTAATGAGCTAACTGCTTTAATTAAGGCCTCTTCAATCGATGTTCCAATAGCCATAACTTCCCCCGGTGGCTTTCATCTGGGTGCCTAAAGTATTGTCAGCATCAGGAAATTTATCAAAGGCAAAACGAGGAATTTTTGCAACAACATAATCAAGGGACGGTTCAAACATTGCAAAGGTCGTTTGGGTGATTGGATTAGTAATTTCATCTAAGCATAAGCCAACGGCAATTTTGGCAGCAATCTTAGCAATTGGATATCCAGTTGCCTTAGCAGCCAATGCGGAAGACCTACTTACTCTTGGATTAACTTCGATTACATAATAAGCCTCGCTGTTAGGATCTTGAGCCAATTGAACGTTACAGCCACCGGCGATTTTTAGAGCATTAACGATGGTTAATGCTGCGTCACGAAGGCGCTGATATTCTTGATCGGTTAGTGTTTGACTTGGTGCGAAGACGATGGAATCACCAGTGTGAATGCCAACTGGATCGAAATTTTCCATTCCGGTGACAATAATGGAACTTCCATGATTGTCACGCATGACTTCAAATTCAATTTCTTTATAGCCTGCAATACTTTGTTCAATCAGACACTCTGTTGTTGGCGAAAGGCTTAAGCCACGATTTAAGATAGTTTCCATTTGGTTTGCGTTATTTGCAATTCCACCACCAGATCCACCGAGCGTGTAAGCTGGTCTTACAATAACTGGATAGCCAATTTCGGATGCAAAGTCCAATCCTGATTGGACATCATAGACGGTTAAAGATGCTGGAACTGGTTGATTTAATTCGTTCATTAAATTTTTAAATGCTTCGCGATCTTCAGCCTGATTAATTGTTTCAATACTAGTCCCTAGTAATTCAACGTGATATTTATTGAGAATCCCGTCATTGCTAAGCTCAACTGCTAAGTTAAGGCCAGTTTGCCCGCCTAAAGTTGGTAGGATTGCATCAGGATTTTCTTTGGTAATGATGCCTTTTAAGCTATCAACGGTGAGGGGTTCAAGATAAACCTTATCGGCAATCTCATCGTCAGTCATAATTGTGGCCGGATTAGAATTAACTAGGATCACTTCATAACCTTCTTCACGTAAGCTAAGACAGGCTTGACTACCAGAATAATCAAATTCTGCTGCCTGACCGATTACGATAGGACCAGAACCAATAATAATAATTTTGTGAATATCTGTTCTTTTAGGCATTAGTAGTTCCTCCATGGACGTAATTTACAAATTTATTGAATAATTTTGTAGCTTCGTGAGGTCCTGGTGCGGCTTCGGGGTGAAATTGAACTGAAAAGACTGGTTTTCCAGGATATTGGAGACCTTCACACGTTTTGTCGTTAACGTCCTCTGCGGTTAATTCAAGTGGCGTATTGGCTAGTGAATCCACATCGACGGCATAACCATGATTTTGAGAAGTAATAAAAATGTTGCCGGTTGTTAAATCTTTGACTGGGTGGTTAATTCCGCGATGACCAAATGGCAACTTGTAAGTAGTTGCACCATTAGCGAGCGCCAACAATTGGTGGCCGAGACAGATTCCAAAGATCGGGTACTTTTCCTGCAGGGCCTGAATAGTTGGCAACAATTCGGTGTAGTCAGTTGGATCGCCAGGTCCATTAGATAATAGAATTCCGGATGGTTCTAATGCCTTGATATCTGCTAATGTTGAATTAGGCGAGACGACTGTAGTTGGAACGTTTTGCGCCTGAAGTAATTTTACGATATTATTTTTAACCCCGAAATCTATTACCACAACGGGACGATTCGATGAACTTGGAGTGATATTTGTTCGGAAACCACTGGTTTCTGAGAGGTTTGCGATTTGTTCATAACTAACAGGTTGATTAGTTAAACTAGCATTCATCGTACCAAAATGACGAATGATTTTGGTCAGATGGCGAGTATCAATGCCACTGATTGCGGGAACCCCGGCAGCTTTAAGAAAATCATTCATAGTTGTTTTACTTTGATAGTGATATACCTCGGCAGTCATTTCTCGGACGATGACTGCCCGGGCAGTAATGGAACTTGATTGATTAATTCCTTCGGAAACTCCGTAATTACCAATCAAAGGTGAAGTAAATAGGATGATCTGTCCATCATAGGATGGGTCAGTAATGGTCTCTTGATAACCAGTCATGCTGGTGGTAAATACTAGTTCACCTTCAATCTCTGCTGTTTTATCTCCATGGGCTTCACCAATAAAGGTTTGCCCATCAGCCAAAGTTAAATATTTTTTCATTTTCTAACCTCCTGAAGTATCGTCCGTATCTAGTTTGAGTATTTGATTATCAAAGATAAATTGATGCTTAGACTTTGTCAAGATTAAATATACGAAAATTATGTTAAAAATGGAAAAATATACGTTATTTATAAATATATGTGCATAATTATTATAATGTCGATTTCCGTCAAAAGTGATTATTTGCAAGGGATATTCTTATATTATTTTTGAGGAAAGTTATCACAAATTAATTTTGGATAAATAAACAGGTCAAAAAATATTTTTAGGGGTTGTGTTATTAGCTGAAGTATAATAATATTCTTGTAAAGTTAATTGCCTTTAAAAATAACCCCGTGAGGTTAAAAAGGATCGCAGCTAAAGTTTTATTGCAACGGGACCGTTATGTTCCGTGTAAAAAACAGCCTTTTTACCCACGGTCGGTAAAGAGGCTGTTTTCTTTTGGAATTAAATATAAGTTAATTTGCTCCCGTGAGAGCAAACGCAATTAATACTACGGGTGAAACCTAGATTAGGCGCTTTGCAAGCACGGCTAGCCACTTTTAGGAGGAATTTACCATGATGGAAATGACCAACACCCTTAGTTTTGAGAATGTGTTAAGCATGGAAGATTTAAGTGCTGCCGATGTTTTGGAATTTATTAGAGAAGCTTCTGAATTCAAAGCAGGCAAACAGGTATCATTAACTAGACCAGTTTATGCAACCAACATGTTTTTTGAAAATAGTACCCGAACTCATACGAGTTTTGAGATGGCTGAAAGAAAGTTAGGCCTTAATGTGGTCAACTTTGATCCAGCAAGCAGCTCACTCAGTAAAGGTGAATCGATGGCTGATACGGTAAAACCATGCAGGCAATTGGCGTGGATTTAGTTGCCATTCGGGACCGTAAGAATGAATACTACAAAGACTTGATTGAAGATGCGAACGTTCACGTTGGGATTGCCAATGGTGGTGATGGTTCTGGCCAACATCCATCGCAATCATTGCTAGATATGATGACCATTTATGAAGAATTTGGTTATTTCAAAGGATTGAAAGTCGCCATTGTTGGTGACTTGGCTCACTCGCGGGTCGCTCGGTCAAACATGGAAGTTCTCAATAAATTAGGAGCCAAGGTATATTTTGGTGGTCCTCAAAAGTGGTTTAATCAAGACTTCGCGGAATATGGCGAATGGCATGAAATTGATGAACTAGTTGCTGAGATGGACGTTATGATGTTTCTAAGAGTTCAGCATGAACGGCTAGCTGACAACGAAAATGGCACGTTTTCCGATGAAAAATATCATGAAATGTATGGATTAACTCACCAAAGAGAAAGCCGAATGAAAGATTCGGCAATTATTATGCACCCGGCACCAGTTAATCGGGATGTGGAAATTGCTGATGAGTTAGTTGAATGTGACCGTTCTCGAATCTTTGCCCAAATGACAAATGGCGTATTTATCCGAATGGCGATTCTAGCAAGTATGCTTAGATACCGTGGATTGATTGAGGAGTAGGCCAAATGAAAACTCTGATTGCTCATGGAAAATTATTAGTTGATGACCAGTTGATTTCTCAAAATGTGTTAATCGAAAATGGGTTGGTTACTGCAATTACCATGCCGGATCAAGTGGTTGACGCTGATCAAGCGATTGATGTTGAAGGCAAATTTGTTTCTCCAGGGCTAGTAGATGTCCATGTCCATTATCGGGAACCTGGTTTTAATGATAAAGAAACCATTAGAACTGGAACGATGGCGGCAGCTCATGGCGGCTATACCACGGTTGGGGCAATGCCTAATTTAGACCCAACTCCAGATACGGTGGAACACTTAACTGACCAAATTAAATTGAATAAAGATAAAGGGCTAATTAAGGTCCTACAATATGCAACAATTACCGAAAATCGTCGTGGGAATCAACTGGTTGACTTTACAGGTTTGAAACAAGCAGGCGCCTTTGCCTTTTCCAATGATGGTAGCGGAATTCAGACTAGTGAAACTATGTATCAAGCAATGCAGGAAATCGCCAAGCTAGGCATGAGTTTAGTGGCCCACGTTGAGGATAGTTCATTGTCAGCTAATGGCGCCTTGGCTGAAGAAGCCGCTCAAAGGATCGGGGTAAAACCAATTCCTTGGGTTAGTGAGACCGCCCAAGTTGCGCGAGATTTAACGCTAGCTGAAGCTACTGGGGTTCACTATCATGTGTGCCATGTTTCTTCCAAACACACAGTTGAAATTATCAGAGAAGCCAAGCGGCGGGGCGTTAACGTAACTTGCGAAGTAACGCCGCATCATTTGCTACTAACGGAAGATAACATTATAGAAGATAATTCATTATTTAAGATGAATCCACCGTTAAGAAGTCAAAGCGACCGCCAAGCTTTAATTGGTGGATTGCTTGACGGCACCATTGATATGATTGCGACGGATCATGCGCCTCATACTTATGAGCAGAAGAAGCAGCCAATTAGTGATGCACCATTTGGAATCACTGGCAGTGAAACGGCATTTTCAATGTTGTACACGTACTTTGTTAGAACTGGTATTTTTACTCTCGGACAGTTAATTAATTGGATGGCGCTTAGACCAGCCCAAGTATTTAAATTAGCGACGGCAGGCAAGCTGGCAGTTGGATTGCCTGCAGATATTGCAGTATTTGATTTAAATCATGAAGGCGAAATTAAGGTAACCGAATTTGCTTCTAAAGGTAAAAATTCACCCTTTATCGGTGAGAAAGTATTCGGCCAAACTGTATTAACAATGGTTGATGGCCAGGTGGTATATCAATAAAAACGAGAACTGCAGTAATCGCAGTTCTCGTTTTTTATTTATTTTTCAATTACTCGGGTTCGATAAACTGAGCTGATTTTATCTAACTCAGTTACCAGCTCATCAACTTGTTTAGTTTGAAGATGATTGGTATCGATAATGGTGTAAGCAACTTTATCTCTTGCCGCATTTGACATGCTCTCGATATTAATATTTTCGTTGGCTAATGCGGTTGTAATTTGACCAACCATGTTAGGGATGTTTTCATGGATAATAGTGATTCGGTATTCTGTGTTAAAAGGGACTGCTAGGCTTGGTAAGTTAACAGAATCGTGAACGTTACCAGTTTCTAAATAGTCAATAATCGTAGTGGCTCCTTTGGTGGCACCGTTCACCTCAGCTTCAGCAGTTGATCCACCAATATGGGGAGTAATTACGACGTCATCTCGATCTAATAGAACATCGTCGCCAAAGTCAGTCATGTATGAAGTCAATTGGCCGGTATTTAAAGCATCAATGGCGGCTTCGTTGTCAACAATGCCACCACGAGCAAAGTTTAGTAATGTGGCTCCTGGCTTCATTGCCGCGATTGTTTGGGTGTTTATCATGCCAGTGGTCTCTGAATTTTTTGGTACGTGGATAGTGACAAAATCGGCATCCTTGATGGCATCATTGAAAGTGTTTGCTCGATTGATTGCCATTGATATTTGCCATGCGGCATCGGCTGATAGGTATGGATCATAACCGATAACCTTCATGCCAAGGGCATTTGCAGCATTGGCTACTAGTGACCCAACGTGGCCAACTCCAATAACAGCTAGTGTTTTACCAGTTAATTCTTCACCGTTAAATTTAGTTTTGTCTTTTTCAGCTCTAAGCGAAATATCAGCCCCACTATTTTTGGCCGAGTAAGCGGCAGCTGCGAAAAGATTTCGAGATGCAGCAATCAACATTGCAATGACAACTTCTTTAACCGCATTGGCGTTACTTCCAGGGGTCGTGAAGACTGCAATTCCATGGTTCGTAGCTCTGTCCAATGGGATGTTATTAAAGCCAGCTCCTGCCCGGGCAATGACTTTTAAATTCTTAGGGAATTCATGGTCGTGTAAATCGACTGATCGAATTAGGTAAGCATCTGCGTCTTCAGTTTTATTGATTTCATAGTGATTATTGAAAATCGCAAGGCCTTCTGGAGCAATTGCGTTAAAAGTTTTGATTTGATACATAATTAATGTCCCCCTTTGTGGTGCTGTTCAAAGTCTGCTAAAAATTCAACTAGGGCATTTGCCCCTTCAAGTGGCATTGCATTATATAGACTGGCCCTAAGACCGCCAACACTTCGATGTCCTTTTAGGCTCATTAAGCCATGTTCGGTCGCTGAGCTGATGACTTGTGCGTCTAGCTGGTCATCGCCAGTTGTGAATGGAATATTGGTTAGTGACCGGTCACTAGGAGTAATATGGTTAGTGAACAGGTTTGATTGATCGAGAAAATCATATAGTAATTTTGATTTTTGTTCATTGATTTTCTGCATTTCTGAAATGCCACCGAGGTCCTTAAGCCACTTAAGGACTAAACCGGCAGCGTAGATTGGAAAAACTGGTGGGGTATTGTATAGTGAATTTTTCTTTACAAATAGATTGTAATCTAAGATGCTAGGCACATTTTTAACTTCATGAACTAAGTCATCGCGGACTATTACTACCGTCACCCCAGCCGGACCGAGATTTTTTGCGCACCTGCAAAAATTAAGCCAAAGTCGGCTACATTATAGGTTTCTGCTAAGAAGTTAGATGACATATCAGCAACTAACTCTGTGTTACTTGGCAGTTCCGGCTGATGGTATGCTGTACCTTCAATCGTGTTATTCATGGTTAAGTGAAGATAGTCATAACCACTTAAATCTTGTTTATCGTCCAGATGGGGAAGTGATTGATAGTGGTTATCCTTGGTTGAGGCCAATGTATCGACTGAAAATCCAAGCTTAGTGGCTTCATCACCAGCTCGAGTAGCCCAGTGGCCACTATCTAAGAGAGCAATTTTGCGGTGGTTAGTTGCTAGGTTTAGGGGTGCGGCCGCAAATTGACCGGTTCCACCACCTTGGAAAAAGAGCACGTGGTAGTTATCGGGGATGCCCATCAATTCTCGAAGGTCTTGTTGGGCGTCAGCGAGAATATTTTCAAACAGAGCGGAACGATGAGAAATCTCAAGGATACTCATTCCAGATCCATGCACAGAAGGGAGTTCCTCCTGGATTTGGTTAATAACTTGGTCAGGTAACTTGGCTGGTCCTGCAGCATAATTGTAAATCTTCATCATTTCCACTCCTTAGGTAAAATAAAAAGGGCCTCACAGATTTTCTGTGAGACCCACTTGTCATGTTAGTGGTCCCGCAGAAGTTAATTTAATAACCTACGCGAGACCGTTGATTTTGTGTTTTGCAACCAAAATTAAGCCCACATAGATTATTGAGTGGACCAGGAGGATGAGATTAAGTTTTGTAATGGATTAATTAACATGTGACGTCCTCCTCATTTAGTATACATAAAACTTACCAAACTTTAATTTAAATTGCAACTAAGAAATTCATGATTTTGGAATTTGAATAAAAATACAGAGCAAACGAATAATCATAAATTTAGGAGGCTTTAAAATTGATGAACAGTGAACCCAGGCTTACCAGAAAGTCTTTCTTAGCCATTGCTGTGATTGCGACAGTCACATTTATTGGGGTGTTGACCGAGACGTCGATGAATGTGACATTTCCGGCATTGATGAAAACATATGATGTTGATATGAATACTGTTCAATGGGTAACGACCGGTTATTTACTGACGGTAGCATTGATTATGATTACCTCGGCATTCTTAAAGCGGCGATTTAAAAACGTGACGCTATTTACAGCAGCTTCTGGTCTATATATTATTGGTGATTTAATGTGTATCTTTGCTCCCAATTTTTGGCTATTGTTACTTGGCCGGATTGTTCAAGCCGGGTGTGTGGGAATCTCTGGGCCATTAATGACTAATGTGAT
Source organism: Lentilactobacillus kosonis (assembly GCF_003864335.1). Classification (GTDB taxonomy): domain Bacteria; phylum Bacillota; class Bacilli; order Lactobacillales; family Lactobacillaceae; genus Lentilactobacillus; species Lentilactobacillus kosonis. The sequence goes on along the minus strand of NZ_BEXA01000001.1, from coordinate 374,821 downwards.
GTTGGAAATTGTCCCTCGAAAAAACTTGGGGTGTATTTAGGAATTGCTAGTATGATTGTATTGATTGCCCCAGCAGTTGGACCATCGTTTGGTGGACTGATGGTTTATATTTCAGATTGGCGATTAATTTTTTGGTCAACGTTGCCCATTGCATTGATTGCTTTGTTTATAGGTAGAAGAGTAATTGAGCAGTATTCTCCAACTACTAAAATTGAATTTGACTGGGCCAGATTCGGAGTCTTGTCAATTGGAATTATTGCGGTGATTTTAGGATTGAATCTTGCCATGAGCGCAAATGGGATAATTAAGTTTGCGGTTTTGTGGGTAATCGCAATTGTGATGTTTGGGATTTTTTATAAGCAATCGAAGCACAGCATGAAAGCTTTATTTAACCTCGGAATTTTTAAAGACACGATTTTTACGTTGAGTTTCTTTCCATACATCTTTTTGCAGATGAGTAACATTGGAATTAACTTTTTATTGCCCAACTATGCTCAATTGGTAAATCACTCAAGTTCATTAATTGGTGGCTTAATTTTGCTACCAGGGAGTATTTTTAATGGTTTTGGTCAGCCATTTTATGGATATCTACTTGATCATTTCGGCGGTAAACTACCGCTATATCTTGGTAATTCATTAGTTGCGATTTCGATGTTGGCCATGCTGATTTTAGGTGTGCAGATGACCATTCCAATAATTGTGATGCTATATCTGATTTTTAGTATTGGCCGGTCAATGGCTTATGGAAACACGATGACTTATGGACTAAAGGTAATGAACCAACAGCTCAGAAATGATGCTAATGCAATTTATAATACTGGCCAGCAATTAGCTGGATCGGTCGGGACGACGATTATGGCTGCATTAATGACTGGAGTTCATATTACTGGCAATACCTCCGTACAAAATATCGGTTTAGGTAGTCAATTGGCATTTGGATTGGTCCTGGGGTTAACAATGATTAACTTTGTTGTGTATTTTAAATTATTCAAAGTTCCGAGTGAAGTTTAAATTCGTAAACATTACTTGACCAATATCAGAATATCCAGCAGAATTAGGCTAGAAGATATCTGGAGGTGTCCAATGACTAATTTTTATTTTGTTCGTCATGGTCAAACCGCTGCTAACAAAGCAGGGTTAAAACAGGGGATTGTTAATACTGAAATTACTAATTTAAACGATGTTGGTCGGCAACAGGCAAATCAATTGCATGACCACTTTGAGATAAGTTTTGCTGATTTGGTAATCGCTAGTCCGCTTCAACGAACAATAGATACTGCAAATATATTAAACCAAGCCGCAAACTTGGAAGTGGTGACTGATGATCGATTACTGGAAATTTCTTATGGTGACTGGGACGGTCAAACTAATGCATCATTACAATCAAACTTTCCAGATTTATTTGATCCGGTATTGAATGATGTCTTACCAGCATACGCAGCGATTGCAAATGGGGAAACTTTCCAGCAAGTTATCTATCGGGTTAAACAATTTATGATGGATTATGCAAAGCAGTTTCCGACTGGTAACCTAATTGTTGTTACTCATGGATTTACAGTAAAAGCTGCTGTCCTTGCAGCCACCAATAATGATGACGATTTGATGTCAATTGAAGAACCAGCGAATTGCAGCGTGACTAAAATCACGTATGATGAAACTAATGAAAATTATTATGTTAGATACTTTAATCGGATTTCTCGGGATGAGTATAAATAAATATGGCCATCAGTTTATAAAATAAAATTGACATTTAAAATAGTTTTGGTTATTCTTAATTCAAATAAGTAGACGAAAGGGGAAACTGCAAATGTGCAAAACTGTTACTAACGTTATGTGTTGTTCAATGTGTTTAGTATTAGTGCGCGCTGATTGTGGTTTTTCTGAAGTTTTAATTAGGATTTTTTTGACTGGCTTTTTTATGGGCTAGTCTAACTAATTATAATTAGAAGTGCCTAGTATCAGTGTATCTGATACTAGGCACTTTTTTTCTGCTTAATTTTAAATTTGAAGGGATGGTTGATTATATGTGTAGTCCGATGCATAGAAATAAGCGTTAAATAATATAAATCGGAGGAATTATTGATGAATAAAAAAGGATTATTGGGTACAGTAATTGCAGTTGTGGTCGTGGGAATTGGTGTTTATGCCATCGCAAATCGCAAACCAACGTCAGATACCAAGAATGTGGCTGACCAAACGTTAAACTTAAGTGCCGCTGCACCCTTAGATACGATTGATATCTCTAAATCAACTGGTTATGGGCAAACAGGAAATGTGTTTGAAAGTTTCTTCAGATTAGGTAAAAATGGTAAAGCAACTCCCGGATTAGCTGATAAATATTCAGTATCAAGGGATGGCAAGACATGGACCTTCCATCTTAGAGCTGCTAAATGGAGCAACGGAGATCCAATTACTGCTCAAGACTTTGTTTATTCATGGCGCAGAACAATCAATCCTAAAACTAAATCGGAATATGCATACTTATTTGATAGTATTAAAAATGCAACCTCAATCAGCAATGGCAAAGCCAGCGCTGACACGTTAGGAATTCACGCAAACGGTAAACATACGGTCGTGGTTGAACTAGAAAAACCAGTTTCATACTTTAAAGTGTTAATGGCGTATCCACTATTCGCCCCTCAAAACGAAAATTTCATTAATAAAGTTGGCAACAAATACGCCACTAAGTCCCAATACATGTTATATTCAGGACCTTTTAAAATGGTTGATTGGACTGGAACTGGTAATAAATGGTCCTTTGTAAAGAACAACCAATATTGGGATAAAAAGCAGGTCAAATTGCACCGAATCAACTATACGGTGGTCCAAAATCCATCAACGGGAATTGATCTTTATCAACAAGGCAAGCTTGATTTAACCCCACTTTCAACTGAACAGGTTAAAAACTTTAAGAATAATAAGGAATATCGACAATATCCATATTCATACAATACATTTTTGAAGTATAACTTTGCTGATGAGAATACAACCAAACGTAAGGTTATCAACAATCGAAACGCTCGGTTAGCTATTTCTTTAGCCATTAATCGTGATCAGTTGACTAAGAAGGTTCTGGGTGATGGTTCCTCAACACCAACTGGCTTAGTTCCTGAAAAAGTTGCTACTGATCCTAAGACTGGGACAGATTTTGCTAAGGAGCAGGTGGTTAAGAATACGGTGGATTATAAACCGGCATTGGCTAAACAGTATTGGCAAAAAGCCTTGAAACAACTAGAAATGAAAAAAGTTAATTTTGAACTACTGGCTTCCAACGATGATCCAGAATCAAGTATTGTAACGCAATACTTAAAGGCGCAACTACAAAAAGAATTACCAGGATTAACACTAAATATTCGCGCCATTCCTGGAAATTCTGCCACTTCACAAACCCAGAAAGGTGACTTCGACATTAGTTTATCAGGATGGGGAGCTGATTTTAATGACCCAATTTCCCATCTTCAAATTCCGGTTGCTGGAACTTCTTATAACTATGGAAAGTATAACAATCCTACTTACAATAAATTAATTGCCAAAGCCAATAATCAAGATGCAAATTCGTCAGAGAAGCGCTGGCAAGACTTAGTTAATGCCAGTCGGGCACTAAATAAAGATCAAGGGTTAACCCCACTTTATCAACAAGTTACCGCTTATTTGCAAAAGCCAACGATTCACGGAATCATTCATAATACCGCTGGAACACAGTGGAATTATAAATATGCATATTTAAAATAAGTTGATAATTAAAAATAAAATTAGAAAAATTAAAATTTACTGTTGAAAACACTTTGCTCAAGTAATAAACTGTTAGTAGTTTACGACTTTGAGGTGATTTAATGACAAGGAAAATTGGAGTAATTGGAATGGGTAACGTCGGTTCAACGGTTGCCCATTACATAGTTTCATCAGGATCAGCAGATGATTTAGTCCTAATTGATACAAATGAGAAAAAGGTTCAAGCCGATGCGATTGATTTTGAAGATGCTATGGCTAATCTACCTACTCATACCAATATTACGGTTAACGATTATTCAGCGTTAGCTGATGCAGATATTATTATTTCTGCAGTCGGTCAAATCAAGCTTCAGGATAACGCTGGTGATGACCGATTCGCAGAACTACCTTTTACGAGTGTTCAAGTAAAGGATGTTGCTCAAAAGATTAAAGAATCTGGATTCCATGGGGTGATTGTTGCGATTACTAATCCGGTGGATGTCATTACATCAATTTACCAAGAAGTGACGGGATTACCTAAAAACCAAGTAATTGGTACTGGAACTTTACTCGATTCAGCGAGAATGAAGCGAGCAGTGGCTAAGGGATTAGATATTGATCCGCGTTCAGTTACTGGTTATAACTTAGGGGAACATGGGAATTCACAATTTACAGCTTGGTCCACGGTTCGAGCTTTGGGTCGACCAGTAACCGAGATTGCTACTGAACGTGGTTTAAATCTAGATGAGATTGATCACGATGCTCGTATCGGTGGCTATGTAGTTTTCCGAGGCAAAGGATATACTAATTATGGCGTGGCAACTGCCGCGGTTCGATTAGCTAACGTTGTTTTGAATGATGCCCATGAAGAATTACCAGTTTCTAATTATCGTAAGGAACTGGATACGTATTTATCATATCCGGCAATTGTTGGCCGCAACGGGATTGTGGAGCAATTACAACTTAAGTTAACTGATGAAGAATTGGCGAAGTTACAAACTTCGGCTGATTTCATTAAAACTAAGTTTGCCGAATCAATGCAGTAGGAATGGTAATTAATTTATTCTAAGGAGTTTTGAACTATGAACAAACACAATCAAACTCAGTTGAATAGTTATTTATACTTTTGGTTTTTCAGAAATGATCTGTTAGCCAAAAGAATTTCGTGATGGAATTTAACGGCCACGCAGATCACAGGATGACTGCGTGGGATTGGTAGAAATTTATCACAAGCCCTAGCAGTCGATTAAGATTGCTAGGGCTTTTTTGAAGGGAGAAATTAAGATGAGTAAAGAATTAGTAGCAAGAATGAATAAAAAGGTAACACAACTGAAGCCATCGTCAATTTTGGAATTCAATAAGCAAATTTCAGGAATCGAAGGCATCATTAAGTTAACTCTTGGAGAACCAGACTTCAATACGCCAAATCACATTAAACAGGCAGCGATTGACGCCATTAATGACAACGATAGTCACTACACCAATTCCCACGGAATCATTGAACTTCGGGAGGCTGCGGCAAACTACATGCACCAAAAGTACGATTTGAATTACAATGCGGAAGCTGAAGTTTTGATCACCGCCGGGGCCACCGGTTCAATTTACTCAGCGTTAACTGCCATGCTAAATCCAGGTGATTCAGTAATCATTCCAACTCCGATTTTCCCATTTTATATTCCGATTACTCAGTTAAACGGCGCTAAACCGATTTTCATAGATACTTCTGATAATGGCTTTATCCTCTCACCAGAAAAATTAGCTAAAACCATCGAAGAAAATCAGGATACAGTTAAAGCAGTGATTTTAAACTACCCAACTAATCCAACTGGGGTTACATATGAGCGAGAAGACTTGGAAAAATCGCTGAGGTTCTTAAACGCCATGATATTTTCGTGATTAGTGATGAAATTTATAGTGAATTAACTTACGAAAAGAAGCACGTTTCCATGGGAACCGTTTTGCCTGAACAGACGTTGGTTATTAATGGGGTATCTAAATCTCACGCAATGACTGGTTGGCGGATTGGGGTCATTTGTGGCCCTGCAGACATCATTGCTGAAGTTGGTAAAGTAAGTGAATTTACTGTAACTTCTGAAACGACTAACGCCCAAAGAGCCGCAACTGAAGCTTTCACCAATGGAATGGATGATGCGCTTCCGATGAAAGAAGAATATGCTAAACGACAACAAATTCTGGTTAAAGGACTGACTGAAGCGGGATTCGACTGTCCTAACCCAAAGGGAGCTTTCTATATCTTCGCTAAGATTCCAGCTAGTATGAATCAAAATAGTGTCGATTTTTGTTATGAATTAGCAGAAAATGCTAAGGTTGCTGTCATTCCGGGAGCAACATTTGGACCTGGTGGTGAGGGATACGTCCGAATCAGTTACGCAGCTAGTGAGGCTGATTTGCGTGAAGCAGTTAACCGAATTAAAGCATATGCGTTAGTTAAGTAAGGAGATATCCAAAATGAAAATTTTGATGTACAACGTTAGGTCAGATGAAGAACAGGATATTAAAAATTACCAAGCAAATCATAATGTTGAAATCGCAATGAATCACGTTCCGCTTAACGATGAGACGGTTTCCCTTGCGAATGGGTATGATGGAATTATTACTCAGCAGCATGGGTCACTCGGATCAGAAAAGGTTTATGAACAACTGCATTCATTTGGGATTAAGCAAGTCGGTTTGCGAATTACCGGCTACGAAATTGCCGATTTAGATGCTGCTCGGAAAAATAATCTGGTCGTTACCAATGTACCGGCATATTCGCCCCGTTCAGTTAGTGAGTTGGTCTTAGCGCACACAATGTGGTTAGTTCGTCATATGGGAATTGTGACTGCGCGAGAATATGATAGTAACTTTAGTTGGGATGGCATCGAATCAGGTGAGATTCATGATATGACGGTTGGAATTATTGGGGCTGGTAAAATTGGTAGTGCTGTGGCTAGAATTTTCAGAGCTCTTGGTGCAACCGTAATTGCTGCTGATCCAATTAAGCGACCTGAGTTAAATGATACGCTCACATATGTTGACCATGATACAGTGTTCAAAACCGCAGATATTGTTACCATGCATACACCACTGACGGCTGAAACTCATCATATGATTGATGAATCAGTCTTTAAACAAATGAAGCCTAGTGCCTTCTTTATCAATGCATCAAGGGGACCAGTTGTAAAAACTGAAGACTTAGTTGCTGCTTTAGAAAAGCATGAGATTGCTGGCGCAGCGATCGATACCTATGAAGGCGAAAGTGCCACAGTGGGCAAAGACTTAGATGGTAAAATTTCAAACGCAAACCTGCAAAAATTATTGGATATGCCTAACGTGAACGTTAGCCCACACATTGGCTTTTATACTGATGTTGCAGTAAAAAACATGGTTGAAATCGCGTTGAACGATACGATTAGTATTTTAAATGGTGATGGTAGCACACACATCGTTAGTTAATTTTAATCGTGCTCATAACTCATATAGCCACCTCTAAATATGTTATATTGGATTAAATAACAATATTTAAGGGGTGGTTTTTATGGTCAAATTTAAGCAGCAGTTGCTCGGAATAGCCACTATTATTTTTGTTTTCGGTGCAGCGTTCACTACGGATTTTGACAACCAATCTCAATCTGCAGAAGCAAAAACTACGGCTGCTAAAGTGGTAAAGACCCAGAAATTTAGTACCAGAAAATATCGGGCTACTAAGGGTTATATTTATTTGACGTCAGCATTAACTAAAAAAGTACATAACGCTAAAAATTATCCAAAGACAGTATTTTATACTAGTCGCCAAGTAGTTGTTAAAAAGAACAATGGTAAGCGAGCAGTTTATTACTTCGTTCAAAATAAGTCCAAAAAGGTCAAAGGATACATTTGGCGTGGCTATTTAGTCCAAATCAAAAAGGTAACTTCTGATAAGACACCGGCTAATAATAAGCCAACTCCTGAAACAACACCAATTATTTCAGGAGGTACGCTTAATCAATTAATTAATAATGCACCTGATTTGGATCCTTCTAGTGCAATTTTGAATTTAAGTTCTCAAGAATATAGTGCTTATCAGAATACTCTAAATAAGGCTTATAATGTTATTCGCACATCACCATCATCAATGTTTAAAAACGATATTGCTAGGATATACGTTACTGATAGTCGGCTGAAGCCATATGTGCAACAAGCAATTAGCAAATGGAACAGTGAGTTGAACGAAACGGTGTTCACAATGGGAACCAAAAATAACCATACGCTAACTGTTAATTTGGCGGCTAATGATGATGCGGATTGGGATGGTATGTATAATGGTGAGGCGGTTTATATTGAAGCTACTCGTTTCTTAAATTCTCGTTACCCCAATGCATACATGGATTCCCAATTATCAACGTTAGTTAACCCCACCAGTTATTGGGCTGGGGTAATTACCCATGAATTAGGCCATACCCTAGGATTAGATCACACAGGATATCAAAGTGATTTAATGTTTGCAAGTAGTAGTGAGGGGAGTGCAATTGCCAAATATGATTGGCGGACACCAGTTGAAGCTTCAAGTAATGGCCTTGATGGTGCTGAAAGCGGCGGAAGTTTTACAAGTCGGGATATCGATCGGGCCAAGTTAGCTAAGAACCTCGGTTACTGGTAATAATTTATTTGAATGGAGAAGTCGTTAAAATGTCTTTAAGTGTATATTTGTATTTTGATGGTGACTGTAAAGAAGCAATTGATTTCTATGCTGATGTGTTCGGTGTTGCTGATGAGGACAAACAAGTCACAACTTATAAGGATGCATCAGACTTTGGTGGTAATCCTGAGGATGCTGATCGGGTTATTCGTTCATCAATCAAGGTTGGTGATATGAAAATATTGATGGCGGATGTTGCAAAGGTAGTAACCTTCGTCAAGGCAATAATTTTGCGTTATTATTTGATACTAAAGACGAGGCTGAACTTAGAAGTGTTTATGACCGACTGTCTATAGGTGGTAAGGTTCACCTACCATTGCAGGATTCTTTTTTTACATCACTATTTGCTAATTTAACGGATAAATTTGGCATTAGTTGGCAATTAAGATTAGAAAAATAATGCAAAAAATGGCCGCTTCATTACTGGAGTGACCATTTTTTTATTTAATAGTTTCTTGCGCGCAAAGCCCATAGAATTGTAACAGTATCGATAACTTCTTGGAAAAGAGCGCCAATAATAGCCGGAATAGCACCCGTACTGGCAATTAGCATTAGGATGGTACAGATGGCGATACCAATTAAAACCGCATGCTTAGCAACCTGCATCGTATGCTCAGCGATTTTTCTAGCGGTTTCCACTAGTGATAGATCATCCTTTAAAATGACCGCGTCTGCTGATTCAGACGCGGCGGTTGCTCCGTGAACTCCCATGGCAATGCCAACATCAGCGGTAGCTAAGGAAGGTGCATCATTGACACCATCTCCGACCATGACAACAGGGCGTTCATCAAGGCTCAATTGTTGGAGAACTTGAATCTTTTCCTCGGGTAATTTTTCAGCATAAACTTGATCAATCCCGACTTTACTAGCGATTTGATTAGCAATGGCAAGCTTATCTCCAGAAATCATTAATAAGTTATGAATTCCAAGTTTGTGAAGGCCATTCATGACAGATTTCGCTTCTGGTCTAAGATTATCTTCGAAAGCCACGTAGCCAATATACTTATCATTGATCGAGACGTATACGGCGGTCCGATCGATGGTTGGAAAGTATGGTTACTAATAAAAGATGATTTACCCGCTTTGATTAGGTCACCATTGATGGTAGCTTGGATTCCCTGAGCGGTGACTTCAGTTACATTTTCGGCGGGAGAGATGCTTGTGGCTGTCTGGACTAATGAACGAGCTAGTATATGGCTGGATTGTTGTTCAGCACTAGCAGCCAAATTTAGAACCTGTTCTTTAGTATACTCAGGAATGGCATAGGTTTCCGCGACCATTAACTGGCCGTTAGTAATGGTTCCGGTTTTATCAAATGCAACCGATTTTGCGGATGATAATTGCTCTAAGGTTGTTCCACTCTTGACAATAATGCCATTTCTTGATGAAAGACTCATACCAGATACTAAAGCAATCGGGGCAGCCAAGATTAGCGGACAAGGTGAGGCGACAACTAGCACTTCTGCGAATCTAACGGGGTCTTTGGAGAGGTACCATGCAATTCCGGCAATAATATAAGCGATTATAGTAAAGGGAACGGCATACCTGTCGGCCATTCTGACGAAGTGAGCTGGGTGTTCCTCAGCTTGCCGAACAAGTTTGATGATGTTTTGATATTGACTATCTTTGGCGGTTTTGCCGGCAACCATTTTAAAAGATGAATCTTGATTTAAAGTACCGGACATAATTGGATCACCGGAGTGTTTATTTATTGGTAATGATTCACCGGTCAGCGACGATTCGTCGACAGTTGCTTCGCCAGTGATTATGCCGTCAACGGGAACTACCTCGCCGGGTTTGACTAGGAGGCGATTGTTAATCTTAACCTGGTCAATCTTAATTTCGGTAATTGCATTTTCATTGATTAAATGTGCGGTTTGTGGAGAGTTATCGAGTAGGGTTTGTAGTTCTGAGTTAGCCTTATTTGCGGCATAGTCCTCCAATGCATCACCACCGGTTAACATTAATAGAACGATTAATGCGGCCCAGTACTCTGAAACAGCCAGCGTTGCAATCACTGCGGTAATTGCTAATAAATCAATCCCAAATTTTCCAGAATGTAGGGTTTTAACCATGTCAATAAACATGATCAAAGCAATAATTGAGCCAGCAATGGTAATAATGATTTGGGAAATTATGGGCTGACCAAATAAAAACTCTAAAGTAGATGCAATAATGGCAACGATTATAACGCAAATTAGGCTAGTATAATTTTTAATTTTCATTGATAACCCTCCTAATTTTAATAGGCGACTTCTTACCTAGATTGTAACAATTATAAAGTAGAGAAGCTAATTCTAAATATAAAAAAGACCCTTTAAAGGGTCTTTTTTAACTGCTTAGCATTTTCTTGGTTAACAATTCTAAATTCTGTTTTCGTACACTGCGGGGCAGGAATGCTCGAATGTCTTCTTCGCTAAAACCAACCTGCATCATGTAACCATTAGTGATGATTGGCCTTTTGATCAATTCTTGGTGTTTGACCAAGATATCAATTAACTGCGAAAGGGTAAAGTCATTAATTGTTGACTTAATTTCACTGTATTTTTTAGCGCGAGTTGACACAAGATCTTCGCTACCATTTTCGGATAGAGAGAAAAGCTGTTTAATTTCGTTCTGCGTGAGTGGTTCTTTAATCATATTCCTGATCTGAAATTCAATATTGTGATCTTCTAACCATTCTCTAGCTTTGCGACTAGATGCATTACTGGAAGATACATATAGGGTAATCATGATAAAAACCTCCGTCCTGTGATTGACATGCGGTCTAAACAGCTACCCCTCTATACTATTAAGCTTAACATCTGGGCCCTGATTATCAAGTTTGCAAACTGGAATTAGATAAGTGGTTATTTGAGCCATACGATTATCATAGTATAATAACTATTAAAACTTTTTTAATTTAATGGGAGTGATAATAAGTGAATCAAGAACTTACTGCTAAAGCAGGCTTTAAAGATGTTGGGCCAACTTTAGTGGGCTACATAGGAGTTGGATTAGCGTTTGGAGTAGTCGCAAAAGCGGCTAACCTATCAATTTTGACAGTTTTCATAATGTCATTGGTTGTCTATGCCGGATCGGCTCAATTCTTAATCGTTTCAATGATGACTGCAGAGGCCCCGATTATCACCGTTGCCATTTCTGTATTGCTAATCAATGCCCGCATGAGCTTGATGAGTATGACGGTTGCTCCGTATCTCCGCAGTGAAAGTATGCTGAAATGCATTGGCCTTGGAAGTCTCTTGACCGATGAAACATTTGCGCTCTCAATGAATAAGTTAAACTATACAGACCGAAAATTGAATAGTTCTTGGCTAAATACAGCTAATATTATCGCTTACTTGGTATGGGCTTTCGCAACCGCGATTGGTGCATTATTAGGTAGTGCAGTATCTGATCCGAAAGTTTTAGGGTTAGATTTTGCAGTTGTGGCAATGTTTATTGGGTTACTATACTTACAGATGATTTCTGATCATAGTAAACCGATAGTTGTGCACTTAGAAGTGGCGGGGTTTGTGATGATTTGTCTCTTTATTTTGATGCGATTTATGCCTGGGAATAGTGCGATTCTAGTGGCCACGATTCTGGGATGTTTCTTTGGAATGGTGGTGGAAAGGAAATGAATGGTTATGTATACGGAACGATTATTGTTAGTGGAATTGTAACTTGGTTACTTCGAGTGGTTCCATTCGGAATTGTTAAAAACGTGAAAATATCTAAAGGAGTCATGAGTTTCTTAAGCTTTGTGCCAGTTGCAATTTTATCAGCAATTTTTATGGAAAGTCTACTTGTTTATCATCAAGGCGGCTGGCCAGGAGTTAATGTGGAAAACTTGATTGCTTCAGTTCCCACCATTATTAGTGGGGTAATCTCAAAAAGTTTAATGGTTGTGGTGATCGTTGGGGTAATTTCGATGGCGTGTGTTAGATTACTGATGTAAAAAAACTCGTGGGCATAAATTCCACGAGCTTTTTTAATGGACTTCCGTTGCTTTAAAAACTGATTTGGTTTCGTTGTAGATTCTGGCCGCAGTATCGGCTTGGTTCATTGTGTATAAATGAATCCCGTCAACTCCGCGAGACACTAAATCGATAATTTGATCAACCGCAAAGGCGATTCCGGCGTCGCGCATGGCTTCTTTGTTGTCAGCGTAGCGATCAAGAATTGCTTGGAATTTTTTAGGAACAGGGACTCCAGTAATAGAAGTGATCCGTTCAATTTGTCGTTTGTTTGTACAAGGCATGATGCCTGCCTCGATTGGCACGTTGATTCCAGCAATCCGGGCCTTTTCATAAAAATCATAGAACGCATCATCGTCAAAGAATAACTGAGTAATTAGGTGATCAGCGCCACTGTCGACCTTTAACTTAAGGTTAGCGATATCATCAATAAAACTGGTTGCGTCACTATGACAATTTGGATAGCAGGCCCCAAGAATATTGAATTCTGGGCGGTTAGCCTTAATAAATTCAACCAGCTCATTTGCGTGATTGAAATCGCCAACTGGTTCGCGGTCGGTGATTCGATCCCCTCGTAAGGCCAAAATGTTATGAACGTTAATTTCATTTAATTTATCTAGAAGATTCAACACATCAGACTTTGATTGGTAAAGTCCGGGAACATGAGCCACTGCATCGATGCCCAACTGATTTTGAATAATATCTGCGACTTCAATGTTGCCATCAAGGGGATTAGTCCCTCCGGCCCCTAAAGTTACGGATATGAAATCAGGATCAACGGTTTTAAATTTTGAGATAGTATCCAAAATTGCTGAATCAGGAGTCGATTTTTTGGGTGGAAAAACTTCCAGAGAAAATACCGTTTTTTGTTTAGATAACTCCGTTAGGTTCATGAATTTCGCTCCTAACCTTTTTGGTTGCGTCAACAATGTTTTCAAGACTTTCAAAAGATTCGGTTTCTGAGCGGGTCTTTAAACCACAGTCAGGGTTAATCCAAATTTTATCGAGCGGTAACTTGGTGATCAACTGGTTAATTAGGTCAGTAATTTCTTGCACTGATGGAATTCTAGGAGAGTGGATATCGTATACTCCAGGACCAACTTCAGTTTGGAAATTGGCGTCAACTAATTCATCGATTAATGTGAAGTCGGCACGAGATGCTTCAAATGAAATCACATCAGCGTCTAAGGCGTCGATGGCTTCAATAATGTCACCAAATTCGCTGTAGCACATATGAGTATGAATTTGAGTGGTTGCGGCAACCTTACTGTGAACTAATCGGAATGCAGGGACTGCCCAATCAAGATAATCTGAGAACCAGTTTGATTTTCTCAATGGTAAGTTTTCTCGTAAGGCTGGTTCATCAATTTGAATGATCTTAATGTCATTTTTCTCAAGGTCGAGAACTTCTTCTTGAAGAGCTAAAGCAATCTGAGTGACCGATTCTTTAGGCGAGATATCTTCACGGGGGAATGACCAGTTGAAAATAGTTACAGGGCCAGTGAGCATTCCTTTGACTAACTTATCAGTTAAATTATTCGCGAAGACAGTGTCCTTTACGGTAATTGGAGCAGTTCGAGAAATATCCCCCCAGATGATGGGTGGCTTAACTCCCCGAGAACCATATGATTGAACCCAACCGTTTTGGGTGAAGACAAAGCCATCAAGTTTTTCACCAAAGTATTCTACCATGTCGTTACGTTCGTATTCACCATGAACTAAGACATCTAAGCCGATTTTTCTTGGAATTCAATAATGCGTTTAATTTTATCGTTATTGAATTGATTGTATTCTTCACGGCTGATTTCGCCCTTTCGGAACTTAGACCGATTTTGGCGCACATCCTTGGTTTGTGGGAATGAACCAATGGTCGTAGTTGGTAAAATTGGTAATCTGAATTCATCCTTTGAATCTGTTCCCGTTCACTTCGAATGGGTAGTCTAACGTAGTCATCATGGTTCAATGATGTTACTTGGTTACGGACCGCTTCGTTAATGGGGTGTTTAACTGAGCCGAACAATTCAGTGTTCTTATTTAAGATGGTATCGCCTTCAGCTTGGTGCGTATAAATCTTATCAAGATCAGTGATTTCATCTAATTTTTGAATCGCAAAGGCTAAGTGTTGTTGAACATCACTTGGAAGGTTAGTTTCATCTTCAGCGGAATACGGAACATGAAGTAATGAGCAAGAAGTACTTAAGACGATGTTTGAATCGATATCTAATTGTTCTAGCTCTTTGATGGTGTGGGCATAATTATTGCGCCAGATATTTTTCCCATTTAAGATGCCCGCGAATAAAGTCTTGTCGGCTGGGAAACCTGATTCTGATAGTAACTTGCGGTTGTATGAGCCTTCAATTAAATCAAGACCGATGCCATCGAATGCTTTGCTGATCACGTCGTTGTAAATATCTCGGATATCCCCAAAGTAAGTCTGGAGGAGCACTTTAATGGCTGGCTTGTCAGTTAAAATACCATCGTATAATTCATCAAAGATTCGTTTGTCGCTAGCATTAACGTCTAAACAAAGTGCTGGTTCATCGATTTGTACCCATGTGACGTGTTGATCAGCTAACTTAGTTAATATATCTTGATATGCGCTGATTAAGTCAGTGATAAATTCTTTAGGAGTTGCACCATCGATAAAGCGACTTAGTGCTAAGAGGGTATAGGGACCAGTAATGACTGCTTTGACAGGGACGTTTAGCGCTTGGGCCTCAGTAACCTGATCAAATAATTGGGTTCCAACTAGTTTGATTTGAGTAGTCTTAGATAATTCTGGCACAATGTAATGATAATTTGTGTTGAACCATTTCTTCATTGATAAAGCCTTAACTGAACCTGATTCATCTTGACGGCCTCGAGTTTGAGCGAAATATTCATCAAGTGGTGACAGGTTTAACTTTTTATATCTTTCAGGCACGATATTTAATAAGTTGGCAGTATCAAGTAAACTATCAAAAAACGAGAAGTCACCAACGGGAATTAAGTCAACTCCGGCATCGATTTGAGCTTGCCAGTGAGCTTGGCGGATATTTTTAGCAGCCTCGAATAATTCTGCTTGAGAAATTTTATTTTTCCAGTAGTGTTCAGTCGCAAATTTTAATTCACGATGGTGACCAATTCTAGGAAATCCAATGATGGTAGTTGTCATAAATAGTTCCTCCTATAAGTGGGTAAATTAATTAAATTTCATTACGTTCGAATGGTTCATCAGAAATGCCTTCATTGAGGATTTTCTTGCTCCATTCTTTGGCTGAAAATAGGGAATGATCACGGTAGTTACCGCAGCTGGTAATATCAGTTCCTGGCACATCTTCCCACTTAGTAACGTTAGCAATTTCTTCAAGCGAGCTCTTTAGGGCCTTAGCAACTTCAGTAGTTGAATGTTCACCCCAAGTGATTAAATGGAATCCAGTTCGACAACCAAATGGTGAACAGTCGATAACCCCAGTCATCCGATCACGAAGTAAACCGGCAAGTAAATGTTCAATTGTATGTAAGCCAGCAGTTGGAATGGCGTTCTCATTTGGTTGAACTAATCTCAAATCATAATTTGAAATAACGTCGCCCTGTTCCCCGTGTTCCTCAGTGATTAACCGAACGTATGGAGCTTTAACCTTTGTGTGATCCAATGTAAAACTTTCAACTTTGCCATAATAAAAATCTCCTTTGATTGTTAATGTGATTAGCGAGTTTAGTTTTAATGATTGATAAATAAAAAAGCACTCACCCCCACACCATTTCTGATGAAGGGGCGAGTGCTTTCGCGTTACCACCCTTGATTGTAATGACTTCACAGTCACTACCTCAAAAAGTACCTGTTGATACTCCGGCAATGTAACGGTTGCTCCCGATTCCACAGCGTTAACTGTGAAATGGCTATTTCGAGTTCATGTTCACCACCGTTAACCTCACCCTTTCACATCAGCCGGGTTCTCTTTGCAAGTCACATAGTGGTTACTCTTCTCGTCAGAGCCTTAAATAAAGAATCATTAAAATTTAATGATAATACTAATCATCTTCCAATCTATTGTCAAGGAATTTTTGCAAGAAAATTTTTATTAGTTTAAATCTTGTTATATCAATAGCCGCTGCATTTAATTATCAGACCTTACGATAGCGATGCATGCCTAGAATATTTAAGAAAGTAAACAAAACAAAAGAAAACGATTAGAATTATTAGGGATGGTAAGATAGTTTCAAGGGATGCAGATTTTTGAATAATATCAGTTAATGCATTAGCTCCATAATAGAGTGGCATGATGTGAGCAATCGTTTGAAGCCATCCGGCCATATTAGCAACTGGAATGATTCCTGAGAAGAAGATTTGGGGAATTACTAGAATCGGGATGAACTGCATCATTTGAAATTCTGAAGCAGCGAAGGTCGAGACGAATAGCCCAATTGATAAGGCAACCAGCGCTAATAAGAAGCAGGTTAATAGAACTAGCCATATGCTACCCAAGATTTGAACTCGTAATATATAAACGCAAAATAGGACTACAATTAGAGTTTGAACAATTGCAAATAATCCATAACCGGCAATATAACCGCCGATGACTTCACTTCGTTTAATGGGGGTGGCCAATAAGCGGTCCAAGGTGTGGGTGCTGCGTTCTCGAAGTAGTGAAATCCCAGAGATTAAAAAGACAAAGAAGAATACTACAAAACCAACGAAAATTGGGAACATCGTGGAGAAGAAATTAGTTTGGCCATTACCGTATAGATAGCCTTCTTTCAGCGTTAACTGTTGCGCATCCAACGGTTGGGATTGGTTTGCGGTTTGTGATTTTAACGTATTGGTTTTTAGTTTGGCGGGTAGCTGACTGGCAATTTGCCGAAGTTGGACTTGTAACTGTTTAATAGCAATTTTTGCCTGGTGGTTACCCGTTACTAGGGCCTTGATTTTTAGTTTGATTAAAGCTGTATTAACTGATTGTTTAATGATACCAGCTTGGGTTTGACCTGCATTTTGATAGATAACTTTTAGTTGCTGGCCATTTTTATAAATATAACCATCAAGATTTTGCTTACGGATATTAGCTTTTGCAGATCGATCATTATTTATTTTTTTAAATTTTAATATGTTTATTTTTAATTTGTTTAGTGATGGCAGTTGGAACATTATGGGTGCCAATAGTTGCGATTACGTCGGAATTTTGTTGAAACAAGAAAAACATTAAGGTTAATAAGAATAGTGGGGCAATAAACATTAAAGCCAGGGTTCGTTTGTCTCGCCGCATTTCCTTAATGATGCGCTTAGTGATTGATAGAATTCTCATTAGAATTGTTCCTCCCCGCTGCTAAAAATACTTCTTCTAAATTATTAACGTGGTATGTTCTTTCCATCTCTATTGGGGTTCCAGAACTAATAATTCGACCATCACGAATCATTACTAGTTGATCACACTGTGCAGCATCTTCCATTACATGGGTAGTGATAACAATGGCTTTACCTTCGTCGCGGTATTTATGAAGTTCTTTCCAAATTTGTTGGCGCAGCTCTGGATCAATGCCAACAGTAGGTTCATCAAGAATCAAGATTTCAGGGTCAGCAATTAGACTGATTGCTAGTGATAATCGCCGCTTCATGCCACCCGAAAAGTTACTGACAAGCTTATTTAAATCAGGAACCAGATTAACGATACTAGCAACATAATTAATCCGGTTTTCAACTTTCTGTGAGTTAATTTGGAATAATTCTGCAAAAAAGCGCAAGTTTTCACGAGCTGAAAGGCTGTCATATAATGCATCTTCTTGAGCCATAAAACCAATAGATTGGAGAACTTTTCGATTTGGCATTTGGTTACCAAGAACGGTGATAGTGCCATTATCGGGGTTAGTCATTCCCATAATCATCTTAACAAGAGTGGTTTTACCGGATCCCGAGGGACCGAGTAATCCTAATATTTGGTGATGTTTGGCAGTTAAATTAATTGATTCCAGGACGAGCTTATCATTAAATGATTTGTCAATATCAGTGACAACGATGCCTTCATTCATATTATTCATTCCTTTTTTGAGATTAGATTATGATTTTACTTAAGTATAACGTACGATGAAAAATTTTTTCAATTTATGTTGAAAAGGCTTTCACATATTATTTCATTGTGATATATTTAACATGTAAGATACTTATCGGGGAGGCACAGATATGACTGATAGATTAAAAAACAAAGTTGCGATTGTCACTGGAGGAACTTTAGGAATTGGTTATGCAATTGCCCAGAAGTTCGTTGAAGAAGGAGCTAAGGTGGTAATTACCGGTCGTCGTGAAGAAATCGGTGAAAAGGCTGCTCAGGAAATTGGGACGCCAGACCAAATTAGATTCTTTAAACACGATGCTGCTGATGAACAAGGATGGAATGACTTGTTTGATCAAACTGAGCAAGCATTTGGTCAAGTGACAACATTGGTAAACAATGCAGGGATTGCCATTGCTAAAAATATTGAAGAAACCACTGCAGAAGATTGGCGTAAGCTAATGTCAGTTAATCTAGATGGGGTCTTCTATGGGACCAAACTAGGAATTATCAAAATGAAAAATAAAGCATTTAGGCGCATCGATTATTAACATGTCTTCGATTGAAGGCTTTGTTGGCGATCCTAATTTAGCTGCTTATAATGCTTCCAAGGGTGGCGTGAGATTATTGACTAAGTCAGCCGCTCTACATTGTTCATTAAACGATTACGATGTTCGGGTTAATACTGTTCACCCAGGTTACATTAAAACACCTTTAGTTGACGACATTCCCGGAGCTGAAGAAGCTCAATCACAAAGAACTCAAACACCAATGGGTCACATTGGTGAACCAAATGATATTGCATATATCTGTGTTTACTTAGCTTCAGATGAATCTAAGTTTGCAACTGGTTCTGAGTTCACGGTCGATGGTGGTTACTTAGCCCAATAATGTAGTTGCGTTGTTGCTTAATTGCCCGTATACTATTATAAAATACCCTTTAATTAGTCCCGTGAGGCTATAAGGAACGACTAAGTAATGCATCGTTGTGTGGATTTTTCCATACTACTAAGAAGTCCCCTTACGCCTTCGGGTATAAGGGGACTTCTTAGTAAGGAGCTAATTATGGAAAATAATCAATTTGGGCAGTTAGAAATTATTGGTAAGGAACATCGCCACCAGTCATTTTGGGATATGTTTGCGACTTGGGTGGGTGCAAATGCTAATAATGGGACTTGGTATGTCGGCGGAGTTATTGCTGCATGTGGATTTGCAACGGCTTCTGTAACAATGATTGCGGTGGGTGTCATATCATATATTCTCTTGGCTTTGGCGGCTAAAATGGGCTATGATACGGGAGTATCTTCAATGGCCTTAACGCGCGCTTCCTTCGGATTACGGGGTAGTTTTTTACCGTCAATAATTAATTTGGTGCAATTTATCGGTTGGGCAGCGGTAAATACGTTTATTGCCGCAACTTCCATTAGTTATATTCTGCATGACCTATTAGGCTGGCCAGTTTACGGTCAACCTGGAGGAATTAAAGGGCTATTCTTCGGAATTATTATCATGAGTGTACTACATATTTTAAGTACTTCGATGGGTGAGTTTTCTGTCAGAATCATTGAACGAGTGGGAATCGTGTTAGTATTTGTGTTAGTCGTTTGGGAAAGTTACGTGGTTTTTAAGCATGTTTCGATTAGTGAAATTATGGCTTATCGACCAGCCGCAAGTGTCAGAATGACCTCAGGACAAGCAATTGATGTGTTGGCAGCGTTTAACTTAGCTTGGGTAACCGCAGGAAGTGATTTTACCAGGTTTTCTAAAAAGAAAACCAGCGCTACGTGGGCCCCATTCCTAGGTGCAAATTTAGGGTTCTTCTGGTTTACTACGGTGGGAACAATTTCAACAATCGCCACAGCAATTACGTTAGGTCATTTTGATGCTAATAATTCTGATCCATCCACAATTGCTAGTAAATTAGGGTTGGGAATCTTGGCGATGCTGGTAATTATTATTACTAGTACCACCGCTAACGCCGTGAATTTAATGGCAGCTGGATCAGCGCTAACCAATATGATAAAACGGTTAAGATTAACGCCCAGTATTATTTTAGTAACGATAATTGCCACTTTTGTTACTTTTATTCCAGCCTTTTTATTCGACATTTCTGGGGGTATTTACTGCATTTCTTGATGGTATCGGGATGTTTTTAGGGCCTGAAATTGCAATCTTCCTTGCAGATTATTATTTAATTGCAAATCAAAATTATGTCGCTGAGGAATTTACTAAGGTTGATGGTAAATACTGGTATCGATTTGGCATTAATTGGTTAGCAATTGTGGTATGGGGAATTTCAGTGATTAGTTATAGTATTTTTAAAAATATTTCAGTAATCGCTAATACGGTTGGGGCGACCTTTGTTGCGATGACTTTAGCGGCAATTTTATATGTTGGACTAGCCAAATTACGCAAACGTTAAACAAATAAAAACTACAAAAAAGTCATAACGCTTAAGGCGTTATGACTTTTTTTATTAATTTAAATTTAGTTTAGCTAATCTGCTGATAGGGCGTCAATTGGGTTTAATCTTGAAGCTCTTCTAGCAGGTAACAAGGCCGCAATAAATGAAATCACAATTGCGATAATGATAGTTGTAATAACATTGGTTGGCGTGATTTGTACCATGTTGAACTTAACGATTCCATATAGCATGCTATTCAATCCAGATTGTGCAGCCCAAGCAATCACTAGCGCAATGGCAGCTGAGAATAGTCCAATTAAGACGGATTCGGCTGTAAATAGCCGACGAATATCTTTTCTTCTAGCACCTAATGCTCTAAGAATACCAATTTCTTTGGTTCGTTCGGATACTGACATGTACATTGTTACAATAATCATTAATGCGGAAACGATTAATGAAATTCCGGCAATTGCTGAAAGAATAATTGTCGCAATTTGAACGTATTGATTTACTGTATCAAGGATATCACCGACGGTAATGGACCCAAATGTGTACTTACCATTGATTTTAATGTTTTGACATCAGAGGCTGCTTGCTTAACTTGAGTACTCTTTTGATATTAACAGAGACATAGTTAGCCTTGGTTTCAGCGTTTGAATTTTTCAACATTGTCTTCATGGTTGAGTAATTGGTCGCAGCAGCTACGGCAGTTTGACCGCTACCTTTGGTAAGACCAACCACTTTGACAGTTCCTTTTACTTGAACAGGCCGGTTATTGCTATTAATCCAAGGGAAGGAGATAACGATATTTTTACCAATTAATTTCTTGTAATCTTTACTGTTACTTAGTGAAACAGCTTGTGTCTTACCAATAACAATTTCATTTTGCCAGGTTTATGACCAGTAGCTACGGTATTATCAGTAATCGCTTTAGTCCAAGTGTTCATATTAGACCCGTTAGCACTCTTTCGCCCTCGAGATAAAGTAAAGTTAGATAACTGATAACCAGGTTCAACTTTATCAACATTTTTAATGTCGTTTAGTTTATTAATTTCAGAATCTTTTAACATTAGCTTTTGAGGTTGACCAGCAGACTTTCCTAGGGATGCTTGGAAGGCAGCTGAACTTAACTTCTTGCCGGATGGATTCTTCATGACAGTAATTGAGTTAGGATTAACCATTGAGTTGATTTGGTCTTGAATAAAGGCATTAACCCCATTTCCTAGACCACTAAACAAGAGCACCGCGAATAGTCCGATGGCAGTTCCAATCATGATTAGTGAATTTCGCCAGAAATTATATTTTAAATGCTTAAAGGCATCGTTATAACTGGCACCGGCAGAAAGGGGTTTTGATTCCAGCTTCTCTTCATTATCTGGTATTGGATAAGCTGATTTTAAGCGAGTATCGCCATCAAGTTGGCCATCGGCTAAATGCACGATTCTAGTTCCATAATCGGCCACTGCTTGTGAATGAGTAACGGTGATAACTAGGCGGCCGTCAGCAGCAATTTTGTCTAAAATTTCCAAAACTTCTTTGGTATTTTGAGAATCAAGTGCTCCAGTTGGCTCATCGGCAATGATGATATCAGGATCACTGGCAAGGGCTCTGGCAATCGCAACCCGTTGCTTTTGCCCCCCAGATAGTTGGTTAGGATACTTTTTAATTTGATCACCTAGGCCAACTTGAGAAAGGAGGTCAATGGCACGTTGACGTTTTTCAGAACTTGATAACTTAGTCATGTTCAATGAGACCAAAATGTTGTCAACGATATCTAAGTGACTGATTAGGTTATAAGATTGATAAATGTAACCAACAGTACTCCGTCGGTAATTATCAAGTTGTTTTTCTTTACTATGATCTAGTTTTTTTCCATTAATAACAACCGAACCAGAAAAATTACGATCTAATCCACCGATAATATTCATCAGGGTAGATTTTCCGCCACCAGATTCACCTAAAATTGAAATAAATTCACCGCGTTCTAGGTTTAAATCGATACCCTTTAGCACCGGGAACTCTTCTTTTCCTAAATAATAGGATTTGTGAATATCATGTAACTCTAAAAATGCCATAAGTGAACCTCCTTGTATAATTAGCACGCCGTAAAATATAACCACTATGATGATCAAAGTCAATGTAAAAGTGAGTAATTCTCAAAAAAAGTTAGGTGGATTAAAAAGAAGCTAACTAATATAGGGTTAACTATATCTTATTTTTGCATATTTTTATATGGTTTTCTAACATAAAGTTGGTAAATATTTTCTGTACATTTTTTTGAGTTATGATATATTGTTGTTGAGGTTAAGCTCATCGAAAGGGAGGGCAGGTTAGCGAATATGCAGATGATTCCTCAGGTGAATAAATGAATTAATTTGTTGTGATAATTTTAGAATTTATTAGTATCTGTTATCTTATATGTCGAGTTTAGTTGCAATGCTTTAGTACATGGCAGTTAAACTGGGCACCGTGAAGTTGACTGATTTAGTTTGAGTGATTCGGTCACAGACTCTTTCTTAATGATGAAAATTAAATTGTTATTATAAGCAAAATTGGTTATTACTTGGCTGGTTTAGTTATAATATCAGTAAGAGATATTTGTCTTAGGAAATTAAATGCCAGATTTAACAATGGTAAATTTTAGGTTGATTATGGGGGGCTTTTTAATGGCTAAGGAAGAATATAACAAGAATTTCAAAAGAATTTTGGTCGGAGTTGACGATTCTGAAGATGCTCAATTGGCATTTAGATATGCAATTCGTGAGGCACGAAGTTCAGACGCAACTTTAATTATCACTTCAATTTTAGAACATGAAGATATGAATGTTTACGAAGCTTTGGATAAAAACTATATTCATGGTAAACGTGATGAATTAACTAAACATATAGCAAAGTATCGTGACCTAGCTTTAAGAGCAGGAGTTAAGAACGTAGAAATGGTAATTGACGAAGGTGAAGCTGGAGAAACTATTGTTAAAAATGTTATCCCGGCAGTCAATGCGGATTTATTAATTATTGGTTCGCTTTCTAAGACCGGAATCAGAAAATATTTTGGTTCTCAAGCTTCTTACATGGCAAAATATTCACCTATCTCAGTAATGGTTGTCAGAGAGTAGTTTTTCATCTATATTAAGTTATGGATTACACGCGGAAGACAGAAGCGATCTTGGTTTCTGGTTTCCGCTTTTTTGTAAATTAAATTTTGGAGGAATTTGATTTGGAACTTACAGATAATGCAAGAAAATGGTTTGTGGCGACGCTACTTGTGGGAACTTTTACGATGTCAATTAGTCAGTCTTCGTTATCAACAGCGTACCCAACGTTTATGCGCTACTTTAATTTACCAGCTAGTACGATTGCTTGGTTAACTACTGGGTTTATGTTGGTGATGTCGGTGGTTATGCCGCTGTCACCTTGGTTAATGAATAATTTTAAATTTAAGCCATTATATTTAACATTGTTAGGAATTTTTGCAGTTGGGACCATTGTCATCATTATTGCTCCTAACTTTCCAATCATGATGGTTGGTCGGTTGATGGAAGCTATTAGTGTGGGAATTCTCTTTCCGTCATATCAATCAATTATCTTGGAGATTACACCTCAGGAAAAACGGGGCACCATTATGGGAACTGTTGGTTTAGTAATGGGTTCAGCTTTAGCAGTTGGCCCAATTATTTCGGGAGTGCTACTTCAGGTTTTGAACTGGCAAGCAATTTTTGGTTTGTTTTTAGTGGTGTTGCTAGTAGTATTTCTTTTAGCTTTGAGAACTATTATCAGTCCTCGTGAAATCAAAGCCAGTAAATTTGATTTTATTTCAGTATTTTATTCATTAGGTATCATAGGTTTACTTTATTTCATTAATGAAATTAAACAAATGACTATGAGTAATTATCTTAGTTGGATGATTTTAGTTATCTCCATCATTTTATTATGGCTATTTGTTCGTCGGCAGTTGACTTCAAAGACACCATTACTTAGATTGGATATTTTAAAAATTGCTAACTTTGATTTAGGAGTGGCCTTAACATCGCTATCATATATGTCTTTGATTACCGTCACAATTGTGATGCCCCTATATTATCAACAGATCTTAGGGATGTCACCACTATGGTCAGGCCTTTCACTTGTTCCAGCAGCCGCATTGCTATCATGGCTTAACCGTCAAAGCGGCAAAATGGCTGATCGGGTTGGCTTTAAACCAACTATCATGATTGGTTTTGGGTTATTTATCATAGGTTGGTTATTATTATTTGCAATTAGTGGTTTGCATAATGTTTGGTTAGCAATTATTGGTTCGATGGTCGTGGAAGCTGGAAATGCTTTTGCGATGATGCCAGCAACCACGTTAGGAGCTAATTCATTAACGGATGACCTAATTCCCCATGGTTCATCGATTATCGCTACAATCAGGCAAATTATGGGTTCAACAGCCATTGTAGTGGCGACAGTTATTTTAGGTAATGGCAACTTTAAGGGCGTGTTTCTAACCTTTCTTATTTTAGAAATTATTGCAATGCTATTAGTATTCGTTATTAAGGATTCAACTAAAAAACAAGTTTCATAAAATATAAGTAACAGGACCCCTTTTTAGAAGTTTTGAAAAGGGAGTCTTTTTATATTGATACAATTTTCAAAAAGTGCTATAGTCTAATTAAGGCGAATGAAAACGCTTTAAAACCCATTAATCCAATCTTGCGACCACTTGTTGGCCGCTTTTCTATTTTTATAATACTAATTAACTTTTCACAAACTAGGAGGAATTTAATAATATGGCATATAAGACAATTAATCCGTACACGAATGAAGTTGTTAAGGAGTACCCCGAAGCCACTGATGCTGAATTGATGAGTGCGATTGACACAAGTTATCAATTGTTCAAGCAATTTAAAAATCAGCCAATTTCTGACCGGGCAAAGATATTGCATCAAATTGCTAAAAACATGCGCAATCATGCTGATGAATTAGCTGAAGCCGCAACGGTTGATATGGGAAAATTATTAAGAGAATCACGTGGCGAGGTTGAACTTTGTGCAATTATTGCTGACTGGTTTGCTGATCACGCAGAGGATCTATTAAAGCCTGACAAAATTGATACTATCGCTAACGGTGAGGCTGAAATTCAAAAGCATGCTACTGGAGTAATTATGATGGTTGAACCATGGAATTTCCCTTACTATCAAATTATGCGGGTGTTTGCTCCTAACTTTATGGTTGGAAATACCATGTTGTTAAAGCATGCTTCTAATACACCAACTTCAGCTAAAATGTTTGCAGATATTGTGGAATCTGCTGGGGCTCCTAAAGGCTCATTAACTAATTTATTTTTGAGTTATGATCAAGTTACTGAAGCAATTGCTGATCCTCGGATTCAAGGAGTAGCGCTTACTGGTTCTGAACGAGGCGGTCGTTCAGTTGCTGAAGCGGCTGGTAAGAATTTGAAAAAGAACACGATGGAATTGGGTGGCATGGACGCCTTTATCGTGTTATCAGATGCCAACATTGATGATGTTAATGACATTGCTTGGCGGGCAAGATTATATAATGCTGGTCAGGTATGTACTTCATCAAAACGATTCATCGTTATGGATAACCTATATGATGAATTTGTGGCTAAGTTAAAGGAGAACTTCGCTAAGGTTAAACCAGGTGATCCAATGGATGATGAGACAACCTTGGCACCAATGAACTCAGAAAAAGCTAGAAAGAAACTACAACAACAGGTCGACCGAGCAGTTGCTGCAGGCGCAACCGTAGAATATGGAAATGAACCAATTGATTTACCAGGTCAATTCTTCAAACCAACGATCCTCACTAATATCACTAAAGATAATCCTGCATACGGTGAGGAAATGTTTGGCCCAGTTGCTCACGTATACAAAGTTCATAGTGAAGAAGAAGCAATTGAGTTAGCTAACGATTCAATGTTTGGTTTGGGCGGCATTGTATTTGGCGGCGATAGCAACCATGCTGCTGAAGTAGCAGCCAAGGTTGAGACTGGGATGGTCTTTGTAAATAACTTTATGGTTTCATTACCTGAATTACCATTCGGTGGGGTAAAGAATTCTGGTTATGGTAGAGAAATGAGTCAAATTGGCCAGATGGCGTTCGTTAATGAACAGCTAATTGTTAAGGCCGACAAGCCAGATTTGAATAACTTAGCTGGTGGTTTAGTAGCAGTTGATAAAGATAGTAAATAATGAAAAAGCTTCGTAAGTTATGCTGACTTGCGAAGCTTTTTTGATAACTAATTTTTAAAAATGAATTGACAAGTAAGCCCATATTCCTCATACTATTAAAGAGTACTGATTACTATTTAGGTGAGGAGATTAATATTTTGGGTAAAAAACACGGGTAATTACACTAGTTACAGCACTGTTTTCGTTAATGCTTTTAATCGCTGGCTGTTCATCAACTGGTGGTAATAATCCTAAATCGGGCCAGATTAACATTGTTACCACCACTGATTTCTATGGTGAAGTTGCCAAAGCAGTTGTCGGTAATAAGGGCAAGGTGACGGAGATTATTAATAAACCAGACGTCGATCCTCATGACTACACCCCCACCACTAATGATGGTAAGGCAGTTGCGGCTGCTAATGTTGTAGTAGCCAATGGAATTGGTTATGATGGTTGGATGGATAATTTAGTTAAAAATAATTCAAATGTTAAGTACATTCAGGTCGGTGAATCATTGATGAATGTAAAGAATGGGGATAATCCTCATCTATGGTATAAACCTGCAACAATGCCTAAGTTGGCGAATGCTTTAGCTGTCCGTTTTGGAAAGCTTCAACCGAAAAATAAAAAGTATTTCCAAAAAAATGCCCAAAATTATATTAAGTCGCTGCAACCAATTGATCAAAAAGTATCTAATTTAAAAGCGTTGGCTAAAAAGTCGAAGTCAAAAGAAGTCTATGTTAGTGAGCCAGTCTTTGATTACGCTCTTGAAGCAGCTGGTTTTAAAGTTGGCAATCAGAAGTTCGAAGATGACACTGAGAATGGGGTAGATCAATCCCCAACTACTATTAAAAATATGCAAAGTGGCATTAAGAAGCGCCAAATAGCCTTCTTTGTATTTAATAAACAGGCTGATTCTAAGACTGTGAATAACATGGTTGATTTAGCTAAGAAGAGTGGAGTTCCAGTGTTACCAATCACGGAAACATTACCCGCCGGCAAAAATTACCGTACATGGATGATTAGTCAATATAATCAATTAGAAAATATTTTGAAACATCAAGCTAAATAAAAAAAGCGTGCTAGATATCAATTAAGGTAGATTAGCACGTTTTTTTATTAATTTCTAATGAGGTAGTGAAGAATTATTCAACTTCTCCAACTGACCACGAAATTCCTTGCTATAAATATTAAGATCACTCTTATAACTGTCAATATCTTGAGCCATTTCAATTGTGTAGTCAACTTCTTCACCATGTTCGCCTTGATCAAGACCGAGCTCTTCTTCTTGGCGGTTAACTCGCATTGGCATAAGAAGTGAAAGCCCCTTAATGATGATAGAACACGCAATGACCACAAAAATAATCGTGGTGGCAGTGGCAGTCAGCTGAATCCCGAGTAAACGCCAGCCACCGCCGTAGAAGATACCGTTAGAGGTGACCGCTGGATTGATAGCTTTAGTAGCAAACAAGCCAGTTGAAATACTACCAACGATGCCACTAATTCCGTGACAGCCGAAAGCGTCTAAAGCATCATCGATGCCAATTCGATCTTTTAGTTGGGAAACAAAAAAGTAACTAGCTAATGACGCCAAGATACCGATACAGAAAGCCCCCAAAATGGTTACATAACCTGCAGCGGGAGTGATACCAACCAATCCGCAGAGGGTCCCTGTACAAACGCCAACCAAAGTTGGTTTGCCTGCGATAAACATATCGAGGGTCATCCAAGTGATCATTGACGCTCCCGTGGCAACCGTGGTGGTGATAACTGATGAAACTGCCACCCCATTAACGGCTAAAGCTGAACCAGCGTTAAATCCATACCAACCAATCCAAAGAATCGAAGTTCCTAGGAGCACCCAAGGCAGGTTATAGTGGGTGTGGGGAATATCACCATAGTGGATTCTTTTGCCTAAGAAAGCAGAAAGAACAAATGCGGTAATTCCGGCATTTATATGAACCACAGTTCCGCCGGCAAAGTCTAAAGTGCCAAGTCTGGCAAGGATTCCATTCGAACTCCAAACCATGTGAACCATTGGGTAATATACTAAAATTGACCAAGCCACAATAAAAGCTAGCAGGAAATTAAATCTAATTCGGCCAACTACCGCCCCAACGAATAAAGCAGGCGTAATAATTGCAAACATCATTTGAAATAACGAATAAATACTTTCTGGAATTTTAGTTGTAGTTAGCGAAGTAGCATTAAATTGATGCATGAAAAAATTATGTAAATTGCCGATAAATCCCCAATTATCGCCACTAAATGATAGTGAATATCCTAAGATTATCCAGAGTAAGATTGCGACACCAGTCATGATGAAAACTGAAAGCATTGTGTTAACAACGTTCCGTTTGGAAACTAGGCCACCGTAAAAGAAGGCCAGACCAGGTGTCATGAATAAAACTAAGATACTGGCCAGAATGACAAAAGATGTGTTGGCTAAGTTCATATAATCGCTCCCCTTTTCATTAATGTTAAGAATTCTAACATTAAAATTTGGTAAGTAAAGAAATATTTTGGGGATGTCACTTACCTTTTAGATTCTTAAGTTATGCGAATGCTTGTTAATAAAAAAACCGACGTTACTAAAAATAAAATTAGTAGCGTCGTTGTCATGTTATAAAACATAACATATATTTTAGCGAGCAATATTATAAATTAAAAACTGCGTCTTCAATCGGGGTGTCACCGTTACTCATAGCGATTACCTTCCTGATGGTCCGATCGTTCTTTAGGATTGCGATTAATGTTTCAGCAACATCATCAATCGTATTTGAATTAGAAGCGTATTGACCAATGGTGATTTTACCAGTTGCAGGTTCTTCTGTTAGGGTAGTTGGCTGTAAGATGGTGAAATCTAAATCGGTATTGTTCATTAACCATTTGTCAGCATAGTGCTTAGCAATTAGGTAGTTAGCAATTGGCGATATATTTGGTTCACTAAATGATTCTAAATTTAATGAGTTACGAGCGCTTAACATAATGAAACGTTTAATGCCTTTGTGTTCAGCACCACGCATAACTTTTACTGCACCATTTAAATCAACTTGTAATAAATCTTTGCCACCTGAACCAGCGGCGAAAATGATAGCATCGCTATCAGGTAACTCTTCATTTAGTAGTTCCGGTGAAATGTGAAGATCAATTTTAAATGGAGTGATATTAACTCCACGGGGAACTTTTTCTACTTGTCTAGCACCGGCAAAGACTTCAATGTCAGGTACGTTAGCTAACTTTCTAACAACTGATGAGCCAACTCTGCCAGTGGCCCCAATAATAGTAACTTTCATGACTTACCCCTCCTCATTACGTATCATTACTAAGTATACGTTGATATATATAAAATGAAAAATAAAATTACTCTCAAAAATTATTATTTAATTAGTAATAATAATTACCAGAGATAATCCACGGGATCCTTGATAAATTTATTGTACACATCTTGAACAATATTCATTTGATCAGGAGTTAATTCAGGAAGATCAGAAGCAATGGTGTTACGGCCAATTTGACTAGGTTTACTAGCACCAGGAATTACGGTGGAAACTGCGTCGTGCATTAAAATGAATTTTAAAGCTGTAGATGCTAGATTATCAGTTCCTAAGCGCTTTTTCAACTCATTTGCTGCCGAAATTCCAGTTTTATAATCGACGCCAGAGAAAGTTTCGCCCTTATCAAATAGCTCACCATTTCGGTTAGTCGTTCGATGATCATCAGCAGGAAACTGGGTATCTAAACTATATTTACCAGTTAATAATCCGCTGGCCAAAGGTACTCTAGCGAGAATACCAACGTTGTTTTTCTTAGCTTGATCGAAGAATAGGTCACGGGGACGGAGACGGAACATGTTAAAGATAATTTCAACAGCAGAAACATCATAGCTTAAAGCCTTCAATGCCTCTTCAACCCGTTCAACACTGACGCCATAGTTTTGAATCTTCCCAGATTTTTTCAATTCATCTAAGGCAAAGAAAGTTTCTGGCATGTAATAAACACTCATTGGCGGACAGTGAAGCAGGACCATATCCAAAGAATCAACTCCTAAATTTGCCAACGATTCTTCAACGTAACTTTCAAGATGTTCTTTATTGAAACTAGTAACTGATAGCGGATCTTTACGACCGATTTTAGTCGTGTAGTGTACATCCGGATGCTGCTTTAGAAATTGGCCAACAGTGTGTTCACTAGCACCATTTTGGTAGATATCTGCCGTGTCGAAAAAATTTACCCCATTGGCGTAAGCTTCAGCCAAAGTTTCAGTGGCATCGAGTTCATTAAATTGGGTACCCCATTGACCACCAAGCTGCCAAGTTCCAAGAGATACTTCGCTGACTTTAAAACCGGTTTACCTAATGTACGATAGTTCATTATGAGTAGCTCCTTTTATATTCATTAATTTAAATTTTACACTTATTTGTTGATTAGTAGTAAGTACGATGAAGATAACGCAAATTTATTTATTGAAATTATATAATTTGGTTTGCGATTTTTGATGTAGGTTTCCGCTAATTTATACTAGTTAAAGCCCTGCAATAAAGCTATAACAAAAAATTGCAAACTGATACAAAGTGAAATGGATTCTGAAATGTAGATGGTGATTGATCATCTTGGTAGTTGTCAGTATTTTTATTTTGTAGTACGCTTGTCAGCGAAAACTGAATAGATTTCTTCGGGGCAGGGTGAAATTCCCGACCGACGGTGACAATTTATGAATTGAAGTCCGTGACCCGCATTTATTTGCGGTTGACTCAGTGTGATTCTGGGACCGACAGTATAGTCTGGATGGGAGAAGAAAATGCTAATATTTCGTACCGTCAGCAGTTAGTATAGCTGTACTCGGATGAAGTCTTTTTTAGCTTGATAAAATCCTGGCCCCGCATTCATTTGCGGGGCCTTTTTTACGAGGTGAATTGACTTGAATCATATTTTTTACATGGATCAGGCTTTGACAGAGGCGGTGAGAGACCAGCCTGAAACTTGGAGGAATCCAATGGTTGGAGCAGTGATTGTCAAAGACAATCATATTTTGTCAAAAGGTCATCATGAAGTGTTCGGTGGACCCCACGCCGAGGTAAATGCCATCAATCATCTTCCAGATAATGTCAACGTTGAGGGAGCAACGATGTACGTCACACTAGAACCTTGTGCTCATACCGGGAAAACACCGCCATGTGTACAGATGATTGTGAAGGCTGGTATCAAAAGGGTAGTGGTTGGCGAAATTGACCCTAATCCACTTGTTGCTGGCAAGGGAGTGGCATATTTGAAATCTCACGGAATTAAGGTGGTTGTATTGAATACTCTTTTGGATGCCAATAATGCTTACCGGTTTTATTTTAAACATCATCGTCCGTTTGTCACCCTTAAGTATGCAATGACGGTTGATGGTCGACTGAACTTTTCAACCACAAAGCGATCAATATTAACCGGCAATCAAGCATTCCTTGATAATCAACGACGGCGCCAAAATAACCAAGCAATTTTAGTTGGTGCTAATACTGTGGCCATCGACAATCCCCAATTAACTATTAGAAAAAGTAGTTCGGGATTTCCGTTTATTCGACTTGTGGTAATTCATGATGCTAATCAGATCGATTTTGACGCGCAATTGTTCAAAGAAGTTACTAATAAAACGCCTGCTTGGATCCTAGCTAATAAAAATAAGGTGGGAATGGTTCCAGATAACGTTAAAGTTATTATTAAACCGGTTTGGACTGCCACTAAAATCTGTGAATATTTATCATCAGTGGGAATTCAGTCTTTGTTAGTTGAAGGTGGTAGCCAAATCTTTAACCAATTTGTTGCAGAAAATCAGTTTGAACAGATAATAACCTATGTTGCACCACAATTATTTGGAGAGCATGCTTTACCGGTGTTAACTGGAAAAGAATTAGGTTCACCAACATCGCTAACTATGGTTTCCGTTAACAAATTAGGTAATGATGTCAAGCTGGTCTTTGAAAGGAGTAACTGACTATGTTTACTGGTATTATTCAAGCCCGAAGTAGAGTGCTGCAAGTTGTTAATATAAATGAATCCTTAACGTTAACGATAGCAAAACCGAAAAAAATCGTATGCCAGGTGGGCAGTAGTTTGGCAATTAATGGTGTTTGCTTGACGGTCACAAACTTATCAGAATTAGGTTTGCAAGTTACGGTTATGCCAGAAACTTATCGAAAAACAACATTAAAATATATAAAGGTTAATGATGTGGTTAACATTGAACCTGCTTTAACGCTAAAGGAACCAATTGATGGTCATTTTGTTCTCGGTCATGTTGACCAAACAATACCTTTACTGGAAAAAATTGCAGATGGTAATTCGATAAAACTGATATTCGAATTACCAGCACCATTAGCTTCTTTTATCGCATATAAAGGATCAGTGGCCATAGATGGGACTAGTTTGACAATTACCGAGGTTCACAAGAAAGCATTTACGGTTAATTTAATCCCTTATACTGCTGCTAATACTGGTTTGTTAGTGGCACATAAAGCACATCAATATAATTTAGAAGTGGATGTGTTGGCTCGATATCTGTTGCAATCACAATTGGAGGCAAGCGTATGACAAACAATACTTTAGTTGTAGGAGCCCACGCTCAGCTGCCTACAGCATATGGCGATTTTCAAATTATGGCCTATGAAACTAATCAAGACCAGCCAACATTATTAATTTATAAAGGTGACCTCAAATCTGCTCAGTCACCAATTATTCGGGTACATTCAGAGTGTTTCACAGGTGATGTATTGGGTTCATTACGTTGCGATTGCGGTTTGCAATTACGAAATGCCCTTAAATTAATCAATTCTGCAGGCTGTGGTGCAGTTATTTATTTGCGGCAAGAAGGTCGTGGAATTGGGCTGGTGAACAAATTAAAGGCCTACAGTCTACAAGAACAAGGTTGGGATACAGTTGAGGCTAACCTGAAATTACACTTGCCGGTTGATAGTCGGAGTTATGAGATTGCAGCTAGCATTTTAAGGAATCAAGGGGTTAGTAATATTAACTTATTAACTAATAACCCTGATAAAATCCAGCAACTTAATCATCTTGGAATTCATGTCGATCAGCGGATACCGTTAGAAGTCGCTGCCAATCAACATGATCGTCAGTATTTGGAAACGAAAAAGCATAAGCTGAACCACTTATTATCGGAGGTAGATTAAATGACTAAATTCAATGAGCAAACTAAAATCGCACTTGTCGTTTCACAATTTAATAACATTATTACTGATCGATTGGTGATTGGAGCAAGACAAACGCTAATACAGGCGGGAATTATGGATGATAATGTGATTGTTTATCAAGTTCCAGGAGCATTTGAGATACCCAGGATTGCTAGATTAGTCTCGCAAATACCAGCAATTTCAGGAGTTATTACTTTAGGTGCGGTTATTAAAGGCGAGACTGATCATTATCAGTTTATTAGTGAAGCAGTTACGCAACAGTTAGCTACGCTTTCAGTCAACGCACCAATTCCGCTTGTTTTTGGCTTATTAACAACCAATAACATCGAACAAGCATTAAATCGAGCCGGCGGAAAAGCTGGTAATAAAGGAAGCGAGTGCGCAAATGCGTTGCTTCAATTATTCGAATTAGAACAACAACTTGTCTAATTTAGGCGCTGCCAACTTTGATAGGAAGGAGATTGAATAATGAGTAACATTGAACAAGTATTGGCAGATTTACGTGCGGGGGAATTAGTCGTTGTCACAGATGATCCTGGCCGGGAGGGGGAAGGTGATTTGATTGGGGTTGCTGAGTATGTGACTCCAGAAACAGTAAACTCAATGATTACGTTAGCGCGGGGATTGTTATGTGTTCCCATGACACCGCAGTGGGCGAATCAACTGGGGCTCAGTTTAATGACCAATACCAGTAACGATGCTTTTAACACCGCCTTTTTAGTTAGCGCTGATGCTAGAACCACTAGCACTGGTATTTCAGCGTTTGACCGAGCTCAAACAATTAAAAAAATGGCCGATCATCAGTCAACATTTGCTGACTTCTATCACCCAGGACATGTATTCCCGTTAAAAGCTGTATCCGGGGGGCTGCGTAAACGTAGTGGTCATACTGAAGCTGGAGTAACTTTAGCCAAGTTAACAAGCCAAAGTCCAGTAGCTTATATTTGTGAAATCGTTAATTCTGATGGCCATATGGCTAAAGGAAAAGAGTTAGTTGATTTTGCTAACCAACATAATTTCTCAATGATTTCAGTTGCCGAGATTAGTGATTACAGTAACTTGTAATTAATAAATAAAAAGCGATAACCTGGAGGGGCTATCGCTTTTTATTTCGATTAGTTAATTAAAATGATAGCTGGTCATGGTTTTGGTTCAATTGCTTCCACCAAAGCGGTCATTCCGGAATTGATTGTTCTTTGGTCCAGAGGTTGATTAAAGAACAAATAGCCTACTACTAGGCCACCCATGATTGACCAAAGAGTCCGAATAATGTCGTTA
Organism: Lentilactobacillus kosonis; assembly: GCF_003864335.1. Lineage (GTDB taxonomy): Bacteria > Bacillota > Bacilli > Lactobacillales > Lactobacillaceae > Lentilactobacillus > Lentilactobacillus kosonis. Next base: position 339,393 of record NZ_BEXA01000001.1, on the reverse strand, counting down.
TTGGGCAAGCCGTTTAAAATGTGTTTTTGTTTTAATTCATCGATTAAATTATTTAGCTTCTGCCAGTAAACATTTGGAAATAAATCAATCAATTCTTGGCGCACATCGTGATCGTAAAAAATTTCAGTAAAGAAGATTTTGAAAACTGCGCTGTTTTCTTTAACCATGTCCATGCGATTAAATAACAAGGAGTCAACAAATTCAGCAGTGCTTAAATATTCTTTATCAAGTTGTTCTTGAATGAAAGCGTCAATAGTTGATGGGAATACTCGATTGAGGACAGGTTCGATAATCGCGTTTAGTAAACCGCGTTTATTTTTAAATTTAGCGAAAATGTTACCCTCGGCTACGCCAGCCACTTCAGCAATTTCTTTAGTGCTAGTGTTCTCATAACCTTTTTCAGAAAATATTTGAATAGCAGTCGTTAAGATTTTTAACTGTTTTTCGGTAAAGTGATCTAGTACACCAGCTTGATAATATAGTTCTAACTCAGGTTTATGCACGGTCGGACTCCTCAATTGTATTAGTCGATAATTGTACGGTTAGATTATATCGGTCAAATTAAGAATGTCAAATTTTTAAAGATATTTTCATTAATGGTTGACAGTTTATTACTAGAGGCTATAATAAGCTTTGGAAATTAGTTGAGTGTTCACTCAATATAGTTACCCAAATTTCAAGCCAATGGAAAGAGGGCATTCTTTTATGAAAGAAAATAATAAAGAATCACAAATTACAGAAGGTTCAAAGAGTTTAGATGAAGTAAATGGTAGTATTCAGGTTCCTGATAATGCAGGATTTTGGCGGACATTAGCAGCATATACCGGTCCTGGAGTATTAATCGCAGTTGGTTATATGGACCCAGGTAACTGGATTACGTCAATTGCTGGTGGAGCTCAGTTTAAATACAAGTTACTATCAGTGGTAATGATTTCTAGTTTGATCGCCATGTTACTACAATCCATGGCAGCTAAACTAGGTATTGTAACCGGAAAAGATTTAGCCCAGTTAACACGAGAACACACTTCAAAATGGGGTGGAATTGTACTTTGGGTTATTACGGAACTTGCAATTATGGCAACGGATATTGCGGAAATTATCGGTTCAGCGATTGCAATTAAATTATTGTTCAATATTCCATTAATCGTCGGAATTATTATTACCGCAGCCGATGTTTTGATTTTATTATTATTGATGCGATTAGGTTTTAGAAAAATTGAAGCCATTGTGGCAACGTTAGTTGTAGTTATCCTAGCAGTTTTCCTTTATGAAGTTGCTTTGGCTCAACCAAACATTAAGCAGATGTTTGAGGGATATGTTCCAACTAAAGAGATTATTACTAACAAGTCAATGCTTTATTTGACCCTTGGAATCGTTGGGGCAACTGTAATGCCTCATGATTTGTTCCTTGGATCATCAATTTCTCAAACTCGGGCAGTTGATCGCCAGAACGAAAAGGCCCTTGCAAAGGCCATTAAATTTACGACCATTGATTCAAATATTCAATTGACAATTGCATTTGTTGTTAATAGTTTACTATTAGTACTAGGTGCCGCTTTGTTCTTTGGCACTGACAGCACCCTTGGCCGATTTGTTGATTTATTTAATTCATTGAACAATCCTCAAATTGTTGGGGCCATTGCTAGTCCAATGTTAAGTATGTTATTCGCAGTTGCATTGCTTTCATCAGGTCAAAGCTCAACCATTACGGGAACTTTAGCTGGTCAAATCATTATGGAAGGTTTTATTAATCTGCATATGCCAATGTGGGCTCAAAGATTATTAACCAGATTGATTTCTGTAACACCAGTGTTAGCCTTCGCCATTTATTATCACGGTAACGAAGCGAAGATTGAAGACCTCTTAACCTTTTCACAAGTATTCTTAAGTGTTGCTTTACCGTTCGCGGTTGTTCCACTGGTGATCTTCACTAGTGATAAGAAGTTGATGGGTAAGTTCGCTAATCATGCTTGGGTAAAGTGGTCGGCTTGGACAGCAAGCGCCGTTTTAATTGCTTTGAATATTTATTTGATTCTTCAAACACTCGGTGTGGTTAAGTAATAAATTAATTAATAATCAAACTAGCAGGGTCTTAAGTTTAAGATTCTGCTTTTTATTTGGCCTGAAAATATGGTTTACTATTGTTATAGTTAAACGAAATGAGATGATTATTATTCATATTGATATGGTTAACGCGATAATGATTTTATTTCCTGCTGGAATTGTGGCAGGCATTATGAGTTCCACAACGGGGATGGCTTCATTAGTTTCCTACCCAGCATTACTTGCGGTCGGGGTGCCACCGGTATTTGCCAATATGACCAACACGGTTTCATTAGTATTAGCAGGCGCAGGTGCTACTGTATCTTCTCGTAGGGAGTTAAGACACCATGCTAAGGATCTGTTAAAAGTTTTACCTCTGACGCTAATTGGAAGTGTGATTGGAGCAATCTTACTACTTGAGCAACCAGCTGATACATTTGAAAAAGTAGTACCATTTTTTGTATTGGCTGCAGGGTTATTATTAGCGTTTCCGCCATCGGCGTCATCATTAGAACTCAGGCGGGTTAGTAAAATTAGGTCGATTGGTTTTGATGCCATGATTATTGTTGTGGGTGCATATACTGGTTATTTTGGCGCCGCAGGCGGGGTCATGCTATTAGCGTTGCTATCACGAAGTGGTAAGTATGAGTTTACTACCTATAATGCACTGAAAAATGTTTCGTTAGGAGCGTCAAATTTATTGGCCGCTATTATTTATTCACTACGATCACGAGTGTATTGGTTATTGGTTATTCCATTAGCCATCGGCTTTTTTATTGGTGGTTTCATCGGCCCACAAATCGTTCGTCACATTCCCGAAAGAATAATGAAGGGCATTGTTGTGATTGGAGCCATTGGATTATCAATTTGGTTATTTGTAGATGCATATGGGTTAGTATAATGTAGACAAAAAGCTCAGCTAGTAATTTACTAACTGAGCTTTTTGCTAATTTAATATAGTAAGATTAATAATCTTTTGGATTTGGACGAACTGGAACTTGGTTAAAATTTGAATTATCAATATCAGATATTGTTGATGTGTCAGTATCAACGGAATTATTTGAACTTCCTCCCAGTTTTGCTTGAAGAGTCTTAACAATCTCAGCGTGTTTTTCTTCAGTCAAAGTAACCTTTCTAAAGAAAATAAATGCCGCTACAATAAGTAGAATAATAGGAATGTAGAACATAAACGCATTGAATTCTTGAACCCCAGAAGCCGAAATATCACTTGGTTTAGCATTTCCAGTCATTCCAACAGCAACGGCAACAAAACCAACGACTCCGTTTGATACAGCACCAGCAAGCTTATCAATTAATGGTCTTACTGATAAAGTTACTGATTCGTTACGAGTACCGTTCTTAAGCTGACCAAATTCAACAGAATCGGTGATAAACATTAATGTTGAGAGGAAGATTAGTGGGTATGGGAAGAAGTAGAATGATACAGCGACAAGTACTAATGGTAGGTTTTGACCAGCAAACAAGAAAATTATGTAACCGAGGAGCATTAAGCCAATTCCGCCAACGTAGATAGCTTTACGGTGAATTAACGACTCAAGCATTGGGTAAATTGCAACTGAGATAACTCCTAAGATACAGGTGATAACTCCAACCCAAGTATAAGCAGCAGCGTTACCTAAACGATATCTGAAGTAGTACATTAATAATGAATTCGTAATAACATAGCTAAATGCGAATAAGAAGTAAGATGCGGCGATCCAAAGTAATTGGCTGTTATTACCGATGGCTTTGAAGACATCTTTGACAGTTGTATGATGAGTATCGCTACGAATTGCATTGTGTTCTTCTTTAAGATTCCAACAAATAATTGCCGCACCAACCACACATAGTAAAGCAACGATTACAACATATGAAGTCCAGCCGGCTTTGGTTTGAGTACCAAATGGAACTTTAGAGAAGATATGAGAGAATAGTAAAATTGCAGGTGTAATAATTACAATTACAATTTGAGCACCTAAAGTTGAACCAATCCGTGATGCGGTACCAAATCGTGAACGAGCTTTAGAATCAAGGCTCATTGCAGGAAGCATGGACCAAAGAGCAATGTCACTGAATGAGTAGAAAACGTCAATAATTACAAATGTGATTCCCAAAAGTACTAAGTAGAAGATAGGGTTACTAGTTGATAATCCGAAATAATCTGAGAACAAGAACAGTAAACCAATGGCTGCGATAATTGATCCGGATAGAATCCATGGTCTGAATTTACCCCAGCGAGTTTCCGTGTTATCAACAACCCCGCCGATTAAGGGATCAAACATGATTTCACCAACTCTAATTACCACAATGAGTAACGTTACCATACCGACCATTTTTTCATCGCCGCTGTTGGTAAACAACTGACTAGTGATGAACATCATGAAGTAGATACTTAACGTATTATAAAATGCATCGTGACCGAAAGCACCGAATGCATAAGATAGATATTGTTTCAAACTGATCACCTCATTAATTTTATTTCATAGTTTTGCAAAACGATTTTACTAAATAACTTACAGAACGTATTATAGAAAAGAAAACGCTTACCTGCAAGCGCTTTCAAAATAATTAATTTATTCACAATTAAAGAATCGTTGATCTATGTATGAGAGCGATTTTAAATAATTTATTATAAGTCGATTTTGTGATTACTAGCACAATGGTAAGTAAAAAGCCCGCCAATTTATATAATTGGTGGGCTTTAATGGTGAAAAACTAAAATAATTGACTCAGATAATTATTAACCGCTGGAAGAGCAGCTCCAGTTGCGACTGGTTTGAAACAGCGATCCCAACGCTTAAGTATGGATCTTCATCAGGAAATGCAGTAATTTGTTTAATTCGACCTACTAAGTCAGTAAGGGTGTCTTGATTTAGATATTGTGATAATTCTCCGGCGATTATTAAGCGGTTATCAAGAAACATATGGAAGTTATTTATGGCTTCTGCTAAATAGTTTAAGAAAGTATCCCATCTTTTTGGGCATCTGGATCCTCACTATTCAATTTGTCCATAAATTGATCCAGAGTTTCGTTTTGAGTTAGTAATGAATTAATTGAACAGTATGTTTCAACACATCCATAGCGACCGCAATAACAATGACGTTTGCTATCAGCATTTAGTTTGACGTGTTCTAAAGTACCGCTACGTCCGTTTTGACCAGTATAGATATGATCATTGATAATAATTGCTGTTCCGATATGATCATTTATTGATAAGTAAATGGCATCATCATGGGAGTGACTTAAGAACTGTTCAGCAACGGCTACACAGTCAGCATCATGGAAGAACATAATAGCATAAGGCAGTCTATCCGTGAATACCTTAGTTGTTAATCCGGTACAATCCATGATTTTTCCATACAGAACCGTTTGGCCATCATGAGAAATTAGACCTGGAATACTAATGCCAATTTGAATAATTTGATCGGGATTAAATGAATTCATCTTAATAAATAAGGATATCCACTGACAAACGTTATCAAAATAAGTATCAGTATTTTCGAATTTTAGTGACAAACTACTATTAGCTACTTCACCACCGTTTAGATCTAATGCCACTAAATTAATATGTTCTTTGTTCAATTCAAGTCCTAAGGATAGATGTTTCTTAGCATTGATTGAATAGGCAATTGCCCGTCTGCCAACGGATGATTTAAATTTACCGTTTATGTATATTAAATCATCTTCCTCTAATAACTGAAGATTAGTAGTTACGGTTGGTAGGCTAAGATTTAAAGATGTTGCGATCTCTTGCTTGGATATTTTTTGATTAGAGTAAATTAATTTCAAAATTCTTGAATAGTTTGAACTTTTCGAAAATTCCGATTCACTACTTTGCATAATGAATTGTTCGCCTCCCATTAATATTTATCTTGTATTTCAATTCTAAAATATCATTATAGGTAAATAAAAAGCAACGGCAGCGTTTGTAAGCGTTTTTAAAAATATACCTCAAAACGCTTGACATTATTTTGTAAGCGTTTTAGTATGAAACTCGTAATAAAGAAACGCATTTTATAAAAACTGATTTATGAAATACGCAAAACTACTTAGGAGGCACCAATTATGGGTATTCTTGAAAGAATGTCATTAAAGGGCAAGAAAATTTACGTAACTGGCGGTGCCCAGGGGCTAGGAAAATCAATGGCCACTGGTTTAGCTGAAGCAGGTGCGGATATTGCCATTGTCGATATCAATGGTGAAGAAGCACAAGCAACAGCAAAGAAAATCGCTGATGCAACTGGACAAAAAGTCATTGCTGTTAAGACTGATGTTACGGATCCTGAACAAGTTCAAAACATGGTTGATACAGTAGTTTCTGAACTCGGTGGCTTAGATGCTGCATTTAATAATGCGGGAATTTGTATTAACATTCCTGCTGAAGACATGCCATATGATAAATGGCTTAAGGTTGTTAATTTAAACCTAAACGCAGTATTCCTATGCTCACAAGCTGCTGGTCGCTACATGATCAAGCAAGGACATGGTTCAATTATCAATACTGCTTCAATGTCAGCACATATTGTTAACCGTCCACAACCTCAATGTTCATACAACGCAACTAAGAACGGAGTTATTCAACTCTCGAAATCACTTGCAATTGAATGGGCTAAAAAAGGTGTGCGTGTTAACACAATCAGTCCCGGTTACATGGGTACAGATTTGACTCTTAATTCTGAAGACCTCAAGCCATTAATCAAGACTTGGAACGACTGGGCTCCACTTGGTCGTATGGGCCGTCCTGATGAATTACAAGGAATCGCTGTTTACTTAGCTGGTGATACTAGTTCATTTACAACTGGAGACGATTACTTAGTTGATGGTGCATTTACTGCTTGGTAAAAAGTAAAAAATATGTTGAAACCCAAAAATGCAATCAGTGACTGAAAGTGTTTTTGGGTTTCTTTTATTGAAAGAGGGAAATTAAAATGAAGTATTTAATCGGAACTGACATTGGAACTTCTGGAACTAAAAGTATTTTAATGGATACTAACGGTAAGTTGATTGCTCAAGATTTGGAAGAATACGATGTTTTAACTCCAAAGCCATTATGGGCAGAACAATGGCCAGATGTTTGGGTAGATGCAACTAAGGAATCAATCAAGCAAACGGTTGCTAAATCAGGCGTTGATCCTAAAGACATCAAAGGTATCGGTCTTAGTGGTTTATACGGTGGTTCAGGGGTTCCAGTTGATGAAAACATCGAACCAGTTCGTCCATGTTTGATTTGGATGGACCGTCGGGCTGAAAAAGAAACTGCATGGGTTAAAGAACACATCGATAGCAAACGGTTAACAGAGATTACCGGTAACGATGTGGTTGATCCATACTATGGATACACTAAGATTCTTTGGATCAAGAACAACGAACCTGAAAACTGGAAGAAGACCAGAATGTTCTTGCCACCTAGCAACTATGCTATCTACAAGTTAACTGGTAAGGTTTCAATTGACCATACTGCTGCTGGTAACTTAGGTGGATTATATGACATCAACACTCATACTTGGTCAAAAGAAATGCTTGATGCAATGGGCATTCCTGAAAGCATGATGCCAACGCCAATCGTTGACTCAACTACTGAAGTTGGTGGCTTAACTAAAGATGTAGCTGCCGAATTAGGTCTAGTTGAAGGTACTCCAATCGTTTCTGGTGGGGTCGATGTTGGTGCTGCTAACGTTGGAATGGGTATTTTCAAACCTGGTAAGTATGTTGCTGCTATTGGTCAATCAATGAACGCCGCCTTAGTTAGTGAAAAACCAATTAAGGGTCAAGGTTTAATCGTTTGGCCATACCCATACAAATCAGAAGAATTATGCTACAACTTCTCTGGTTCAGCTACTGCTGGTGCCATTACTAAATGGTTCCGTGATAACTTTGCTGAACTTGAAAAGGAACGCCAAAAAGAAGGCGGCGACAATGCTTACGTTGCCTTGAACAAGGAATCTGACAAGATTGAACCAGGTAGTGAAGGATTAGTTGTATTACCATACTTCATGGGTGAACGAGCACCAATCTGGAACTCTGATGCTAAAGGAACGATCTTTGGTCTTTCATTAGCTCACACTAAGGCTCACATCTACCACGCATTCCAAGAAGCTGTCTGCTACGCATTGAGACACAGTATTGATATGACTGGTAAAGACATGGGTGATTACATTATCATCGCTGGTGGGGTTACTAACTCACCTGAATGGGTTCAAATGTTTGCTGATGTTACTGGTTACGCTGTTCGAACACCAATCGAAGATGCTGAAGCTAACTTGGGTGATGTTATGTTATCCGGTTTAAGTACTGGTGTCTTAGATGTCGATCAAGTACAAAAATGGCAAGTATTGGGCGAACCTGTAAAGCCAAATCCAGAACGTCATGAAGCATACAACAAGTACTATGCTTTGTACCGTGACTTATACGAAGATCTTAGCAAGGATATGAGTAAATTAACCCAAATCCAACGGTCAGTTAGTGCTAAGAAAGACGAATTAGTTAATAATTAATTTTAATAAAACAAACCACCCTCACTATACCTAGTGGAGGTGGTTTGTTTTAGATATTAGTAATATATCATTGCTATTAGTATCGTTAGAATTAAAGGGATTCCTAAATTAAATTTATATTCATTACCAATGCTAATAACCGCTTTAAACCAGTTTACTAAGAAAAAACGCTTATATTGATATTTGAGTTTATCCCGATAGTCACGAGCAATAGCTGCTGAAATTTTTAAAAGTAAAAAGATCAAGTACAATTCTGTTAGATACTCAGCTAGTACAACTAAAGAAAAGATAGCTAGTTCCCAATAACCGGAGCTACTTTTCAGTAAAGAAACGGATAAATAGATGTCTCCGGATGTGAACAGTGCACTTTCAAAAATTATCCATAGTGAAGAAAACAAATATGTTGGAATCATAGTTAAGATAAATGCGGGAACTAATAAATTTATCAAAACATTTCCTTGGTTAAATATTGCCTGAATAATACCTTCGCTACCAATAGTTACACTGCCAGCTTTTGATTTAATAGGTGTGGGTAAGATAGTTGGTGCATAAATTAAAACTACTATAAGTATGGCTAGTGAAATTAACATCCATGGAATAATTAATAAATTTTCATGCCACAACTGAGTGATCCAAGACTTGGTTTTACTAATATTCATTATAATCACTATCTTTTCAATAAGCTTATTTACACTTTTATTATAGCTTAATTAGGAAAACCAGACTGAGAAACAGGGGTTAAATAATTATTTGATTGAATTTGTGCCATCTCGAAAACCATCGATGCTACTGTGAATAGCGTCAGGAATTAAATTGGCAAGCAGCACAATAGCAACAACGATTATCATAATACGGGTTATATTGAACCACATGGTTTGTCGCTTTGTTAACGGTTGGTTTTTAAGACTGAAAAGTAGTCCAATAGAACTAATGTATAATATAAAATAAGCCAAATTTTTAAGTGATTCTAACATTTTGCATACCTCCGATTGGTTTTTAGTTATAAAAATTAGATTTTGAAATAAATTGTCTATGGTATTATTATCCTGATTAACTGAACTATAAGGGTGGCTGAATATATGAACGTTGCTGAAAAATTAAAGCTTTGCCGAAAAAAGTAAAAATCTAACCCAAGAACAACTCGCGAATCAGTTATATGTTTCAAGAAAAACAATATCGAGCTGGGAAACAGGTCGTAATTATCCAGACATTAATAGTCTGATTAAAATGAGTAAAATTTTTGATGTTTCAATGGATGATTTGTTGCGTGATGATCGAATGCTAAATCACTATGCAGCACAAGAAAGGCAGTTAACTAAAAGTCATAAGCTTGATCGCTACTCATATTACTTTGGTGCCATGATGCTAGCCTTGAGTTATGTTAATCTCTTTAGAGTAGGCGGATTTCATTTGGAGATTATTCCAATGATCTTAGTAGCTAACGCAGTGATTTTGGCCTTTAATTACTCAGAATGGCATCGATTTAATATTTCAAGAATATTAATAATGCTAGGCGTGCTTTGTATGAGTCTTTTAACGAATGGAATTATAATTGGACTTAGTCCTAACCTGCAAAAAACATTCGCTGTGACAAATACAGCTCGAACTATTGGCAGATTTACTGGCAACGTAGTACTGACAATTATCCTATCAATAAGTATGACATTAATAATATTTTTAAGGCCAAGGCACAATTAAAGCCGACAGTTTATTAGTCGATGTATATTTATAATGCATCACTTCCTTTAGCTACATATTAGAATGGACAAACATTTCGCTCAAGCTATGTTTGGTAGACATACGAATAAGCTTATATAAAAGCGCAAACCATCAGACTTTAGTTTGCGTTTTTGTATAAGCGTTATGATGATGTAAAGCAATCAGACGAATCTAAAGAGATATTACTAATAGTTATTTTGTGCTGTATGTTATCGTATATATTACTGACTAAGATGAGATGTATGATTTACCGGTGACCATAATTTATAATTAGGGTGTGGATGTACTTAATATTTGATGTTAAGCACAGATATATTCATGTTAGGTGCTGGTAAATATAATAAATTTATTTACCAGCGTTAGCATGGGTGGCATTGGTTGAATCTAAAAAACCATAAGTGATATCGGTATATTACAATTTCTCATTAGTACTTATAGATTAGCGAGGATAATTAGATGGCTTTTAATGTTAAGAATATTGATTTTATGACTAGCGATAGCAAAATCGCATTTACTGGATTAAGTGATTCAGAAATTAGTACACTTGAAGCTGGTGAAGATGTCTATCCAATTAAATGGACAGCGGTAATAAAGCTAGCTTCCAAAGAAAAATTGAGTGAGTTCGCTGATCAATTACAATCTAGTTATTCAGTGAGACTTACATTGGACAATGGTGATACCTATGAGATGCTTACGGGATCAGGTAGTGAAATGTTTACCAAAATTGATATCAATCACCAAAATTCTGCAGTTGTGATTGAATCGGCGCTGACCAAAAAAGCCGAAGACAACTAGAGAAAAACGGCAACCACCTACTGATGGTTGCCGTTTTTTATTATAGATAATTTTATTTTATCAGAATTGTTTTTTATGTTTTCGGCTAGCATGGTTCTCTTTGAGTTCGTATGTAGCCCATGATACCAAAATAGCTACTAAGAAGATTAACGAAATATATAAAATAATCATTCCATAGTTATCACTATGGGCACTGTTCCATAATCTTTGGCCATAGAGACTTAACCCGAGGGCTGGACCAACGAAAACTTGAGCAGATTGTCTTTTAACAATTTTTAGTGAGCTTATACTTAAAATTAAGACAATTATAAGCGAAAACCAATATTCTGGATAGATGGCGTAGACTGACAAGATAATACAAAGTAGCATAAAAATATAGATTGATACTAACAAGATAGGACCAAAATTCTTTTGAATAATTTTAATTCCCCCAGATAATTATATGATTTTAGTTTGCTTTTCTCGATTATATTATCATTACAACACTATTATGATAAATGGACAAGGCAAGTTTATTAATAGGCTATTTATATTAGGTAAGCGCCTAACTTAATAATCAATAGCCTAAATAAAACAGAATGTAACAGGTTAGTTGCTCGTACAAGTAATCCATTAACGGTAATGTTAAGGAGACGAAAGAGAGGTTATCCAAGATAATGACATCATTAGGTGAACAAATAAAAAACCGCCGTGAGGAATTGTCTATTACTCAGCAACAATTAGCGGATAAATTATATATTACCAGACAGACAATTTCGCGATGGGAAAATAATCAGACTGTGCCTAATCTTGATACGTTGGTTATCCTTAGTGATTTACTTAACCTTTCGTTAGACAGATTACTAAGGGAGGATGAGCAAGTAGTGGTAAATAAAATGAGTACAGATATTCGATTAAAGCAACGTTATCAACGATGGCTGATTATAAGTGGATTGCTGCTATTACTAATTAGTGGCTTATTAGGATTACTTAGTTGGGGCAGATCGCGTCAAGATGGCACCATTGATCGGTTTAATCCATTTTTACCATATAAATATGGCTACGCAGTTTTACCTAAACGTACGCCAACTAAAATCCAACAAGAAGTATCAACTGATACGCAGGGAAACATCATCAACTAGCAACTAAAGTCCCACAGCCAGTGACGGCATATGTGCGGGATAATCCATTTGGCGGAGGAGAATGGCTAACATTTCAAGTAGGCATGATTCCAGAAGCGGGACAAAATTATGTGTATGTCCAGCACAAAGGTTCATTTGTCAAAAATGCAACGTTAATTCATCGCCAAGCCATCCCAAAAAACATGCGTCCGGTTGTTGGGACTGAATATTTCACATACAATTACAAAACATTTGGCCCTAAAACTACGGCTAATCCTTTCAAATAAAAAAGCCGGCATAGCAGAATTAATATCGTTATGCCGGCCTTTTTAGGAATTTAGATAATTAATTAAGAGATTCGAAATAAAATGATAAATTACTCGAAGTCAAATGAATCAGGATCTGGTCCGACGCGTAAATCTTCATTCAGTTCATTTAGCTGATTCATTTCGTTATCAGTTAGTTCAAAGTCGAAGATATCGGCGTTATTATGCATTCGCTCGATATGAGTTGATTTGACGTTTAGTAAAATATCTTGTTGAACATCCCAACGTAAGATTATCTGGGCAGTGGATTTATTATGATGGGTAGCAATTGATTCAATAATGGGATTGCTTAATAATTTTCCTTGCATAAGTGGTGACCATGCTTGAATTTTGATGTCCTTTGATTCACTGTACTTGCGCAATTCAAGTTGAGATAATTTTGGATGTAATTCAATTTGATTAATGGCTGGGATGACTTTAGCGAACGTAAACAATTTTTCTAAATGCTGAATCTGAAAATTGCTAACCCCAATTGCTTTTATTTTACCAACAGCATACAGTTCTTCCAGTGCTTTCCATGAATCCTCAAAGGCATCAGATCCTGGCCAATGGATTAAAAACAAATCTAAATAATCTAAATCAAGCCGGTCAAGACTGGCATTGAATTCAGCGATTGTTTCGTCGTGAGTGAGGTGGTTATTCCATACTTTGAGGTTATAAATAGGTCTTCGCGAGAAAGATTGGCCGCTTTTAGACCTCCTTTAATTCCCTTTCCAGTACCGATTTCGTTTCCGTAAATTGCGGCGGTATCAATTAGGCGATATCCATTTACGATGGCGTTTTTTACTACGCTAGGAGTATCTTTTTCTGAAATTTGAAATACGCCCAACCCTAATCCAGGAATCTTGGTTCCGTTGTTCAATTCAACTGTGTCTGATAATGAATTAATCATTGCATATCTCTCCTTGGGGGTTTTTATTTATCATATCTGCAAGTTAATTCGGTGTATAGTACGCACTTTTAGGTGCTATAAGTACTAAAAAGTAACCTTTGAAAAATTATTAGGAATAAAAAAGCGATGACTTATTTAGTTATAGTCATCGTTTTTGCTATTAGATATTAAGCTTGCTCTTTCTCCAAATCAATTAAAATCTTAGCTTGGGATTTATCTGAAGTTAATGCTTCAAACCCATCTTCAACAATATCATCTAAATCAATATGTTTAGTAATAACTGGTTTGACATTAATTTGACCGCTGGTCACTAGATCAACAGTTTGTTGGAAGGTCTTCATTGAATAAGCAATGGTGGTAGTAATTTGAACCCCAGAATTCATGAGCTGCATAGGATCAAATTGGATAGAATGAGCAAAAATTGAAACAATTACCATTTTTCCTCGGGCCTTGGTTGCATCAATTGCTTGTTCAAATGTTGGTTGAACGCCAGCAACTTCAAAGGAAACATCTACACCATTGGGAACGATTTCGTGAATTTTTTTAATGGCATCCTCATTAGCGGGGTTGATAACGTCGGTGGCCCCCATTTCTTTTGCTTTATTTAATCGAACTTCTGATAGATCAATCGAAATGATTTCGTAGCACCGGCTGCTTTTGCAGCGGCAGCAACCAGCACGCCAATGGGACCAGCACCAAAGATCGCAACGGTTTCTCCGAATTTTAAATTACCTTCTTTAACTGCTTGAACAGCAACCGCGGTTGGTTCAATGGTAGCCGCAAGTTCTAATGGGAAGTCCTTGGGCAATTGATACAAGTTTTCTTCGGGAACATTGACGAGAGCGGTGAAACCACCATCATTACTCAAGCCAATAAAACTGTAGCCATCGTAAACGTCGATATCATCAGGAGTGTCATGATGTGTAATGGTCGGATTAACAGATACGTGATCACCAGTTTTAAATTTGGTTACATTGGAGCCGACTTCTTGGATGACTCCAGAAAATTCATGGCCCATAGTCAGTGGTGCGTGTCCGCCAGTTAATTCATCAGTGTGATCAACTGGAATAAACACCGGACCTTCTAGGTATTCGTGAAGGTCACTACCACAAATTCCTGCCCAAGCGACTTTAATCACAACCTCATTGTCTTTGTGAGGCTTTAATTCAACATCTTCAACGCGAATATCTTTGACACCGTGCCATACAGCTGCTTTCATAATTAATCGTCTCCTTAAAGGTAGTTTTGAAAATGAGCGATGAATATAATGTAACCGTTTTCATCTACCTAAGATTTTACGCTTGTTTGGGCATTTAGGCTATCTATTTTTGAAAATAGATTGAAGTAAGGGAGAATTCGGGACTTTGGAATTATGAAATAATTGTTTTACGTTAATGTCAGGTTTAATGGTTCATCCCATTCGTAAATCCAGCAATAAAATCAATGATTTGAGGAATTGCTAATGATGAAAACCAAATAATCCCCCAAATTAAACCGGTTGTTGATAAACTAGCGTTAATTTTGCGCCAGTTAATATTCAAAGCCATAAAAATAAAAGTAATTAATTGAATTACACTTGTGATATTAGCAAGTCGTTCCTGTTTAAAACCAATAATTTTGGACAGGATGACGACAGTAGTTGCGATAATCAATCCAAGTCCGACAATCTTACTAATATTTGAATTTGTTTTTTTCTCTAAACTTTTCATAAATTGTTCATCTCCTCGAATAATTGCATCTAGCGAAACATCGAACGTATCGCTTATTGCAACAACGTTAGCAAAGCTTGGCCAAGCAAGATCTTTTTCCCACTTTGAGATTGATTGTCGGGAAATATGTATGTTGTCAGCTAATTCTTGTTGAGTCATATTGTTACTAGTTCTTAATTCTCTAATGCATTCTCCAATAGTCATAATCTCAGGACTCCTTTACAAATTCTATTATGGGCAATTGAGGGATATTTATGAAGCACCTATTAGTTGCAAGCGCCAGTTTAATTAAACATTATGATGTATTTACATACTTAAGAAATCAAAAAACGCAAACTACTAGAGAGTAGTTTGCGTTTGAAATGTTATTAAATTAGTTTGCCTTCACACTTAAGCTTTTAATTCCTGGCAGTGTCATCATTGTGATAAAGCTAATGATGTAGAGGACAGATAGAAATGTCATGACGACTGTGATTGAGTAGTGATCCATTAATAATCCGATAACGACTGATGAGAAACCACCAACAGCGCGACCAACGTTCACGATAATGTTATTGGCAGTTGAGCGAATTTCTGTTGGATATAGTCTAGAAATCACAGCTCCGTATCCGCCAAACATACCGTTTGAGAAGAAACCAACGATGGCGCCGATGATTAGTAAGGTTACAGTATTGTGGGCAAGGGTAATCGTGTAGACCATCATAGCTGATGCAATTAGGAAGATTCCAAATGCTCGTCGCGGTCCAAAGAAATCCATAATTGAGCCAAAAGTCATCATGCCTAGACTCATTCCTACAATCGTTGAAATCATCCATAGTGAAGAGCCCGAGACGTTTAGTCCAAGTTGTTTTTGGACAATGATTGGTAACCAGTTCATCAACCCAAAGTAACCGGCGATTTGGACCGTAGTCATAATCATAAGGGCGCCACTTTGATAAGCTAACTTTGGTGAGCTGAACATGTATTTAAAGACGGCTTTCCCGGTTGAGACATGGCTGCTTTGCTTGGCAGCAACAAATTCGTTAGTTTCCGTTAAGTGACGGCGAACAAAGTAGGTTAGGATGACTGGGACGATACCAAGAAGAAATAGTCCGTGCCAACCCAGAGAGGGAATGATGACTGCGGCAGCGATTGCCGCTAAGATGGCTCCAATTTGACCGCCGATGGCTGCAATTGAAGTCATTTTACCAATTTGGTTTTTTGAAAATGATTCAGCGATAATGGCAATGCCAACTCCATATTCACCGCCGGCACCGATTCCAGCTAAAAATCTTAGAATATAAATTAAGGTGATGTTGTTGGCGACCGCCATCATGGCCGTTGCAAAGGCAAAGATGAATATTGTGTAAGTGAATGTTTTGACGCGGCCCAATTTATCACCAACTAAACCGAATAAGATGCCACCAAAAAGCATTCCCAGGTTGGTAATCGATCCAATTAGACCAGCAGCCCCACCACTTAGGTGGAGGTCACTAATCATGGAGCTCATTGCAAACGAAAGAAAAAGCACATCCATGTTTTCTAAAGCAAATCCTGAACTAGTTGAAGCAATCGTCCATTTCTGCTTAGTCGTTAAGCCATGAGTGTGCAAGTTTACAGTAGTATTTTCCATGTGTCGTTCCTCCAAATGAATGCTCACAGGCATTCGTTATTTTTGTTGTATTGATTATTTCACGAACAAAAAAATAATGCAAGGGTAGATTAATCGCTAAAATTTTGCCTTGACATATTTTAACTGCATGATAAAGTTATTAGCAATAACAAGCTTTAATTTGGTTCAGAGAAGCCAAAAGCGGACGAATATATAATGTCCGTGAACTTGCGGGACAAATGGATAGAATTCTGGTGAAGTCTATCTGCCGCAACTTTCTCGGGCTTTTTTGTGCCAAAATTAGGAGGTAGACAATGCAAAATCATGGTCCATTAATCATTTCCTTGGATGTTTCTACTAGAGCAGCACTGTTTTCATTCATTGAACAGTTTAGTCCAGATGAAAAGTTAACCATCAAGATTGGCATGGAATTATTCTACGGCGAAGGTCCCCGGATTGTTCGGGATTTGCTAAATCGGGGATACGATGTGTTCTTAGACTTGAAGCTTCATGATATTCCTAACACGGTTAAGAATGGCATGAAACAAATTGGCAAGTTGGGCGTTGCATTTACTACAGTTCATGCTTTAGGCGGCTCAGCAATGATCAACCAAGCCAAGCAGGGATTGATTGAAGGAGCAGAAGAAGCGGGGGTTCAACCACCGAAATTATTGGCAGTAACTGAACTGACTTCCATTACTCCCGAGGGCTTAGCGAATGAACAAAACAGTAAGTTGTCAATGGTCGACCAAGTCGTGTCATTGGCTAATCTTGCCAAACAATCAGGTGCAGATGGGGTCATTACTTCACCACTTGAAGTTGAAGCGCTAAGAGCAGCAGTTGGCGATGACTTTTGGTACGTCACGCCAGGAATTCGACCCAAGGATTTTCCAAAGGATGATCAGTCTCGGACAGCTACTCCAGCCGAGGCAGCAACAGTTGGCAGTAGTACATTGGTAGTGGGCCGACCAATCATTAACGCGAATGATTCAGTAGCGACATATCATAAAATGTTGGAGGAATGGCAAAATGCAAACCGATAAAATTATTCAGTCACTAATTGATAACGAAATTATTAGTATCTCACTAGATAAGCCATTTAGATATGCAAGTGGCATGCTAGCCCCAATCTACACGGATTTCCGGTTAACGATTGCGATTCCAGATCTTCGAGAAATGATTGCTGATGGGTTGGCAGAGATTATTAAAACGCAATATCCTGAAGCCACTGTCATTGGTGGAGTTGCGACGGCTGGCATTCCACATGCGGCATGGGTTGCTCAAAAATTAGGTCTACCATTAATTTATGTACGTTCGAAACCTAAGGATCATGGCGCCAACAAACAAATCGAAGGACGAATTTCTGCTGACGATAAAGTCGTATTGATTGATGATTTAATTTCAACAGGCGGCAGTGTGTTAAAAGCGGTTCAAGCTGTCCGAGATGCAGGCTACAAGGTTGCAGGAGTTGCTTCTATCTATACTTATCAATTTCCGGATGCCAACGCGAACTTCGCGGACGCGGATACTCAATTGCCGCCATTGCTGACTTATTCTGACGTAATCAAGCAAGGGTTTGATGAAGGCCGCTTCACCGAAGATCAGTTCAAATTCCTATCGACCTGGCACCAAGCACCATGGGAATGGACCAAACAGGAGGAAATCCATGCAGACTAAAATGTCACTACAATCAGAAATCGCTGGAATTAAGTTTGATAATTTACTTTTAAATGCGGCGGGGATTCGCTGCTCAACGGTCCAAGATTTAAATGAAATTTTAGGCTCTCAGGCTGGTGGTGTAGTAACTAAGAGTGCCACTTTGGAAGAGCGTCAGGGAAACGAAAGCCCGCGGATGCGAGCATTACCCCTTGGTAGTATTAACTCTATGGGATTACCTAATCACGGCTTTGACTACTACATGGCATATGTATTGAAGGCCCAGTCAGAAGGTTATCAAAATGTGATTTTATCGGTCGCGGGGTTATCACCAGCCGATGATTTACAGATGTTAAAGGAGATTCAACAAAGTAATTTTAATGGTTTAGTTGAATTGAATCTCTCTTGCCCAAATGTGAAGGGCAAGCCCCAGGTCGGCTATGATTTGAGGCTGTCGAGGAACTTTTAGCAGCAATCTTTAAGTTCTTTGATAAGCGTCTGGGTTTGAAATTACCACCTTACTTCGATTTAACTCAATTTGATCAAATGGCTGAAATTATCAATCGTTATCCAGTCGCGTATGTTAATTCAATTAATTCAATTGGAAATGGCCTAGTAATCGATCCGATGACTGAAACTGCCGTAATTAAACCGAAGGGTGGCTTTGGCGGAATTGGTGGAGATTATGCCAAACCAACTGCATTGGCGAATGTCCGTGGTTTTAGACAAAGACTTAACCCAGAAATTCAATTGATTGGAACTGGTGGCATTAAATCGGGGATGGATGTTTTTGAGCATGTGCTTTGTGGAGCGGACTTAGTTCAAATTGGGACTGCATTTGGGGCAGAGGGGACCCCAATTTTTGACAGAATTGCTCAGGAATTAGCAGATATCATGCATGAGAAGGGCTATAACGAGCTCACTGATTTTAGGGGAAAGTTAAAGACATTATAAAAACAGGTGGCTGCCATAATGATTGGCAACTCGCCTGTTTTTTTGCTAGTAATAAATATTAATTTAAAGCTGGTACGCGTGCTTAAATCTAAGTGGTAACAAATTGGCAATAATGACCGCTAAAATGATTAAGCCGATACCGATTAGTTGATAGATGGTCACACGTTCGTTAACCAAAATAAACGCAAAGATAACTGATGAAGGTAATTCTAGTGATGAGATGATTGGCCCAATTCCCATTGATAACTTTGGCATGAAGAACGAAAAGCAGGTCAGGGGTAGGAGCATCGAAAAGAACGAAGTTAGACTTCCCCACTGAATTGCCAGGCCAATATGGTGGAGGGGAAATAGGGATGGTAGCCAAATACATAGAATCACGACGAGCGCACCACCACTCATTAGGTGTGCCTTAGTTAATGGATGAATGGTTTGGCCAACGTTACCGGTGAACTGGATAGTTAGTGCATATGCCAGTGCTGACAGAAAGCTGAGCAATAACCCCTTGATTGAAACGGTATGTTCAAATGGTAACAGGCCGGTGGCCAGCACGGTACCAATCAAAATTGTTATCACACTGATCACTTGGGTAACGGTTGGCAGTTTCCGGTTTGCGATACAAGAAATCACGATAGATAACCAAACCGATTGCATCATCATAACCGCTGCCAACGCAACAGGGATATATTTAAGCGAAGTATGTAAAAGGTGTTGGTAAATCCCATTGAACTTCCAGAAATAATAACTAACAGCGCTAGCTTCCGACTGTTAATTTTGCGGTGTTTTTTTGGCATGCATCTGCGAACTAGACTAAAGACAACAAAGGCAATGGTAAACGTTGTAATTAGCAGGGCACTATCAGTTACGCGGTTACGATGGGCTAGCTGAAATAGTGATCCTGGAATTCCGTAACTGATTGCTCCAATGGCAACTAGAAGCGGGGCGATACGTTTCAAATGATCATCTCCGTAAATTATTATTAAGTGTTAATTGTATCATCATAAATGTGTGGGAGTTGATTAATAATCCTTAAACCGATTAATTCAGTTTAGGGATTATTTGTGTACAATGGTAAGCAGGAAGGTGAACTTATGAAATCAAACGAACAAATTGAAGTCATTGGTGGAAATGTTAATAACTTAAAGAATATTGACGTCAATATTCCGTTACATAAATTTGTGGCGATTTCGGGACTGTCAGGTTCTGGTAAATCATCGCTGGCTATGGGAATCCTCTATTCTGAAGGAGCTCGGCGCTATTTAGATGCGTTAGCTACTTACACTAGGAGGCGGATTAGCCAGGTCGGTCGAAGCGATGTTAGATCGGTTAAGCATATTCCCTCTGCATTAGCATTGCGTCAACGACCAACCGTACCGGGTGCTCGTTCAACGGTTGGTACCATGACGGAAATTTTTAATGTGATTCGCTTGATTTATTCACGCTTAGGCTCACCCAAATGTCCAAATGGCCATCAAGTCCCACCGACCATTAAAATCGCAGAAGCAATGGATAAAGTTGGCGATGATATGGGGGTCATTACCTGTCCTACTTGTGGTGTGAAATTTAACGCTTTTAGTGCTGAAGACTTTGCTTTTAATTCAGCTGGAGCTTGTCAACAATGTGAGGGGTTAGGGGTCACAAAGCAAATTGATCCTGATACCTTGATTGGTGACCGAACCAAAACAATTCGTGAAGGGGCAGTTAATGCTTGGCATATTCCTGGTCGAAATTTTATGCCAATTGTGGCCGAGGCGGCTGGAGTTAGAATTGACGTACCTTTCAATGAATTAACAGATGAAGAAGTCGAGACGGTGCTCCATGGTTCGCAAAGAAAATTCAGTATTAACATTCCGTCAAAGAATGGTCGGGTATTTCATATGGATAACGCGCTATATGAAAATGCATTTAATGCCATTGAAGATAGTATGCAGACCACTAAGAGTGAAATTGCGTTAAAACGCCTGAATAAATTTTATAAATTTACTACTTGTCCAGTTTGTCATGGTAGTCGAATCAATCCTGATCGATTGACCCAATTGATCGATGGCAAAAATATCGCTGAGACTAGTGAATTGGCATTGGGAGATTTACCTGCATTTATTGATGACCTAAAGCAATGGTTACCAGCAGATATGCAAAAACTGGCCAACAACTTATCAAGTGAGCTACTTAATCAGCTCCAACCCTTATTGGATTTAGGACTTGATTACTTAACGATGGCTCGGGCTGGGGCAACCCTTTCAACCGGTGAATTACAACGAATCCAGTTAGGGAGAACCTTAAGAACCCAAACCACTGGCGTACTCTATGTATTGGATGAGCCATCAGTTGGCCTCCACCCGGATAACGTTGCGGGAATGATTAATATCTTCAAACAAATTGTGGCTCAGGGTAATTCACTAGTTGTCGTTGATCACGAAACCTCGATTATTGACGCCGCTGATTGGATTATTGAAATTGGTCCGGGTTCTGGTGAACAAGGTGGTCAAGTTATCACTCAAGGAACCCCAGATGAAATTAAACAGAATCCGCAGTCACTAATCGGGCCATTTTTAACTGGTAAGGAACAATTGGTCACTAGAGACATTGCGCGCGATCCTTTTGAGAAGGGTTCAATTGACCTGACAATTGGTCATCGATTTAATTTAAATGATGTCACGGCTGAATTGCCAATTAATCGGCTGACGGCAGTGACCGGATTTTCTGGGGCTGGTAAGACGACATTAATTTTAGATGGATTACTTAAAGCATTTGACTCTAGGCGCCAAAAGCAACAATTACCTGACTATATTACTAATTTTGCACCCGGCCAGATTAAGCATTTAGTGAGTGTTGACGCTGCGCCAGTTGGTAAAAACGCCCGGTCAACGGTCGCAACCTATACGAATATCATGGATAATTTACGGAAACTATTCGCGAGTCAACCGCAAGCAAAGGAAGCTCACTTCACAGCTAGTCATTTTTCCTATAATAACAAGCAAGGAGCTTGCCCAACATGTGGTGGTACCGGCGAAATTTCGTTGGACATTCAATATTTGCCAGATATGGTTGAAGTTTGTCCAACCTGCCATGGGAAACGATTTAAACCAGAGGTGTTAGAGGTTAAGTGGCAGGGAATGTCGATCGCTGATGTGTTAGATTTAGATGTCACAGAAGCGTTAGCAGTATTTCAGGGTAACGAAACAGTCACTCAAACATTGACTACCTTGAAAGAAATGGGGCTTGAATACTTGCACTTAGGTGAAAGTACGCCTAGTCTTTCAGGTGGTGAAGCGCAACGCTTGAAATTGACCTCGCATATGAAACGGTCTCAAAGTAATACGCTATTTATTTTTGACGAACCTTCAGTGGGGTTGCACCCAATTGATGTCCATGTGCTGTTGAAAGTGTTTGATGGTTTGATCAAACAGGGGGCGACCGTCATCATGATTACACATGATTTGGATCTGATGGCTAATGCTGACTACATGATTGATATGGGACCAAAGGGCGGTAGCCTAGGTGGCAAAATTGTCGCTGCTGGTAAACCACAGGACTTGATACAAACTAGTGATAGTTTAACGGTTAAGTATTTAAGCGAACAGTTTTCTAAGAATCAAACTAACTAAACAATAAAAACGACATTCAGAATTGATGAATGTCGGTTTTTATTTGGCAAATTACCAAGCTTATATGTGCTGCTTACCAATTTGTAAATAACCTATATAAACCCATTAATTGAAGATGATTTCAAACTGTTGAGGCCCGTCGACGGAATGAACATTAAACACTTCATGATTAGTCAACAAGGAATCCGTTCGAAATTCTGGATGGAGATGGTTGGGAAATTCAAACCTAATCTGATTGTGGACTTTACTAACATATCCTTTGCTACCATCAGACAGTTGGACCGTTTGGTTAGTTTTATGCGGATTAACGTGAATTTTAACCATACTTAACTCGCCTCCTAGTTTAAGCGTAACACCTTAAACCTAAAAGACAACTAAACGAAAGGCTGATTTAAAATAGTGAGTTTTAATCCAAATTAAAAATATCAAAATTATTTACCTAATACGTAATTAGTAGCATTAATTAGTGGGTTTGTTTCATACATATGAGTATGTTAGCATGAAATTAAGTTATCGTTTTATAAGATAATGCAGAGAGGATACATTATGATAGATATTGTTAAGGATAAGCAGAGATTGCCAATGTACAGCCAAATAATCGGAATAATTGTCATAATTCTTTCGTTGATTACTGGAAAACTTTTTATGTTAGCAGTCTTGCTTAGTGCTACGCTACAATACATTGCTGAGTATGTCGCAAATCAAGACAAGATTCTTAAAAAAGATAAATATAGTTTATCTGTCAATATTGCCTGTTTGATACTAATGTGGACGCCAGTTTTGTTGCTTTTCAAGGATTCAAGTAAAATATTGTCTGTTATCCTATTTTTCTTAATCGTTGGATATGGTATTCAATATTTGATTAAAAAATGGAATAATTTGCGTACTCCATAGCTATAAATACATAAATGCGATATATTTTTATACCATTAATAGAACCAATTATGAATATAAAATATTCATAATCATTCTTTGATTGGTTGTGTGCCCATTGATATTGATTGTTGTATTTCATAATCATTTCTGGAAATTAATATCAATATTTGCTTACAAGCAGTTGCAGGTAATACTGCATGAATTTTATTTTTGTCATGCCTCATTAGAATGCTAAAACACTATCCGGAATTTTTTCGATTTCAATCTCAACGGGTTCATCCTTGGATATAATAATTTCGTTTTTTGAGGGATCTACGCTGTATGATAAAGAGTACTTGACGCCAATATTTCCAAGCATGCTTACTATATCTAACGTCGTCCTAAAACTAGAGATAAAAAAGTGTAGTCTACGATCATCCGCATATTTTGTAGTATATGAATTAGATTCGTTTTGGAAATTTAACGATATTATTCTTAATAAAGATTTATTATGCTTTTCCATTTTATCCGCCTTAATAATTAATTTAACTTTTTTAAGCGCACTATACCAAAAGCAATTGAGATACTAATTTAAGATTAACAATTAAAAATGTTAATTAATATTTGTGAGGATGGAGGCTTTTTTAGGAACGGCTTTGAACGATATAGAGGAATAATAGCTACGTTAACGGGATGTGTATATGGTATTTTCTTATTTCCTATTTATGATTATTTTGAGAAATTAGTTAGAAGGTACCCTAATTGGAATATAGTAATATTTTCAATAAGTGTAAAACTAATAATATTTTTGCTTTTTAATTTTTATTTTATATGTGGTACTCCGAAAAAATAAAATATTCAAATAAAGTAAATAAATTATGGGGAATATTTTTGATATTTTTTATAATATCTAATTTGGTAGCATCTTACTTGTCAAATGGATTATTAGGATCCGGCATCTTTAAATAACTGTTATCTGTACAGAAAATTATTTAAGCCACGATCTTACGCAACCTTTTTATCAAACTTTTACGACAACCAAGAATCCGACGCCCCTGTTGATGCATCTTTGGCAAGTTTTCGGTTTGAATCTTTTGGTTTATTAACTTTTTTGAGGCCCTTATCATACTTTGGTGCCACAAATTTGCTTGGGTCATATGTCGCTTGTGAGGCGCTAGTTGTAGCGTCAGTTCCTAACACTTGATCAAAGGATGGCTTTTGATCAATCAAATTAATAAAGTAATCGAGCTGTCCGGTAAAGACAAGAATCCCCAAATAATTATCGTCATCATCCCGAACTGCAAAGTAACCGTTGTAGGTATGATGTTTTCCAGAAATGATTTCAAATTTATCGTTAGTGCCATTTTTCAAAGCTGTTACCATTTGGTGCACTCTTGGCAATACGTTATCTGGATGAAGCAAGTTCAGTTCACTGTCTAGTTGATCGGCAGTTCGTGGGTGAATTCGTTGTGGTTGATTAGAAAAATAGATAAACTTGTCGTTTTTATCAATAAAATCAATTTCAAACGGCAAGATGCTTAAGATGGCCTCGATTTGTTTGAGGGCCAACTTACCAGTTTTAAATTGAATAATGGCGTCTTTGATATATGGATTAATCCCATCCATGGGTAACATCTCCTTAGTTTAACAGTCGATATTTAGGATCAGTTAACGTAAATTTAGACTTAAGGTCTTCAGAAATTTCAACAGTATGGTCTTGATAAATTGCAATAAAGCTAACTTGATAACCGCGATTAGCAGCCATCTTGCTAGCATTAACTACACCGTTAAAAAATCCTAAACTAGTCCAAATCTCAGCTTCGGTAGAAGTTGGTGTGATGGCAGTAATGCCAGTGATTTTGGTTTCAAAAGGATATCCAGTCAGTGGATCAATAATATGATGGTACATGTGTTTTCCAGTTTTTAAGAATCTTTCATACACCCCAGAGGTGACAATTGATGCTTCAGGAATTGTGACGACGGCTAAATCATTACCACGAGACAATTCTGGATTTTGAATGCCAATGTTCCATAAGCCATGCTCGTGGCTACTTTGTCCGACTAACAGGATGTTACCGCCTAGGTTAATGATGCCGCTAGTGACATCATTAGCAAGCCAAAAATCTTTAATCTTATCGGCAATATATCCCTTGGCAATGCCCCCTAAATCGAGTTCCATTCCCGGAGTAGTTAAAAAACAGTTCTTAGATCATCATCTAAAACAACGTTATCAGAGTTGGTTTGGTGTAAGGCATTATCAATACTTCTTTTGGCGGGCACATTAGCCCCGTCAAAACCGATTTTCCATAGTTTAACTAATGGGCCAATGGCGACGTTGAAGCCAGCGTGCCAGTTGCTGACATCAACAGCTTGTTTGACAATTTCATATGCCTCAGCAGAAATTGTGACTGGCTTGATTCCAGCATTATGGTTAATATCCATAATTTCTGATTGATTGCGATTGACCGTTAAAATAGCTTCATATTTTTGGACTAAATCGTTAGTTTGGGGCAAAATATTGGGATTAGCTTGATCATCAATTGATAGGGTGATTTTAGTTCCTAATCCAGAGTAGACTTCTTGAATGATAGCGCTCGCCTCCTTAGTTGATTATTGAGCGGTGACTGATTTTGATTTGATAGCTTTTATTAGTAATAATACAATTCCTAAACTTATGATTGCGTAAACGGCACCGCTAAGGCTGATGTTGTTGACACCAACTTTGGCGACCATAATCGAAGCAGTCGCTGAGCCAAGAGAAATTCCAAAGTTAAAGAAAATAGAGTTAAGGGATGATGCCAGAACTAATGATTGTGGGTATTCGCGCTCGGCTAGGTTCAAAAGTGCAGTTGAATTGGCGCGTTTAAGATGGTCACAATTAGTGTTAAAGCAAGAATTACAAGCAAGGCTAAATATTTATATTGAAGTAGTAGCGGTAGTGCAATTAGTAGAATAATATCGCCAACGTAAAAGATGGGCATGCGACTCAAACTATTCGGTAGCTCTGCAAGGCGACCGGATAACCGATTACTGATAATGCTAAAAATTCCGATGATAAATAGCAACCAGTTAAGACTCCCCAGACTAAAGTGCATACTCGTCGTTAGTAGCGGTCTGATATATGTATAGTAAGAATACATCGTGGCAGCAGTGAAAAGAACCAAGATAATGCCATAGTAAATTCGCGGGTCTAATAGCAAAGTGAGTTGACTCTTAATTGAGCTGGTAGTTTGGCTTACATTCTTTGGTAGTAAGACGCCTAGTGGAATAATGGTTAAAATGCTGACGATGGAAATCATCCAAAAGGCATAGCGCCAGCCAATACTAGTACTAATTGCTACCCCGATGGGAACACCAAAGACAGAAGCGATACTGAAGCCAGCGAAAATCCATGAAACTAGTGCTGCTCGTTTATCTTGGGGGGCAATTTGACTGGCAAATGCCATAATGAGCGAAATAATTGAACCGGCAGTAATCGCAGTTAAAACTCGAGAAATTAACATAAACCAGAAGCTTGAAGCTAATGCGCTTAGTGAATTACCAACTAAGAAGATGACCATTAATGTCATCAGAGTGTTATAACGACGGTATTTGCTGGTTAAGATGGTGACAAATGGGGTACTGACTGCGTAAACAGTGGCGAAAATCGTGACCAGGTACCCGACTAGCGAAATTGAAACGTTGAAGCTTTTAGCTAAATCGGACAACACTCCGACCACCATAAATTCGTTACATCCCAGCATGAAAGCAACCAAGACGAAAACGATTGACTGTAGTCTGAATTTATTCAAGATGGATTCCTTCTTTCAAAATAATTGCTAACTTAAGATTAACGTATTTTTTTATAAAATGCTTTAATGTAATTAGTTAAATGAGGAATATTTGTCAAATTTACGATGGCATGAGGGTTAAAATAATATTAGTTAAATACATAAAATTAAGAAACACCTATGATTTAGGAGGCAAGTTAAATGACAAAGTGCGTGCTTGGAATTGATTTAGGTACCAGTTCCGTTAAGGTTTCTGCTGTAACGGCAGACGGGACGATTATTGCTCAAGAAGGGATGGACTTCCCGCTAAACCAACCTAAGCCAGGTTATGCTGAGCAAGATCCAGAAGATTGGGTAAGTTCCACAACGGTTTCGATTGTTAAATTAATTTTGAATGATCAGATTAAAGCATCAGATATTGCGGGAATTAGCTATTCAGGACAAATGCATGGTTTAGTATTGCTTGATGAAAATAACAAGGTCCTCCGACCAGCAATGTTGTGGAATGACACGCGATCAACTAAGCAATGTGAAGAGATTATGTCTAAAATGGGTGAACGATTCATCGATATTACTCATAATAAGCCACTTGAGGGTTTCACTCTGCCTAAATTATTGTGGGTAAAAGAAAACCAGCCAGAGATTTTGCTAAGGCTAAGACAATGCTTCTGCCGAAAGACTACTTGCGGTTCAGAATGACTGGCAATTTAGCCATGGATTATTCTGATGCGACTGGAACGGTGATGTTGGATATCAATACACAGGAATGGAGCCAAGATATTCTTGATGCATTTGAAATTCCGGCATCCCTTTGTCCGCCACTAGTTCGCTCAATTGACGAGACTGGTAACATTATGCCTGCATATGCTGAATATTCTGGATTATCAATGGCCACTAAGACTTTTGGCGGTGGAGCCGATAATGCCTGTGGGGCTGTTGGAGCAGGCATCGATTCACCAACCAAAGTTCTTTCTAGTATTGGAACTTCAGGAGTAATCTTAAAATACGAACCACAAAAAGAAACTAATTATCGTGGAGTGCTTCAGTACGAAGATCATGCGATTTCCAGATGCGTTTTATTCAATGGGTGTGACTTTAGCAGCTGGCTTTTCACTGAGTTGGTTTAAAAAAACATTTGCTAAAGCCGAAGATTTTAAGGACGTGGTTGATAGTGCCAATGACTCGACTGTCGGCGCTAATGGATTATTGTTTGCGCCGTATATTGTTGGTGAACGAGCGCCATATGCTGATGCCGATATTCGAGGAAGCTTTATTGGTATTGATGGAATCCATCAACGCCATGACTTTGTCCGCGCGGTTCTTGAAGGGATCAGCTTCTCATTTAGAGATATTCTTGATATTTATGAGGAGAATGGTGCTAAGTTTGACACGGTCGTTTCCATTGGGGGTGGCGCCAAGAGTGCCCTTTGGCAACAAATTCAAGCTGATATCTTTAATGTCAAAGTGGTGTCGTTGAAAAATGAACAAGGACCGGGACTAGGTGCTGCTATGCTAGCTGCCGTTGGATTGGGGTGGTTCGATAGTATTCAAGAATGTACTAAGGTATTTGTGTCATTCAAGGATGTCTTCCTACCAAAACCTGACAATGTTAAAAAGTATCGCAGATTGCATGACATTTATAAACAAATGTATCCAAGTACTAAGCAAATTACGAGTGACCTAATTAAATATCGTGAAGAAGAATTATAAAACGAAAAAACCGCAAACTATAACAGTTTGCGGTTTTTATTTACGCTAACCGCCGTTCTAAAGCAGTCTGGCCGATAGTTAATAGCCAACAGAAGAACCAGTAGATGACGGCAATTGTGAGATAGATAGTCATGTAATCTTGATGCGCACCGGCGACGATTTGCGCGTTCATAAACATTTCAGTAACGGTAATCATTGCTGCCAGTGAAGTACCTTTAAAAAGATCGAGTAAAATATTTCCCAAAGCAGGAATTGCAATTCTAAATGCTTGAGGAAAGATGATTTTAGCGATTACCACTCGATAGGGAAGGCCAAGTGAATAAGCGGCTTCCCACTGACCTGGATCAATGGCAATAAATGATGAACGAAAGACTTCAGACACAAAGGCACTACTAACGATACTAAATGAAATAATTGCTGCTGGCAGAGCCGCTGTATTGAAACCAAAGTAAATTACAAATAAGACAACGATCATAGGGACACCTCGCATAAAGGAAATGAATCCTCGGGCGAGTTGATGCAAAGTTTATGCTTACTTAGCTGGGCCAAAGTTAGCATTAATCCTAATATTAAAGCTAAGGCAAAGCTAATGATGGTTAAGACCAAGGAAACTGGAAATCCAGCTAATATTTTTGGAATTGAGTTAAAAGCAAGCGGTGCGTCAAAAAAATTCGGAATTGAGAAATATTTTAACATTCTGCATCACCTAGCTATTTAATTACAAAATGCTTGGAAATTTTAGCAGTTGGCTTCTTTGTGACGTCAGCGTTGTAGTACTTCATAGCGATTTTTTTAAGGGTACCGTCTTTCTTTAATTCAGCAAGAGCTTTATCAACCTGTTTGGCTAATTTCGTATCACTCTTCTTCATTAGAATTCCAGTTCCGGCACCATCATCACTAGTGGTGAAGAACATGTTAGTAAGGATTTTAAGGCCATTATTAGGAACCGCTGAAAGTGCTAATTTTTGGAGATAATAGTCATTCATAATAAGATCAGTACGCCCATTTTTAACATCTTTTAAGTAAACTGAATTGGCCACGTTGTTATAGTTAACAGTTTTAGCGCCAAGCTGTTTGGCTAATTTTTGATAACCAGTTCCAGCTTCGCCAGCGGCTCGTTTACCTTTGATGTCTGCCCAAGAATGGATTCCAGAATTGTCGCTCTTACGGACGACCATACTGTTCCATGAATGTTTATATGGGGTGGACAGGATAAATTGTTTCTTTCTAGCAGGAGATACTGAGAAATCGTTGGCAGCCATATCAACTTTACCGGTTTTAACTGCTGTTAATTGACCGGCAACACTCATTTCTTTAAATTCAACTTTACGATTGAGCTTTTTGGCAACTGCTCTGACAATTTCAACATCAAAACCAGTTAGCTTATTGCTCTTTTCATCGTGAAATGAAGTGGGATATAAAGTTCCGGATGTGGCAACTGTAATTGGTCCTTGATTGGAAGCAGATTTACCACAACCAGTTATCAGGACTAGTAAGATTGCTAATGCGCCGAATAAACTTATAAATGCTAATGTATGTTTGCGTTTCATCAATGAAACCCCCTTTATTAGTTGGTTTCAGTATATGCTGTTGCAAGCGCTTTAACAAGGGGAGACGTTAATTTTTAAAAACGCCGTTTTAATAGGCTTTATCGCAGATGATAGTTTGTGAAATTTTTAAAGGTTACAGTTTGATTAATTAAACGTTCATTTGTCAGAATTTATTCACTTTAGCGATTGATTTTGCTAATATATATTCTTGTGAGTAAAAAGTATTTAGGAGACGTAATTAATTATGAAAAGCAAGATGGTTAGTCAAGGCTGGTTGTTTTTAGGCGCCTTACTAATGTGTGTTACTTATCCAATTGTCGGCAATTCCCAAGGATATAATAATCAAATTCATAATGCCGAAGCCCAAAGTAATAAATCAATCAATCAGAAACGTAGTAGTAAAGTTCAAATATCCCAGCCCCGTAACTTAAAAAATCAACAATTAACAAATAAGCATACCCAAATTAATCGTAAGATAGACGGGGTGGTATTTCGGCCAGTCAATGCCATTCCGGTATATGTTAAAGATAAGGCGATTGCTAAATCATACCCAAATGCTGTCTGGTACAAAGTTGGAGAATCAATTGACGATGGTACTTTAAGCCAAATCCAAACTGCTAACCAACAAAAAAGTATGGTTGTTCCCCAAAAAGCAATTAGTAGTATTGCAAACAGTCATTATAATGTTGCTTTGCCAAATACAAGTAAATTTCGGCATCAAACCATTATGTTCTTAGGAGACTCGATTACTAAAGGATATAACGGCAGCTATACTTATAAAAATGCCAGTTTCCCGCTATGGGTCCACAAGTATCTTCAAACTAAGGTTCATAAAGAAGGTCATATTCGTTCGTCTATTACAGGTCATTCATTTAATGATCTATTTACGATTTTGCCAACCGTTAACTTTAAGTCGGCTAATGAATTGGTAATCGAGTATGGAACGAATGATTATCGGCATAGTACGGCTTCATTACCTCAAGTGGAGGCGAAACTAACGCAAGCCATTAAAATTATTCGAAAAGAAAATCCCAATATTAAAATCTATGGCATTATCCCGTTGCCAAGATTTGATTTTACTAACATGGTAACTGCCCAAGGGATGGGAGGCTACACCTTTCCTGAACTTCAATGGGGGCTTGCAAGCACTTATCATAGTTTGGGAATTTCAACTTACAATGTGGCTAAGGTTCATCCAGAATTTGTCAATGATAATAACTTCTATACAAAGTATTATGATCATCGAGTTCATCCAACCAGTCAGACTTATCAACAATTGGGATACTACATTAGTCGGTGGTTACAGCAACAATTTAATAAAAGATAAACCAGGGGCCCCTATTAGTTAATAGGGCCCCTTTATTTACAATATAAATTGTGTGTATACTTAATAATTGGTATTTTTAATTTTGTTTAATTATATAGAAAGGTTTAACTTCTTATGAGTAATGCTAGTACACCACAGTGGCAGAAGAACATGCGGGCTTTGTGGTTTGGTAATTTTGCGACTGGAGCCGGTGCCAGTATGTCGTTACCATTTTTGCCGTTATTTATTTCTCAAATGGGGAATTTTCCAAAATGGGAATTGACCTTGTATGCTGGAGCAGCTTTTGCAGTGACCTTCTTAACTCAGGCGATTGTGTCACCACTTTGGGGCAACTTGGCCGATCGGACTGGTCGGAAACCAATGTTGCTAAGAGCATCAATTGGAATGACAATTAGTGCTACCCTAACTGGATTTTCGCCGAATGTCTGGGTTTTAATTTTGATTCGAGGGATTCAAGGAACGTTCTCTGGATACATTAATAATGCCTATGCATTAGTTGCGAGTGAAGTGCCAACTCAACAGAGTGGTGTTGCCATGGGTAAAATGACCACTGGGACAGTTGGGGGCCAATTAATCGGTCCGATTATTGGTGGATACTTAGCCGGAGTATTTGGTTATCGGATTCCATTCTTTATCTTCGGATTTATGATGTTTTGCGCCTCAATGATCACATTATTTTTCGTTAAAGAAGACTTTAAGCCAGTTGCTAAGAAGGTTAAAAGTGGGATTAAAGATGCTTTCAAGGGAATCGCTCATAAGCGAGTAGTGTGGGCCATGTTTGCTTCATCATTGCTGATTCAGGCTGCGACAAATTCAATTAATCCGATTATTAGTTTGTTTGTAAAGCAATTAATGCATAATCAAGGCAATGTAGCCTTGATTAGTGGAATTATTGCGGCGTTACCAGGGATTGCTACGCTATTTGCGGCCCCTAAATTGGGTTCACTGGGAGATCGAGTCGGGCCTCAGCGAGTCTTACTTTGGGGATTAGTGTTCTCGGGGGTCGTATTCTTTCCGATGTTCTTCGTGTCATCTGTTGGTTGGCTCGGGGTTCTGAGATTCTTGATTGGGATTGCCGATGCAGC
Organism: Lentilactobacillus kosonis; assembly: GCF_003864335.1. Taxonomy (GTDB): domain Bacteria; phylum Bacillota; class Bacilli; order Lactobacillales; family Lactobacillaceae; genus Lentilactobacillus; species Lentilactobacillus kosonis. The sequence goes on along the minus strand of NZ_BEXA01000001.1, from coordinate 306,211 downwards.
GTTGTTGCCAGTTGTCCAAACAGTTCTTACGTTAGAGTCGCCGACTGATTCGGTTAGTCGCATCTTTAGCTACTACCAGTCAGCCCAAGCGTTTGGATGTGTGGTTGGCCCATGTTGGCTGCGGGAGTTGCCGGAGTATTCGATTACCGTCACGTATTTTTAATGACTACACTCTTAGTTATCATTAATTTGATGATGGTTAGTTCGGCATATAAAAAAGATTATCGCAAAGCATAGAAAAAACGCTAGGAATAAATTTCCTAGCGTTTTTAGTTTACTTTAACTGGTTGACCTAGTCGTAATAATAAGCCATTGATTTCATCTTCAAGATAATATTGAATTTGATTGGCTTCATTAACGAGGTCATGGTGATTGTTATTTAAGAAGCTTTTTAACCGAACGACTAGGGATGCACTCAACATCTCTTGGACAAACTGACAATAGTCAGTATTGACGGCGATGTGCTTTTGGTTGGCCATATCAGCTAAAATTTCGTTAATCATATCTTCAATGTGAGCTTGAATGATTTGTTCAGGAGCATTTTGTTCATCGATTTGAATTACTCGTTGATAAAATTCTCGATTATCATTGAAGTATGTTAGCATCTTAACTACCGTTTCAGGCCAAGTCTTAAATTCGGTACACTTAGAAACGGCCTCTTGAACTTCGGTTTGGTATACCCATTGAAGAACGTCGTACTTGTCGTGGAAGAAGTCATAGAATGTTTGACGGCGCAGGTGTGCGGTTTGCATTATGTTAGTTACCGATATTTGATTGAAAGGTTTAGTTAGCACCAATTGCTTAGTTGCATTGGCAATCCGTTGCTTTGTCAAAATTAACGTCACTTCCCTTTAGTTAGTCTACTACCATTTTAAATAAATTCTGGTGGAATGTCGATGATTCCGACGTTAAATTATTTAGGACAGATGTCGGTGATTGTCCGTTATTTTTTTAATTTATTAGCACTATACTTATCTTGTAAATTAGAAAGGGGAATGATTATCTATGACTAAAGTATTAATTTTAGGTGCCAATGGTAAAATTGCTCGGTTAGCTGAAGAAGAATTATTAGCTAACACCGACTTCTCAATGAACTTATTTCTAAGAAATGCTAGTCGGATGACTGCCACTGATAGCAGCCGCCAAAACATTATTGATGGGGATTCAACCGATAAGGAAGCCCTCAAAGCCGCAATGAATGGGGTAGACGTGGTTTACGCTAATCTATCTGGTTCTAATATTGAGGATCAAGCTAAGACAGTTGTTGCCGCAATGGACGCAAGTAGTGTTAAACGTTTAGTTTGGATTTCAACTCTTGGAATCTATGACGAAGTTCCTGGTAATTATGGTAAGTGGAACCATCAAATGCTTGATGGTGGCTACTTGGAGACCTATGCTGCAGCAGCTAAGGTAATTGAAGGTTCAGATTTGGATTACACAATTATTCGACCAGCATGGTTATCAAATAAGGACATTGTCAGTTATGAATTTACTGAAAAAGGTGAACCATTCAAAGGTACCGAAGTATCTCGTAAGAGTATTGCTGACGTCGTTGTGAAGTTAATTCAAGATCCTAGTCAGGAAGTTCGTCATTCAATTGGTGTTAACCAGCCTAATACTGATGGTGACAAACCAAGTTTTTATTAATAAATAGATCTATAAAAAAGCTGACCACCCTTAGTGGCCAGCTTTTTTATATTTTACGGGTACTTTCACCTTCGTAGATATTAAATGTCATTAGTTGAGATTGGTGGGGACCAGATTTCTCGCTAATTAGTTGTTGCATTCCCCGTTTGCCAATTTCATTAAATGGTTGAACCGTTGAGGTAATACTAGGCCGGTAGATTTTAGTGAGCTTAGTGCCGTCTAAACTCATTACCGATAGATTGTCAGGAACGGCTAAACCCAAATCTCTTGCTTGATTGATCATTCCAATGGCCGTCATATCACTACCACCGATTAAGGCAGTGACTTGTGGTTTGGCTTGGCATAGCTGGTTTACTGCAAGGACTCCATCTTCGTAAGTAAAATTACCAGTTACGATAAAATCTGGATTAAACGACAGATTATGCTGCTCTAAGGCATCTTTGTATCCTCGTAATCGATCAGTTCCAATGTCGGATAAATCGTTGCCAACCAAGGCAATTTTCTCATGACCCTTTTCAATTAAAAATTCAGTTGCGCGGTATCCTAATTGGTAGTTATCGGTAGTGATATAAACTGATCCTTTAGGGCTGTGGGGCGTTGATAGCATGATATAAGGAATTTGTGACTGTTGTAAGTAGTCTAAATTATGTCCGTTTAGCTCAACGGCCACCATGACAATTCCCATGACTGAACGTTCAATTGCGGTGACTAAAGCTTTATATTGGATGTCTGCATCGTCTTCACCAGCGTATAAGAAGATGACATTTAAACCCTTTGAAAGGGCTACTTCTTGAATACCATCAATAATTTGATCAGCAAAATTAGTTTTGGCAGAAGAAATAATTACTGCTACAACTTTGCTGGATTGAGTAACGAGCTCAACAGCGTTAGTATTCTTTTGGTATCCAAGGTCCTTAGCGGCCTGATGGACTTTGACGGCTGATTTTTCTGAGTAAAAGCCAGTTTTGTTATTAAGGATTCGAGAGACAGTGGCAACGGACAAGTTTGTTCGCTTGGCAATATCTTTAATTGTTGCTTTCATGATAACGACCTCGTAATTTCTGGATAGCCTTAGTTTATCACACTTAAAACGCTTTGATAAATTGTAAACGTTTTGTGTTGCTGAATATTAACTATTGTAAACGTTTACAAAAGATGATAAATTGATGGTAATGAAACCAATGTAATTATTTTAGGGGGGGGACAAATATGATTAACAAAAATGTGTCGGGTGAAGCAATTGATAGCGAAGTTGTTCAAAGCGAACCAATTACGCATAAATTACCTCAGCTGCACTTATCGACGATTTTGCATTAACGTTTGGATTTTTTGGAGTTAACATGGCCTTTTCACTTCAATCATCGCAAATGGGACGGATTTTCAAACACTCGGAGCTAATCCTAATAACTTAGGTTGGTTTTTTATTATGCCACCATTAGCAGGGATGATTATCCAACCATTGATCGGTAAATATTCGGATAAGACTTGGACCAAGTACGGCCGACGAATGCCGTACCTATTAATTTCTGGACCGATTGGGGCAATTGTCTTAATTTTACTGCCTAATGCTGGGTCATTTGGATTTGGCTATGGTTCAATTGCGGCCTTAATGTTTGGGGCAATCGCCACGTTATTCATGGATTTAACTTCGAATGCATGTATGCAGCCATACAAGATGATTATTGGAGATATGGTTAACGAAGATCAAAAGGATATGGCTTGGTCATGGCAACAATCGTTTTCCAACCTTGGTGGTGTGGTTGCGACAATTGCACCATTCTTACTAACGATGTTCGGTGTTGCTAATACCGCACCAAAAGGTGAAGTGCCTCTGACAGTTAAGATTTCTTACTATGCTGCTGCAATTATTCTATTATTATCATCACTATATACAGTATTTTCAGTTCACGAATATGACCCAATTAAATACGCTGAATATCACGGCCTTGATCCAGAAGACCAAGCAAAAGCGCCTGGATTTATTGAATTATTAAAAACGGCGCCTAAATCGTTCTGGGAAATCGCAGTGGTCCAATTTTTCGAATGGTTTGCGGTGATGTATCTTTGGACGTACTCAACCGGGGCCATTGCTCAGAATGTCTGGAACACTTCAGATGCTTCATCAGCTGGTTATCAAGCTGCTGGAAATTGGTATGGAGTACTATTTTGTATTCAGTCTGTCGCATCTGTATTCTTTGGTGTTTTGTTAGCTAGATCGCGTCCTGAACAACGAAAACTTTGGTATAAAGTGGGCGCACTTGTTGGTGCCGTTGGGTTTATCTCAATCTTCTTTATTCACAGCCAATGGTTATTAATCCTTTCGTTTATCTTGATTGGGGTTAATAATTTAACTATGAATACCCAACCGTTCTCACTATTAACTGAGTCACTCGATGGTAAGAATGAAGGAACTTACTTGGGATTGTTTAACTGTAGTATCTGTTTGCCACAAATTGTGGCATCACTTGCGAGTTTTGCGATTTTCCCATTAGTGGGCCATTCAATGCCTGCAATGTTGTTAGTTGCTGGGATATCACTAGTATTTGCGTCACTATCAGTTAACCTAATTCATTCATCATTCGATAAAAAATCTATGGAGGCAAAATAACATGACATCAACTTGGTTTAAAGATTCGGTAATTTATCAAATTTATCCAATGAGTTTTCAGGATAGTAATCATGATGGAATTGGTGATTTAAATGGAATTCGCCAACGACTACCATATCTAAAAGATTTGGGCGTGGACGTTTTATGGTTAAATCCAATTTATAAATCACCAAATATTGATAATGGGTATGATATTGCTGACTATGAAAGTATTAATCCTGATTATGGGACGATGGAAGATTTCAATAATCTATTAGCTGATATTCATGCTCATGGAATGAAATTATTGATGGATCTGGTGGTCAACCATACTTCTGATCAACATAAATGGTTCCAAGAAAGTAAGAAATCTAAGGATAATCCATATTCTGATTATTATATTTGGCGTGATCCGGTCGATGGCCATGCACCAAATAACTGGGGTTCATACTTCAGCGGTTCAGCTTGGACATTCGTTCCAGAACGCGGACAGTACTACTTACACTTATTTGCTAAGGAACAACCAGATTTGAATTGGGAAAATCCTGAGGTCCGCCAACAAATTTATAAACTCATGAAGTTCTGGCTTGATAAAGGGGTCAATGGCTTCAGAATGGATGTTATTAACTTAATTTCTAAACCAATCGGTTTACCTGATGCAAAAGTTCCTGAAGGTGGTAGATATGGGAATGTTGAACCAATAGTTGCTGATGGACCACGACTTAATGAATTTCTGCAAGAGATGAATCAAGAGGTACTATCAAAATACGACATGATGACGGTCGGTGAAATGCCTGGTTCTACGCCAGAGGACGCTATGCAATACACGAATTTGGAAGGTACTGAATTGAACATGGTTTTCCAATTCCAGCATGTTAATTTGTCACCTAACAAAGATCCCCGTTTTGGAAAATTTAGTGATGAGAAGATTAAGTTGCCTGAATTAAAGCAAGCCTTGTCAGTTTGGCAGGAAAAACTAGATGGTAAGGGCTGGAATAGTCTTTACTGGAACAATCATGATCAACCGAGAGCAGTGTCAAGATTTGCTACTGATGATCCAGAGTATCGAGTCAGAGCTGCCAAGATGATTGGAACTACTTTGCATTTCATGCAAGGGACTCCATTTGTTTATGAAGGCGAAGAGATTGGAATGACAAACAATCACTTTGCTAAGGTGTCAGAATATGAAGACTTGGAAGTTCTAAATATGTATCATGATGTTGTGGATACTCAACATATTGTTGATCCTGATCAATTTATGAAATGGATAGCAGATCGCTCACGGGATAATGCTAGAACCCCAATGCAATGGGATGACGGCAAAAATGCCGGCTTTACGGATGCCACCCCATGGTATCAATTGAATCCAAACTATCCTGAAATTAATGTTAAAAGGGCACTTGAAGATAAAGACTCGGTTTACTATTATTATCAAAAACTAATTAAACTTCGCCATAATAGTGAATTGATTCGGTATGGAACTTATGAATTGCTGGACTCTGATGACATTGAAGTCTTTGCTTATAAACGTCATTATAACGGTCAAACACTGTTGGTCATTAGTAACTTTACCGCTAAGGAAGTTAGTCGGGACTATGGTCAAGCGAATGCTGATGAGTTGCTTATTAGTAATTATGCAGATCAGGCTGATAATTTCCGACCATATGAAACTAGAGCATATTTATTTAAATAATTAATTTTGCAATCGCATGAAACGAAAGTTCAGAGTGCGATTGTTTTTTTATTGGAAACGGGCAATCGTTTCCATTGCTTATACATAGATAAATATAGCCACATAACAATCTTAAAATGCCCGTTTGTGGGCATTTGGGGGGTTATAATTCGACTTGAATGATGATATCCTTGTTAAGGATGTTCAGGCGGACCATCTCGTCCAACGAAGGAGGACTCCATTTATGGATAACCAAAAAACTCCGAAGAAACATCATTTAATTGAATACGCAAATGGTCGCTCTTTGGAAGAAATTAACGGTACAGTTGAGGTACCAAAGGGAAAAGGATTCTGGAAAACATTATTTATGTATTCTGGGCCGGGTGCATTAGTCGCTGTTGGATATATGGATCCAGGTAATTGGTCAACATCAATTACAGGGGGACAAAATTTCCAATACTTACTAATGTCTGTGATCTTAATGTCGAGTTTAATTGCAATGCTGTTACAATACATGGCGGCTAAACTGGGCATTGTGACTCAAATGGATTTAGCACAAGCAATTCGTGCTAGAACAAGTAAGGCCTTGGGAATTGTTTTATGGATCTTGACCGAATTAGCAATCATGGCAACCGATATCGCTGAAGTTATCGGGGCAGCGATTGCGTTATATCTTTTATTCCATATCCCATTAGTATATGCGGTTTTTATTACCGTCCTTGATGTATTATTATTGCTATTATTGACTAAGATTGGATTTAGAAAGATTGAAGCAATTGTTGTTTGCTTGATTTTAGTGATTTTGTTTGTGTTTGTATACCAAGTAGCCCTTTCAAATCCTGATTGGTTAGGAGTGTTCACCGGTTTGGCTCCTACTGGCAAAACATTTGCTGGTAGTCCTGAAATCGGTGGAATGAATCCGCTAAGCGGGGCCCTAGGAATTATCGGGGCCACGGTGATGCCTCATAATCTCTATTTACACTCGGCGATTTCGCAAACTAGAAAAGTTGACCATTCTGATGAAGAGGACGTTGCTAGAACCGTTCGTTTTACAACTTGGGATTCTAACATTCAGTTATCATTTGCGTTTGTTGTTAATTCACTACTTCTAATTATGGGAGTGGCTGTCTTTAAGAGTGGGGCGGTTAAAGACCCCTCATTCTTTGGCTTGTTTGAAGCTTTATCAGATACTTCAGTTTTAAGCAACGGAATTTTAATTCAAGTTGCTAAATCGGGAATTTTATCAGTATTATTTGCAGTGGCTTTGTTGGCGTCAGGACAAAATTCAACCATTACTGGAACCTTAACTGGACAAGTTATCATGGAAGGTTTTATTCATATGAAGATGCCACTATGGTTACGAAGACTAATTACCCGGTTAATTTCAGTGATTCCAGTGTTGATTTGTGTAATGATGACCGGTGGTCGATCACCGATTCAACAACACGAAGCCATCAATAATCTGATGAATAATTCGCAGGTCTTCTTAGCGTTTGCGTTACCATTCTCAATGTTGCCATTGTTAATGATGACCAACTCGGCTCAGGAGATGGGAGAACGCTTTAAGAACTCAAGAATCATCAATGTTTGGGGTGGGTCTCGGTGATTGCATTAACTGCGTTGAACATGAAGGGCTTGCCAGATGCCATTCAAGCGTTCTTTGGCGCTAATCCAACCGCTGCAGAAATTGATTTGGCTAATGTAATTGCCTATGTGTTAATCGCTTTGATTCTTGCTTTGTTGGCATGGACTGTTTACGATTTGCACAAGAGCAATAAAAAATTCGATCTTGAAGTTGCAGCTCAAAATGCTGGGGACTAATCAGAATTGAATATTTATTTTATGGAACTGTGAACCATGTTTTAAAAATATATGTCCGCCTGACATAAAAAAGAGGTCCCAAATCATTTATGATTTGGACCTCTTTTTGGCATTAGCTTAATCAGTTGTTCCTGATTTTTCTGCAGTTGCCTTTTCTTCCATTGCGATAATTTTACGTTCCTTGAATAGTAAGTAAACTAAGAGAACAAAGGCAATTCCCGCCGCAACATAAATCGTTGATGATGATGCGACCCAGCCGTACTTGGCAACTAAGTTACCGATTAAAGCAGTAGCAGCAGTTTCACCAAATACGTATTGGAAGAAGCCCATAAATCCGGTTGAAAAGCCAACCGCGTAGTTAGGGACCGCTTCGTTAACCATTAGACCAACTAAGGTTAATGGTGCGTAGATTAATGATCCTAAGATGAATAGGACAGTTACAATTACTGCTTGACTAGTACTGGTGAAGTAAGTGACCAGACAAGCAATCATTCCTAATAAACAGATGAAACAAACTAATGCTCGGCGACCTTTCAATGCATCAGAAATGGCACCCATGATAATTACGCCAGGAACAGCAGCTAGTTCAAAGATTCCGACTAACCATTTTGCCCAATCCTCAGAAAATCCTTTGGTAGGCAAGTAGCCAGGAATCCAGCTCATAACCCCATATCGAACTAGGTAAAGTGACATTGAAGTTAATGTAACCGCCCAGACGACTTGTTCATCAAGATATCATGAACAAAAATGTTCCAAGTCGATTCAGTGGTGACATCCTTGGCGGTTGATTTCCCTGATTCAGTTAGTTCAACTTCACCAGAGTATTCCGCCATGTTTGGCAAGCCTTCAGTTTCAGGTCGTTCTGAATTGATCAATAACATTAATGTCGCAATAATTGCTGAAATAACTGAAGCAGTTAAGAAGACTGCGGTTAGCGAACCTGAGAATAAGAAGGTTGCGAGTTGGACGCAAGCCACACAGACAAAAGCGCCGGCATTATGGGCTGATGACCAAATGGCGTACATTGTTCCACGGTGTTTCTTAGAGAACCATAAGTTGATTTCCCGCTGACAGGCAGGAGCTCCAGCAGCTTGGGTGACTGAAATCAATAGCATCAATCCAAGAATTACCCAAAGTCGCGGGTGAATCCAAGAATCGCATTTAAAATACTTGAAAGATATAAACCAGTTGCCAAGAAAATCTTGGTGTTGGATTTATCGGATAATGCCCCCATAAATAGCTTAGAAATTCCGTAACCAATCCCAAATGTTGATAAAATCAACCCAATTTGTCCAATGGTGAAGCCATATTCCTTCATAATCGGTGCCTGTTCAGTCGTGAAGATCAAACGAATAATATAATAGCTAATGTAAGTCAGACTGGTGGCAAAGATTACGCCGAGTTGCTTTCGTTTATATACTTTTGGAACTTGATCTGCTGGTACCCGTTCTTTAGCGTCTGGTGACGCCTTTAAAAAATTAAACATGGCTCATTCCTCCCCAGAAATATATTTGGCACGGTTTTATTGTAAACGTTTTCATATAAAATGAAAAATAATTTTTAGCTGTTTACTTTTCAAAGTGAGTTCTTATGGATGTCATTGGTTTTTATTTTGGCTAAAATTATTCGGTTTTGGTATTCTGATGAGAATAGGAGGACGAACGATGAATAAGATTGCGGTTATTTATAAATCAACGTATGGTCATACAAAACAATACGCAGAGTGGATTGCTGCGAAGCTTCGTGCAGATTTGATTGAGCAAAAAACTGCCAAAGCAGCGACGTTGAATCAGTATGAAACAATCATTTACGGCGGAAGTATCTATGCAAGCATGATTAATGGAATTGATTTGGTTGCTAAGAATCCTTGTAAACGACTAGTGGTTTTCACCGTTGGTCTAACTGATTCAACCACGATGGACGATTCGCCAATCATTGATAGAGCCTTTGCTAACTCGCCTAGTCGCCCCCAAGCAGTTTTTCATTTCAGAGGTGGATTGAAAGCGGATGAACTTGGTTTCATTCATCGAAATCTGCTTAAGATACTACGGAAGAGTGTGGCTAAGAAATCAACCAGTGAGTTAAATGCAGTTGAAAAGGTCATTAAAGATATTAGTGGTAATAATATTGATTATACGGATCAGGAATCGATAGAGCCGTTGGTGAAGTATGTGACAAGTAACTGAATATATTCGATTAGTGATAACAAAAATATGCTAGTGAAGGATGCGTTAAGGCGCAGATTTCCTGGCGTATTTTTTAATGATAGAGCCTGAAATTTACTAATTTTATACAAACTGATTTTATTAAAGAATGTACGCAAATTATTAAGAATATCTTTTTCTGTTTACCAATTCATGTATAATGAGTTGATACATAAATTACTCATTTCTAATGAATATATAATTTTGGGAGGAAATTGAAATGAATAAATTGAAGAGGGCAGTAATATTAATAGGGATGGTCTTTACAATACAGACAGCAGGTAGTGCAATTTTAGTGCCACCAGTAGATAGTCATGCTAGAACAACATATGTCTGGATTGCTCCACATTATGGAAAAAAGTATCATTTTAGCAGAAATTGCCGTGGATTAAATAATGCAGGATATGAAAGACATGTAACAATCCATTGGGCAAGAGCTCATCATTATAGACTTTGTGGATTTGAAAAATAATTGTAAGCTGAAATTCTAATAAGGGGTTTTATTTTTGAAGAATAATATATCTCCGGTAATTAAAAAAGTTGATTATACTAGCAAGGCATTCAAAGAACTCACTGAAAGCATAGCTGGCGATGAGAGAGAGTTTAAGCTACTAGTCAAATTTCCTACGGTTTATATCGTATTCTCAAAATTAACTCGGGTGGTTATGAAGTATATGTTGGGGAAACCAATAATATTGAACGTCGAACACTCCAACATCTTCATGAGTCTAGGGATGATTGGCAGGAGTTGTCAAATGTAAATAACGCTGAGATGTTTGTTATAGGTCATGATCACTTTAATAAGTCATTAACTCTTGATATTGAAAATAAGATGATGCTTTACATGACAAGTGTGCCACAAGTTAAAAAAATAAATAATCGTCGGGAAAATCAACAGGATGAATATTATACTGCTGATGAAATGGATGGTATTTTCTCTAAGGCATGGCTTAACCTGCAAAAGTATGATGAAGATTTATTTCCAGTACAATCGATTATTGAAGATTCAGCGATATTCAAAGCATCACCGTTTCATCAGTTAACCAGTCAGCAAGAGTCGGCCCGAGAAGATATAATAGATCATGTTATTGATGCCTTAAATGAAAATAAGGTTGGACAATTGATTTTGGTAGAGGGTGAAGCGGGTTCCGGAAAGACCGTGTTGCTTAGTACACTCTTTTATCAATTAAGCCAATTGAAATCTAATGTTGTTAGCCCTGAAATAGATAATTTAAACAACTATCTAATCGTTAATCACGATGAACAGCTTAAGGTCTACGAAGATATTGCCAAGAAGCTTGGTATGATGAAGAACAATAAGCAAACTGTTTTAAAACCAACGCGCTTCATCAATAAACATAGTGTCGATAACAAAGCTGACGTGGTATTGATTGATGAGGCCCATCTTTTGTGGACACAAGGAAAACAAGCGTATCGAGGTAAAAACCAACTTGAAGATGTAATGGATAGAGCCAAAATTGTGATTGCGGTTTTTGATCCTAAGCAAATTCTTAAAACTGAAGGATATATGGATTCAAAATCGATTCAGCGATTGAGAAGAAAAGCCAAAAATCAAGGGAATCTAATTCAATTAACCAATCAAATGAGAATGAATGCCAATGAGGATACAATTCAATGGATTAGAAATATAGTTGATAATCGAATGATTAATAAGGTTCCTGAGGATGCGAAATATGATTTAAAGATATTTGACGATGCTAAGGAAATGTATGATCAAATTAAAATTAAATCAAGAGATGGTAGTGACGGATTGTCTAGAATGGTTGCTACCTTTGATTGGGAATTTAAAGGAAATAGATCTCCTGAGGAAGGTAGTTATTGGATGGTTGATGCTGGTGATATTTCATTACCATGGAATTTGCAACTCCCAGTGGTGAAGCTGCCTGGTAGAAAGGTTACAGAGCTGCCATGGGCAGAGCAGCCTCAAACTATTAATGAAATTGGTTCCACTTATACTATTCAAGGTTTTGATTTAAATTACTGTGGTTTAATTATCGGTCCTTCAGTTAAGTATCGAAATGGTCAAATAATCTTTGATCCGGGTGAAAGTTATAATGAGCATGCGACTCGTAATAGAACTATGGATGATGGCAAGAAGATAACGGTTTACGATAAGTTATTACCTAACGAACTAAACGTTCTAATGACTCGTGGAGTTAACGGGCTTTATATTTATGCTGTGGATAATCAGTTGAGAGAAGCATTGGAAAATGCTGCTAAATGACTATGCACATATAAAATGACCTCAACATTTAAGTTGAGGCCATTTTTATATGTGATTTTATTCCGTCGCCCTCTTCGCCAATTCATCAATTTTATCAAAGAATTCATCCGCATGAACGCTTGTGACAAAGGTCACTTCGCGACCATTTTCGGTGATGTAAGTTTTCCCGGCGGAAGGGCCATCGACAATGACGTCAGTAATGATTTGCTTAGATTCAACTAATTCTGGGTATTTGCTAACTAGGGTGGTTAAGACATCCCATAGATAGTAAGTTGAGTTCGCCTCAAATGAATGAACCAGTGAATACCCCATGCCAATCAAATCAATGGCGGGATATTGGCGTTGTTTAGCCCATCGGCTTCGTAGTTCTGGAGTTAGTGGTACCTGATTGGTGCTATCTAGACTAACCACGGTAATTTTGATATCAGAATCCCAGACAGTTTTGACAGCTTCTGGATCCCAAAAGGCGTTCCATTCAGCTGAACCATCATGCCCAGGTTCAGCAACGTTCCCATCCGTGGTCATTGAGCCACCCATCCAGTAAAGTTCGGCAATGTTATCAGTAATGGTTGGGTCAACCTCGATTGCCCGGGCTAAGTCAGTTAGGGGACCGGTCATCACGACTGTGACCTTTTCATCACTGGCTTTAATCTTCTCCAGCATATCTAAATGCGCTGGCTTATCAGCTTGTGGAGTAGTGACTTTGCCAGATTCATTAAGGATTGGAAAATCATCGAAGGAAAAGGTGCTTAACCGCCACTCTTTTGGAAATTGATTAACAGGTCGGGAGTTAGACATTGCCACTTCGAGATTGCTCTGGTGACCGAACAAATCAATGATCTTACGAGATGCTGACACGGAAGGCTCAACATAGGAGTCTGCGCCAACTGCACTGACCCCAATGATGTTAGTGTCTGGGAATTGAAGTAGGAGTAGTAATGAAACTAGGTCGTCAACGTTACCGTCGTGATTAAAGTAGATAGTTTGCAAAATGATACCTCCAGTTCTTTTATTAACGTAATTATATCGTATTTTTATAATAAACGCGAACAATAATGGTGGAAATTATCTTAACGTACGCATCGTTTGCCACGACATTTTCCATGTAACAAAACTCACAAGCCTCACTCCAAGCCCATCTCAAAATGGTCGGGCTTTTTTCATTATCTGGTAGTTTATCCGGTAGTGTAGTAGGAAAGTGGAACATGTTCCGGCAAATGGAACAAAGTACGAGTGCCTCAATAAAGCGTCAAAAGCGTTGATATAACTGGTGTTTAGCGCTTACATGATTTATATTTAAGCCATAAAGAAATACTCGAGAATTTCTGATGAGACAAAATAAAAATCACAGGAGAGTGCAATTATGAAACGCGATTACATTGATACTAACGAATATACTAAAGAAGAAATCCAATACATCATCAAATTAGGTATCCAAATCAAAAAAGATATCAAAGATGGTAACTACCCAGACTTGCTTTCACACAGAACTTTGGGAATGATCTTCGAAGAATCATCAACTAGAACTCGGGTATCATTCGAGACTGCAATGACTCAATTAGGTGGCCATGCTCAATACTTAGCCCCAGGCCAAATTCACTTAGGTAGTGCTGAAAGTGAATCATTAGGTGACACAGCAATCGTTCTTTCACGCTTAACTGATATTTTAATGGCTCGAGTTGCTAAACATTCAACTGTTGAAAAGCTTGCTCAAACATCAACGGTTCCAGTTCTTAATGGTATGAGTGACTACAATCACCCAACTCAAGAAATGGGTGATATTACCACAATGGCAGAACACTTACCTTCAGGTAAACGTCTAAGTGATTGTAAAGTTGTCTTCGTTGGTGACGCAACTCAGGTTTGTGTATCAATGATGTTCATGGCTACTAAGATGGGAATGGACTTCGTTCAATTTGGACCTAAGGGTTACCAAGTGCCAGAAGCTCAATTAGCTATCGCTAAGAAGAACGCTGAAAAATCAGGTTCAAAGATTCTTATCACTGAAGACGCTGACGAAGCTATGAAGGGTGCTGATTTTGTTTACACCGACGTATGGTACGGACTATACGAATCACCACTTTCATACGACGAACGGATGAAGATCTTCTTCCCTAAATACCAAGTTAACGATGAATTAATGGCTAAGGCTGCTCCTCACGCAATGTTCATGCACTGTCTACCAGCTAACCGTGGTGAAGAAGTTACCGATAGTGTTATTGATTCACCAGCTTCAATTGCTTGGGACCAAGCTGAAAACCGTTTGACTTCAATCAGAGCTCTCTTAGTTTACTTGATGATTCCTAGCATGAATTACACTGAAGCTCAATTAGACGGCTTCAACGATCCAACATTGAAACAAATGATTTTGGATAGAGTAGATAACTCCACATTCTAATGTGAGGCGATTCGATTTCTCAACTAGGGGTGGAAAATAATGGAAAAGAAAAAATTTAGACTGTTTGACGCGGTCTTAATGGCTGTCGTAGTCGTACTGGTTGTTGAATCGGTCGCCCCTGCAGCAGCGATTGGGCCATCGCAATTCTTCTGGTGGATATTACTATTGTTGCTATTCTTCTTGCCATACGGACTTATCTCTGCGGAGTTAGGTACCACGTATGATGGTGATGGCGGAATATATGATTGGGTAAGAAAAGCTTTTGGTAAAAAGTGGGGCGGCCGTGCTGCCTGGCTTTACTGGGTTAACTTCCCAATCTGGATGGCCAGTTTGGCTGTATTGTTCACAGGAGTGATTGATCAAGCGTTCCAAGTTCATCTGGGAACCTGGACTAGCGTCATCATTCAATTAATATTCATTGGGGTAATTTCAGTGATTTGTTGTTACCCAGTCGCTGATAGTAAGTGGATTTTGAACTTAGCAGCGATTGCTAAGATCATCATTATCATGAGTTTAGGGATTCTAGGAATTTACGTGGCTGTTACTAAAGGGGTCGCAAGTGAATTTACAGTTAAAACAATGCTACCTAGTTTCAATTTAAAGAGTTTAAGCTATATCTCAGTTATCTTGTTTAACTTCCTCGGATTTGAAGTGGTTACCACGATGGCTAGTGATATGCCTAACCCTAAGAAACAAATTCCCCAAGCCATTATCTTTGGTGGAATTCTGATTGCCTTCTTCTATATCTTTGGAGCGTTTGGTATGGGAGTTGCCATTCCAGCAGACAAGTTATCAGCATCAGCTGGATTAATGGATTCAATCTTACTTCTTATTGGTCAACATAACTGGTTCGTCATCGTGATTGCAATATTGTTCATGTATACTTTAGCTGCCAACCTAATTTCTTGGTCAGCCGGAGTTAACTATGTTGCTTCATACGCTGCTAAGAACCATGATCTACCAGCAGTGTTTGGTAGAGAAAATAAGAAGACTGGCATGCCTACCGGGGCAACGGTTATTAACGGAATTATTGCAGCAGTATTGGTTGTAGTTGCACCATTACTTCCTAACCAAGATTTATTCTGGGCATTCTTCTCATTGAACGTGGTTGCACTTCTGTGTTCTTATATTCTAATGTTCCCAGCATTTTGGAAGCTTAGAAAAGATGATGCTAAGACTGAACGACCATTTAAAGTTCCTGGTAACAAGTTCTTGATCAATTGTATGACTTGGATTCCAGTTGCTCTATTGGTAATTGCCTTGATCTTTACCGCAATTCCATTGAATGGCTCAGCCTCAGAAGTTAATGGTAAGATGCCAATTCTGATTGGAACGGTGGTTACTATGATCATTGGCGAGATTTGTATTCATTATGCAGAACGGCATGATACTAGAACGGATGAAGAAAAAAAGAATACTAAATACTAATTTTAAAAATTAAAGGAGTGTCTGAATATGAAATCATTACAATCATCTCCTAAAAAAGATGGCTTTAGAATGCCTGGCGAGTTCGAACCACATAAGGGTGTTTACATCCTTTGGCCAGAACGACCAGATAACTGGCGTAACGGCGGCAAACCTGCTCAACATACCTTTGTAAATGTTGCTAAGGCTATTTCAAAATTTGAACATGTTACGGTTGGGGTTTCGGATGACCAGTATGAAAATGCTCGTCACTTATTACCTGATGAAGTTGAAGTCGTTGAAATTTCAAATGATGATTCATGGATTCGTGACTGTGGTCCATCGTTTGTTGTTAACGATGCTGGCGATATTCGTGGGGTTGACTGGACATTCAACGCCTGGGGTGGATTAGTTGATGGACTATACTTCCCATGGGATAAGGATGACCGCGTTGCTCAAAAGGTTACTGAATTAGAACATGCTGATCGTTATCGCTTGGATGACTTCATCCTTGAAGGTGGTTCGATTCACGTTGATGGTGAAGGAACTTTGATCACCACTGAAGAATGTCTCTTATCAGAAGGCCGTAACTCACAACTTTCTAAAGACCAAATCGAAAGTGTTCTTAAAGAATACTTGAACCTTGATAAGGTTATCTGGCTGAAGAATGGAATTTACCATGATGAAACCAACGGGCACGTTGATAACATTGCTAACTTCGTTCGCCCAGGTGTTGTTGCCCTTGCATGGACAGACGATGAGAACGATCCTCAATATGCTATTTCAAAAGAAAATTATGACATCTTATCAAATGCAACTGATGCTAAGGGTCGTAAGATTCAAGTTGAAAAATCTATGTTCCAAAGCCTGTTCTAATCACTAAAGAAGAAAGCGAAGGCGTGACGCTGTCGATGGTACTTTGCCACGTCAAGAAGGCGATCGGCTAGCTGCAAGTTACGTTAACTATTACACCGCTAATGGCGCAATTATTTTCCCAATGTTTAATGATCCAATGGATGAAAAAGCTAAGGAAACATTGCAAAGATTATACCCAGACCGTGAAATTGTTGGAGTTTATGCCAGAGAAATCTTACTCGGTGGTGGAAATATTCACTGCATTACCCAACAAGTTCCACTAGGTAAATAGGAGTGTATTAGATATGGCAAAAGTCGTTGTTGCTTTAGGCGGAAATGCAATCCTTTCAAAGGATGCCTCTGCCGAAGCCCAAAGAAAAGCGGTCGGATCAACCGTTGAACAGTTAGTTAACTTTATTGAAAATGGCGATCAACTGATTATTACCCACGGTAATGGTCCTCAAGTTGGTAACCTGTTGTTGCAACAAATTGCCGTCGATACGCCTGCTAATCCGGCAATGCCTTTGGATACATGCGGTGCAATGACTCAAGGAAGTATTGGATACTGGTTCCAAAACGCCATGAAGGAAGAATTAACTAAACGAGGTATTAATAAGGATGTAATGACCGTTATTACCCAAACCATCGTTGATGCCGATGATCCAGCATTTGCTAATCCTTCTAAACCAATTGGTCCATTCTATGATGAAGTTCAAGTTGCCGATATTAAAGCTGAACATCCAGATTGGAACTTGATGGAGGATGCTGGTCGTGGTTATCGCCGAGTTGTTCCTTCACCCAAACCAGTTGAAATCAATGAATACTCCGCAATCAAAACAGTCGTTGATGCGGGAATCGTCCCTATTGTTTCGGGTGGCGGTGGTATCCCAGTTGTACGCCAAGATGGTAAGTTAGTTGGTCAGGAAGCCGTAATTGATAAAGATTTCAGTGCCGCAAAATTGCTCAGCTGGTTGATGCTGACAAGTTGATCATTCTAACATCAGGCGGAGGTATCTTTTATAACTTTGGCAAGCCAGATGAAGTTGAACTTCATGATGTTACAGCTGGTGAACTCGAAAAGCATATTGCTGATGATGAATTTGCAAAGGGGAGTATGCTACCAAAGGTTCAGGCCGCGGTTAATTTTGTAAATGCAACTGGAAATCCAGCGGTAATCGGTGACCTTAAAGATGTTAAAAATATTATTAAGGGAACTGAAGGCACGGTAATTCGAGCAAATTAATAAAACTCAAGCAAGAGTATTATAAGAAGAAATCGGATTTCTTTAAATCTGATTCTTCTTTTTGCATAATTATACGTTTATTTTGCATTGTTGATGGTATTATAAATATAACAACGGGGTGATTCAGATGAAGATTGAAGGGGTAGTACCAAAGCAAGATGACTACAAATTATTGCCAGAATGGTCCAAACATGAAGAGTCATATATGTTGTGGCCCACGAGACCTGACAATTGGCGTGAAGGTGGTAAGCCGGCTCAAAAGACTTATGCAGAAATCGCTAAAAAATTAGTCAGTTTGAACCAGTTACCATGTTGGTTAACCAAGAGCAGTATTTACATACCGCAAGTGTCTTTGCAGATACTAGCGTTAGAGTATTAGAAATGAGTTATAATGATGCTTTTTTTAGAGATATTAGCCCGACTTTTTTAAAGAATGGTGATGATGTCAGGGCTGTTGATTGGGAATTTAATGCTTGGGGCGGTCTATTTGATGGTCTATATTTTCCATGGGACCAAGATAACTTAGTTTCTCGCAAGGTGTGCGAACTTAACCGTATCGATTATTACCATACTGACTTTGTACTGGAAGGCTGTGGTTACATTACTGATGGTCAAGGAACATTAATTCTAACTGAAGAATCTGCATTATCCGAAGGAAGAAATGGCATTGTTGATAAGACAGCGGTTGAAGCATTGTTAATGGATTATTTGAGTGTAAGAAAAATCATTTGGATTGAACAAGGTTACTACATGGATGAAACTAATGGTGATATTGATAATATGGTTAGATTTATTAAACCTGGGGAAGTTGTACTAACCTGGACGGATGACCAGAATGATCCTCAATATCGAATATCTCATCAAGCTTTAGAGATTCTAGAACGAGAGACGGATGCTAATGGTAAAAGATTTATAATTCATAAAATTCAAATTCCAGCCCCAATGTTTGCAACGGATGAAGAAAGCAATGGCGTTGATCCAGTTAATGGGTTGTTACCTAGATATGCTGGGGACCGCTTAGTTGCATCGTACGTTAATTTTTATTTGGTTAACGGGGCAGTTATCTTACCAATCTTTCATGATGATCAAGATGATGTGGCGATTCATAAATTTAGTAAACTATTTCCAGATCGTAAAATTATTCCGATTTATTGTCGTGAATTATTGCTTGGTGGAGGTAATATTCATTCGATTGTAGCCAGCATTCCAAAATAAGGGGAGTAGTATGAACTTTTTCGAAATTATTAATCCAAATATTGAAAAATTAACCAAAAATGAGTATGAAATCTTAGATTATGTTATCAAGCATATGAATGAAATTCATAATCAAAATATTCGTGAAGTTGCCGCGGCTTGTTTTGTTTCGACGACGACATTTTTACGTTTTGTCCGTAAAGTTGGTTTTTCAGGTTACAGTGAATTTACCACGGTCATAAAATATACCGTCCTTAATGATCAATCAAAGCCAGCTGCGACAGCAACTTTTGATATGCAACAATCGGATTACCGTTCAGAATATCTTAAGAACATTGACGAAACAGTTAGGGTACTAGATGATCATAAGTTGGATTCACTGTGTGAATTAATGCTAAATAAACCTAAAATATTTATATATGCGAAGGGATTTAGCAAGTATGCAGCTGAATATGTAGAATATTTGTATACGTTAGAGGGATTTTTAGTGGTTTTCCCAAGAATTTTGAGCAACGAAAACTTGCTTACCGAAACATTGCTAAGGATGATATTGTATTTGTATTTAACTACTCAGGAAATGATCAAGAATTAATTAGTCTTATTCAGGTAATTAAAAGTCAATGCGAATATGCTTCACTGGTGTCTGTCACAGGAGCTAATAATAATAGCATCCAGAATCTCAGCGATTATAATTTATACGTATTTTCTGATGAAATCAGTGATCGAAATGTTGAGATCACCTCCCACGTATCGATGATTGTGATTATGGAATTGTTGCTATATCAATTTAGGGATTATCGAAAGAATCAAAGATAAAGTTCACTAATGGCGTACACTTATAATACAATAAGTGTAGTTTTTAATTAACTCTAATTTTATATTTATTAGCATGGTAATATTAGTGTTGAAATCTTTAAGATAAAAAACTTAAAACCTTGAATGGAGCCTAACATGACAACCAACCCAATTAAAATTAAAAACATCACACTAGGTGAAGGACGACCCAAAGTAGCTGTGCCAATTACGGGTAAAACAGAAACTGACATTCTTGAACAATCGCAAACCATTGTGGCTAAACATCCAGATATAGTTGAGTGGCGAATTGATTTCTTTAAGGAGGTTACCGACGTAAAACGCCTGCAATCAGTTGGGGAGAAGCTAGTACGCATTTTAAATGGTATCGCATTATTAGTGACCTTCAGAACGCGAACTGAAGGTGGTGAGTTACCGCTCACCGATGAACGGTATTTTGATATTTGCCTCGAATTGGCTAAGAGCAAGTTCGCTGACGCTGTTGATGTCGAAATGTTTCATGATCCGCAAGCCGTGATGGCTGTAGTCACTGAAATCCATCAGCATGATAAAATTGTTGTGATGAGCAATCATGATTTTGAACAAACTCCAGTCGAAGCAGAAATTATTTCTCGGTTAGCCACAATGCAAAAGCTAGGCGCAGATGTTTTGAAAATCGCTGTCATGCCCACCAATGTTGACGACGTGCTGACATTGCTTGCAGCAACTGATCACGCTCAGGCTGCCCTTAATCAACCAATTGTCACGATGGCAATGGGGGACTTGGGCAAGATTTCTAGAATTAGTGGTGAATTGTTTGGTTCAGCCTTAAGTTTTACAACGGTTGGAGAAGCTTCTGCTCCGGGACAAATGTCGATTGATGAGGTAAGAAAATCTTTGAATGATTTACGATTAGACTAGTTAGTAAAAATCGCTCGGTTATCTGCTTAAAGATAACCGGGTTTTCTTTTGGCCTTTTAAACATGAATTGCGGAATAGTTAATCGTTATGTATTATGGGAATGGACTAAAATGGAAGGTCAGTTAAAAAATAGTTGGTAATCAATAAAAAGGATTATTGGCTAGCATGAGCAATAAATATTGAGGAATATTAAATATGATTAAGAGTAAGGAAAATATAGCGCTGGCAATCTCGACAGTCGTGTTGGGCGGGCTAGTTGGTTTAGGATCAGTACTGTTAGGCCTATTTTATGAATTGATTGAAGGCGTGTTTTTACACTTTCATGAATCAACATGGCACCCCGTTGCATGGCCGGCAGGTCCAGTCACCAGAGCGACTTCCCTAATCGTTGGCGGGATTATAGCGGCGATTGTCTGGTGGATTATTAGAACTAAAATGAAGCCGACAGTTTCAATCGGCAAAGTAATTGATGGTGAACAGATGCCATTAGCAACAACGGTTGTGCATGTCTTTACTCAAATTTTCTTTGTGGCAACTGGTGGATCAGTTGGCCGTGAATTAGCCCCTAGAGAATTGGGAGCGGTGGTTTCGCAAATCTGGCAGAGATTATTTGGCAGAATTAGTAAAATTGAATTGTCTAATGATGACCGACGATTGCTGATTGCGGCAGCTGCAGGGGCTGGATTTGCTGGGGTGTATATTGCTCCGATTACGGGAATGATGTTTAGCTTAGAGTTATTACTAAAAAGAATTGATCAGCGAGCAATTATCGTGAGTTTGACGATGTCAATCGAAGCCATGCTGGTGGGATCGACCATTAAAGGATTCCATCCGTACTATGGCGTTGGTCATAGTAACTTTTCACTTATTAGTACCTTGGCAGTACTGGTAATTGGACCAATTTGTGGAATTCTTGGTGCGTTATTCAGAAAGCTATTTCAATATGCTAATGCTCATCAAGCTCGTGACAATCGAATTCTGTGGCAATTACCATTAGTAGGATTGCTGACGGGACTCGTCGCCATTGCGTTCCCTGAAGTCATGGGAAACGGACGACCATTAGCCCAAACCGCATTTTCAGCTACTGATCCTAAGTTTATCATCCAAGTTTTGTTGATTGGTGCGGTTATCAAGGCCGTAATGACAGTTCTATCATTACGGGCAGGCGCATCTGGCGGAACGCTAACGCCATCGATCGCAATTGGAGCGGTTGTTGGGGTGACATTTGGACTATTAATTAATTATTTAGCTCCTGGAGTGCCAATCTGGGAAATCGGTTTGTTAGGGGCAGCGTCATTGCTAGCTGCTTCTCAGCAAGCACCATTAATGGCCACATTTATGATTTTTGAAGTGTGCCATTTGAATTACTCTGCCATACTACCGTTAGCATTAGGGGCATGTTTGGCCGTATATTCTTCAAAATTAGTTTTGAAAAAATAATCTATTATGTAAATGAATTAATAACTCTAAATCAATAAATGATTTAGAGTTATTTTTGTGGTGACGTGTGCGATTAACTAATAACTTTTTAGTTTGATATGTATAAAAGCTGTGAAAACGTGATCAATTAAGCGAATAAAAATTAACCATAAATATTTTTAAATAAATGATGCTTGATAATAAAATCGTGCCAATATATTGCTGCCAAAGCATTAAAAGCGGTATAAATAAAATTTATTAAATGACATAAATTTGACTATACCGGCTTGTGAAATATATCATTTGGCAAGTAAATAAAACTAGACTAATTTTCCTAAATTTAGGAGGAATCATTATGACAGAATATCGTACTGAAGAAGACACATTAGGTCCCGTACAAATCCCCGTTGATGCACTTTGGGGTGCTCAAACTGAACGTAGTCGGAACAACTTCCAAGCGGGCTCAAAGATGCCGCTTGAAATGATCAAAGCATTACTCCAAATTAAGAAAGCTGCTGCGCAAGCTAACAAGGAAGAAAATGCAATTGCTCCTGAAAAAGCTGACTTAATTATTCAAGCTATCGATGAGTTACTTGCTCTTGATGACGAAGATATTCGTAAAGATTTTCCATTGGTAATTTACCAAACTGGTTCAGGAACTCAAACTAATATGAACACTAACGAAGTGGTTGCTCACATGGCTGCTAAAATCAATCCTGATATTGAAATCTTGCCTAACGATGATGTTAACCATGGTCAAAGCTCTAACGATATCTTCCCAACAGCCATGAACATTACTGCTGCTGTGGCAGTTGAAAACTTGAAATCAGCAACTCAACATTTAATCGATGAATTAGATAAAAAACAAAAAGCATACTGGGACGTTGTTAAAATCGGCCGAACCCACCTTCAAGACGCTGTGCCATTGACATTTGGTCAAGAAGTAAGTGGCTGGAAGAGTGCGTTGGAACATGACTTAGAATACTTAAATCAATTAGCACCAACTCTTCGTGAACTTGCGATGGGTGGAACTGCTGTTGGTACCGGCCTAAATGCTGCTCCTCACTTCTCAAAGATTATTGCTGAAAAGATGAGTGCCATTTATGGCATTGAATTCACTTCAGATTCAAACAAGTTTTACGGTCTGTCACATCATTCAGGATTAAACGTAGTTCACGGGGCTTTCAAAACATTGGCTAGTGATTTGATGAAGATTGCTAACGATGTTCGTTTCTTGGGTAGTGGTCCTCGTGCTGGATATGGTGAATTGAACTTACCTGCTAATGAACCAGGTTCATCAATCATGCCAGGTAAGGTTAACCCGACTCAAGCTGAAGCTATTACGATGGCTGCTGCTCGAGTAATGGGTAACGATGTGACAGTTGATATTGCATCAAGCCAAGGTAACTTTGAGATGAATGTTTACAAACCAGTGTTAATCAGTGCTTTCTTAGAATCAGCTGAATTGTTAGCTGGTACTGAAATGGGCTTTGCTGACCGCATGATTGCTGGAATGACGGTTAACGCTGATCGAATGGCTGAATTAGTTGATAACTCATTGATGACAGTTACTGCATTGTCACCACATATTGGTTACCACGAAAGTGCCGTGATTGCTCAACAAGCTCAAAAAGATGGTACTACGTTGAAAGAAGCTGCGTTGAAGTCAGGTAAGCTTACTGAAGAACAATTCGACGAATGGGTTGTGCCAATCAACATGACCAATTACGACAAGTAATCCTTTAGGTTTATCGATTAGGAGATAACGAAAATGGCAGAAAAATTTAGATTTAAGCTAACCGATGTTAGCGAATTACAAGCAAACTACGACTTAGTAGTGATTGGTTCTGGTGCTGCTGGAATGACTACTGCTATTCAAGCAAAGGAATTGGGACTAAACCCAATTATCTTAGAAAAGATGGACAAGTTGGGTGGTAACTCTACTCGAGCATCTTCAGGAATGAACGCTGCTGAAACTCTGGTTCAACTTAAACACCATGTGGTTGATAGCTTCCAAGAATTTTATGATGAAACATATGTCGGTGGCGGCAAGATGAACAACACCGAGTTGCTAAGATACTTTGCTGATCACGCAGCACTATCAATTGATTGGCTAGCTGATCACGATATTCATTTGGATGATATTACTATCACCGGGGGGATGAGCAAGATGAGAACCCATCGTCCTGCATCATTAGCTCCAATCGGGGCCTTCTTGGTGACAGAATTATTGAAGCAAGTGCAAAAGTTAGGCATTCCATTGTTTGCGGGGACTAAAGTGACTGAGCTAGAAAAAGATGCCGATGGCAAAATTTCTGGCATGAAAGTTATGGCTAATGGTGGACCAAAACATATTGCTACTAAAGCAATTGTATTGGCTGCCGGCGGTTTTGGCGCTAACCAAGAAATGTTGGCTAAGTATCGTCCTGACCTTAAAGGTTACAAGACCACTAACCAAGACGGTGCAACGGGGGATGGAATCCGATTGGCCGAAGCCCTTGGCGCTAAAGTGGTTGATATGGATCAAATTCAAGTTCATCCAACCGTTCAACAAGATTTCGATCATACTTACCTAATTGGGGAGGCCGTTCGTGGTGAAGGGGCCATTCTCGTTAACAAAGCTGGTAAGCGATTTGTTAATGAGTTGAGTACACGAAAGGTAGTTTCTAACGCCATTGATGACCTTAATGAAGGCGGAGCTTACTTGGTATTTGGTCAAGAAGTTCGTGACCGGGCTAAGGCCATTGATTTTTACGATTCAATTGGCTTAGTGAAGAGTGCCGATACCGTCAAAGCAGTTGCTGAAACCACTGGCTTAAATGCGGATCAATTAGTTGAAACCGTTGCTACTTGGAACCAAGCGGTTGCTGATCAAAATGATAATGAGTTTGGTCGGACGACTGGGATGGACCGTCAAATGGAAGAAGGACCATTCTCAACCATTCATATTGCACCCGCGGTTCATTACACAATGGGTGGTGTTGGTATTAACAAAGAAACTGAAGTATTGACTGATGATAACCAGGTCATCCCAGGTTTATATGCCTGTGGTGAAATCGTTGGTGGTCTACATGGTAATAACCGAATTGGTGGTAACTCAATTGCTGAGACGGTTATCTTCGGACGTCAAGCAGGGCAACAAGTATTCAACTACTTGAAGTAATAGAGATTAATTTAAAAGAGGATAGCTGATGAGCTTAGAAAAGATCGATTATAAAAAATTTATTGCACCACTTTTGGTAGGGCTAATCATTTGGTTTGCTTCACCAATTAAGCCAGCAAGTGTTTCTATGGCCGGTTGGCATATGTTTGCCATTTTCGTTGCAACTATTATTGGATGTATCACTCAACCCCTCCCAATTGGTGGGGTAGCAATTATTGGCTTCACAATTACCGTATTAACAGGTGTCGTACCAATTGATACCGCCATTACTGGATTTGGTAATGCAAGCATCTGGTTAATTGTTATGGCATTCTTTATTTCTCGCGGATTTATTAAAACTGGTTTAGGAAGAAGAATCGCCTTTCATTTCGTTAAGATGTTTGGTCGTAAGACTTTGGGATTAGCTTACTCACTTATTGGGGTTGATTTGATTTTAGCTCCCGCAACTCCAAGTAACACCGCTAGAGCCGGTGGAATTATGTACCCAATTATTAATTCATTGTCGGAATCATTTGGTTCAAGTCCTAAGGACGGTACGCAACGTAAAATTGGTTCTTTCCTGTTATACGCTGAGTTCCAGGGGGATATTATCACTGCAGCAATGTTTATGACCGCGATGGCCGGAAACCCATTAGCTCAATCATTAGCTAAATCATTGGGTGTCCACATTACTTGGATGGGCTGGTTCTTAGCAGCCTTAGTTCCAGGAATAATTTCATTGATTTTAGTTCCATTTATTATCTACAAGATTTATCCACCTGAAATTAAGGAAACACCTAATGCTCGTCAATGGGCTGAAAGCCAGCTGAGCGAAATGGGACCAATGAGCAAACCTGAAAAGTCAATGACTGCAGTGTTTGTTGTCGCATTGCTCTTATGGGTTTTGGGTAGTTTTATTCATGTTGATGCCACAGTTACTGCATTTATTGCCTTGTCATTGTTACTATTACTCGGTGTTCTTTCATGGAGCGATGTCACTCATGAAACTGGTGCTTGGAATACCTTAACTTGGTTCTCAGTACTAGTTATGATGGCAACCCAATTAAATACGCTTGGCTTTATTCCTTGGTTGAGTAAGACAATTGCTGATGATATGAAAGGCGTTAACTGGATTATCGCTTTGATTGTTATTATTGTGGCTTACTTCTACAGTCATTATTTATTTGCCAGTGCCACGGCGCATGTTAGTGCAATGTATAGTGCCTTACTTGCAGTTGCGTTATCAGCCGGGGTACCACCAATGCTTGCTGCATTGATGCTTGGTTTCTTTGGTAACTTATTTGCTTCTACTACTCATTATGGTAGTGGACCAGCTCCCATCCTATTTGGATCAGGATACGTTAGTCAAAGCAAGTGGTGGTCAATGAACGCAATTATGGGAATATTCTACTTAGTAGTTTGGCTTGGAGTAGGTTCACTTTGGATGAAATTAATCGGTATGTGGTAATCGATTACTTAAACGAGTCAAGTTAGAAAGAGGAAAATGTTAATGAAAAAAATTGTTGCAATTGTTGGATCTAATGCTGACCGGTCAACAAATCGTCAACTTTTAAAATATATTAAAGATCGTTATGCTGACCAAGCCCAAATCGAGTTGATGGAAGTTAAAGGCCTTCCAATCTTTGAAAAGACTCGGAATATGGAAATTCCAGATCAAGCTAAGGACATGGCTAAGCAAATTGAAGAAGCTGATGGCGTGATTGTTGCAACTCCTGAATGGGATCATAGTATTCCAGCGATTCTTTCAAGTGCATTAGCTTGGTTATCATATGGAATTCATCCATTAATGGATAAGCCAGTGATGATTACCGGCGCATCGTTTGGAACCCTGGGGACTTCAAGAGCCCAGGCACAACTTCGTCAACTTTTGGATTCACCAGAGCTTCAAGCCCGGATTATGCCTAGTTCAGAATTCTTATTGGATCATTCACTGAATGCATTCAATGAAGATGGTAAACTATTGGATGAAAGCCAAAGCCAACGGCTTGATGCAATCTTCAATGATTTCCTAATCTTTATTGATGCTGAAGGTAAACTTAATCATACTTATGCCGATGACTTACGACACCGGAATGAGATTAGCGTTGACTATGGCACTAATGATAGTGGAAAGTAGGTGGATAAATTATGATTAAATTAGCAGCGATTGCCGGTTCAATTGGTGAACAATCATATAACCGTGACTTATTGGAATTCATATCAAAACATTACAGTAATTTGGTAGATATTGAGTTAGTTAGTATCGATGACTTACCTGTTTTTAATCCTGATCACGACCTTAGTGATAGTGAAGAGGTTCAACGGGTCTATCAAAAACTTAAAGGTGCCCAAGGAATTATTTTGGCTACTCCTGAACACAACCATACAGTTCCAGCAGCTTTAAAGAACTTAGTTGAATGGATGTCATTTAATTTACACCCATTCGAAGGTAAGCCAATTTGGATTGTGGGAGCTTCGTATCATAACCAAGGTTCTTCAAGAGCTCAACTACACTTGAAGCAAATTTTGGAATCACCAGGGGTGGATGCATTAGTAATGCCAGGTGATGAATTCTTGTTGTCAAATGCTAAAGAAGCATTCGATGACGAGGGTAATTTAAAAGATGCCCGAACAATTGGTTTCTTAGATAAATTAGTTCATAAATTCTTAAAATACGTTAAGGTGATTGATTTGTTTGATGCTCCTGATCCAATGACTGTTGAGGACGAAGACCTTGATTCTACCGGTAAAGTTAACACTACAATTGATGGTGTTGATATGAATGATGATGAATGGGTTGAAAAGGCTGCTGCTAAGGTCCATGCAGTTGATGGCAGTACCTACGTAAAATTGGACCGTGGAATCCTAACAGTTGATCAATTAAACTATTTCTTAAAAACCATGCCAGCTGAGCTGACCTTTGCCGATGATAATAATCAATTTATCTATTACAACCAGAGCTTACCAACTAGCAAAATGTTGGCTCCACGTCGGCCTGAACAAGTTGGTGATCCACTATCATCTGTTCACCCAGCCCGGGCGGTTGAGCATGTTAAACAAGTAATTCATGCTTTAAGAACTGGAGAATCCGACTTAGTTGGGATGCCAGTTCCTGGTAATGGCCCAGACAAACATATCATGCATTACTACAAAGCAATGCATGATGAAAATGGCAGATATCGCGGAATTAACGAATGGGTTCTAGATATCATGCCAATCATCAAGTACTATCTTGAAACAACTGGGCAAAAATTAGTTGCTGATGAGGGAAAAAAGCCAGTTCCTCCAATCTTTGGTTTAGATTTGGATGCTTCAACCGGAGCTTCAGCACACGGAAATGCTGATACAAAATCTGCACCAAAAGCTGATGCCTCAACCGGTGCTTCGGAGGATGCTGAATCATCTGCATCCCAACCAGCAACTACTAACACCTCAGTTGATGACGAAGGCGGAATTGAAATTGGTGCTTTATTAAATTCTGGTAGTAATGTTGCCACTGAAGGAGTTCAACCAAAAGAAGTAACGGCCACTCCTAAGCAAGAAGCTCAACCAGTTTCGGAGCCATTAAAAAAGAATACGCCGCTTCCTGATGCTTCAACGGGTGCCTCACAAAGTTAATTTACAAAAACGACTAAGCGTAATTTCTTAGTCGTTTTTTGCGTCTAAAAAATCCTCAAACCACTAAGTCAGCGGTTTGAGGATAAGAGAGGTATATAAATGTTGTTAGTCAGCACACAAAGTTTAAATTGTAAAAATTAATTATGAGTAGCTAATACCACCGTCAACAATGATTGATTGTCCAGTAATATAGCTAGACTTTTCATCAGCTAGAAATGAAACTAGGTTGGCTACATCGGCAGGTGTTTCACCACGACCTAGAGCAATTGAATCAATGTTCTTTGCAGGCTAGCTCCAACAGGAACATCGTAAATCTTGGCCATTTCGGCATCGATTTGATCCCACATTGGAGTTAACACGATCCCTGGACAATAAGCGTTAACCGTAATCTTGTCTTTAGCAAGTTCTTTGGCAGCAACTTGGGTTAATCCACGAACAGCAAATTTTGTGGCAGAGTAGGCGCCAAGTAGTTCAAAGCCTTCATGACCAGCGATTGAACAAGCATTAACAATCTTACCACCATGACCTTGCTTCTTCATTTGGTCAGCAGCAGCTTGGATTCCGAAGAAAGCACCTTTGATATTAACATCTAAGATTTGGGATAAATCAGCTTCGCTGGTTTCAGTGATTTGACCGATTTTGGCGATTCCAGCGTTATTAATCATAACGTCTAAGTCACCTAGATCACTTGTAACTTGAGATACGAGATCGATTAAATTTTGCTTCTTTGAGACATCAACGAAGTAACCTTTTGAACCGTTACCAACACTTTCAGCAACTTTCTTAGCGTTATCTTCATTTAAATCAGCAACTCCGACAGTGAAACCATCCTTTGCTAATTGGCGAACAATTCCTTCACCAATCCCTTGGCCACCACCGGTAACAATTGCAACTTTTGCCATTAAATTAGCCCCCTTAGTTAATATTGAATCCTTAAAACACTTTTAGTATAAAGTGAGAATTTCACAATGTAAACTAAATGCCCTTTTAGATTAAGCGTTTTCAAACTGATAACAGAATGCTAATGGTTGACCCATTCAGTTGGTGATATTGATTAGTAAAGACTGTAAATTTAAGAGGTATAATGTGAATATCAAAGTTAATTGTTTGGGGGAATTTATATGGATAAATCAAGAGTAGCTGCATTTACTGATGCGGTAGTAGCAATCATATTGACAATCATGGTCTTAGAGTTTAAGACCCCAGAGACGTTTAACTGGGAGGGGATTTTGGAAGAAGGGCCTTACTTATTTGCTTATGCAGTTAGTTTTATATACATTTCCGTGGCTTGGTATAACCATCATTACATGTTTGCGTTGGCCCCAAGAATTACAAAACGGATTTTTTGGATTAATAACTCATGGTTGTTTTCGATGTCGCTAGTTCCAGTATCAACAGCGTGGGTTGGTGAATTTATTTCTGAAAGAGCTCCAGAGTATTTTTATCTTATTATTTTCTTCATTTGGAGCATTACTTATATGTGGCTAACTAGCGGTATTATTAAAACTGCTAGTGAAATGGGTGAAAATGAAGTTTCTAACCGTATTTCAGCGATGCCGATTTATCGTTTCTTACGCAGCATTTGGGGATATTTAATATATGTAGTAGTTGCCATTGCGATTTATTTTTACCCGCCGATGGGAATTATTATCACGCTCATTGAATTGTTATTTATGGCATATTACACCACTGATGATAGCGATCAAGTAGCATGATGTGGCCATTGAGGTAAGGATTGATTTAATTGACCAGGATATATTTACTATCCTGGTCAATTTTTGGTTATCGAATGATAACTTTGATTAAAGTTATTTTGAATTACTAGGATAAGCCATGTATCATAGTAATTATTGAATGATGAACATTGGAGGACGTGTAAGTGTTACGAATTATAAAGGTAGTTTTAGGCTGGGTGATTCCAATTGTGATTGGAGTTGTGATTGCATTGTTCTTAAAAACCTACGTTTTATCGTTTGCGAAGGTTGATGGCTCATCAATGTATCCTAATTTGCAAGACAAAGAACGATTAATATTGTTGAAACATAAATCAATCAAACGATTATCAGTAGTGGTTTTTGATGCTCACAATGTCGCACCAGGGGCTAAGCCAAAAACTTATTATGTCAAACGAGTGATTGCGGTACCAGGGGATAAGCTAGTGTACACCAAGACTGGTAAACTATACATTAATGGTAAATACGTTAACCAATCATTTATTAGCAAAAATCAGCAAGACGCAGGTACATTAACTAATCTCAGCAATAAGGGTTTTACTTTAAATTCAATTGCTAAACGATGGCCAAGATATCGCAACCAACAGATTGTTACTGTTCCCAAAGGCGACTATTTTGTTATGGGAGATAACCGCGCAATTTCTTATGATAGTCGTTACTGGGGATTTGTCCCTAAGAGTAAGATGGCCGGAGTTGTGTACTTACCATGGGGAAGTCACCGCGCAGAAGTTAACAATGCCGGATAATTCATAATCATTCCTTGAACGTTCATATTTATAATTCGCTTCATAAAGGAACGAATTTTATGATAGTTGTGAACGATAAAGGGGGATTAATAATGAAATTAGGTCAGAGATTGCAAGAAGATCGTAATCAAAAATCATGGACTCAAGAACGCCTTGCCGAAACGCTGAATATTTCGACCCAAGAGCTTAGTAAATGGGAAGCTAGTAATGGATATCCCAATATTGATCAGCTGATCCAAATAAGTAACTTGTTTGAACTTAGTTTAGATACTTTGATTAAGGACGATAGCGATTTAAAAAGCAAAATCGCTATTGGCAAACATCAATCTAAGACCACTAATGCCTGGGGGTTATGCGATCCACTGGCTGGATAATGACAATAGTGGTTATCTACTTAATTACGAGAATGTTAATTGAAATATTTTAAGAGATGATAATATACTGAAGAAAGCACTATCCGTTTTTTGGATGGTGTTTTTGTGTTTTAGTAGCAATACTAGAGAAAATAAAACGAAACCTACCAATAGGTTTCCGTTTATTTTTTTGAATGGTTCTCGATTTTTAAAGAAGGTCGTTTTGCTATTTCGGGTAATGCATTACCCACAAAACACCTTTCCGAAAACTCCTTACTTATCAGCACTTAAAAAGAATATTAGTGAATTTAAATTTAACTTTTTTGTAAGCGCTAGCATTTGACCGATTTAATGAGAATAGGGGAATAGTTATGACATTAATTTTAAATACTTGGATCTTTGAAAAAGATGTTAAAGATGGTGTATTACAGTCAGATTTACTTGATCGGGTTGCTGATCTTGGTGCGGATGGAATTGAGGTGCGAAGAGAGTATTTCAAAGATATTGATTCCGAAGCGTTAACCATTGGTAAAAAGGCAAGGGGGCATAATTTGGTTGTTAATTATAGTGTTCCTGATGTTGTGTTTCTTGGAGATGGTAGTCTGAATCCCAAGTTGAACCAGTATTTTGAAGAAGGCAAAGCTATGGGCATTAGTAAGATCAAGTTTAATACCGGCAACTTTGATAAATTTAGTGGGGACTTAGTAAGCGAACTCAGTAGTCTTCCAATAAATGAAATTGAGATGAATGTTGAAAACGATCAAACAAAAGTTTCTGGAACCATTGATGCTATTGATAAGTTCTTAGGGGCTGCTTACAAGCTTGGACTTAAACAATTGGGCTATGTATATGATTTAGGTAACTGGGCATTTACTCACGGTGATGTAAATGAAGCAGCAACTAGATTATCTAAATACACTCACTACATCCATTTAAAAAACACCATAGATAATAACGGTGAACTAGTAACATCCGATGATTTGGAAGAAGGAGTATTTAATTGGTTAGATATAGTTAATCGATTACCTAAAAATGTGCAATATGCCTTAGAGTACCCTATGGAAAGTGACGAACAAATTGCTCAACAGATAAAGTTATTTAAAATGAAAGCCGGTGATTAGATGCTATCCACAATTAGTTCAATTCTGCTATTAGTTACCTTTATTGGTTTTTATTTATTACATCATCAAGGGTGGGAACTTGATGATTGGATTCTTCGTAATGGCTATTTTATGGTCAATTATTGGAATGGTTCCCGTTGATCAGGTTATTCAAAAAGTGTTTGCGGAACCAGCTCTTAACTATGGCCCTACAATCATATATATTGTCTTTGGTTCTTGGTTTGGTCGCGTCTTAGTTGATAGTGGGATTGCCCCAGCAATTTCTTTAGCAACTAATCGAGTTGGTAAAAAACGTCCGCTATTGGCGGCAATTTTAGTTGTATTAGTTACAGCGCTTATTTTTATTAGTGCATATGGCGTTGGTTCTGTTATTGCAATTGGGGTTATCTTACTGCCAATTATGTTATCCGTTGGGGTTCCTAGAGAAATTGCATTATCTGCATTCTCTTTAGCAATTGGTGCGCCAATGTACCTGAACGTCGTTCTTTATAATCAAATTAAGGCTTTCTTTCCTCACTCTATTTATGGTGGTAAGTATTTAGTGTTTGGAGCATTAGCAATGGCCGTTCAATTAATTGCAGTGTTGCTCTTCCTAATTATGAATCGTAAAAAATTGATCCTTCTAAAGCAGATGAAAATCTGAGAATAATCGGTGCTGAGAATAGCAATTTAGCTGAAGTTAGTTCAGTTCCTAAGATTGCGTTTATTGTCCCAATTATCCCAGTTTTGATGAACATGATATTTAAGTGGGATGCCATTCCTGCCTTGACGTTAGCGACATTAATCGCAATTGTGATAACTGGAAAGGCTAATCACTACAAGGACTTTGTTAAATTCCTAAACAGTACAATTTCAACCGCGATTAGTGATATTGCAGGTTTAATAATGTTTTTGATGGCCTTAATTATGTTTAGTGGTGCGGCTCAATTGGATGCAGTTCGGTTTAAACCGTTGTTTGAAATGATTTTGCCACACAATAATTTGATTTTGGCAGTTGCTTTAGGAATTTTAGCACCATTGGCATTATTTAGAGGTCCTCTTCACGTTTGGGGTGCTGGAGCAGCAACGGCTGCGGTGCTTTCGGGGACTGGATTGTTCAATGATGCATTTTTATTACCACTACTATATGTTCCAAGTATTTTAGCTGTTTCAACTGACATTACTCAATCATGGAACGTTTGGGGCTTGGATTATATGAAAATTGAATCTAAGGAATTCTTAAAATTAGGTGTTCCAATAATGTGGGTAGTTTCGATAGTTAATGAAGTGTTAGTATACTATTTCTTTGGTAGATAAATTGGAGAGTGAATGATATGAGTGAAGTTATTACAATTGGTGAACCAGTAGTTACATTTGCATCAACTGAGCCAGATGTTAGCATGGCCGATTCACTTAACTGGAAAAAAATTCTAGGTGGAGCCGAATTAAATGTTGCCATCGGAATCAGTCGATTAGGTCATTCAGTTGATTATATTTCTCAAGTTGGTACTGATCCATTTGGCGAGTATGCAATAAATACAATTAAATCACACAACGTGGGAACACAATATATTTCAGAAGATTCAAAGAATTGGACGGGACATCAGCTTAAAGAGTTAGTTACTAAAGGCGATCCGAAGACGTTTAACTATCGAACAGGGTCTGCAGCCGCGCATTTGACTAGTGACACAATTGATAAGGTTGATTTAACTGGAGTCAAGTTTGCACATATGTCTGGCATTTTTCCAGCAATTTTCAGATACTGCAAGGGAGACGTTTAGAAAATTATATGCCAGGATAAATGCTGCCGGAATTCCAACCACTTTTGATCCAAATCTAAGACCATCTTTGTGGGGTGACGATAAAAAAATGATTAGCACAATTAATGAACTAGCTAGAAATGCTGACATTGTGCTACCCGGAGTTGAGGAAGGTAAAATCCTCATGGGTTCCTCAAATCCAGAAGAAATTGCAGATTTTTACCTTCAGGGTGAAAAAACTCATACAGTTATTGTTAAAATTGGGTCTAAAGGTGCATTTGTTAAAACCGCAGATGGCGATAAATATGAAGTTAATGGATTTAAAGTTAATAATGTGGTTGATACAGTTGGCGCTGGTGATGGTTTTGCTCTTGGAGTAATCACTGCACTACTTGATGGAAAATCGATGAAATCAGCAGTTATGCGTGGCAATGCCGTTGGTGCTATGCAAGTGCAAACGCCTGGCGATAACGATGGTTATCCTGATCAGGCTAAACTAACTGATTTTTATCTTGCGGAAGGAGTTACAGAAAAATAATGAAATTACAAGCAGCTATTGACCGAGTTAGTCTTGACCGAGCAAATGAAATCGCTAAAGGTTTGGATGGTATCGTTGATATTGTCGAATTGGGAACGTCTTTAGTTAAGGACTATGGATTTGAGAAGTTGAAGACAGATTTTGTTGGTTTACAACATTCTACCTTGCTTCTTGATGGCAAACTATTGATGAAGGTGCTTATGAATTTGAAAAGGGATTCGATGCTAATGCTGACATATTGACTGTTATGGCCGGCTCATCAGTAGATACTCTTAATAAAACTTATGAAGTAGCAACTAAGCGAAAATAAAAAAATGTTTATTGATTTATTGGAAGTTGAAGATAGTAAAATCAAGCAAATTGCTAATTTTGAAAATGCGATTTATGGTTTGCATCATTCGAAGGATAACGAGAATGCTTTTGATGCAGTTGAATCAGTTGCTGAATTTTACAAACAGTTCCCTGAAATATCGAACATTGCTGTTGCAGGCGGAATTGACTTGGACCAGGCTAAGAAACTTGCTGACCAAGGAATTGCTGATATTATCATTGTTGGTGGCAAAATATCGGGTGCAGACGATCCAATAGCATCTGCTAAACAATTTATGGAGGAAATTAAATAATGGCATTAGTTGATGAGGTATTATCAGAAATCAATGAAGTAATGAGGCTAGTCGATGAATCGCAAATCGATGATGTTGAGAAGTTGGTCCAAAAGGATAAGCGAATTTTTGTGTTAGGCTCTGGAAGATCGGGGTTGATGGCTAAAGGGTTTGCAATGCGATTAATGCACATTGGATATACCGTTTTTGTTATTGGTGAGACAATCACGCCATCAGTGCAATCTGGTGATGTTTTGATCTCTGTTTCAGGATCAGGGAAAACTTCCAGTATTGTTGAATTATCTGAAAAGGCAAAGAACAACGGTGTGACTGTTATCGGGGTAACAAGTTCTAATAATTCGCCACTTGCACAGCTTGCTGACCAAACATTGATTGTCCCAGGAGCAACCAAGACTGGTGATGGCGTCAAATCAATTCAACTGTTAAGTACCTTGTTTGACCAGAGTGTTCACATTACTTTAGATATTTTGGCATTAAAACTTAGTCGTAGAGATAATGTTTCTAATGAGTCAGCCGCTAACACTCACAGTAACATGGAATAATTCCTAATTATGAATTGAGAATAAGAATATAAAAACGATACTACATTTGATATCATTGATGTAGTATCGTTTTTTAATCAGATTAGGATGGAGTAGTGGAATGGCAGCTAAAAAATCAAAATCAGCAAATATTAAAGATGTTGCAGCCCTTGCAAAAGTTTCCGTTGCCACGGTATCTAGATATTTAAATGGCAATTTTGGTAGGATGTCCGCAAGTACTGCGGACACAATTAAAGAAGCAATTGAGAAACTTCATTACATTCCTAACTCAACTGCCAGACAGATGAAGACCAAAACTAGTAAAATGATAGCAGTGATTGTTTCTAACATTGATGATTTCTTTTCAACGGAATTATTTAAAGGAATCAGTTCGATGCTTGAAAGTAAGGGTTACATCGGAGTTTTATTTGATTCCGATTCTGATCCTGAACGAGAAAAATCGGTCTTAAGGTCAATTGGTAGTCAAATGTTTGATGGATTGATAATTCAGCCGATAAACAATCCAAGCGATATCCAAAAATCGCTCGTCAGAACGATGCCAATCATCATCGTTGATAGGGAACTTGATGGTAGTCCTTGGCCTCAAGTTGTCACTGATAATTATGAAGTTTCGCAACGAGCAACAAAATATTTTATGAATCAGGGGTTTGAACGGGTTATCGTTCTAACATCAGACGTCAACAATGCTAAAACGAGAATGGAAAGATACCGTGGAATTGAATCAGCTACTGAATCAATTGAACTGATCAGTGTTCCAGAGAAATCGTTGAATCATGCAGCTATCAGCGAAAAATTAGAAGCATCTTTGCAAACTAGCCCTACTAATACTTTGATATTTTGCTTAAAGGAAAGATGGATGCTCGAATTTATTCCCAACTTAATATTTAAGGGAATTATCGATAATAAAAAAGTTACCGCAACAGGTTTTGCGGATACAGATATCACCCAGATGTTAGAACCAAAATTTAAATTGATTTCTCAAAACCATTCTTAATGGGTGCCGATTCGGCTGAAATGATGATCAACTTGATTTCCGGCGATAATCAGAATGTTAATATGAAGTTGATAGTTCCAGCAAGATTTGAATAAGCAGAAGTTATCAAAGTAAAAATCCCTTGGAGATTAATTGATCTTCAAGGGATTTTTAGATTTAAATATGAGTTGCTAAATTTGCTTGGTCTTAACTAATGTGTCTACCGCAGCTAACACGGCTGCTTCTTTTGAATATTTGGCTTGCCAATTTAATAACTTTTTGGCTTTTTCAACGCTAATGTTTCTATTCATACCAAGCATTAACTTGCCTTCTTTAGCATATGAACTAAATGGTGCAAGGGACTTAATAATCCAATTGGGGATAGTCTTGTTAGCGATTTGAGGAGCTAGTTCAGGGCGTTTTCTCCTAGTTAAAGTTGCAATTTCTGGCATTGAGATTGAGCCGGTCGATGAGGCAATGAAACGTTGGCCATATGCTTTTTTGTTACCTAGCGTAGCCACATGAATTGATGCTACATCCCGAACATCAATTACATTCAAATTGATCTTTGGAATAAATTTAGATGATCCATCCATGATGGTTTTGATAATGCCAAAGCTACCTGAAGTATGGTTATTCATGGAAGGTCCTAAAATAGCAACTGGATTAATTGTTGTAAATTGCATGGCGGTATTTTGACTATTAATGAAGTCCCAAGCGGCCCGTTCAGCAATCAACTTTGATTTTTCATAAAGTGATAGGCCGGGCTGATCAGGATTAGTCCAATCTGCTTCAGTGGTGACGGAATTTTTATCCAGATTACTAAAGCCAATGGCACCGAAGTTGGCTGTCATTACAACTTGCTTCACATTGGCAGCGATAGCAGCTTTAAGAATTTTTATAATCCCATCAGTTGCTGCTCTGCCCATTTCGTCAGGATTATCCGGGATGGTCATAAATACTGGGGATGCAATACTAATTACTCGGTCAATTCCAGTCATTGCTTCCGCCCAGCCAATATCCGCAGATAGATCGGCTTTAACGAAGTTTAGTCGGTCAATGTGGGGCACTTGATTATTTTCCATAGTAGTAATTACTTCATTTGATTTAGCTAAGTTTCTAAGTGTTGCTCGCACATTGTATCCCTTAGCTAGTAATTCAGCGATGACATGGCTGCTTAAAAAGCCATTGGCACCAGTTACGAGAATGTTTTCAGTCATAAGGTGTTGCTCCTAACATACTTTTAATTGCTTGAGTTATTTTATTTATGAGGTTACTCTAAACCCTAGATATAACTCTAGGGCAAATTAATTGGCCAAAAAAGGTGAGGTAAATTTTGACATATACTATTAAGGAAGTTTCTGAAATTACAGGTCTATCTATTTATACTCTGAGATTTTATGACAAGAAGGGGTTACTACCATTTGTTTCGCGTAATGAGTCGGGATACCGAGAATTTACCGAGGGTGACCTAAATTTGATTCATACAATTTGTTGCTTAAAAGATACTGGTATGACAATTGATAAGATACGTGAATACATTGATGATGTTATGCAAGGCACCAACTCAATTGATCATCGGGTAGAATTACTTATCGAACATAAGCGAAAAGTATTGAATGAGTTAGAACGAGTTAAGCAAAATTTAGCAGAGATTGACTATAAGCTAGATCTCTATGAAGCCCCCGATGCGGCGGATAAGGTGGCTAAAGAGCTGGCATTTGCAATAAATGAAAAACAAGTTAATCGTTTAGATAATCCATATCCGGTATTGAATTAAGCGAGGTGGTTAATTTGGCAACTCAAACGATATTAACTTCTGAATGGATTGAATGGGCGAAACAACAGACTGAAAAGTTCACTAATCTTGAAGGATTTGTGGCTGGTGAGGGTGGTAGCAATCCCAAAATTCTGCTTTTAGGAGAGGCTCCTGGGGCTAAAGAAATTGAGTTAGGCCATCCATTTCAAGGACCTTCTGGTAAAGAACTTGATCGTTGGTTGGATTCGCTTTCTTTAACTCGAGAAGATGTGTATATATTTGGGGTGGTTAGTGCTCGACCATTTCGAGTTGGCAAATCTGGTTTAAAAAGCGATCGTCGGCCCAATAATGCTGAAGTCAAGGCATTTGCACCAATGTTTGATTATGAATTGTCTCAATTTAAGAATAAATTATTGGTTACGATGGGCAACGCCAGTCTGCAGAGATTGCTTGGTAAAACCGCTAAGGTAGGCGATTTACATGGACGGATTATGCATGAATCAGTTCAGAAATATAACGAAGTTACTGACAGGTTTGAGTGGACTGAGACGAAATACGATATTTTTCCACTTTATCATCCATCATATTCCAAGCGATTTAAGGCCATGAAGTCAGTGGTTGATGAAGATTCAACTAAGCTAAGAGAATATTTGGCAACTTTAAAATAAACCGGCTTCTTTTAAGGTTAATTTAAGCTAGTTATCGTATATTAATCACAGTTAAATATTAGTCAAAGTTCTTTCAGTTACCTAAAGTATTTCTGGCTTCATTTCTCCCAAGTGTGTTAAGCGTAAGTGATATTAGATTGGGGACTTTGATTAGTATTTAATATCAAGTATATGATTACTTAATAACCGACTAGTCAATTGATTTTCATGATTGTTCATCTCCCCAGAGTGTATAAAAATTACTGAAAATTGACCTAGTTGATGTCATTTAATAAAAGTGACAAAAATAGTGGTGATAGAATTTATATTCTATCACCACTATTTTTTTGCAAAAGTTATCATTTTAATTTTCAGTTTTAAACTTTACTTTAAGGTAAGCTTGTTATTCTACAAACATTCAATAAACGAAAGGG
Source organism: Lentilactobacillus kosonis (assembly GCF_003864335.1). GTDB lineage: Bacteria > Bacillota > Bacilli > Lactobacillales > Lactobacillaceae > Lentilactobacillus > Lentilactobacillus kosonis. The sequence goes on along the minus strand of NZ_BEXA01000001.1, from coordinate 265,841 downwards.
GTGAATCGACTTAGTTCATAGATAAACTCAGAATTAACTGAATTCAATCGATGAAGGGAAGCTTGATATGAAAATAAAAAAAGTAATGCCTGTAAGTTCGATTTACCAGTTTATTTTAATTCCTCTAGGGCCTAGAGGAAATTAGTTAAGAGCGTAATTCCTCAAATTTTTAAAGTCTTCATTTCCTCCAATAAAAATAAAAAGCCGGCCTTTGGTGAGGGCCGGCTTTTTATATGAATACATTAAAAATAAAACAGTTGTAATTTTAAGTGTTCGGTATATACTAACATTCATATGGAGGTGAAGTAGTGGAAAAGGATAATTCAATTTCGACATTGTTATACAGAATTTCGGTATTACAGCATACGATTCTTGGGACTAAATTAAAACAAATCGGTGTTAGTCAAGATCAAGGGCGAACGCTCAACTTGATTAATAATACGCCATCTATTAATCAAACTGAAGTTGCTAAATATCTTGGACGTAGTGCGGCTAGTACCTCAAATTTACTTAAAGGATTAGAGAAAAAAGAATTAATTGAACGGCGAATCAGCCAGGATAGTGATCGTGAAAGCGACTGCAACTAACTGCTGCTGGAACCGACGTCGTAGATAAAATTCAGTTAGCTTTTGCAGAACTTAACCGGCTAATTGATCAGCAAATTGAACAACCAACGGCATTGTTTAATCAGTTGAATAAAATTATTAACGGATTAAAGGGAGAATAATATTGTCACTTACACCAGATGAAGAAGTTGAAACCAGAAATGAATTGGCAGCTAATTTTCGATTAGCTAATGTTTCGTTAAATCGAATTGCTAAAGACCTAGATACCACTCCAGAACACGTTCAACAAGTGTTGGATTTGGATCCAGATCGGATTGAAGAACCATGGGTCCTCTCGCGCTATTTGGATGACGTAATTGAACAAAATGGTGATAAACCATTAGCCTACTCTAAGTTAAAAGGTTCACCAGCAGAATATTGGTTCTTGGATCAAGGATTTATTAAGCAAAACAAATTGGTTAAGGAGAACTATTAATATGGTTAAAACGTTAGTTACTGGAGCCAATCGTGGAATTGGTTATCAAACCGCATTGCAACTATCCCTTGCAGGAAATGAAGTAATTATTTCTGCTAGAACAGAAAATTCATTAGCCGATGCGTTGGATTCATTAAAAAATGACGGTGCCGATGCAAGCAAACTCGACGGCGTTGTGATTAATTTAAACGACAGCATCTCAATTGAAGATGCTGGCAAATATATTGCTAAAAATCATGCGGATCTTACTAATTTGATCAATAACGCCGGTATAGCTGGTGACATGGAAAAAGCCCCATTAGATACTTCAGTTGAAGAGCTAAAAGCAACGATTGAAGTTAACGTTTATGGTACGTTTCAAGTAATTAAGGCAATGTTGCCAGTAATTGAAAAAACAATGGTAAAATTGCTAACCTTGGTTCCGGAAACGAACCGGCTGTTTGGTATAACCCAACAGCCTATCGAGTTTCAAAAGTCGCCTTAAATGCACTGATGCAATCAATCGCTATCCAATTTTTTAATGAAAAACGAGCCGTAGAAATTTTTGGTATCTTTCCTGGGGGTGTCTCAACGGATATTAATGGCTTTTGCCAGGGTTCATACATGAAGACTACTTCAGAGGCTGGCAAATTGATTGTTGATATTATGAATGATGGTCAAAGACACAATGGTGATATCGTTGGACCGGATAAAAAGATAATTAGCAAAGTTAATTTTAATTAATTTAGTTCATTTAAAGTTATTTTAAGGTCTATCTTTTATGATGTAGTCATCCTAAAAGAAGGAAGGATAAATCAATAACTTATGTCAGCTTTAGATAGTTAAGACCCCCTCAGGTGTGTTCAGAATAAATACCCCATTCTTAACTATTTATGGATGTTAGATTAATAATTTAGTCATTAAGCCTAATTCGGATTGCTAAACCGACCTTATTCATTCCCCCAATGTAATAAAAACCAAATACCCAGCAATGCAATGAATAAAAGCTAAATGACGGAAAAGCTCCCCAGGATTAAATTCCTGGGGCTTTTTTATGAGTTATGACGAAATTGGTTTGGCGTGACTCCAAAATATTTACGAAAATGAAAAATGAATTGCGATGAGCTACCAAAACCAGTTTCTTCAGCAACCTTATTAACATCCCAATTTGCTTGGGTTAATAAAAACTCTTTAGCTTTTTGCATTCGATAATTATCTAGGTATTCAAGGGGTGTTTGATTATAGATTTTAGTAAATACACGATTCTGATAAGCAACCGAATATCGCGTTGCGTTGGAAATTGACTTATTAGTAATCGGCTCTGAATAATGTCGGTTAATAAATTGAATAATTTGCGTGCCAATTTTTTGATTGTGTAAGTTGGCTTGATGTGCATAGAGTTCATTATCATGGACTAATGTTAAAAAGCGATAGAGGTTTATAGATTGCTCGTTTAATGATACTAAATCTTTACCAACGAAAGTATCAAAGTATTTAGAGATAAATGTGGTCAACGCTGGTGCAAGCTGTTTGATTATGACATAATTTTTAACTTCAAATAGGTTTGTCATGATATCCATTAAAGGACCATCAAAGGTTAAGAAGGAAGTCGTCCAAGAATCGCCAGGATTAGGATGGTACTGGTGGGGTAAGTGATCCTTCAGTAAAATACCTTGGTTCGGCTGAAGGACCATTGATTGGTTGTTAATAACGACGGTTCCACTACCGGATTCAGTTTGTAACCAATGGTAAGTTGCATAACCCGTAGGCCGATTAACTGATCTTTCTTTCCAGTTATAGCCAATGCTCTCGCAGTAAAGTGGCGGATTGTTAACCGGTTTATTGAAGACAATACGCATCTTAGTTCCTCCTAAAAATAAAATAAGTTCAAAATATGATACTTTAGCATTAAAATTAGATATAAATGTAAACCCTTACAATGTAGAATAAGAGAAAATAGGTAAATAAATTACTAATTTGATTTGATTTTACTTTAGTTAGCTAGATGTTACCAGTGGGGTTAGTTAGGACCTGAATCTGATATTTATGATGATAGTGACTTTTAAATGATAGGTTTATTAGGGAGGCAGTTCATGAAAGCAGAAATAACGTGGTTGGATGATCCAGAGGTTTTTCGGCTAGGGCAAATTCCAGTTCATAGTGATCATCAATTTTATCCTAATTACTCTGAAATGAAGCGGGGTGATTCCAGCCTAATAAGTAGTTTGAATGGCACTTGGAAATTTAGCTTTGCTGACACGCCAATGGAGCGACCCCAAGAATTTTACCAGGTTGGGTATGATACGACTGATTTTGATGACATTAAGGTGCCATCGCACATTGAACTGAATGGATACGGTCAAATTCAATATATCAACACACTTTATCCTTGGGAAGGCAAGTTCTTTAGGCGACCAGCATATGTACCGGATGAAAGTGATCCGCAAATGGGGATGTTTAGTGAGGGCTTGGATAATACAGTTGGTGCTTACGTTAAAGAGTTTAAGATACCTGATAACTTTAAAGACCACCGAATTAGTGTTGAATTTGGTGGTGTTGAGCGAGCCATGTATCTTTGGATCAATGGCCATTTCTTGGGTTACTGTGAAGATAGTTTTGCACCATCGGAGTATGATCTGACCCCCTATCTTGATGAAGCGGGGATAAACACAATTGCGGTTGAGGTATTTAAACACAGTACGGCTTCATTTATTGAAGACCAAGATATGTTTAGATTTTCTGGCATATTCCGCGATGTTAATTTAGTAGCGCGGCCTAAAATTCACGTGGAAGATCTAACAATCAGGCCAACATTAGCCGATGATTTCAAAACTGGTCAACTCGAAGTAGTTACTAAATTAACTGGTAGCGAGATTGCGGGGGCAATCGTTAAACTGGTAGCGGTGGATGGTGATGGTAACACCATCTTTGAACATCAACAACCCGCTAGTGAGCAGATTGAGTTTGATTCGCCAGCTTTAGCCAATGTGCATTTGTGGGATAACCTTGATCCTTATCTGTATTCGTTGACGATTGAAATTCGCGATCACGCTGGCAATTTGGTTGAAGTTGTTCCATACGATTTTGGGTTTCGAAAAATTGAAATTAAGGATAAAGTAATCTTGTTGAACGGTGAGCGGCTTAAGCTTAATGGCGTCAACCGACACGAATGGAGTGCCGAGTCTGGTCGTGTGATTTCAATGGCAGAAATGCAAGCCGATATGACAACCATCAAGCAGAATAATATTAATGCTGTGCGGACCTGTCACTATATGGATCAGATTCCTTGGTACTACATGTGTGATCAAAATGGGATTTATATGATGGCTGAAAACAACCTAGAATCCCACGGATCATGGCAGAAAATGGGGGCAGTGGAGCCATCGTATAATGTTCCAGGTTCTTCACCTCATTGGTTGCACGCCGTGCTTAATCGGGCCCAAAATAACTATGAAACCTTCAAAAATCATACTAGTATTTTATTTTGGTCCCTTGGAATGAATCGTATGCTGGCGATGACATCGCAGCAATGAATCAATATTATAAAGATCAGGATCCAAATCGATTAGTTCACTACGAAGGAGTTTGTCGAAATCGCCAATATGAAGACCGCATCTCGGATGTGGAAAGCATGATGTATTTCCCACCAACAGATGTTGACGAATACCTATCAAATAATCCTAAAAAGCCATTCTTAAGCTGTGAATTTATGCATGATATGGGCAATTCCTTAGGTGGTTTAGACTCATATATGAAACTATACGACAAGCACCAAGGATATTCAGGTGGATTTATCTGGGACTTTATTGATCAAGCATTATTTGTTACTGATACCGTAACTGATCAACGAATCCTTCGATATGGTGGTGACTTTGATGAGCGTCATTCAGACTATGAATTCTCTGGTGACGGGATTATGTTTGCAGACCGCACCGAAAACCAGCAATGCAGGAGGTTAAGTACTACTATGGAAAATACAGAGAATAGCATTAAATTAATTTTCGGTGATGGTACCCTGGGAGTTGCTGGAACTGATTTCCACTACATCTTTAGCTATGAAAAAGGTGGCCTAGAATCTCTAGTAATTAAAAATAAAGAATGGCTGTATCGGGTACCGAAGCCAACTTTCTGGCGGGCAACGACTGATAATGATCGCAGCAATCAGTTTAGTGAAACGTCGGCGATGTGGTTAGGGGCTGACCTGTTTTTAAAGCACCCCCAATTTGACGTTGCCGTCAATGGTCAGCCGATTGAATTGCCAATTGCTCCAGCAAATAACCGATATAGTTCTGATGAGCAAGTTCAGACATTGACAGTTACGTTCACTTATCCTACCCCAACGGTGCCGGCAACGACCGTTACAGTGCGGTATACGGTGAACGTTGATGGTAGGATTAGCATTCAGACATCATTTAAAGGAAGATCAGGATTACCGGAATTGCCAGTATTTGGATTTAGAATGATTATGCCAACAGCAGCAACCCAATTCACATATACGGGATTGTCTGGTGAAACCTATCCTGATCGCATGACTGGGGGTCTTACTGGAACATATACCGTTAAGGGGATGCCGGTAACGCCATATATGGTTCCCCAAGATTGTGGCGTTCATATGGATACTTCAGAAGTTCAGGTGATGAGAGAAACCACTCAAAATAACGCTGATCCAGATGAAGAGCCATTTCAATTAACATTTACTAAAGTTGATGACAATTTTGCATTTAGTTGCTTGCCATATACGGCTGAAGAGTTGGAGAGCGCGACGCACATTGAAGAATTACCACTGGTACGTAGAACGGTTTTAACCATTATGGGAGCAGTTCGTGGCGTCGGTGGCATTGATAGCTGGGAAGCCGATATTGAAGCTCCATATCATATTTCTGCTGAAGCTGATCATACATTTTCCTTTGTAATTGATCCGCAAATTAATTAGTCAATAAAAAAACGCTTTAATCTCGGTTAGGAGGATTAAGGCGTTTTTTATTTGAGATGGTTAGCAAAGACGATTACGTTTTGATTGAACTGTTCATCATCTAAGGCTAAGGACTTAGAAAGTCTAACTGATATGCGACCAAAGTTAATCAACATAAAATTCGTCGCTTCAACTTCCACGTTAACGGAGGAATTAATTTCTCCGATCTCTTTCATCTTGGTTAAAGCTCTAATTAAGGCCCCTTGATACTTGATGGGCAACTTTTTTACGGGATTATTAATATCATCTGAAACCCCGACATTTCGTTCCATTAAATCGTAAAGAGGGCGCGATGATTAGCCACGAATTCCTCGTAGGTTTTAGCAATCCATGTAAGATCGGTTGCGATATCACCAGAAATTTTGAATTGGCCTTCTAGCTCATCAACAGTTTCCATATATTGAGAAATAAGGGAATCTAATAAGTGGGCTTTGTCTTTAAAGTGCCGAAAAATGGTAATCTCGTTCACTCCGGCGGCCGTTGCGATTTTTTTGGTGGTCGTGGCTTTATAACCATACTTGGTAACTAAATCGGCGAAAGCATTTAATATTAATGTGTCAGTATCTCGTTTGGTTGGCATGCAGCTATCCTCATGTAATGTATTTATCTATAACTATACTAGATTATTTGGCTGCTTGAAAGTTAGTTGCAAATGGTTTGTTTCGTTTAAGGCTCACAATAACTAGATTAATAACGATCAAAGCGATAATAATTAAGATTAATTTAGTCCAGAGGGTTGTAGTCCCAGAACCACCATACATTATGTTAAAGTCGGCAGTCACGCTGTAGTACATAGGAGCGATACTGTGAATGGCCCGATAGAAACCATTCATGGCAATTACGGGAATCATTCCGCCCGAAGCAACGACTTGGAGCATGGTAATAAAGACGTTGACTGAAGTACCAAGAATTCCAAACAGCATCAACATAATACTGTTTAAATTGAAGGATGCAAAGTCTCAAGGGCGTGGTTAAACCAAAGCTGAGTAAAGACGTTACTCCCTAGATGCATCGATGGTGAAATGATGGCAATGGTAACACCACTTGAAATGATGGCAATCAAGATCATAGCAATCTCAAGCATTCCAAAGGCCTTTAGACGACCAACGTTCATTGTAGCTTTTGAATATGCAGTAAATAAGACAACTGTCCCAATCATTGAACCAATATAGATAGCTAAGTTAACGATAAATGGAGCGAGGCTATAATTTAACCCAGTGCGAACAGGATTAACTTTATGAATCTTGGTGGTGACTGAGTGACCAACTGGAGCGTAAGCTTTTGCTACTCCTTGCTTGATTTTAGCTTCCTGCATTTTGGCAGTTTGATTAAGTTTTTTACTACCTGCGGCAGTCTGTTGCTTAAGTCGGGCTTCAAGTTCAGGTTGGGCAGCAGTTGGTGCAACTGCAATGGCTTGTTTTGTGTATTCACTTGAGCGGCCATCTTCTTTTGTTGAGTGGCTAATGTCTTTTTGAGGACACTCATTTGACCTTCAGCGAGCATAGCTTGACCTTTTTTCAAAATTACTTGTTGATTAATGGTACTGCCAACGCTACTAGCAACGGTATTCATGCCACTTGTTACGGCTGATTGATTAGATTGATTGATGTAAAAGTTAAGATTAACGGATTTATTTTGGTTAATATCTTTCGAAAAGTTTTTAGGAATCGCGATAATCAAAAATGTTTTACGATCGTTTAGTTTTTGTTTAGTAGAATTTAAATTATTTGAATGATGAATATGATTAAATGGTAGGCTGTCATTCAGTTGGTTAGCCAAATGTTTACTATTACTGTCCTGATTAACAATGGTGACTGGCATGTCCTCAACCTTCTTAGGCACGCCACTATAACCGTTAAAGTAAATTGTAAAGATTAGGCAGCCATAGATAATTAAGAGAAACAGAGTAACTAAAACTTCCTTACTAGTTAAAAATTTCTTGAGTTGTTTCATGTCGAATGCTCCTTAAAAAGTTGATGTCTGGATAATATCACCGTTTAAAAAACTGTGCAAGTACTTACTTGCATTTATTAACAAATTAAATCACTCAAACTAATAAAAAACACACCATGATTGCAAGTGATTAGGCAATTGTGGTGTGTAGTTTAAATAAATATATTAATTACAAGGTTTTAAGTATAGTTGTCGTAACAAATTAATATCGTTTTTATCAACCTTAGCTTTGCAATTCCAACTAGTCGTGGGATACATAATCGAATTTTTGTCTTTACCGTTATGGGATAATCCAAGTGCATGTCCCAATTCGTGTTCGATGACGTGAAGTTTGGCTCGTTTGGTGTAGCCACATTGTTGCAAATCTGATTGTCAATTTGAACCTGGCAATTGGTCAAATAGTTGCCATCACTCGTCCAGTGTGTGTTACCTAAGATAATATTACCAATCATTTTATTGTTGTCACTTGGGCTAGGGCTACTTGGTAAATTACGTTTTAATTTAAAAGTAATTTGACCACCACTTTTTACTCTGACTAGGGTGATGATCTCAGTGGCATTATATTGTTGAATGGCGGTGTTTAGTAATTGATTATATTCTTTTGATTTAGTTAGCGATTGTACATAAATTACTGGAGAGCTCCAGTGGATATTAGTTGAGGCAGCGCGAACGGTTTCTCCAAAGCTGATGCTGGTTAGCAAAGCTATGAATCCTAATAGGATGGTTTTAGTGACACGATTATCTTTAAGCATAATAAAAGCCTTTCAATCTTGAATGATTTAAGCTCTGAGTTAGGGCAACTAATGGATTATAGCATGACATTCAAAAGATAAAAAGACTTTTTAGTTGACATTTTAACCTGCATATGAATTATAAGATATCTAATGGCTGCTTATTAGTTGGTTTTGGGAAGCTATTATCGATCAATTCAAGTTCTTCTTCAGTGAACTCGATGTCACCAGCCTTAACGTTTTCGGCGGCATGAATAGGGTCACTAGTTTGGGGAATTGCTAGCACATTGCCACTACGGATGGTCCAAGCAAGCAATATTTGATAAGGAGTGGCTTGATGCTCTTCCGCGATGGCTTGGATGGTGCGATTGGTAGTTAATTGCTGGCCAAAACGATCGCCTTGAGCAATTGGAGTGTAGGCGATAAAAGGAATCTTTTGGTTAACCTGCCACGATTGTAAGTCGAATTCCGTGCCCCGACTACCGAGATTATATAGGTCTTCGTTGGCCGCAACTTCTGAACCACCAGGTAATGATAATAGTTCTTTCATGTCAGCTAAATCGAAATTAGAAACACCCCAGTGCCTGATTTTGCCGGCATTTTGAGCATCTTGGAGGGCCTTAACGGTTTCAGGTAGTGGTATTCCGCCTCGCCAATGGTAAAGATATAAATCAAAATAATCAGTGCCAACTCTGGCTAAGCTGGCATCTAAACTTTTAGGTAATTGATCGCTGGATGCATTATTGGGGAGGACTTTATCAATAATAAATAGTTCTTTACGGTCAAGATTTTGGATGGCTTGCCCCACTAATTGTTCGCTATTGCCATTACCATACATTTCAGCGGTATCGATGACTCGAGCACCAGCTTTTATACTTTGTTTGGATGGCCGCAATTTCATTGCGCTGATTCGCAGTCTTATCACCCATGTGCCAAGTGCCAATGCCAATTGCTGGTACAGTTTGATTACCAACCATGATTGTTTTCATTATAAGTTCCTCCCGAGATAATTAAATTATGATAGCCAATTAAAGAGATTATCGGCTTCAGTTTTGGTGAGGTATCTCAAGCTAAGTTCTTTATCACCATTTTTAGACCGAATGTGAATTACAAAGTGGGCTAGTCCAGATCTAGTCATCCAAATGGATTGGTTAATTTCAAATGATTGAATATTTTTAGTTTCGATGATTGAGACTGATCTGGTTAGTAAATGACCGTTTGAGATAATTAACTGTTGGTCACCAATATAATAACCATTATTTTTAGCAGCGTACCAACCAAGCCAGATTGCTAGGGGCAAAAGTATTAAACTTATTAATCCCCATAGTTTAAATAAACCCGTACAGCCAGCGATGATGATTAAACTAATGATGCTGGCATTGCGTATATAGTACCAGTAATGAGAATGTGGTAACCGAGTTAATAAGGGGATATCCTTTGGAATCCAATCAATAAATCGATGGGTCATTAAATTCGCCTGGTCATTTTTGATTACTGGTACTAGGGTAATATCGTCCTCATCTTCTTGCTTGCCAGCGTTAGAAGCCACGATAGTTTGTACAGTCGTTAACTTAAATAATTGTCGAATGATACTTTGCTTAAATACCACTGCTTGAACCCGTTGTTGTTTAACACTGAATGAGCGTTTGGTAATTAATCCTTGAGTGGTTTGTAACTGGCCATTATCTTCAGATAATGTGAAGTGATAGTATTTAAAATCGTCATGAAGTATGATATGACCATCCCTAATATTAATAGGATAACTACAGCGACAGCGATGATCAGTGCTGATTCATGAGAGATTGCTGCCAAAAATTTATTAAGATATCGATCGGGGATTGCTTCTTGAACTCGACCATATACTGCTCCCAATACAGCTAAAATTGGCAAGATTCCAAGGGAAGTCAGTGCAAATAAATTTAGATTATGGCGATCAATGTGATAAATGTGGTTGGTCAACTCGTCATCATTAATGAGATCATCAGCTGGCTTACTGGGGTGTCTTCGCTCCTCAATTGCGATCCTAACAGATTCGGGGACCATGGGAAGAATGGCCTCAGCCTTATCGCTTTCTTGGCCGGCAGTTTCGATGTTGAGCGTCTCTAAATGAAATGGAATTAGAAAAACATTTGGTCTTGAGTGATGGTTTGAATACGCTGATAGGGAATATGAAGGTGCTTTTTAACTAATATCCCACTATTAATTGTAATCATTTCGGGGCCAATCTCATAGGTGAACACTGTGTAGCGAATAATTGAAACAATAACAATTAAAATTACGAAGATGGTCACGACCATTGGCAGACTGAGATGAAGATTTTTGAAAACACTAAATGCTGAGGCGAATACAATAAAGATTATCCAAAGCCATTCTGCCAAGATCTTATAGATAAAATAAATTAGGGCAACTGGATTTAGGTGCTTCTTAGAGGTCATTTTCAACCTCCTTCATGGCACGTTGCATGATTTGGATTCGTAGTTGTTCAGCTGTATCTGGCTCCAATCCGTCAATATCATGATCGGTAGAGGCAGTGGTAATGTTAACAGATTGTAATTTTTGGGATCTCAAGACAGGGCCTTGAGAAATTTTAACGTCTTGGACCCTAGCGATAGGGACGGAAATTAATTTTCGAAAGATAAAGCCACTTTGAATTTGCACGGCATCATCGGTTAACAAATATTTGAAAAAGGTGTACCGATAAGGAATTAGGGCTAGTCTTACAATTAACATGACAACCCCTAAGGCTAGGACAGCATAGGAAGCGTAAATCAGCCAATTCCAATTGCTATATGAACCGATGAAAAATGCTGCAATAAATATTCCAGCAGTTACGATAAAAGTAAGGAAGGCAGATACTTTCCAAACGGTTTTAATTTTATTGGGTAAATGCGATGCTTGATCCATATGAGACTCCTCTTAATACTGTATTTGAATTAATAATACCAAATTATGTGAATATTATAAGGGGTGAGTGGCAATCTTTGTTTAACTTGAAGAGTTTAAAAGTGAATAATTGTTAGCAATTATTTATAATTATGGTTGTAAGGTAGAATAATTTGATAACACAATCTAATAGGAGGTATTAATTATGTCATTAATTTGGACGTTAATTATTGGTGCAGTTATTGGTGCAATTGCTGGTGGAATTACTAAACGGCCTGCCGGTTGGATTGCTAACATCATCGCCGGATTGATTGGTTCTTGGCTGGGTGAAAGTTTGCTCGGTTCTTGGGGACCTCATTTAGCAGGAATGGCTTTGATTCCTTCAATTATTGGTGCCTGTGTCTTGGTATTGATTGTTAGTGCCTTTTTCGGAATGCGAAGTAAAGAATCATAATAAGTTTATGTAACCGACGGCTGTGGGAAATTATTCTCATGGCCGTTTTTGATTGTAAACATATGACTAAAAGTTAGTGCTCTGTTTAGTTGACTAGGTCACAAAAACTAACGTATAATCAATCGCATTGGACTTAATTCGAAAGTGGGGTTGACTATGTCAAAAAAGGTTAGAAATGCGATTATTGCTCTTATTTTTGGTAACTTCCTAGTCTGTATAGGGATGAGCTTAATTTTTCCGGTAATGCCATTTATTAAAAATGAATTACACTTATCCGCCACGGATATGGGAATTATGAATTCATTGTTTGCGTTGGCACAGTTAATCGCTTCTCCAATTGTTGGTCAGATTTCCGACCGGATGGGACGAAAAAAGATTTTAGTTGCCGGATTAGCATTGTACGCTGTATCTGAGGTAATGTTTGCGGCTACTAATTATCTTTGGATGTTCGATATTTCTCGGATAATTGGTGGTTTGTCAGCAGCAATGGTTGTACCAACAACTAATGCGTTAGCAGCCGATATTACGACTCCTAAACAACGGGCTCGTGTCATTGGTTTGCTATCAGCAGCATTTAGTGGTGGCCTGATTTTAGGACCAGGCCTTGGTGGGATTCTAGCTAAGATTGACTATAAGACACCGTTCTGGTGTGCTGCGGCATTGGGACTGCTTTCAATGTTATCATTTATAATTATGCTACCTAACGATGAAGAAATTAAATCTATGGCTGCGAAAACTGGTGGCGCGATTGCCGATCCGCGGGCCACTACTGGTAAAGCTAGCTGGGCTCAAACCAAGGCCCTCTTATTCGGGCCAATGGGACTACTATTCTTAATGATTCTGATATCTTCATTTGGGTTAGTTGGCTTTGAGAGTATCTATAGTTTGTATGTTAATGAGGTTCATCACTTTACTCTCGAAAATATCGCTTTGGTATTGACTTTAAATGGGGTTATTTCATTGTTTTTCCAAGTTGTGTTGTTTAACCGGATGGTTACGTGGTTAACTGAAAAACGATTAATTAGATATTGTTTTTTTCTTGCGTTTGCGGGAACGATTTGGATTATTTTAGCTCATTCAAAAATTGAAGTTATCATTGCCACACTAATTGTATTTACAATGTATGATTTATTACGACCTGCGATTACCACCTTGCTAACGAAGGCTAGCACGACTAATCAAGGGTTTGTTAACGGGGTCAATATGTCTTTAACAAGTGTGGGTAATATTATCGGTCCCCTTGTGTCAGGATCTCTGCTAGACTTAAATTATCACTATCCATATTTGGTAGTAATCGTATTCTTGTTTGCTTCATACCTATTAACTTACCGAATTAAAGATAATTTCACGCATGTTGAAATTAATTAAAAAAAGGATCTGAATTAAATTCAGATCCTTTTTGTCACCTTAATGGCAATTATTATTTGGTAATATACACAATATCGTCTACATTACTTTCTTCAATTTTATGGGAGCGGTTAAAGAGGCTTGTTACAGTAATTAAGTGATCCTTAACACCTGTGATGTTGCCAATTAAATCTTGGCGATGGATCTTTTTGGTGCTGTTGAAAAGCTTGATTTCTACGATTGCTCCGTTGCGCATAGCATCCTCTGCGAGGGCGCTGATTGGTAAAATTTGTTCCATGTAATCAACCTCCGTTCGATTCTTTAATTATACGAACAGAGGTTTGGATATTCAATCTTGATTTTTGATTTTTAATGTTGTATCTACCAGAAAAAAAGTTTAGTGCAAGAATTCAATTATTAAATTTATTTACGAATTAGCAAAAAAACGGCGTCTAAATTTCATGAGATTTGGTTGAATTCCATGATAAAATGATTGTACAAGATAAAGGAGAATCACATTGGCAAAACAAGGAAAATTCGCAAAATCTAGCAAAACAAAAACAAATCAAACAAATTTTAAAGGCTAAACGTAAGCCACAAGGTCGAATTATTAATGATTCTGACTTTGAAAAATTTTTATTGGTGCGCTATGGATTGACGTTGAAGAAAAAGTTAAGTTTGGAAGTTAGAGAATCAGTTCAACGCTTCTTACAACAGTGGATTTTAGTGGGCCAAGATCAACAGGTTTGGTCAGTGGAATCAATGCTACCACAAGTAATTAAACAACTTAATGTGACATTGCCTTGGCAATTTTATCGCCAAATTGCTGATAACTTTTCTGAATTTCAAGCATTTTTACAGCGTGAATTAAAAGCGGTCCCTTTAAAGAACCGCAAAAGTTTAGTTGATGAGCTATCTGATAGCGATGTTAATGAAATTATTGCTGGCCAATTAGCTGCCAATACGTTTATTGCCACTATGGGGGGTAACCAAGAACTATTGCAAAAGGTTACGCAAGACCAGCTTGAAGATGTGTTGGCAAGTTTTAGTCAAGATGAGGCAATTAATTGGGATAAGGTTAGCGATATTTTTGAGCCGATGGGGTTTGAAATTCCAGCTAATCTCGATATACCAACTAAGAAGTGGCTTCAATTAATGTCTGAAAAATAGATGATTAAAACCAAAAAACGCTCCTCCGCGATTAAAGTGGAGGAGCGTTTTTTATTTTTTAGATAGGTGATTACTGTGACTTTTTAACGGGATATTAACTTCGAAAATTGATCCAACCGGTTGGTTATCATGAACGGAAATCTTACCATGATGCTGGCTAACGATGGTGGAAGCAATAGCTAGTCCTAATCCATTGCCTCCGGTCTTACTGTTTCGAGATTTGTCCGTTCGATAGAAACGATCAAATATCCGTTTCTTGTCCGTGTCTGGAATTCCTGGTCCATTATCACTAACTTTAATGTTTAAAGTGTCTTTGATACGTGTGATGGCAACCCCAACGTTACCGCCAGTGGGACTGTATTTTAGACCATTATCAATTAAAATGACTAATAACTGTCTGATTAAGCCACTGTCAAAAGCTCCTGCTCCAGGTGTATCAATGGTAACGGTTAGAGACTTACTTTGACTGTCAGCAACATCTTGATAAGGTGAGATTACTTCAGTGAAGAATGGTTTAAGGGGTTGTGATTGGATGCTAACTTGACTTACGTCAGCGTCAGCTCGCGATAGAGTTAGCAAATGACCAGTTAAGTTTTGTAATTGATTAACACTATTTAAAGATGTTGAAATTTTTTCTGCCTGATCAAGAATCTTGTCATTAGGCTTAGTAAGCATGAATTCTAGTTGATTTTGGATGACCGTTAAAGGAGTTCGTAATTCATGAGCCGCATTTGCGCTAAATTCACGTTGTTTTTTCCATGATGACAAGATAGGTTTCATACTTGATTTTGACAAGAAGTACGCAATTGAAATAGCGAGAATCCAGAAGAAAATAATAGTAATTAGAATGGCTCGCTCAAAACTCTTGAGAGCTAATAAGTCTGCGTCAATATTTTCAACAATCATTGCATAATTTCCGGCATATAATGGATTTGAATTAGATTTAGGCACTTTAACTAATAGCGTTCGGAAATGGCTGGTAAAATTTTGGGAACCAATAGTCATGTCATATACGCGATCAGTTTGGGTCTTATCTAATTGAATGTTTTTAATCAGCGAGTAAAAATGGTTCCCTAGCATAGGTTTGTTGATAATGGTTCCTTTAGCATTGAAGACGATCGTTGTTGATCTGAATGGACCACCGATAGATGGTGAAATATTAGCGGTTCCCTTATTAGGATTAATTTTAATAGTAGGCTGAGATTCATTATTTAGAATTTGAGTTCGCTGATTTACTAGTCCCTGATTAATATTTTGGAACACTGAATTTTGAAAAATACTGTAGACCGTGAATCCTAACAGGATGAATAGTAAGGCGAAAGCAAAAAAGCTCCTTGATGAAGAAGGAGCGTTGCTGCTTAGTTTGCGGATCCTTGTTTGCCAAATTTAGGCCTCCGTTTCCAAAATGTAGCCGACGTTTCTAATGGTTTTAATCGGTTGAATATCTGATACTTGCTTAATTTTTTTTCGTAAGTTGCTCATATATACTTCAATTACTGATAGGGCGGTATCTGAGTCAAATCCCCATAGGCGATCGAAAATTTGCTCTTTGGTAATGATGGTTTCGGGATTTTGTAAAAAGTAAATCAATAAGTCATACTCCTTACCATTTAAATCAAGCTCAGTATCGCCTAACATTACCGTTCGATTTTTAAGGTTAGCAGTGAAATTGCCAACTGAAAGTTGGTTTTCGTCACCAATCCGACCAGAGCGGCGTAGTAAGGCTTTTACCCGTAATAGTAACTCTTCTCGGTGAAATGGCTTAGTTAAGTAGTCATCGGCACCTAACTGAAAACCGTGTACTTTGTCGTTAAGCGTATCTTTAGCCGTTAAAATTAGTACAGGCATGTCTAATTTGTCACTTGTTCGCCATTTCTTTAAGATCTCAAAGCCACTGATTTCTGGAAGCATTAAATCCAAAACAACCAAATCATAGATACCATCTTCTCCAAGCATTTGGCCTTCAAAGCCATCATTACTAATAGTTATGTTGCCTAAATCTTCTAAGAATAGTTTTAGGCTTTGGGCAAGATCCTCATCATCTTCAATTACAAGAATTTTTAAATCGTTCAAGGTAAAACCTCCGCGGTCGTTGAATTAGTTTGTTTTAGTTAGTTGTAAGTAATATTTAGCATTAATTATATCATTCAAATAATAAATGAAGCTTAACATATAAATGAGAATGGATATTAATTGGCGCACGCAACAAATATCGGTATAATAGTGGCGCATTAAAGAATGGGGGAATTAAAACAATGGAAAAAGATGAAGAGTTTTATCAAAAAATGTTTGCCGGAATGATGCTAGCGGTAACCGCAGGATCGCTTGATGCATATTCATATCTTTATGACGGCGGGATTTTGCAGGCTTGCAAACAGGTAACTTGATTTTAATGGGAATACATATTGGTAGTCGTGAATTTGGTCAAGCGGGGTTAGAATTATTTTCGGCTTTAATGTTTATGATTGGGGTCTTTATTATGCGAGTCATCCAGCAGCATTATCCGAATGAGATCGCGTTGAAACGCCAGGAATTAACCTTGATTTATGAAATTGTTGTTTTTGTAACTGTGGCATTTTTAGCACCGGTAACACCTAAATTATTAACATCCGGATTACTATCAATTGCTGCCGCTGCTCAGTTACAAGAGTTTCGGGTGTTGAAGGGGAAACCATTTACTTCATTAATGATGACGGGAAATATCAGAACGTTTGCTGAGTCAGGTTTTGATTTCTTAACTACGGGAGATCAAAAGGCTCGGTCAACCGCCGGTAAGATGGGGATTATTCTTTTATCATTTGTAATTGGAGCTTTTCTCAGTGGATTTTTCTTGCCATATTTGGGTGCGAAAACAATTTTGATTTCAGCGGGAGTTTTATTGATTACGTTAATATTTGGTCGTTAAAAAACCGGCCAGAAAGCTAATTCTGACCGGAATTAATTAGACGGTTGCAATTTTAGAATAAAGAACTGCATCTACATACTGTCCTTTATTAATTAAGTAATCGTTTAGAACAGCATCTTGATGGAAAAACGGCGCTCAGCCACTGCTCGACTTTTGGTGTTCGTAGTGACGGCTAGCAACTCTAGTCGATGAATACCTAACTCATTAAAGGCAATATCTTCAATTGCGGCTAGCGCGGTCGTTACGGCGCCGTTTCCCTGATAGCGAGTGCTTAGCCAATACCCAACTTCGCCGCGATGGTACTCTGTATCGATTGAATGAATATCAATCATGCCAGCAACTTCACCTTCAACAAGGATAATACTAAACCAAAATTTACCTTCGGCCATCTGCTTAATTCCATAGTCCAAAAAGGCAGCTTCATCTTGGACGGACATCATTTGTTCAGTCCAAGGAAGCCAACGAGCGAATTCGCGCCGATCTGTATCAACTAGATCATAAAGTGCGGCTGCATCATTAACGCTTGGTAATTTAAGTGCGATGGTAGCGTTAACTTGATGAATAAACAAATTTCATTCCCCCAAACAATGGTCAATTATTAATAATTCTAGTATATACTTTTTGAATTTAGATAACTAAAACAAAAACAACCCCACGTGATTTTAGAAATCATGTGGGGTTGTTTACTTTAGCAAATTAGTTTCTAAAGTTTAAGTGAGATATCTTGGCTATTCCAACTGCAATTAGAGCTGAAACTAAGAAAGCTCCTAGTTCTGGTAACATTTGGCCAATCCCCCAGGTTGCAACTATCGATGCTAGAATCGTACCAAAAATCAATGTGAATAAGCCAATTAATGAAATAAATAAGTTTTTGTCCATAATTATGCTTCCTCTCAAAAGATATTGGCAGACCAACGCAACTCGACTATTGGCAATCGCAGTTTTTATAGTTATGGTTGCGCTTTCATGTCCACCTTTATTATACCGAATTAAAGAATTATTACTACCCTTTAGTTATTAAATATGTTGCAATTAAGTCAACTTATCAGTTATACTACCTTCAAATAGAAGGGACGTGTGTGGGATTGAAAATTGTTAATCGTTAATTTAAGAATAGGAATCTCTGTATTTAAGCAGGGGTTATTCTGTAACGATTTGCATGTCAATTCTGCGTAAAAGAAGGGGCGCACGCAAGTGGTGCGTCCTTTTGTGTACTATGGGATAGCTCTCTGTTTACCACAATGAAATGAGGTAGACGAATGGGAAATATTATTATTAATGACTTATATTTTAGATACGATAAAATGCCCAAACCAATTTTTAAGAATTTGAATCTATCAATCGATGAAAGCTGGCGATTGGGATTAATTGGTCGAAATGGGCGAGGAAAGACGACATTTTTCAGGATTTTATTAGGCGAATTGCAAGCCAAAGGAGAAATCACAACTAACTTAAAATTTAATTATTTTCCACAACCAGTTACCGACGACAGGTGGATTACTAGGGATGTGCTAATGCACATTTCTGGGTTGACATTTAGTGATTTTTGGCAGGTGGAAATCGAATTAGATAAGTTAAAAGTGGCACCGGAAGTTTTGGAACGGCCATTTGTAACTCTTAGTCCGGGTGAACGGACTAAGGTGTTGTTAGCAGCATTATTTAGTGATCACGATAGTTTTCAGTTAATTGATGAACCAACTAATCACTTAGATAGTGATGGCCGGCAAGTGGTTGCTGAATATTTGAAATCTAAGCAGGGATTTATTGTGATTAGTCATGATCGATCGTTTATCAATAAAGTTATTGATCATGTAATTTCAATCGATCGGTCGAAGATTCAATTGTTCAATGGAAATTATGATACCTGGCAGCAAGTGTTTGATCGCCAAAATCAAAGTGAAATGCAAAAAAAGCGGGTGCTTCAGGGAGATATTAAACGATTAAAGCAGGCTGCAGATAAGAGTCGGCGATGGTCTGAAGCAACTGAAAATCAAAAATCACAGTCAGCTTATAAACATCAAGGTCATGTTAACTTAGATAAAGGATTTTTGGGGCATAAAGCTGCTAAAATGATGAAACGATCTAAGGGAATTACCGAAAGAACTGAACGGCAAATTGCTGAGAAACAAACATTACTTAAAAACTTAGATGAGTCTGTTGAACTATCACTAAACTATAAGCCACTATCTAAGAAACCATTGTTGCAACTGGATGATTTTCAAGTTGCTCGAAATGGTCACTACTTAAATCACCCAATTACAGTTACCTTGCAGGATAGTGACCGCATTGCTCTAACTGCTCCGAATGGATTTGGCAAGTCAACTATCGTTAAGGGAATTTTAGGTGATAGTGAGGTCAAAGTTTCGGGACAAAGAACATTGGCAACGGGAATTAAGGTTTCTTATGTTAGTCAAGATTTTGAAGCAATTACTGGTAGCATCAGCGAATACGCTGCTAGTTCAGGAATCGAAATCTCGAATTTCTTGAATGCCCTAAGAAAGTTAGGCTTTGACCGTGAAGTTTTTAATCATAATTTGGCCGAAATGAGCTTGGGGCAAAAACGGAAGGTGGCTCTGGCTAAGTCCTTAGTTGAAGAAGCTAATTTGTATATCTGGGATGAGCCGTTAAATTATTTAGATATTATTACACGCCAACAGATTGAATCATTAATCATTATGCATAATCCACCGATGCTGATGATTGACCATGATCAAGAATTCATTGATCATGTAATCAATAAAGAAGTTATTCAACTTCAGCCTGTCGATTAATTGCGTAGTTGAATTTACAGCTTATACTTGAGATAACAATATTTATATGGAGGCAGAGCTTATGGATTCAAGATGGAAAGACGCACTTTATGTAACTGAAGCCAGAAATGATACAGGTCTAGAGGGATATGCTTACGTTGCAGAAGGAATTGTAGTTAAGACTAGTAGTCCTTTGAACAATCAGCCGGGTTCTAATCCTGAACAATTATTGGGAATGTCGCTGGCTACCTGTTTGAAATCAACTTTGGAAGCAATTGAGAGTGAAAATAAGTTGTCCCATTCGGCTCAAGTTCATGTAGAAGTAGCCTTTATTGGCGAACGAGCTCATTATGAATTCTTAGTTAATGCCAAAATTAGGATTCCTGGGGTTAATATGGATGCTGCTAAGCAAATGGTTGCTGAAGCTGAGGGACGTTGCCCGGTTTCACAGTTATTATCAGGCAGTGAAAATTATACTGTAACCACTGTTGAAAAATTTTAAAAAAACTTGGAAAGAATGGTTTTCTTTTCCAAGCGTTTTTTTTAGTTGTTCCATTCTTCGTGCACATAAGCCATTTCCCAAAAATTAAGTTCGTAATAACTACTGCGAACGAAAGCAGTAATCATTTGACGACGTTCGTCCGCTTCGGCTTGTTCACCTAATGCATCGACAATATTAATCATTTGGTTAGTTGCGTCAGTGAATTCAGGACTATCATAGGTTTCAATGAATTGTTGGTACAGTTCAACTGGAGAACCATTGGCGATTAACTGTTTACCAATTTCGTTATATAGCCAATAACAGGGCAACAGCGCAGTACAGGCACTGGCAACCGTCCCTTCATTAAGTTCATGATACATATGAGCTACGTAGCTGTAAGCATTGGGAGCAATGGGGGTAGTTTGCATTTCATTAGCAGTGATTGCTAGTTTGCTAAAAAAGTCGTCTCGAATTTCAGCCTCACCATCATTTAGTCCTTTAGCTCCAGCAATTAAAAATTGCTTGGTACTAGGATCATTCACGTGGTTAGCAATTTTTTGATGGAGGATACTAAAATTATTTAGGTAGTAGTTATCTTGCTTTAGATAGTATCGGAAGGTATCCATTGGTAACGTTCCGTCTGCGAGATGTTTGATAAACGGATGGTTGAAACTTTGATTCCATAAATTATCGGCTGCGGCACGCATTTTAGTAGTAATTGTTGGCATCATATTGTTACTCCTTAATAAATCAGATAATTAATTCTATCATCAAATTAAGCTATGGGAGTTAAAGGATGAATTAATTGTTGTTTCAAAAAACAATGGCTATACTCTAAATGTAAACGTTTTTACGCTGAATTGAAGGGACGGATTAATATGGATAGATTAAAAGATAAAGTTGCGATTATTACTGGTGGCGTTGCTGGTATTGGATTAGGAGTAGCTGAATGTTACGTGCGCGAAGGCGCAAAAGTGGTCCTAACTGCTAACCATAATGTCGATGGTGGTAAGCAAGCTGTTGAAAAATTTGGTGAAGATAAAGCGCTCTTTGTTCAACAGGATGTTGCTAATGAAGAGTCATGGCAAAGCGTAATTGATCAAACAATCGATAAGTTTGGCAAAATTGATATCTTAGTTAATAATGCCGGCATCGGGGGAACTAATTCTGCAATTGAGGATCAATCTCTAGAAGATTGGCAAAAAATTATTGATATTAACCTAACCGGTAATTTCTTAGGTGAAAAGTATGCCATTAAAGCAATGAAGAAGTACAACGATGGTAATGGCTCAATTATTAACGTTTCTTCCGTTGCGGGATTGATTGGTCTGCCATTGAATCCGGCTTATTCTGCAACCAAAGGCGGGACTAGATTATTGAGTCATGCAACTGCTTTACAGCTGGCTCAACAAAAAGTGAATATTCGAGTCAACTCAGTTCACCCAGGCTGGATTGATACTAGTATTATTCCGGATGCTTATAGAGAACAAATCGTTAGCACCATTCCAGTTGGTCATATGGGTGAGCCAAAAGATATCGGTGAAATTTGCGTTTACTTAGGTAGTGATGAATCTAAGTTTGCTAATGGTGCTGAATTTGTTGTTGATGGTGCTCAAAGAGCTTAATTAAATTTTCGAAAAAATGCCAAAACATCCTTTTAAGGATGTTTTGGCATTTTTATTTTGATCAATTTGTGGGTTCAGCAACTCTAAAATTCCGATCGATTTGTGAACGACCAGTTTGGTAATCAAACTGAACTTTGGGCTGAACGTTAAATAGATAGACGTTAAAATCTAGACTTTTATCAGTGCTGATAGCTTGGAGGTGAATTCCACGCGCCATTAATTCAGATCCTCTAAAAATTGGCCGAGCATAAAAAATCACTTTTTTATGGTCGTATAGCGCTTGGCGAACTTTTTGTTCATAAATGGTTTGTATCCGTTGGTTAGAGAAAGCGGTTTGAGTAAAGAGGTTCTTGGGATTGTTTTGATCACCAACTTGAGAATTTGTATATTGACCACTGGCATTAATTCCTCCAGACAACGAGTAGGCAATTAAATGGCCCCGATTAATGATGGGATTACCATCAACGAATTTTTGATGCCATGCCGTTGGCTGAACATATTGCCGTTCGCGACTGCTATCTGAAGCTAGATTTCGATTTTCTAAGTAAGCTACGTTAGCATTACTGGTCCGATTATAGCGGTCTAAATTTTGGTAATTAACCCGATTGCTACGCCAATCTTTCGGGTTAAGCGTAGCATGGTTATGGTTGATGTATACCACACTATTGTCACCCGATTTAAAGGTAAGATCTGCTAACTGACTTGTTTGAGAGACTGACGATTGACTAGCCTGGTTAGTTGAATTGTGGTTGAAAATATTACCGCCAGAGATGCCGTTAACTAGCCAGATAATTGCTAGGAGAACAACAGCTCCGATTGAGCCTTGGGTAGTCCGTTTACGATATGAATTTCGTTTCTTTGCCATGATGATTCCCCTTACTAAATTTACTTAATCAACGATACCAGCAAACTAAGTGACCGGCAAGAACAAAAAAGACTGTAAGCCTTTAAAATCAGCTTTCAGTCATAATAAGTGGGTTAATATTTTATGGTAAGTAATTTCCGGCTGCAAAGTATAGGTCGTACCATTCTTGATTAGTTAATTCAATATCGGCTCCCTTAGCACTGTCAGTAATGTGTTCAGGATTCATAGTTCCAAGTAGCACTTGAATGTGAGCAGGGTGACGCACAATCCAAGCAGTGGCAATGGCGTTCTTGGAGACACCGTATTTTTCAGCTAATTCTTGTAGCTTGTCGTTAAGTTCAGGATACTTTGGATCATTAATGTACATGCCATCAAATAATCCATAATTGAATGGTGACCATGCCTGAATCGTCATGTGTTTGCGGCGAGAATATTCGAGTATTCCACCGTCGTGATCAATACTACCGTCATCAATCATGTTGGTGTGCATCCCTGAAGTAACCATTCCAGAATGAACCACGTTAAATTGTAGTTGGTTAATCGTTAATCGTTGGCTAACCCAAGATTGAACAAGTTCAACTTGTTGGGGATTGAAGTTAGAAACCCCAAAGTGGCGAACTTTTCCTTCTCGTTGTAAGGTATCGAAAGCGCCAGCTACGTCAGCTTCTTCCATTAATGGATCTGGCCGGTGAAGCAAGAATGAATCTAGATAATCAATTCCTAAGCGGCTTAAAATCCCGTCAACTGAATCGATGATATGTTGTTTAGAAAAATCATAACGAGCCCCAAATACTAGTCCATCATGACTTCGTTCAGGATCTAAGATGATGCCACCCTTAGATTGAATGAATAAGTCGTCACGATTAACCTTAGATTGTTTAAGTGCCTCTTTGAATTTGGTTTCTGATTGACCGTCACCATAAATATCAGCTGAATCGATGTAGTTAATTCCTGCATCAACGGCAGCATTAATGGCATCAGCGGCCTTGTTAGTTTCCATACCCGCCATGCGCATGATTCCTAAAGCGATTTGAGAAACTTCAAAATCAGTGTTACCAAGTTTGATTGTTTTCAAATATATCAGTCCTTTCTATATTTTATTATAGTCGTAATAATTCCAGTTGTCGTTGAGGAAATTTGTTAAATGGGTATGCTATAATTACTGATTAAAATGACAAGAGGGAGACTGCTTAGTGAGCCAAACTCAAATTATCGAATTAATTAACCAATATGGGTATTGGGGAATTATTTTCCTCATCGCCTTAGAAAATATTTTTCCACCAATTCCGTCTGAATTAGTCTTAGTATTTGCTGGCTACCTAACATTGACCAGCAATTTAAGTATTATCGGCACGGTTGTTGCGGCCACGGTGGGCGCATATGTCGGTGCATTGGCATTGTACGGAGTTGGCAGGCTATTGAGCGTTCAACAACTAGAGAAGATTCTCTCTGGGAAAATTGGAAAAGTTCTGCGCCTTAAGCATGGAGACATTTCCAAAGCCGGCGATTTTTTCTCTAAGTATGGTGGCAAGGCCATCCTATTTGGTCGTTGTGTACCAGTGGTCCGCAGCTTAATTTCCATACCAGCCGGCATGGTTAACTATGCCTTTATGAAGTTCACGTGTTTTACAATTATAGGGACGTTAGTTTGGAATACTATCTTAATTTTGATTGGTCATTATGCTGGTCAAGCTTGGCAACAGATTTTAGAAGTTGTCGATGATTGGTTAGTGATTATTCTTATTGGCGCCATCGTGGCAGTTGGAGCAATCATATACTACCGGTATCGTCGAAATAAAATTAAAGATTAAGATGCTTGGAGAATAGCGCAACTATTGTTTGCGATAAATAGAAAATACTTAAGCTGTATATCAATATTTCTTTGTATTACACGTACAGTTTTAATTTTAATTCATTCATATTCTTCATTTTTAGATGTTGTAAATGAAAAATTTGATAATTTATAGTTTCTGATAGTAATTAAATTTGAAACATCAAGAAAAAATAAAAAATGCTGATTAAAAAACACTTACGATGAGATTTTATCGTAAGTGGTTTTTATTTGTCCAAGTGGTGAGCGAACTCCAAAAAACTTGTTATTAAGCTGCTTTGGTTACGTAAAGTGAAACTTAGCTAATGATTATTAAAGAAACCTCAGGTGATAATCCATGACACAATTCATCTCATTTGTTATCATTTTAATAACAGATTGATTATCGAAATGGAGGGGTTTATATGAACTGGTATTCCAAAAGTACGGATTCAGTTATCTCAGAGCTTGGTACAAATAGATCTACTGGGCTAACGAATACTGAAGCAAGCCAACGAATAGATTCTTACGGTCCAAATGAAATTGCCCAAAATAAAAGTAAATCTGCGATAGCAATGTTTCTGGAGAGTTTTAAAGAGCCACTGATTATTATCTTGATGGTGGCAGTTACCATTGCGTTTCTTAGCTCGATTTATGAATTTAATTCAGGAAATTCTGAACATGCAGTGGCTTCGTTATATGAAGCCGTGGCAATCTTAATCATTATTTTTATTAATGGTGGGTTAACATTTCATCAAACCAGAAGCGCCCAGAAATCCTTAGACGCGCTGAGAGATATGCGCCAACCGCACTTAAATGTCTTGCGGGATGGT
Source organism: Lentilactobacillus kosonis (assembly GCF_003864335.1). GTDB lineage: Bacteria > Bacillota > Bacilli > Lactobacillales > Lactobacillaceae > Lentilactobacillus > Lentilactobacillus kosonis. The sequence continues at coordinate 240,042 of NZ_BEXA01000001.1, read as the reverse complement.
AGTTGGTCTTCAATTCCTACTGATGAATTAGTTCCTGGGGATATCGTCAGCGTGAAGTCTGGTGATTTTATTGAAGGGGACATGCGGTTTTTTAAAACCGCTGAGTTGCAGGTTGACGAATCGCAACTAACTGGTGAATCGGAAGCGGTTGATAAAACTATTGATGCACTTGCTGACGACACAGAATTAGCCGACCGGACTAATATGGGATTTTCTGGATCCATGGTAGTTAATGGTAACGGAATTGGTGTCATTGTGGCTACTGGTATGGAGACTGAGCTTGGAAAGATTGCTGATTTAATGGCATCTTCAGATGATCAAAAAACGCCAATTGAAAAGTCGGTTTCTGATTTAAGCAAAAAATTGATGCTGATTGCTGGAGGAATCATCGTCTTTACAGTTGGTTTTGAATTAACCAAACAATTTATGAATATGGGGCGGATCACGATTTCAGATATCGCTGGAATATCGTCGACCGCCATTGCAATTGCGGTGGCTTCGATACCTGATGCTATGCCCGTTGTGTTATCAATTGTTTTAACCGTTGGTGCGAAATTACTTGCTAAATCTAAAGGGCTAGTCAAGTCGTTAAGTAGTGTTGAAACTTTGGGAGCAACTACTTATATTGCTTCTGACAAGACTGGTACTTTAACTAAGAACGAAATGACGGTTACTAGATTCTATGCCAATCGGAAAAGATTCTATGTTGAGGGAAACGGCTACACTCCTGTTGGTGACATTTTAGATGAGGATTGCAAAGTAGTTGAAGGTGACAGTGACTACAGGCGTTTCTTTGAAATTGCGGCGCTGAATAATGAAGCTGAAATCAAACCAGATGAAAATCAGAACTGGCGTCCATTTGGTAACCCAACTGACGTTTCGCTGGTCGTGATGGCTCAAAAAGCTGGTATTACTAGAGACCGCTTAATGGAAAAGGAAACTGATCGAGACATCGACGTGTTAAGAGTTATTCCTTTTGATAGTACTAGAAAAATGATGACTGTAGTTATTAAAGAGGACGATCAATTCTATAGTTTAACTAAGGGCGCTCCCGACGTAGTGGCTACTAAAACTACCAGTGCGCTAGTTGACGGTAAGCAAGTGGACTATTCAGAAGTCACTGCTGAAGTTGATCAGACGATTTTAGATTTTGCGGATGATGCTTTAAGAACCATTGCATTGACTCAGCGGCCAATTACTGAAGATGAAGCTCTTCATGGTTCGGCCGAAGAATTGGAACAAGACCTTTGCTTCTTAGGAATTGCCGGAATTATCGATCCGCCACGTGAAGAGGTTAAAGCGGCCATTAGTAAATTGGATGGGGCTGCTGTCAAAGTGGTTATGATCACCGGTGACCATGCAGCTACGGCCAAAGCTATTGCCAAGCGTTTAGGTATCATCAAAGATGACCATGCAGAAGTGGTCGTTGGTAACGAGATTGAGGCAATGAGCGATGATGAACTAAAGAGTAAAGTTTTGGATACTCGGGTCTATGCTCGGGTATCACCGGAGCATAAGCAACGGATAGTAAAACAATTGCAGCGTGAACATCAAGTAGTTGGAATGACTGGGGATGGAATCAATGATGCACCAGCACTGAAAGCTGCTGATATCGGAATCGCCATGGGAATTAATGGTACCGAAGTGACTAAGGATGCTGCTGACTTGATTCTATTAGATGATAAATTCACAACCATCGAAGCTTCAGTTGAGTCTGGTAGAACTATCTTTAGTAATATTTTGAATTTTATGCGCCATGAACTGACAACAAATGTTGCTGAAGTGTTATCACTGCTACTAGGAGTGGTATTAATCAATACTACCGTTGGTGAAGTTTCAGCCGTTACGCCAACATTAACTGCCTTAATGGTCTTGTGGGTTAACATGGTTAGTGATTCGATGCCATCGTTCGCGCTTGGATACGATGAAGCCGAAGCTGATATGATGACTAGTGCCCCAAGAGATACTAAACAGTCAATTCTGGCCAACGGAATGCTAAGAAGGGTCCTGTTTAGAGGATCAGTTATGGGTGGCTTAGTGTTCGTTGCTTTCCTTTGGGCAGCAGCAAACGGTTATTCAATTGCTGAATCACAAACCATCGCGTTCTTAACCTTAGTATTTGGGCAATTGTGGCATGTATATGATGCTCGAAGTGCTAAGACATTATTTGATCGTAACCCATTCTCTAACTCACGCTTAACATTTGCAGTTGGATTTGCGGCTACATCTTCTGTTTTAGTCACTTTAATTCCATTCTTTAACGAAGTAATGGGAACTGCGCCACTAACAGTATCGTTATATCTTGGAATTATCATTATTTCAGCGATTCCAACTTTCATAATTTCTGGAATTAAGAAAATGATAACTAAGTAATTTAAAATAAAAAAAGTCAATGATCAAGTTCTTATTAAACTTGATCACTGACTTTTTTATTATTTTTGATAGGTACTACTAATATCAGTTCCACTTATGACTTCGAAGTAGAGACGATGATTTTTGGAAAACAGTTCAACAAGCAGATCAATGATAATTAAGCTAATCGGAATGGTTAAGGCAATGATTAAGATATGAATCCAGCTGAAGTGAGTGGTTGTCATTGCCATATTTGAACTTAGCAACCTTAGCTCAGACAAGATTAGCCCGCCTGTAACACCATAAGCAAGTGAATTTCTGACGATTACCTGCCACCATTTCGGTTGATTACCATAGACATCAATAATTTTAGTGCGCACGATGCGCATTCCCAAAGTATTTTGCCAAATGATTTGGGGAATTACGATTACTAAAATCAATGAAATTACACTAGTGTATGAGCTGATTGCGGGAATTAAGTCAATTAAAAACATAACCACAAATAGGCAAACTAGGTCGCAAGTAAAGGCCACCGAGCGACGAAATATTGAGACAGTTTGCGACTTAATATTAGCTTTTTGCTGCATTTTTTCTTTTTGAAGGAAACCATTTAATTAGGGGCTTAGCTATTAGGAATCCGGTTAGTCCACCTAAGGTGTTTAGCATCAAATCATCTACATCAAATAGTCGATAAGGCCGGGGGTACAGGCCATACAGACCGCTTAACTGAGTTAATTCAAAAAATAGTGACAAGCAAAACGATAGAATTAAGGTCTGCTTAAGACTACGTTGAAAATAACTTCGTAAGTAAACTCCGAAAGGAATAGTGAGGGCAATATTAAATATTGGCTGAATCACAGTAGGAGCCTTGATAGCTGCCAGCCAAGTTTCTGGATGCATGATTGAAAATGGATTGTATTTAATGAATTCTAGAATAAATACAAATGGATGAAGATTGTATTTAGGCGTCGTTAAGCGCTCAACGTAACTTAATGGTGGTAATGGAAGAATAATTAGAAAATAAGCACACATTAAGTAAAAGATAAATGTGTAAGTCATAAAAATATTCCATTTAGAAATCGAACCATAGCGGTGGTAATTTACAACTAAGAATGGAAATGTAATTAGAATTGCAATAAATGGGAATGAGGTTGCGGCGGTCATTACGACTTGGATGTACTGAGACATTCGAATCCTCCGTTATAGTGTAATTTTATTTATGGTAATTTTAAATTCATCATTGGGCGCAGATACCGTGACGGTATCGCCAGTTTTATGCCCTAAAAGAGCTTTACCAATTGGCGAAGCAATCGAAATTTTTCCCCGCGTGATATCAACCTCAGGAGTTCCAACAATCTGATATTTGTCGATTTCATGAGTGTCGGTGAATTCAAAGGTGACAGTTTTGCCAATTTCGACAATATCATTATCGCTTGGTTCGTAAATTCGAGCATATTGTAGTTGTTTAGTTAGAAATCGAATGCGACTTTCAAGATGTCGAAGATCACGTTTAGCAGAACTGTATTCAGCATTTTCTGATAGGTCGCCTAAGGCACGAGCTTCAGCCAAGATTCTGATTTTTTCTGGTCGAGAGGCCTGTAAATCAGCGAGTTCCTGCTCGATAATTTGATATCCTTCTTTGGTAATATCGTTAAATTGATCACTCATAATATCCCTCCAGCTTAATGAATTCATGCTTAATTATAAGAAAAACTCCCGGTAAATGCTAATTTGCTGAAGATTTAACGTGTATGTGACGGTAAGATTACGAAATTTTGAGAATGATTAATATAGATGTAACTTTCTAGATACTTCACTGTAATTCCAATATTGTAAATTAGTACTCGTTGAATAACTTAAGGGAGAAAATTATTTTTATGAATTTCAAGAAATTAGTTGTTGTTTTAATGAGTGCTTTAACATTGTTCGGCACATTCGAAAGCGTTGTGACTCCAGAAGTAGCCAGCGCAAAGACTAGTAAGGTTTACACATCAAAATTATTAAAAGCTAACAAGCAAGCTAAAGAATGGATTGCTTATCGTGAATCACGTGGTTCATACCGCGCCAGAAATGGCCAATACATTGGCCGTTACCAATTATCTGCATCATACTTACATGGTGATTACTCAAAGGCTAACCAAGAAAAGACTGCTGATCGTTACGTAAGTAACCGGTATGGTAGTTGGGTAAATGCTAAGCGTCATTGGTTATCACACGGTTGGTACTAATCTAAATTAATATTTATGTTGAATCACGCGATTATTTTAATAGTCGCGTGATTTTTTTATTAAAAAGTTAAATCCGAAGCTTACACCTGTTTTAAGATCCTAGTGACATATTAGTCGCTTAAATCCGAACGAATACATTTTGTAAACGGTTAATATTAAGAATTTGATTGCGAAAGTAAAATTGAGATGTTAAGATTAACATAATCTAAACGATTAAGAAAAGGTGGAAGCTAATGGATAAGGTATCGACGCCCAAACAAGATTCTCAATTTAGAAATGCTATTCTTGGATTACAACATTTACTGGCCATGTATTCAGGTGATATTTTAGTCCCGTTATTAATTGGAACGGTGTTAGGATTTAATGCAATCCAGATGACTTACCTAGTTTCAACAGATATTTTTATGTGTGGGGTTGCCACACTGCTACAAGTTAGACGGACTCCAATTACTGGGATCGGATTACCAGTCGTTTTGGGATGTGCAATTGAGTATGTGGCACCATTACAATCAATTGGTAAAAATTTCGGGTTAGGCTATATGTATGGCGGAATTATTGCTGCCGGTTTGTTTATTCTATTAATTTCAAAGCAGTTTGCAAAGTTACGGAAATACTTTCCACCAGTAGTTACGGGCTCATTAATCACATTAATTGGATTTACATTGATGCCAGTTGCTTTTCAAAATATGGGTGGTGGTGACCCAACTGCTAAAGCGTTTGGCGATCCGCAACATTTATTAATTGGTTCTTTTACTGCATTAGTTATTATTGTATTGAATATTTGGGCTCGCGGATTCATTAAACAAATTGCAATTTTGATTGGAATTATTCTAGGAACATTATTAGCAATCATGATGGGGGTTGTTGATTTTGGCTCAGTTGGACAAGCTCACTGGGTGCAACTCCCCCAATTATTTTATTTTTCTGCTCCTAAGTTTGAATGGTCATCGATTGCCACACTAATTTTGGCTGCTTTGACATGTATGATTGAATCAACCGGAGTCTACTTTGCCTTGGCTGATATCACTAAGCGTGAATTATCTGATGATGACTTGGCCCGGGGTTATCGTTCAGAAGGAATTGCTGCGATCCTAGGGGGACTATTTAACACCTTTCCATACTCAACCTTTTCTCAAAATGTTGGTATTGTCCAGCTATCAGGAATTAAAAAATTAGCTCCGATTTATTATTCCGCAGTAATGCTAATGATTTTGGGATTAATTCCTAAGTTTGGGGCAGTAGCGACGTTGATTCCTAATTCGGTTTTAGGTGGCGCCATGTTGATCATGTTTGGGATGGTTGGTGCCCAAGGAATCAAGATGTTATCTGCAGTCGACTTGAATATGCGTAATCTGCTAATTATTGCAATCTCCGTTGGAATGGGAATTGGTGTTACTACTCAACCAAATCTATTCCAGTATTTACCATCATCTGTTCAAGTGATTATGAGTAACGGCATGGTAATTGGTTGTTTTACAGCAGTATTACTTAATATTTTGTTGAATCATACTAATTTGAAAAATGTTGTTTCTGAAGACTAATAACATAAAAAGCTTGGTTATTATCAATCGATTGATAATAACCAAGCTTTTTATGTTGCCGTCTTATTTATGAAGGGTTGGCTTCTTTAAAAATATCCGATATGATATTAACTAAATCATCAACGGGCTCCGCTGTTAATTTGGATTTGATGTAGGATATTCCAAATTCAGCGGTTAACATATTTACAGGAATTCGAGCGATATTTAAGCTCTTTAATTCATAAGGATTCTTTTTTGAAATATAGGATTCGGGGATAACGGCTACGCCAAGGTTGTTAAGTGCAAGACTAGCAACTAGACTAATATCAGGAACTTCAATACTATATTCTACCGATGCACCTTGATTGTGAAGAAAACTGGCAACTAAACGGTGGTAGGCGTTATTCCGGGGGATGCTAATAAATGATTCATCCACTAACTTTGATAAGTCTAGTTTTGAGAAATCAACGAATGTTTGATCAGGTTGATATAAGACTGAAGAACTAGGGATGATTAATGCTAAGGGGATGTGAGTAACTGGGACATACTGAACTTTATGATTTCTGATAGGATCGCCCAAGAAGAAATCAAGGGAACCAGCTGTAAGCCGTTGTTCAGCTTCACTACTAGAAATTGAGATTATCTGGGCGTGAACTTCTGGATATTTTTCATAAAATTTAAGTAAGACCGGTTCATAAACATCGTTAGAGACGGCTTCATTTGAGGCAATCGTTAAATGACCATATTTAAATTGGGATAAATGAGTCATTTCGCGGTCTAAGTTTGCTTGCAGTTGGGATTCTTCCTGTAAGAAATCTAATAATCGTTCACCAGCATAGGTTAGTTGAAGGGGGTGCGATGAGCGATTAATTAATTTAACTCCGAAATTATCTTCAGCGTTTTTAATTACTCGACTAATATACGGCTGAGTTACAAAGAGTGCTTGAGCAGCCTTTGACATATTTCCTTGAGCTTTGATTTCTTCCAGAAATGAAAGTAGTTTATTATTCATACTTTAATTTCTCCTTTAGAAACAAATAATCAATCAAAAAACTTATAATATTCATTAACTATATTATATAGGATTCAAATTGGTAATTCATTTTAGATGCCTTAATGTTACGATTTACATGTTTAAATAGTATTCTCAATTATAACGAGTTAGAATTGTGGAGTAAAGTTAACGCAAATTAATTTTTGATTATCTATTGACAAAAAGTAAGTTAATGTTATATTTAAATGGTAATTAATACTATTTAAGAGGGAAGGTACTACTCATCGCTAAGACATCTAAGATTCAAAAAGAATTAAAAATTGAAAAAACTGTTGCTAAATATGCTGACTTACGTCGCGAACTAAAGGCTAATGGTGACTACGCTGCACTAAGTAAATTACCTAGGAATGCTTCACCAACCAGAATTCATCGTCGAGATGAGATTGATGGCCGTCCTCATGCATACATGCGTAAGTTTCATATGTCACGACTTAACTTTAGAAAGTTAGCCCATGAAGGCCAACTTCCTGGAGTTAAGAAAGCAAGTTGGTAATCTGTTAAATCAAAAGTATGCCGTTCTTATTCGAATGAATAAGAACGGTTTTTTTCTTTGAATTCAAGCGTAATTAATTGCATTTTAATCCTGATTTAACTAGTTTTATAAGTAAATAAGTAAAATAGGAGAGTTGAAATGCGAATTGAACAGCGACCAGAATTTCAAATCCATTTGCAAAATCTCAAATCAAAGGAACAACTATACTTAGAAACTATTTTTAGTGTGGCTAATGGTCACATTGGAGTTAGAGATTCCAATCCATTACAGGGAAATAACCCTAACTATATGGGAACGCCTGGCCTATTTATCAATGGCTTTTATGATTATTACCAAATTCAGTATGGCGAAAAATATACTGGATATCCCGTTAATGATCAGGTGATTAATCGATTGTGCGACCCGCGATATATACAAATTAAAATCGGTGAAGAAGATTCAGCGGTTGATTACTTTAAGGTTGAAACGGTTGATAAGAACTTAGACATGCAAACGGGTTTGCTGCACGAGATTTATAGTGTGACAACCCCTCAAGGCAAGATTTTTAACTTAATTGTTGAGAGCTTTGCGAGTGTGGAGTCGGTTAATGTTTATGGGATTAAGTATGGCGTCGTGCCAATTAATTTTGATGATGAAGTGGAAATTATCAAAGTGCATAGTTACATTAACCAAGCAACTAGTGCTACTGTCTCTGACGTACGGGTTAACGAAGCTCAAGGCCACTTACAGCTTGATTTTTTAGATGGTTATGAGCAGCCAAGTTACCTAGTCACAACATATAAGAGTCAACAAGGATCATTAGTAACCTTTAATGGAGATGGGCCAAAGCTTAGCTATTTTAAGGATGAAAGCAATCATTGGGGATACCATGCTAAGTATCAGGCGAAAAAGGGGACCCAAAAAGAATTCGAATTTTTATTCTCCATTGGTGATGTTTATCCACTAGTCAACGCACGGATGTACGCGGATCAGTATCTAGTTAAACTTAATGAGGATATTAAAAATACTAGTTTTAAGTCTGAACTAATGGCCTCAGCCCAAGTATGGCAAACATTTTGGCTCCATAGTGATGTGGAGATTGATGGTGATCCTCAAGTTCAACTTAGTTTGCGATTTAATTTTTTTGAATTATATCAATCAGCTGGCAAAGATTCCCATACGAGTATTCCAGCTAAGGGATTATCAGGTAGTGGTTATGGTGGTCATTATTTTTGGGATACAGAGATTTTTATGTTGCCATTTTTCATTTACACCAACCCTGAATTAGCAAAAAAGATTTTGATGTATCGTTATGAAACGTTGAAAAATTCTCAGCAACAAGCCACTCAATTTGGCTTTAAGGGTGGCGCAATGTACGCATGGCGAACGATTAACGGATACGAGGCCAGTGCTTATTGGCCAGCGGGAACAGCGCAAATTCATATTAATGCCGATATCGCATATGCTATTGAGCAATACTACGAGGTTACTAAAGATGACGACTTTCTGAATGACTACGGTTATGAGATTATCGTTGAAACCGCCCGTTTTTATATGGAATGGGGAAACTTTGCTGAAATCGATGGTAAGCGCAGATTTGTCATTAATCGGGTTACCGGCCCAGATGAATATAGTGCGGTAGTGGATAATAATTACTTTACTAATAAGATGGTTAAATTTAATTTTCGAATGGTACAAAAATACGCTAAGCGGTTTGAACATACCGATCTTTCTAATCGGTTAGGATTATCGCCAGAGGAACTCGAACGAATTCAAGAGGCGGCTGACTCAATGTACTTACCATTTGATGAAGATAATAAGATTAAATTACAATATCAAAATTTTGATCAGATGAATAAAATTGATTTGGCAAAAATTGATAATAATGATTTCCCTTTGTTGCTCCATTATCACCCACTAATGTTGTATCGAAGTCAGGTTAACAAGCAGGCGGATACTATCTTGGCCGACGTATTGTTCCCACAAGGATATAGCGATGACGAATTAAAACGTGATTTTGATTTTTACGAACCAATTACGACGCATGATTCCAGTCTTTCGCAAGCAGTGTTTGCTATTGCGGCGGCACGAGTTGGTAAAAATGCGCAATCTTATAGTTTCTTTACGCAAGCAATTGAAACGGATATTCAAAATTCACACCATAATACGGCTAATGGTATTCATGCTGGTAGTTTAGGGGCAGCTTGGGAAGGTGTATTCTACGGGTTTGCTGGAGTGGTGAATAATGCTGAGATATTCTCGATGGATCCTAAGTTGCCTGCTCAGTGGAATAGTGTTAAATTCAGAATTTTCTTATATGGTAGTGAATATATTTTTGCGATTTATGAACACGAAGTTCACGTCAGTCTATTGAGCGGTAAGGGAAGTACGATTAAAATTGCTGGGGCGAAATGTGAATTAGATAGTGAGAGTCCAGATCAAGTTATTAAATACTGATTGAGTAATAAAATAAATTGGGATATGGCAATCGACGAGGGTTTGTTTTATTATTTATAAGTAAGAATATGCAAATAAACTAAATAAATTGTATTTTTAAACTAAAAAATTTAGTTACCAACCCGCGGAGGCCATTATTAATGAAAAAAGAATCGCGCCAAGCTAAAATCGAACAAATTATTAATCAAGACACCATTACCACTCAAGAGGAATTGATGAGTAAATTAAAGGATACTGGCATTAGCGTTACTCAAGCAACTTTATCTCGAGATATTCGTGAAATGCAGATTGTTAAACAACCTGATAGTTCTGGCAATGCTCGATACATGATCTTTAAATCAGGCAATCAAAATGAGCTAGAACGGTTGAACCGCATGATTAATAGTTCAGTGACTGATGTTAAGCAGATTGAATTTATCAATGTTATCCACACACAACCGAGTTATGCTAACCCATTATCAGCGGTAATGGATGACCTTAAGCTAGACAATGTTACAGGAACGTTAGCTGGTTATGATACCATCGTTATTTTTGCCCTGGAAAGCAAGCCGCCACTAGCGTACATGACTTTTTTATGAAGCACGTTAATCCAGAATTGATGATTTCTACTACTGATTAAAAGTCGAAAAACATACATTTTATAATGAATAACTAAAATTACAGTTAGTGAAAAGTGCCGTTTCCGTAAGGAAATGGCACTTTTTTTGTGATTATTAATTGAATAATATTAAATTAACGGTATAAATAATCTGAGGGATAATTTTAACGATATTTATGTAACCGCTTCATGTGCTTTTAGACAAGCGTTTGCAATTCTAACCAAAAACTTATTTTTTTAATTTTAGATTTTTTAAGTGCATAAATATCAAAAAGGTTGCCATAATGTGAATTATTTATCAAATTAATTGGCAAATATGCGAAAACGACTAATTTTGTTAAAATTTTCGCATTTTGTTTGATAGTTATTTCTTGATAGCGGTTTCAAAATGAACTATGATGTGTTTGTAGCAAAAAAGGAACAGGAGGCAGTAATATGACAAGTCCAATTCACAACTTTTCGGAAATCGGTAAGTTAAAGACAGTTTTGCTTAAACGCCCGGGTCGCGAAATTGAAAATTTCACCCCTGACATGATGCCTAGACTTTTGTTTGATGACATACCATATTTACCTAAAGCTCAAGAGGAACATGACTACTTTGCTAACACCCTTCGTGATAACGGGGTAGAAGTTCTTTATCTTGAAAAATTAGCCGCAGAAGCACTTGATGCTGGTGGTGCTGAATTAAAAGACAAGTTTTTAGAACAAATGCTAACTGAATCTGGATATGCAGCTGGTTCAACCCATGATGCATTGAAAGAATATCTTGCAAGTATGAATAACCAGGACATGGTTAACAAGATTATGGAAGGTATTCGTAAGAATGAAATAGACTTTGTGCCTACTGATTTACAAAGTATGGCCGAAGATGGTGACTATGAATTCTATATGGATCCAATGCCTAACCTCTACTTTACTCGTGATCCATCAGCCGCAATTGGTGAAGGATTGAGCATCAACCACATGACTTCGCTGCTCGTCAACGAGAATCATTATTCAACCAAATTATTATTGAACATCATCCACGTTTTGCTAACCAAGGTGTACATGTATGGCGTGATCGTAACCATACTACTCGTATCGAAGGTGGAGATGAATTAGTTCTAAATGATCACGTTATGGCAATTGGAGTTTCACAAAGAACTTCTGCCGATGCAATTGAAGATATTGCTCGTAACTTGTTTAAAGAAAGCAACTACGACACAGTTATCGCAATTAGCATTCCTCATAACCATGCAATGATGCATTTGGATACTGTATTTACAATGATTAACTACGATCAATTCACGGTTCATCCAGGAATTCTTGGTGAAGGTGGTCATATTGATACCTACACATTAACTCCAGGTGAAGGTGACAACGGGATTCACATCCAACACCGTACTGATCTTAAACAAACTTTGATGGATGCATTACATTTGGATGATCTTGACTTGATTCCAACTGGTAATGGTGACCCAATCATCGCTGGACGTGAACAATGGAACGATGGTTCAAACACCTTGGCAATTGCTCCAGGTGTGGTAGTAACTTACAACCGTAACTATGTTTCTAATGACTTATTAAGACAACATGGCCTTAAAGTGCTTGAAGTAATTTCAAGTGAATTATCTCGGGGTCGTGGGGGTCCACGTTGCATGAGTTGCCCAATCGTTCGTGAAGATTTAACTAAATAAACTGATAATTAAGGGAGATTCCGCACATGATGGATAAGGATTTTAAACAAAGCGTATTTCAAGGCCGTAGTGTCTTAGCAGAAAAAGATTTTACTGCCGCAGAATTGGAATATTTAATTGATTTGGGGCTACACTTAAAAGCCTTGAAAAAAGCTGGTATTCCACACCATTACCTCGAAGGTAAAAACATTGCATTACTTTTTGAAAAATCATCAACTAGAACCCGGTCAGCATTTACCACAGCTGCAATCGATCTTGGTGCCCATCCAGAATATTTGGGCCAAAATGATATTCAATTAGGTAAGAAGGAAAGTACTTCTGATACTGCTAAGGTTCTTGGTGGCATGTTTGATGGAATCGAATTTAGAGGATTCAAACAAAGCGATGCTGAAATTCTTGCCCGTGATAGTGGGGTTCCAGTTTGGAATGGCTTGACTGACGAATGGCACCCAACTCAGATGTTGGCTGACTTTATGACAGTTAAAGAAAACTTTGGTACTTTGAAGGGCTTAACATTAACCTTTATGGGTGACGGACGTAATAACGTTGCTAACTCATTATTAGTTACTGGTGCCATTCTTGGAGTTAACATTCATATCGTTGCTCCTAAGAGTTTATTCCCAACCGAAGAAACTCAAAGTATCGCTAAGGGCTTCGCTGAAAAATCTGGCGCTAAGATTCTCATCACTGATGATGTTAAAGAAGGTATGCTAGGTTCAAACATTGTTTATACCGATGTTTGGGTATCAATGGGTGAAGATAACTGGGAAGAAAGAGTTAACCTCTTGAAGCCTTACCAAGTAAACATGGAAGCTCTTAAAGCAACTGGTACTCCTGATGATCAATTGATCTTCATGCACTGTTTGCCAGCCTTCCATAATACTGATACTCAATATGGACAAGATGTTGAGAAGAAGTATGGTATCACTGAAATGGAAGTTACTGATGAAGTGTTCACAAGCAAGTATGCTCGTCAATTCGAAGAAGCAGAAAACAGAATGCACTCAATCAAGGCTATGATGGCCGCAACTTTAGGAAACATGTTCATTCCTAAGGTTTAATAACTAGAGCGCACCTCATAAGAGGACCACTTCAAAGAAGGGATGGGATATTAAATCCCGTCCCTTTTTGAGTAAATTATTGATTTTGGAGGAAGAACAGAATGGGAAGAAAAATCGTCGTTGCACTTGGTGGAAATGCAATTTTATCAAAGGATGCCTCAGCAAAGGCTCAACAGCAAGCACTTTTAGAAACAGCTGAACACTTAGTTAAGTTTATTGAAAATGGTGACCAACTAATTATTTCTCACGGAAATGGTCCCCAAGTTGGAAACTTATTACTTCAACAAGCTGGTGGTAGCACTCCAGACAACCCTGAAATGCCACTTGATACTGCTGTGGCAATGACTCAAGGCAGCATAGGTTACTGGATGCAAAATGCTATGAATCGGGTTCTTAAAGAAAAAGGATTAGATAAGACTGTCGCTACAGTGGTTACTCAAGTTGAAGTAAGCCCAGATGACCCGGCCTTTACTAACCCAACTAAGCCAATTGGCCCATTCATGTCAAAAGAAGAGGCTGATGAAGCCAAAGCTGCTAACCCAGAGTTCACCTTCGTTGAAGACGCTGGTCGTGGATACCGCCGAGTAGTTCCTTCACCTAAGCCAATTAATGTGGTTGAAACTAAAGCTGTGAATACTTTAGTTGATGCAGGAATTGTGCCAATTTCAGTTGGTGGTGGTGGCATACCAGTAGTCACTGAAAATGGTAATTTGGCCGGTCGTGAAGCCGTTATTGATAAGGATTTCGCTAGTGAAAATTAGCCGAACTTGTTGGTGCCGATGCCTTAATTATTTTGACAGCTGTTGAAAACATTTACGTTAACTTCAATAAGCCAGATCAAAAGAAGTTAGAGCATGTAACCGTATCTGAATTAGAAAAGTATATCGGTGAAGATCAATTTGCTAAGGGAAGCATGTTACCAAAAGTTCAAGCTGCAATTGACTTTGTTAAGTCAACTAAACACGAAGCCGTAGTTACAGCTCTTGATAATATTGATGGTTTCATCAGTAACGGTTCTGGAACCATCATCAGCGCAGATTAATTGCTGTCTATAAGCAGATAACTTGCGTGAGCGCTTGTTAGCAACACAATAAAATTGTTCTGGAGAATCCGAAAATGATATCTAAAAGTGATTATGCAGAATGCTTACTCAAAGTTAAAAATCATCCCGAATTTGCCGGTATGAGCGAGCGTGATCGGGATGAACTCGTTGACCAAACTACGATTAAGGAATATCACCGTGGCCAAGTTTTATTTGACCAGGGTGATCCCCGCAATAATTTTTATTTGATTATCTCTGGAATCGTAAGATCATTGCACTACGACGAAAACGGTGACGAAAAACTATATTTTTATATCAAAGAAAATAAAACCTTTCCATTTATTGGTTTATTTACTGGAGATAATTATGGATATAGTGCTGAAACCATGTCGGAAGTTAAAATCGCGATTATGCCAATGAAGCTATTTGAGAAGCTGTTAAAGAAGAATTCAGAAATGATGGTTTGTGTGATTCAGGAAATGGGTCAAATCATTAATTCAACCGAAATTCAACTTCGAAAAATGGTAACGACTAGCGCTAAAAAGCGAGTTGAGAGTGCAATTGAGTTTTGGGTCAACAAATTGGTGAAAAACAACAAGATGGAACCACCTTAATTCCTTACCCAATGACATTGATTGAATTATCAAAAATTAGTGGGACAACTAGGGAAACGACTAGTCAGATGGTTTCAGAATTAGTTAATGACCAAAGAATTCTGTATGGTAAAAAATATTTTCGGATCTTAACGAACGAATAATCGGGGATACCCAGTTAGGGAGTGAAGAAATGAAAGAACACGATGGTAAATTAGGCTTAATAGAGTTGATTGGTTTAGTTGTTGGGTCAATTATTGGTGGTGGAGTTTTCAATTTGATGCATGATATGTCAACCGACGCAGGTGCCGGGGCAATCATCATTGGTTGGGTAATCACCGCGATTGGAATGGTAATGTTAGCGTTAACCTTCCAAAACTTAACAATGAAACGGTCAGATCTTGATGCCGGAGTTTATAGTTACGCGGAAGCGGGATTTGGAAAGTACATGGGATTTAACTCCGCTTGGGGATATTGGCTATCAGCATGGCTAGGAAACGTTGGATATGCAACGTTGCTAATGAGTGCCGTGGCGTACTTCTTGCCAATCTTCAAAGATGGTCAAAACATTTGGTCAATCGTGGCGGCATCATTTATTTTATGGGCTTGTCACTTTATGATTTTACGGGGAGTAGAATCAGCATCATTTGTTAACACAGTAATCACAATCGCTAAGTTAATTCCAATTTTCTTATTCTTAATTATTGTTTTATTCGCATTTAAGCTCAATATGTTTACGATGGATTTCTGGAACACAGCAAGTGGTAATTTTGAATGGGGTAGTGTTATGTCCCAAGCTAAGAGCACCATGTTAGTTACTGTGTGGGTATTTATCGGGATTGAAGGAGCGGTGGTCTTCTCAGGAAGAGCCAGAAAACGTTCTGATGTTGGTAAAGCAACTGTTTTAGGGATTATTACTGTTATTTTAATCTATATGCTAGTTACATTACTTTCATTTGGTGTAATGACTAGAAGCGGATTATCACACTTATCACAACCAGCCATGGCCCAATTACTAGAAAGTCTAGTTGGTAAGTGGGGCGCAGTGGTTGTTAACTTAGGCCTAATTATTTCTGTAGTGGGGGCTTGGTTATCATGGACTATGTTTGCTGGCCAATTACCTTATGAAGCTGCTAAGCAAGGAACTTTTCCTAAGGTATTTGCTAAAGAAAACAAGAATGGGGCACCAATTAATTCATTATTATTCACAAACGTGTTAGTTGAATTATTCATGTTCTCATACTTGATCACTGCTCAGGCATATCAATTCTTCTATTCAATTGCTAGTGCCGCAATCTTAATTCCATATGCATTCTCAGCTTTCTATCAATTGAAATTCTCAATGAATGAAACTAATGGAACCGCTGGTAGAACTGGTAACATCGTTATCGGAATTGTCTCTAGTGTGTATGCTTTATGGCTATTAATTGCCGCTGGGGCAGACTTCTTACTATTAACTTGTATCTTGTTTGCTGCAGGAATTCCAGTTTACTGGATCTTGCAAAAAAAGGACAATCATGCAGAAAAGGTCTTTGGTCCAGTTGAACGAGTAATTGCTATCTTAATTTTAATTGGAGCAATATATGCCATCTATGGATTAATTGTTGGCAAGATAACATTCTAAAGTTTAATATGTATGATAAATAAAGGGCGTGGATATTGATTCCACACCCTTTATTATTTAGAGTCAATTGAAGCACACTAAAAAGTTCGTTTCATGCTAGAATGAGTACAGAGATATTAGATGGAGAAGTAATGATATGAAGAAAATCTACTGGGATAGTGTTGAAATTGATCACACTAAGTTCTTTTTCACCGTGACAGAGGCGGGAATCAACTTTGTTTCAAGTCCGGGAAAAAGATTGTCAGAAATGTTTAACTTCTATCCGGATATTAGATATCAGGTAGAATTTACTTATGATGAAGAAAAAACAGCGGCTTACCGCGAGCAATTTGAAGATTATTTTGCCGGTAAGGAGCGCCACTTTGATTTGCCGATTGATTTAACGGAAGCTGGAACGGAATTTCAACAGTTAGTTTGGAATACAATCGCAGAGATTCCATATGGCGAAACAATTAGTTATAGCGATTTGGCCGCTAAAGTTGGGAACCGCGATGCTGCCCGAGCGGTTGCCCATGCGGTTGCGCTAAATCCAGTGTTGATCATGATTCCTTGCCATCGAATTATTAAAGCGGATGGTGCTTTAGGACAATATCGTGGCGGTGAGGAACAAAAAGCGACCCTGCTTGAACTTGAAAGCAGAGCCCCTAAAAAGAGTTTTATTAATAAATTGCCCTTACCCAAGCTTAGTCAACTAGGTAGGCCTGATCTTTAATTAAATCAAATGGTTGGTGGTGTTCATTCAACTTATCAGTAGCAGCTTGGTCGATAAAATTAGCTTGCTGCCAGAATTCAGCTGAATTAGTGGCCCCATCTTTTTCGCCAATAACAATGAGCTTAAGCTCACGGTTATTGGCGTTTCTTATTTCATTTAAGATGTTAACGTCAATTGGATCCTTATCAGGAGACCAACTCATAATTACGTAGTTTACGCGATCACTATATTTTTTGATAGCGCTGATGGCATCAAGCTGCTCAACGTCGATAACCTGATGGTTTCCAGTTTGGTTTTCGGTTTCCCATGCCAAACTATCGGTCGGATAAACAGTCCGGCCTAAATTCTGTAATCCCTGAGAGATATAGCCATTGCCGGCCATTACCTCTAAGACCGCAGCGTGCCGACATAATCAGCAATAGCTTTAACAAATGGCGCAGAGATGTAGGCCCACATGCCATATGTATCTTCTAGGTAATCTCGATATGACCGAAGTAACTTATCTACTTTAGGCAATTCCGCGGTTAATTGATTCCAGAGTTGGTCGCCTTGGGGATCGCCTTGGGGATATTTGGCGTTGATGATGGTAAATATTTGGTCTTGGATATCGTCAGGCAATATTAATTCCGGTAAATCTTGGGGCAACATTCCAGATTTAATCAACCGGTCACTTTGTAAGACATTGTTGATTAAAAAACTACTTCGGGAACAGCTGAGTAAAGCTCACGGTAGTAGTTTAGTTGAGAGATATAATCAGTGCCTTTTGATATGCGTTTAGGTTGTGAATGTTTCTTGAGTAGTTGTTTTCGTTGTTTGTTTGACAGCATCGCAGTATCCTTATTTGTCGTTGATATTTAAGTTAAGTTGTTCTTGATATCCTTGTTGTGGGTCTGGAGCAACAAGGCGATTTTCTCTACCGTGGAGGTAACCAGCGATTAGCTGGTATACTTCGTAGCGATCAGCGGAGGTAATTAACTGGCCGTTAAAAGTTAAATCTTTATCGGAAATAAATAAGCGACCTAAGTCATAGGCTGTGTTTTCGGATAGTCCAGTAATGTAATCCATGGTGACATCAAAAAACTTAGCTAACTTTGCACCTCAAGGTAAGAGGGGGTGCGGACACCACGTTCCCAATTACCAATTTGAGCTGGGGTATTTTCGTGCTGTTCATCAGTTGGAAACATTGTGTTTAGTTCTTTGGCCAAACCTTCTAATGTTAAATGTTGGCCGGTACGCAATGCTCGTAGTCGTTCAGAAAACATATAATCACCATCCTTATCAGTATCTATTATACTGCAAATTGGGAATTCACAAAAACTTTCCATTTGATTAATGGGATGATGTGTTATTATTATCGACGGTATAATTTTTATAAAGGGTGAGTGTGAGATGAAGAAAAAAACACGACTAATGGTAATTGGGGCTTCAACGTTAGCGTTAGTTGCCGCCGGATTATTTGGTGCAGGTATGTATTTTTACCAGGTGGCGGTTGTTCCGGCACCCAAAACATTTTTAGCTAAGGATAAGCCGATTAAGCAAACTAATCCGCTATATCCGGCGCATAAATGGTACCAATCCGTTGCAAAAGAACGGTGGACAGAAACATCTGCCGGTCAAAATTTACGATTAGATGCTAATTATATTCCCGCTGCTAAAAAGACGAATAAGACGGTTTTAGTAGCTCATGGATTTATGAGTAATAAAAATAAAAATGTTTGAGTACGCTCACATGTTTCACCAATTGGGTTATAACGTGTTGTTACCGGATGCTCGTGGTCATGGGGATAGTCAGGGAAACTACATTGGTTTTGGTTGGCCAGAACGCTTGGATTATGACAAGTGGATCGCCCAAGTGATTCACCGACAAGGCAGTGATTCACAAATCGTAGTTTTCGGGGTCAGCATGGGCGGTGCGACAACGATGATGGTTAGCGGTACTAAGTTGCCTAGTCAGGTAAAAGCGTTTGTTGAAGATTGTGGTTATACAAGCGCAAATGACGAAATCGTATATCAGGCGAAGCAACTTTATCATTTACCGGCCGTTCCGCGATTCCCACTGGTTGATATTGTTAGTTCAATCACGCAATTTAAAGATGGTTACAACTTTAAAGAGGCTAGTTCACTGAATCAAGTTAAGAAAATCATCGACCAATGATGTTTATTCATGGTTCAGAGGATAAGTTTGTGCCAACTAAAATGGTTTATCCGCTATATCATGCTACTAAGGGTCCTAAGGAGCTACTGATTGTCAAAGGAGCTGCTCATGCTCAGTCATATGAAAAGAATCCACAATTATATACTGAAAAAGTTCGCGAGTTTCTTGCGAAGTACGTGAAATAAGCAGAAAAAAGTCTGCGAAATTGTTATAATTAAGGAGTGAAGTTTTAGAAGGGAGGTGCCTAGTTGGTAATAACAATTATATTGGCTGTTATTATTGCTGTGGTTGCCACAATTGTTGGGAAAAAATCCGAGCAAAAAAAGTACGATCAAGCAATTCAAAAAGCGAAACAGCAAGCTGATCAATTGATTAAAGCTGCTGAAGCTGAGGCTAAGCAGGCATCAATGACAATTGTTAGTAGCGGTAAGCAAGAAACGCAAACTTATCAAGCTTCAATGAATGAGGAACTTGATAGCTACGAAGCAGATAACCGGATGCGTCAATCACGAGTTGATCAAAGAACTAACGGGGTTGAGCAGGTTAAGCAACGATTGGATAAGATGCATAATAGTTTAGCTGAACGCCAAATTGAATTAGATGAGGTTAAGGCTGAAATTGATAAATTAACTGATCAGGAGCAGCAACTAACTAATAAACGTAAACAGGTTCTTCAAGATAATGCGCATTTAAGTTATGAAGAAGCTGCTAAACAGATTACAGATCAATTATCAATTGATTTGGACCGCGAACGAGAAGTCGAACTTCGCTATCAGGCGGATGAAGCTAAGGTAGTTGCACCTAAAATGGCTAAACAATTGGCCGATGATGCAATTCAACGAGGTCCGGTTGATTATCCACGTGAGCACGTTGAACACTCAGTTATTTTGCCAGATCAAGGCACTAAACAAAAGCTGATAGGTAAAGAAAGCATTAATTTAAGATATATTGAAACCTTGACAGGGGTTGATATCGTATTCGATCGAAATGAACCATTAATGTTACACGTGGTAACTTCTGATCCACTTCGACGTGAAATTGCCCGCACGGTAATTGGTAATCTAATGGTTACAAGACAGATTAATTCTCAAACGATCGAACAACAAGTCGACACAGTTTCTAGTAACCTAATGAGTGAAATTAGGAAAACGGGTGAGGATATTGCAATGGGACTTCATATTGGCTTTGTTCATCCGGATGAAATGAAGTTGATTGGTCGATTGAAATATCGTACCAGCTATGGTCAGAATGTCCTTACGCATTCAGTGGAAGTCGCTAAAATTGCCGGTATTCTTGCAGCAGAATTTGGCTTAGATGTCCAAATTGCTAAGCGAGCTGGTTTGTTTCATGATATTGGTAAAGCAATCGATCATGATGTTGATGGCACTCACGTTGAATTAGGAGTGCAAATTGCTGAACAGTATGATGAAGATGAACGAGTGATTAACTCAATCGCCTCTCACCATGGAGACGTCGACATTACGACACCAATTGCTCATTTGGTGGCTGCTGGAGATTCAATTTCTGGTGGTCGTCAAGGTGCTCGGAGTGAGTCAGCTGAAGAGTATATTAACCGCTTGCGGACACTGGAAAAGATTGCTGGACAAAAGCCTGGTGTAAAGGATAGTTTTGCTATTCAAGCCGGCCGAGAAATTCGAGTAATGGTTGATCCTAATCAAATTAATGATGATAAGAATCAAGAATTAGCCGAGCAAATCAGTGATCAAATTGAAAATGAATTAACTTATCCGGGTAAAATCAAGGTAACGTTAATTCGTAGTTTTAAAGCAGTATCGTATGTTGGTGCTGAAAAGAAAGAAGAAAAAGAAACGCGCTTAAAAAAATCCCTTAGAAGCTAAGCATTTTGCTAGTTTCTAAGGGATTTTTTAATTATTTACCCGGAATTACTTGGAAATTATGGTTGTTAGTTGCCTTAATAACAGGATGTTGTTGCAAATATTCAAGGAATATTTGGGAAATAATGGTGTCATCGGCCTTAATAATTTTATCTTTACTGAACATTGGATAGTGGCCGCCACCAGTTGCTCGGTAACGATTGAGAACCACTTTTAACTTTTGATCAGGTTCGACTGGTTCACCGTGATAGGATAACTGTGTTACTCGTTTACCTAAGGGTTCAGAGATATCTAACGTGTAGTCGATGCCTTCGTACATATCATAATTATAATAGCGGTGTTTTGGAAAAATGAATTTTTCATCAATAACAACTTTACCGGCCTTAAGCGTAAAGTATTCAGCTGAAACTTCCAAGGCGTCTTTTAAGTCAGCTCCGAAATTTCGAAACCACTAACGTATTTGGATATACATAGTTAGTGATAATGTTGCGCATCGTGATTGGATTAGAAAAGCCGTGAGCCTCATTATTATAAAGCGCAGTTGCTGAAATATCGACGCCCATTTTGTCCATTTGCACTTTATGGATAAATTCCATAAAGGCAGAATCTTGAGTTCTGGCGGTAAATGGATCATTAAATGATAGGTCACCTTGAATTCTGGCTAAAGGATGATCTAACCAATGAGCAACATTCTTTGATAAAGGCGATAAAGTGGCTTTTATGCGATCATCAACTGGTGAGTCAGCAACGCTAAGTAGCTCTGATTCGCTCTTAGTAATTCGTTTTTCAGTCGCCGAAATAGTTAAGGTGATCCGGCCAACGAATTCACCACGAAAGCCAGGTTGAATAATTGGCTTCTTGAATAGATGGCCGGCGATTTTACGGTGTTGATGACCGGAAATCATTGCGTCAATTTCAGGGAAGGTTTCTAGTAAATCGTAACCCTTATTTTCACCTGGGTTAATATCGGTCCAGGTGCCAGTATGGTCACGTTCGAAGCCACCATGATACACGGCGACAACGAAATCGGCTTGTTTTTTAATTTCGGGAATATACTTAGCAGCCGTATCGATTTCAGAAATTAAATTAAAATCATCTAACTCGTTTACGTTTTTCCATTTTTTAGTACTGGTCGTACTTAAACCTAAGAACCCGACTTTACACGGTCCAAAATCTACAATTTCATAAGGCTTCCCCAAGAAAGGTTGGTTGTTATGATCGACGATATTTGCACAAATAAATTGCCGGTTGGACTGTGCCATAACGTCCTTAAGATAATTAAGGCCATAATCAAATTCGTGATTGCCAATGGTTCCTAGTTGATAGCCAACATCGTTATAACATTGGTTATAGATGTGGCGGTCGTGTGAATTAGCTTTTTTAGCGACAAATATGATAATGGCGAACCTTCTAAAAAATCGCCATTATCAATGACGATGATTTTTTCATCTGGATGAGCCATTTTATAGGCTTGAATAGTGCTGGCAGCTTTACCAATTCCGAATGGTTTGGTAAAGCCTTTATCTACATAATTGGTTGGTTCGATAAACCCATGTGTATCACTGGTACAAAGAATTGTTATTTTCATAATTTCACCCGCAGATTATCTATGGATTCTAGTATATATAACATTGTGAATATTGTAAAATTCCCATGAAATTATTCCTAATTATCATCGATCGATTGTAAGTAAACCATTTGATCGGTTGCGACACTCTGGTTAAGGCGGTCTGATAGGTCTTTATCAATATTTCCTTGCTTAAATTGGGTAGAAATGAATTGGTATTCGTATTGCAGCGCTGTAATCAGGAGGTCTTTTTGGTAAGCACTATTTTTTGAACCTCGTCTGTGACGGAAGGTGATGGCTGAACGAGCAAAGGCAACCTCGCTAACATTATCGTTATCTTCGATACTATCTAAATA
Organism: Lentilactobacillus kosonis; assembly: GCF_003864335.1. GTDB lineage: Bacteria > Bacillota > Bacilli > Lactobacillales > Lactobacillaceae > Lentilactobacillus > Lentilactobacillus kosonis. Next base: position 216,719 of record NZ_BEXA01000001.1, on the reverse strand, counting down.
TTCATTAATCCGTTGAAAAGACAAAGTATCAATTTGATCTCGGAGTTCGCTCATGCGATTTCGAAATTCATTTTGAATTGACTTGGATGAATCCTGGTTACTTTGATTTGCTGAAACAATTTGATTAGATGCTGATTTTTCTAATCGAGTTCGTTCTGGGAGCTTGTTTTGATTAGAGTTAGTTAATGATTTTTCGTATTCATTAACTCTGCGCCTAATTTTCTTTGTTCGACGTCTTGAAAATAATAACCGGAAGGTCAGTCTAAGCTTTTTGATAAAGCTACCTTGGGTATCAGGATTAGTAACAAATCTTCGACTAAGCATATTAGCAATTCGCTTATCGGTTTCGCTAGATCCTAATAAATCCATCATGGACTGGTATTGGATATTGTTAATTTCCCTCATAATGTCATTTATTTTCTTTGAATCGGTGTGACCAGATTTCTTTTGGCTAGCTAACATTTCAAGAACATAATTGCGATCAGAAATATCAATATTGGGAGCCTGCTTTATCCGTGTTGAACTATAATCAACCATCTGGTTACGGAAATTATTAAATGTTGCTTCATCGGGTTTCTCTTTTCTTTCTAACATTAAAGGTAGAACAATTGTGGGAACTATTAAACTAAGAAGGATGACAATAGTGGCAACGAAGATAATTTCATTTCGGAAGGGGAAGTTTTGCCCATTAGCAGTAAATGGAATGGAAAGCGCCATGGAAAGAGTAATGGTTCCATGAATGCCACCAATGGCGACGATGAACGAATCTTTAGTAGAATTGAACACGCGCTTTTCGGCTTGTAACCTGACTAAATTAAAACGGGTCCATAAGAACCTAATTAATAACATACCTGAATATAAAACTACTGACAGAATTAATAGTTCAACCAATAAGTGGTTAGAAACTGAAGTCATCTTTGAAATAACGGTTGGAATGGTGACTCCCAAAAGAACGAACACAATTCCTGATAATAAACTACTAATGACTTGCCATGATGAATTAATTACTAATTGAACATCAGTGGCGGTTAATCGAAGCCGAGTTGAGAAGATTCCTTGTAAGATACCGGCAGCAACAACGGCTAAAATTCCAGAAGCGTGGCACCATTCAGCGATTTGGTAAATGGCAATGGGCGACATCAAGCTTAATGGTAATAATACGGTTGAAGTATCCATTGACTTAGACACTAAAAAATCTTGGATAGCGGAAAAAATTCTTCCGGCAATTAAGCCGATGATAATTCCACCAAAAAAGCTGATAGCGAAATTAGTTAGGCCGCTCGCAAATGAGAATTTACCAGTTGAGTATGCAACAATCGCTAAGTTAAAGATAACAATGCCAGAAGCATCATTAAACAATGATTCAGTTTCTAAGGCCCCGGATACATCTTTAGGAATGTTGATTCCCTGTGTAACAGATGAGAAGGCCAGCGAATCAGTTGGTGTGATAATCGCTGCCAATACGATTGATAATGATACTGGGATGATTGGTAATAGCGAATGGAAGACGATGCCCATAATGACCGCTGTTACGATAGCTAAAAAAACCGCCATTGAGAATAATTGGCCAAGTGAATTTCGAAATCGTCTTAGATTTGTCCGTGAGCCATCCATATATAATAGGGGGGCAATAATACATAACATAAACATTTCTGGCTCTAACGAGTAATTGTGAAATATTGGTAGGAACGATAATGCAAAACCGCTAGCAATTTCAAAAAAAGTCAGGGGAATCTTATCAAAAAACCGAAGAAATAATATTTGAAATTAATGCGGCAATAATCAATAATGTTACAGAATAAAACGCTTCCACTAAAAACGCCTCCTAAAGCGATTGTTATCAATATTATAAGTCAATTTAACGTATAAAAACAGTCGCCTATTTGTGAAAAAAACGATTATAAAAAGTAAGTAATGGTATTGACAATTATTACCGTTGTGATAATATTATAGCCAAGAGGATATGTTGTTTATAGAAGCCTATAGGGGGGATATAAATGTTAAATTTATATGTAGCACAAAGCAGTGCATCAAGTAGAAAAGCACGGGCATGGTTAAAGGGGCACAACATTGAATTTAAAGAAAGAAATATTAATTCAAATCCGTTAAGTGCTGATGAAGTTAAAAAATTATTACGCTTAACTGAAAATGGTAGTGAGGATATCATCTCTACTCGTTCTAACATCTATAAGAAGTTGAACTTGAATTTAGATGAGTTGTCGGTATCTCAATTAGTAAATCTTGTTGTTAAATACCCTGATCTAATCAAACGACCAATTATCTTTGATGAGCACCGAATCGAAGTTGGTTTTAACGAAGAAGAGATTAGAAGATTTCTTCCTCGTAGTGTTCGAGAAGCTGAATTACGTCAGCTAGAATCACAAATGATTGGATAGTCGATACATTACTTAATGGTTATCGATTGATTGACGCCAACATTAATTTGTTGGCGTTTTTTTGTTGGTTAAATTTAAATTATGGTTCATTAACTTAACTCAAGTTGTACAATTATGATAGTAATACAAGGAGGACGCGAATTTGATTAAGATGATTGCCCTCGATCTGGACAACACATTGTTGACTAGTGAGAAAACAATTTCGAAAGTAAATGAAGCAGTATTAAAGAAATTACACAATAACGGTATCAAAGTAGTTCTGTGTACTGGCCGCCCTATTAATGCAATTTGGCATTTAATTGAGCAGTTGAATCTATTACAGCCAGATGATTACACAATCACGTTTAACGGTGCCTTAGTTGTTCATAATCAGGATAAAGGTGAATTAGCTAAAAGTGGGGTAGCAAAGACTCAATGGCAACCATTACATGACTTTGCCGCGACTGTTGGAGCTCCACTAGATATTTTGAACTTTGACCAAGTATATGGGATCACTGATCTGAAACCTTCTTTATATGAAGCTCAGTTTCATGGCCAATTAAAGTTTGATCATATGCCATTTGGTGAACTTGATGCACAGCAACAATACTCCAAGGCGGTTATCTGCGACAAGCCTGAGCTTTGGACAAATATGAAGCTGAATTAACTCCAGATATGAAGGCAGCTTATCATATCGTTCGTTCACAGCCACATATTATGGAGTTTCTGGCCCCTAAGATGGATAAGGTAGTGGGACTTGAACATTTACTTGATCATTTTGGATGGGACTTTTCTCAATTAATGACATTTGGTGATGCTGCTAATGATTTAGGCATGATTGCCAAAGCAGGGATGGGAGTTGCGATGGCCAATGCATCCGAGGATGTTAAAGCCGTTAGTGATGCAATTACGTTATCAAATGATGATGATGGCGTGGCGGCCTTTTTGAGCCAAGAAAGTACTCAAAAGCTATTTGAACAATAAAAAATGAACCTAGTGCGAATTCATTGCACCAGGTTCATTTTAATTAGTAGTTATTAATTTTGTTTGAATAGACCGCCCAAGCGGCTCATAAATTCTTTAAGGTAAGCGTCAACGTTCGCATTAACCGCTACCTTAACGTTAGTTTCTGGTTCTGATAAGCGAGCTGGGTCACCAATTGTACGACCGTAGTACTTGTCATCAGTAGTTACGTACATGTTTAGATCCAAACATTGGACAAAGTCAGGATTAATGGCAACGCCAACGGCAAATGGATCATGAAGGGCACAACCGTGTAGATCAGGGCTAGTTACCTCGTAGGCTTTGATGTAGTAGTCAACAATATCGGCAAAAGCTTCACCAGATTTAGTGCCTAAATCACGCCATTGTTGAGTTTCTTTCTTAGTTAATAAGGTTCTCAATGTAACATCTAAACCAACCATCGTTAAGTGAAGTGGACTAATAAATACTCGGTTAGCAGCTGCTGCATCCTGTTGAATGTTTGCTTCGGTCACATTAGTAACGTTACCAGGAACGGTTAGGGCACCACCCATGATAGTTACGTTGCCAATTTCTTTAGTGATTGAAGGATCTTTTTTAATTGCAGCGTCCAAGTTAGTTAATGGACCAGTAGGAACGAGAATCAAATCTTTACCATATTGTTTGACAGAGTCGATTAAGAAATCAATGGCATCACCAGTTTCAACTGGACGGGTAGGTTCTGGTAACTCAACTTCACCAATTCCGTTTTCTCCATGAATCTGGGCTGAAATTGGCATTCGGTCAAAGTGATCTGATTCTGAAGAATGTGATAGACCAACGTAGACTGGTACATCAGTTACACCGAGTAATTCCAAAATCTTAAGTGAGTTAATTGCACCATCTTCAACGTAAACATTACCGTATGAACCGATGATACCGATTAAATCAACTTCGGGTGAAGCAACTGCATATGCAATTGCCATTGCGTCATCAATACCAGTATCAAGATCAAGAATCATTTTCTTTTGGGCCATTAAAACTACCTCCAACTATAATAATATCAAGAATGAAAACCCTTTACTCAATCATACTCGATATTTAAAAAAAACTCAATTCATCATCGACTTGAATCAAATTAATTTCTAGTTTAATCTTAATAGGATCAAGGGGGGCATTTATGGAAAATACATTTGTTGATGCATGTAGAAAGTTAGGCTCGTTCTTATGGACGGGTGTTAAAAGAAATTATGATAATTTAGATGATAGTATTGCTAAACATCTTGGTGAAAATAATGATGAGACGGTGGAAATCCACTTATCAAAAATGTTTTCTGAGGTATTTAAGCGACATTCACAAGATGAAGCGGATAAGTTATTTATTGTCGGAACTAAGACAACGACCCCAAGTCTTAAAAAGGTTTCCAGTCGACCAGTTAAGCCATGGTTTTTCACCAGAGTATTTTTGGTTTTAGCCGTTAGTTTTTCGATGCTGATGCTACTTTTATACTTATTTAAAAGTGATAAAGCCATTCCTGGGATGATTTTTATTGGTTCGTTAGCAGTGCCGTTTTCACTGTTGATGATGTTTTTTGAGATCAATGTTTATCAAAATATTTCGGTCCTGCAATTATTAACCACCTTTTTAGTGGGAGGAATTATGTCATTGCTGGTAACGATGACTTTGTATTTAGCATTACCAATTAGAACCACGGTTAGTATTGAAAATGCCCTGTTGGTCGGATTTGTGGAAGAAGTTGCGAAGGCGTTGGTAATCATCTTGTTTATCAATCGCTACCGAGTAAATTACATTTTTAATGGAATTTTGATTGGGGCCGCGATTGGGGCCGGTTTTCGGTGTTTGAAAGTTCGGGATATGTGAGTGAATATGGATTGTTTACAATTTTCACTAGAAGTTTCCAAGCATTTGGGACGCATACAATCTGGGCGGCAATTGTTGGTGGGGCCATTATTTTAGGTAAAACGCGTAAACAACCTTTTACAGCAACCGATTTTTTTAATCCCCGTTTTAGTATCTTTTTGATATTAGTAATTGGTTTGCATACTTTTTGGGATTGGGATATTCCTAATACTACAATTTGGATGTCATTAGCTCAAGAAGTCATTGATGTGGTAATTGGTTGGTTTACAATTACAGTATTGATTGATGCCGGACTGCGCGAAGTAAAGACCTTACAGGGACAAATTATCACTAATAAGCGAGAGAGTCGACGAATTATTAAGCGACTAAAAAGTAATTAGGATGGGAAGATACTATGAATAACGATGAAGTTTATGATATTACGATCATTGGTGGTGGACCAGCAGGGATGTTTGCGGGCTTTTATGCTGGTTTGAGAAATGCCAAGACTCAGATTATTGAAAGTTTAGCTGAATTAGGTGGCCAGGTGGCGACTTTGTATCCGGAAAAAACTATTCTTGACGTGGCGGGCTATCCGCAAATCAAGGGCCGGGAACTAATTGCCCAACTAGAGCAACAATTACAAACCGTGGCCACTGAAGTAAAATTAAATACAACTGTGCAGAACATCAAACAAGTTGGTGATGCGTTTGAAGTGATTACCAATAACGGAATGACAGTCTCAAAATCAATTATTATCGCTACCGGAGTTGGCGCATTTAATCCTCGTAAACTGGCAGTTGATAACAGCGATGAATTTGAAGGAACAAATTTGTTCTACAGTGTGAAAGATTTGGATCATTTTAAGAATCGAACGGTGCTGGTTGCAGGCGGTGGCGATGCTGCGATTGATGAAGCACTATTAATAGAGTCGGTTGCTAAACAGGTTTATTTATTACATCGCCGAGATAAATTCAGAGCGATGGAACATAGTGTTGATTTATTAACTGAATCCACAGTTGAAACAGTGACCCCATACTTAATCAGTGAACTAGCTAGTGAAGGTGATCAAGTAAAAATTACCGCTAAAAAAATGAAGAGCGACGAAGAAATGAGTATGGTGGTAGATGATATCGTAGTCAACTATGGCTTTATTGCTCAAGACGATGCTTTATCTGGTTGGGAAGTTCATCCAGAAGGTAGTCGTGGCAAGATTCATAGTGGTGTCAGTGGGATTACTAATATCAAAAACGTCTTTACCATTGGGGATGTTGCGGATTATGAGACTAAACAGGCCTTAATTGCCACTGGCTTTGGCGAGGCGCCATTAGCCGTCAATGAGGCGATGAGAAGCATTTATCCTGATAGACGCGGTCCCGTTCACAGTACCTCGATTAAGCGTTAATCGTTGAAACGCGTGATAAGCAAAAGCACGATCTGATTGGAATCAGGATCGTGCTTTTTACATTGGTTGTTAATTATTTTTTAGCTTTATGTTTCTTACTAGTGGCAGGTTTGCCTTGATTCGCATTTAAGGTTTTCTGCATCTTAGCCACTTGCTTAGACAAGTGTTCAACCTGGTTAGTTAACTGTTGAATACTCTTGGTTTGTTCGTCCTCTTGATCTTGATCTGTAAAGAAGTCCGTGATAGTTGAGGTTAACAAACCGATAAATCCAATACCACCAAGCATTAAGACGGCCGAGATAATTCTGCCGCCCCCGGTAGTCGGGGTCACATCGCCATAACCAACAGTGGTAGCAGTGGTGATAGCCCACCAAAGTGATTTTTCTAGGGAATCATGCTCAAATGCCGCAAAGATTAAGGAACTAAAGATTACGATCACTAAACTGATCGATAATAGGTAGATAAAACCAGTGTCATAGAGGAAACGATGAACACTTTTTGTGAACTTGCCAGACCAACCTAATTTCCAAAACAGGTGATGATACCTGATGATTTGAATTATCCGGGAAATCCGGAAGAAGGCAAAGACTGGGTGTGAAGGAATTAGGGCAATTAAATCAAACATGTTTTGAATTAAGAAATCCTTCTTGGACTTAGCAAACCAGAATCTAGCGACGTAATCGATAAAGAAAACAATCCAGATGAGAAAGAAAACCACACCAAAGGTTCCATGGCGAAGCGAGACTGTGCCAATTAATGATAGTGCCGTTAGGACCATCGAGAAAATAGCTAGTCCAGTTAAGCAAATATTATAAATTAAGATGGTGCCTGATTTTACATTTACTTTCATGTTATCTGACCTCGATTACCGAGAACTTTCGTGAGTAGCGTCTGGGTTAGTAATCTTGATTCGGCTGGAGTTTGTTGACTTGTGGTGAATCTCTGGAGCATCTGTCTTGTATAGACTTTGAGTCGACTTATTACCATTTTCTGAGTACAAACTCTTAGATTTCTTGCCCAATTTTTTCTCAATCTTGATCTCTTTATTTAAGCTATCTGCGTAGTTATACTTCCGAGGATCAACAGTTTCAAATCCTTTAGGATGATAGAACCGAAGCAAGTTCTTTGAATTAAGTGAATCGGAAAGTGATAATTCAGTACGCACTTGATTTTTGTTATTATCGATGACTTTTTGTTGAGCTTTAGAAGGGGTAATTTCTTTACCAGTTTTATTACTATAAATTGTATCACCAATTGAAGTATATGCCGGGCTGACCCAATCTTGATTTCTGAAGGCGACCACTTGGTCATGTTGCTTAGAAAGTAAGTCCGTCCCGAATTGAATATAGCGTTTAGTACTAATACCCAACAGATGCATTTCAGTTGGTAGGGCATCAATTTCGCCAGCGTATTTATTAGAAATAAATCCTTTGTTCATTCCAGGAATATTGATCATATAAGGTACTCGTTGCATTTGAGCGTCATCAAAATCATCCCACGTGTCAGGATTTTTACCGATGGCTTTTGCGAGACTCTTATTTTCAGAGTCAGAGATTCCGTAATGATCACCATAAAGGACGATCATCGAATTCTTTAGCAATCCGGATTTTTGAGATATTTGTAAAATTCTCGAACGGATTGATCAAGATAATGGGCTGTTAAAAAGTAATTATTGACAGCTTGGTCACTAGTATTAGTTGTTTTAAAGTTAGTATCTTCCTTATCAAGATCAAATGGGAAATGGTTAGTAACCGTTAAGTATTTGACATAAAACGGTTGTTGAAGGTGTTGTAAATACTTGATGGAATCATTGAATAATAATTTATCTTTTAATCCATATCCTAATGAGCGGTCACCAGTGGTATCAAAGTAACTTGCATCAAAGAAATTTTGATAGCCCATATTTTTATAAACATTGTTACGATTCCAGAAACTAGCAATATTGCCGTGAAAAACGGCACTAGTGTATCCAGCACGTTGGTTAAGAATAGCTGGTGCGGCTTGGAACACATTGTCACTACCTAATTGGGCAAACAAAGAGCCTTGAGGTAGTCCGTAAGTACTGGTTTCCATCATATTTTCAGCATCAGACGTTTTCCCCTGACCAACTTGATGGAAGTAGTTGCGATAGGCAAAAGTTGATTTGCTCTTATATAACTTATTTAAGAATGGGGTAACTTCACGGCCATTAATTTTTTGGCCAATTAGAAATTGTTGGAAACTTTCTAGATGAATGACAATGACGTTTTTGCCTTTAGCCATCCCGTAGTACTTAGGATTGGGTTTGGCATAGTGTTTTCGAGTGAATTTAAGCACGTCGTTTAATTCTGATTTAGTAGCGGTTGCTCGTAAATCGTTGCTACGTTGGGATTTTAAACCATCATAAGTCGTAAACGCATCCAGACCAAGGTACTTAACGATGTACGTCCGGTCAAAGGTTCTTGTTAACAGCTGGGGACGATCCATCTCACCTAAAGATAGATTGACTGTAAATAAAAGGACCGCTAGTGAACTGGTGGCTAAGCCAATTCGTTTATTTAATGGTCGGTGATCGATTTTAATTTTTTTAAAGGCTAGCAAGAGGACGACGACAACGATATCTAGCCAGTAAAGAATATCATGGAAGTTGGTTAACGCTAGCGAACTACCACTTAGTCCTTGATTAACTTTAGAATAACCAGTCATGGTACTGACAGTCATAAAGTCGGTAAATTCTCTAAAGTAAATGACGTTAAGATACAGTAATACGGTTTGTAAAATAGTGATTAAAAAGGCACTGGGATAGAAGACGCGGCTCTTTTTAAAATAGAGGGGAATGCTTAATAGTAATGTAGTTGTCGCAATTGGATTAATAATGACAATCAAAAATTGAAATGGATTTTGAATACCTAATTTAAAATCGGCAAAGTATGCAATCATAGTTTTAATCCAAAATAGAGTGGCTAGTAAAATTAAAAAGCCACGCCGGCTACTACTTTTTTCCAGGATTTTTGTTATATATTTCAAAACAGGGGCTCCTTCAATGTTGTTTACTTGTTACATCTTACCAGAGTAACTATGAAAGTTAAGTTATATTTAGAACCTTGCCAAAATCTTAACTGATTATCGCCGCAATTAATGATAGTTGGTATACTTGAATTAGTAAAAAGTAAGGGGTGTGATTTAAATGGCTAAAAAATTTACATTGTATATGGTCCGGCACGGCCAAACGTATTTTAACATCTATAATAAGTTGCAAGGATGGAGTAATTCTCCGCTAACAGAAAAAGGTATTCAAAATGCGGTTGATACTGGCGACAAACTTGCTAACGTTAAGTTTGCTGCTGCCTACTGTAGCGATACAACGCGAGCAATGGACACAATTCAAATGATTTTAGATAAGAATCAAGTATCAAATATTGATAAGCCAATTACCTCAATGCATTTTCGTGAAGAATTTTATGGGTACTACGAGGGAACTGACATGGATCAGGCATGGTACTTAGCCGGAGCACCACATGGGTTGCCAACCTTTAAAGATATTGTTGCTAAGTATTCAATTGGGAAGGCTAAGGACTTATTAAAAGCAGCCGATCCATTTCACCAGGCTGAAGATAACGCTGAATATTGGCAACGAGTCGATGCGGGATTTGATTTAATTAAACAAAATCAGAAATTTCTGATGGCGATAACGTGTTATTAGTTAGTCATGGTAATACTTTATTAAGTGTTGTTGAACGGTACGGTAATGGTAAATTTAATATTTCAGAGCGGCCAGCCAATGGCAGTTTAACCAAATTAGAGATTAATGGTGATGATGCCAAAGTCATTGCATATAACGAAAAGTAGGGATGATTCATGGAAGTAAGAACAACTACTGACTTAACCAGTCAGATTTACACAGATGCTAGAATGATTAGGAGAACGGTATTTATTGAAGAGCAAGGTGTTGTTCCAGCCCATGAATTTGATGGCAGTGATGACAATGCCGTTCACTTTGTGGCTTACGTGGATGATAAGCCAGCAGCCACCGCTAGAGGGACTTTAGAGGATGACCGCGTGCATATTCAACGGGTGGCCACCTTGAAACCTTATCGGGGTCAGGGAGTAGCTAAAGCGGTAATTCAAGCTTTAATTGCTGATCCCCAATTCACTAGGGCCACAGAGTTTTATTTAGGCGCCCAAGAAACCGCTATTGGGTTCTATGAAAAGCTGGGGTTTAAAGTGATTTCGGAACCTTTTATGGAAGCAGGAATTCGGCATCGGATGATGGCATTAAAAATATAGATAATAAAAAAGTACGTATGACCTTCCGTCATACGTACTTTTTTATTATCTATTAGTTGTTGTTAGATTATGTTAAATATTAGTCGAGGTCTGTTACGTGTGCTGAACCAACATAATGCCACCATGGAGCCTTAACATTTTCGGTAATAACACCGCGGTTTTGAGCATCAATCATCTTACCGCCACCGATGTACATACCAACGTGTGAGATTGAGGCAGCGTTGCCCCCAAAGAATACTAAATCACCCTTTTGGATGTTTTTGTAAGCAACGTGCTTATTAGTATTGTATTGAGCTTGAGCAGTTCTGGCAATTGTAACACCTGATTGCTTGTAAACGTAACTAGTGAAACCTGAACAATCAAATCCAGTAGGACCAGTAGCACCCCAGATGTATGGTGAACCAAGCTTTGATTTAGCAGTAGTGTAAATTTGTGAGTATGTAATGTTGTCTGTTGAGCTAGTGTCGATATCAGCTTTGGCTTTGGCACTTGCCTCGATTGAGAAGAAACCTGCGGTTAATAATGTGAATAATGCTACCAAACTTAATAAAATACTTTTATGTAATTTCATAATTTTTTCAACAACTCCTATTCGTATTTAACAATGAATAGAATACCAATAGAATATTTCATAACTGTAACAAAATAATATCAATGCAGTTAAATGAATTTTATAGATTGCAACATAGTTCACAACACTCGAAAAATTATTGCTTAAAACGCTGGTATAACGGCTTTTCTCTGTGTAACAAAACCACCCTGCTTTTTGTAACAAAACAGGGTGGTTTTTGATAAAAAACTATTTATTTTTGATGATATTGTCTTTATTAGGTAGGGTAACTGCTAATTTTCCAAGTGAAACGATAATCATTGGTAACACTAAGTAAAAGGCAAGGGTCGTATAAATGACGATTAAGGCGACTTCAATTAGAGCATTGGAAGCCCCAAATGTTAGTGAAATAGCAATGACAATTACAACTAACAAAATGTAGCGAACAATCGTACCGTAACTTTTAACGGTTGGAATTAACCAATCAATTAATGGAAGCTCAGTGTAGCGGAGCGATAATCCTAAACTAATGATTTGCCAGGATCCCATGGCTGTCAGAATTGATAAAGCAATTATCGGTACTTGCCAATCAAATGCTTCCACGTGGACAATAAACCGCATGGTTAGATAGGCTAATTGGAAGCCAGTAAATGCAGATGCCACAAATGCTGCTGTCCAGTATAGGGGTTGTAAAATTGCTCGACTAAGAATGAAAACACCTAATAGTAATCCAATTACCAATACGGAAATTAAAATAACAAAGTTATCATTCATTTTACTTTCAACCGTTGATTCAATAACTGGTTCACCATCAATTGCAACTGAAGCGCTAGCAAGTGGGGTACCTTTGAGTTGAAGTTTGATTTGTGATTGTAGTTGGTTAATTCGTTTGAAATTATTACCGGTATCGGGTGTTTTATCAAAGACAACCTGTAACATGGTTGTCTTTTGATCTTGACTGGCAAAGTTAGCTAAGGTCTGTTTGAAATCAGCTCCATTTAATTGTTTTTTAGTAATAAAGTAAATGTTAGCTGCTTGAGAGTTTTGCAAACTATCGAGGTAGGCGTAGATTCCGTTAAGTTGTGAATTAGAGGCAATCACACTACGATTAACAACTTTAAGTTGTTGATTAACAAGCTTAATTTGTTCGCGATAATTGCGTAAGTAAGTGTAGTTGGTTTGGCTGAAACTCTGTAAAGCTTGACCAGTGGTCACCAATTGTGATAATCCAGACTGAACAGATTGTAATTCTTGATTCAAACTACTAATTTTGGATTGATATTGACGTATTCTTCGAGAGGCGCTTTGACGTTCAGTGGTGCTAACCGAACTAGTTGCTTGGCTTACTTGGTTCGATAAGGTACTGCTTCGACTGACAATGCTATTGCTCCGATTAATCATCGATTGCATATCCTTAACTTGTTGTTGTAAGCCCGATAAATCTAAATTTTGTTGATTAGTTTTGATACCAACCGAGGCTTTGGCTAGTTGGCCCGTCGCTTGTTTGGTATCAAGGCGATGGCTTGTAATTGGTTAGCAACGTAATATTTCTCAATTGGCATTCCACCTGGTTGAGTTAATGAGTAAACTGAATCAACATGGTTGGTTGCTTTTAATTTGGTTGTTAAGGTATCCAAGGCACCTAGATTTTTCTCGGTATTAATAGGTGAGGTACTTTGAATGTACACGGTGACGGGGGTCGATTTACCAGGCGTAAAGTGCGCATTAAGGGTTTGAGCTCCTTTAATTGCTTGATTCTGCTGAGTTAAGTTAGTCATTGGTGAATAATTCAACCGATTATTAAAGAAGTAAATGAATGGTAGCGTTAAGTAGAGTACTAGCAATAAACTTGCAAATGGTTGCCACATTGAAAAGGCAGCTGCTTTTTCGAAGTACTTGGAATTACCAATTTTGCCAGATGATGGACTTGGCCAGAAGATGCTTTCACCTAATGCAGCCATGAAGACTGGTAATAAGGTTAGGGTCGCTAAGATTAGGACAATATAGGCAATTGCAAGCAAGGATAGTGACTGAATCTCACTGAATTTAATGAAGCTAGTGCAAGCAAAAATAATGGTTAAAACTAAACCGACAATGGTGACTGGAAAGCGGATGTCCGCAATTGTTTGTTTGGTGGAATAGTGAGATTCAGGCTGGCTTTTCAGTAGTTCACCAAAGCGTCTCAGAATATAGATGTTCCAAATGGTCCCAATAACTAAAGTGGCGATACCAAGTTCTAGAACAGAATACTCTGAGAATGGCCAATTAAAGTGTTCAGCCAAGTGCAAACTTAAACTATAGGTAGTAACGAATGATGAAAATAATACTACAAATGAAATTAAGGCAGCAAAGATTGAACGTAAATAAATACCAATGATTAACGTTGAGGCAATAAATAAAGCAATCAAACTAATCTTAGTAACTTGAGCTATCTTAGCGTTGTTAACGTCTCTAACAATTTGAGGACTAGTTACATAAGATTTTAGACCAGCTATTCTGGCTTGATCGGTCAATTGGTCGGTTAATACGCGAAGGCTATTTCCATTAGCATTAATTTGGATAGTGGCCATTTCTGTAGAACCATCTTTGGAAACCATAGCTGGTTTTCCTTGTAAATTAGTATCAATAGTAGTTATCTTTTTGATATTGTAATATGATTGGTGCTTAATTAGTGAAGCTAACTGATTGTTAATTTTTTGTTGTTGTTTGTCAGTTATTTTTTGGTTGGGATTTTGATACACCAAATTCATGGTAATCGTCCCCTTCAGGTTATATCCCCATTTACCCTGAAGTTTTTCGGCTTTAACTGGTTGCGAGCTTGTGGCTAATGATGGCTCATTATACTGCTGGATTGTGTTGGTAATATTGGGAGCAGAAATGATTGCAATCAAGACGACTATCAACCATACTATTAGCGTAAATATGCGATTGTTATGTAAGTTTTTTATAATTTGCTTCATATTTAATCGGTCTCCTAGAATGTTTATAAAAATAACTACTATATAAGAATACCATTTAAAACTAGAGCACTTAAGTAAATTTTGATAATCATGAAAAAATTATAACGAATTAATTAAATATTAAGAGTTGGGGGAGAGTAATTTGTGTACGAGCATATTTCAAATTGGTCAAAAAGATGGTACCCACGTGCTTGCCAGGACGATGGATTGGCCAAGGTTAGGAGCTAAACCCGTTGCAGTTCCTAGGCATTTTCATTGGCAATCAGTATTTGATAATCATGAGTTTATCAGCAGATACGCGGTTTTAGGATCTGGCGGTCAACATGACCATGAAATTGATATTTCTGATGGCGTGAATGAATATGGTTTGGCAGTGCAAAAGTTGACTTTTACAAATGGTTCAGAGTTAACTGTTGAACCAACTGATGATAAGGTTCACTTGGCCCCATTTGAATTATCCTACTATTTATTGTCAACATTTAAATCAGTTGCTGAAATTATTGATCACATAGAGCAAATTGAGTTGATGGCTGATAAGTATAGTTTAAAGAAGTATGGCCATTCCGAACTTCATTTCGCAGCAAGCGATCCAACTGGTCGGATTGTGGTTATTGAACCAGTTACTCATCCAATTGAAGTGATCGATAACCCCTTAGGTGTGGTGACTAACTCTAATCATTTCCAGCGCCAGTTAGATCGATTGGGTGACTATGTTGAGTTTACAGATGATTTTAATAATCATACAGTTCCACTGAACACTGCGCGGGTGACGACAGGAAATGCTTCTGGGAAGATGACACCACCTGGTTCATATACTCCGGGATCACGTTTCATTCGGGCGGCCTATTTAAAGGAAAGAATTGATTTACCCGATGATGAGGCTGGAGCAGTGGATAATTGCTGGCACTTATTAGATTCAGTTAATGTGCCTAAGAGTAGTGAACACCAACCGACATATTCGGTTTATCGGGCCGCAGTTTGCTGTGAAAGTCGAACTTTATACTATCAAACGTATTCTGAAAAACAAATTATCAAGATAAAATTAACGGATGAAATGATTACAGCAGAAAGTCCCCGTTTTTTTGAAATCGATGATAGAATAAACTTTACAGAAATTAAATAGTCTAAATTACGATAATCTTCAATTATTGAGGAGGAATTTTTTCATTGGGCATACTTGAGGAATTATATGGGCCATTTTTTGACTTACACAATTGGGAAATGGTTATTACGTCTTCATCAGATTGGTTGATTATATTTTCGCTAGTGATAATTGAGTGTTTGTTGTCAGTAGATAATGCGGTGGTATTAGCTGCCCAAACTCAGGTATTACCAACTAAAAAGCCAGCGGGAAAAATCATTATTTTACGGTTTGTGGGGCGCTTATGTATTTAGGTTTCTAATCATCGGGGTGGGGACTTTCCTAATTAACTTTTGGGAAATAAAAATCATCGGTGGTTTGTACTTGCTATACTTGGTTTGGTCGTATTTCCGTAAGACCAAGGTGGTTCATACTCGCAAGCTAAAGCAAAAAGGCAAACTTTCACTGTTTTGGTCAGTGGTTATTCAAATTGAATTTATGGATATTGTCTTTTCAATTGATTCCGTCTTATCATCATTAGCAATTTCAGATAATCCAGTAATTGTTTTAATTGGTGGGATGATTGGAATATTAGCGATGCGGGGTGTTGCTGAAGTGATTATGAAACTGATGGCAAAAATACCGGAATTACAGCCAATGGCGTACATTTTAATCGCGTTAATTGCAATTAAGTTGATGTTATCCATCCCTGCCATTGATATTGAAATTCCCGCCACATGGTTTGGATTGGTGGTTGTGTTGGCTATCGTAATTACAATGATAATTCATTACATTAGAAGGAGTCAGAATAAACATGAGCGTAACGATAACGCGGGATAACCTTAATCAGGAAACTGATAATGAGCTTACAGTGATTGATTTTTGGGCCCCTTGGTGTGGTCCTTGTAAAATCATGGATCCAGTTTTAGAAACATTGGAAACTCAATACGAGGGTAAAATTCATTTTGGCAAGATGAATGTTGATAGTAATCAAGATATTGCTGAACAGTATAAAGTTATGAGTATTCCTAGTTTAGTAATTTTTAAAAATGGTAAGGCTACTGAAAAGGTTACCGGAGTTTATCCCAAAGAAAAGTTAGCTGCTTATTTAGATAAAAAACTAGCAGAGACAAATTCAGAAAAATAATTAAAAACAGGTCCAACGTATTGCGTTGGACCTGTTTTTAATTATTCATAAGGCTTTATGCCTTGCTCTGTAGCCTTTTTTTGTAGCTCTTGATCAAGCTTATCAAGATTTTGAAGGGAAAAAGGTAAATAATGGACTAAAAGGTTGGTGCTTGTCAGGATTTGGAATATCTTGGCTTTGTTTCATATTTGGCAATAATGTTGCTAGATCAGTTTTGGTCATATGTAACTGACGTGCGTTATACAGCATGCGGCGAAAGACTAAGTTTTTAAAGCAGATATAATAGATAATCAAGGCAGCAGCAATATACCAAAATACAGTCCAGGTAATACCTACTCTGGCTGGCGATAGTAAATTAAATCCGAATGTGATAACAGCAAAAATACAGTATGTTAAAATACCTATAAGTGTCCATCTGGTTTTAGCTTTCATGGTGGGATACCTGCTTTCAGTTAATGTTTAATGATAATTATATATCAATAGTATTTATACAGATAGAGAGATGAATGGATTTGCAATATACGATTGAAACGGCAGTTCCGGGTGATCATCATAGAATTGATGAGGTAATTGCTAAAAGTTACGGTAATGGTAGTGAAAATCACGATGGTGATGAAGTCGCGATGGTTAATCGCCTTCGAGGATTTTCAAAGTATCGCGATGATTTTGAAGTTGTTGTTAAAACGACCGGTGGCGATATTTTAGGTCATGCAATGATGATTGAAGTAATGGTTGGGGATAATGCCAAGCCATTTTCAATCGCCTCGATCGTTGAGTTAAGCGTGGTTCCAGAATATCAAGGACATGGCATTGGCCAACAAATTTTGATGGAAATCGAAGCCCGGGCTCGCTTAGCTGGTTATCGAGCAATGAGCGCCGTTGATTTTAGTGAATTCTTTACCCAAAATGGTTACATTTTTGCTGACAATTTTAATATTCATTCAACGTTGCCAATCAATTTAAATGCTAATCTAATTAAATTACTGTATGATGGGGCCTTATATAATAAGGGTGGCAAGGTTTATTATCCACTTGAATTCTTTAAAGAACGGCAATTAGAAGTATAGTTGACGTTCAAAATTTTTAATGGTATTATTCTAATCATATTAATGACGACTCCACATTTAAGTAGTTTAATTGTCTGGGTGTAAGAAAGCCGGTGGGTGATGCGAACCGGTCAGGGCGATTAAATCAAATACCGTGGGGGTCATTCGGAAAATAACTAGAACCGTTACCATCTAGTGAGTGAGTCGGTTTATTTGGCTTAATTTGGGTGGTACCACGGATATCAATTCGTCCCTACTGTAACGTTTGTTGCAGTAGGGACTTTTTTTATCTAAAAAACTAGTTAACCACATTTTGGAGGGAATAGATATGGAAGAACAAAGT
Source organism: Lentilactobacillus kosonis (assembly GCF_003864335.1). Taxonomy (GTDB): domain Bacteria; phylum Bacillota; class Bacilli; order Lactobacillales; family Lactobacillaceae; genus Lentilactobacillus; species Lentilactobacillus kosonis. Next base: position 198,725 of record NZ_BEXA01000001.1, on the reverse strand, counting down.
AGTCCGCGAGTTAGTCTCGCCGAAGGTGCAATTATTTTAATTGTGATGTTACTAATTATGGGAGTTAGTGTGATTAAGCTCGCTTTAGCCCCTGAGATTCCAATTTTGTTAGTTATTTTTTTATTAATTTGTTGGGCCAAGGCCCGGAAGATTTCTTGGAGTTCAGTAAATGATGGAATTGTTAATGGTATCCAAACCGGGATTATTCCAATCTTTATTTTTATTTTTAATTGGAATCCTAATTAGTACTTGGATTGCCTCAGGAGTAATTCCATCATTAATGGTCTTTGGTTTTCATTTGATTTCTGCCAAATGGTTTTTGCCATCTGTCTTCATTGTTTGTACAATTGTCGGGACGGCCATTGGAAGTGCCTTTACCGTTATCTCAACGGTTGGAATTGCCTTTATGGGGATGGGAATCACAATGGGAATGAACCCGGCAATGGTTGCTGGGGGCAATTATCTCAGGAGCAATTTTCGGGGATAAGACATCACCATTATCGGACTCAACTAACTTGGCTTCTGCAGTGGTCGACGCTGATTTATTTGATCATATAAAAAACTTGATGTGGTCAACGATTCCGGCCTGGTTAACTTCATTTGTTGTGTTTATGTTTATCGGCCAAAGTGGTAAGGAACTTTCAAGTCAGACAATTAACTCGACTGTAAATTCGTTAACGAGTCACTTTAGCGTTTCCGGCTGGGCATTCTTACCAATTGCATTGATGTTTATCTGTGCGTGGATCAAAATTCCGGCTATCTTTACGTTGTTTATTAACATAGTTGTCGCAACAGGAATGCTCTTTATTTCAGCTCCAAGCACCAAGATTGCTGAAGTAGTTAACATTATGAGTAATGGATTTGTTTCCCATACAGGCAACCAAGCCGTTGATGCTCTGCTAAGTCGTGGGGGAGTGGCCTCAATGATGGCAACCGTTAGTTTGATTATCTGTGCATTAGCATTGGGTGGTTTATTAATGAAGTTTGGCATTATCGATTCAGTGATGGTGCCATTATCAAAACGCCTAAAATCAACTGGGTCACTAATTTTAGCAGTTATTTTAAGTGGAATTGGGGTAAATATCTTTGTTGGTGAACAATACTTATCAGTAATTTTGCCAGGGAATGCTTTCAAATCAACGTTTGAAAAGCAGGGGCTTGCCGCAGTTACTTTAAGTCGGGCGCTAGAAGATGGTGGAACGGTCATTAACTACTTAATTCCCTGGGGCGTGGCTGGAGTTTTCGCAGCTAATGCATTAAAAGTTTCCACATTAAGTTATTTGCCTTTTGTAATCTTCAGTTTAGCATCACCAATTTTTTCAATTTTAAGTGGTTACACTGGAATTGGAATTAAGCGAAGTGGGGACCAAGCGAAATAATGGGCCACGTATGGATTGAAAGTGGTATCAGGAACCTAAAAAGATAAGATTATTGTTGCAAACTGGTTACACACATGACAAAATAGGCGTTTTTTTTAACATTAGCGAAATTTTATAGTAATAATTACCCTGTAGTATGTTGTCCGTTGTTCTTAAAAAGGCAACTAACATCTAGCTATAGGAGTGTATGTTTTGAAGAAATTATTTTCTATTATTTTCGCAGCGCTTGTTGCAGTACTCTTCCTCGGAGGCTTCACCGCCGGAGAGGCAACGACCGTTACGGTTCAGTCAGGCGATACCCTTGATGGGATTTCAAAGAGATTCGATGTTTCCGTTGATTCGATTAAAGAAGCCAACAACCTTGAAGGAAATTTAATTAAGGTTGGACAAAAGTTGAATGTTTTAGCTGGGAATAAGCAAAGTAATGCTACAAAGGCTCAACCTGCCAAAAAAGTTCAAGCCATAAATGAACAAGATTCAAAGAATACGCAGCCAGCAGTAGCACCAAAGGTTAACACTTATAACCAAACTGCCGCCGTTTCAGTCAAAGTTGCGGAACAGCTGGCTGAACAAGCCCATGAAGGCTCACCAAAAGCTTGGATTGCTTATCATGAGTCAAGAGGTTCATATGGGGTTACTAATGGTAAATATATTGGTAGATATCAATTAGATGCTGCGTATTTAAATGGTGATTTTTCACCAGCTAACCAGGAAAAGGTGGCTAATAATTATGTTCAAGGTCGCTATGGTTCTTGGAGTAATGCTAAGTCATTTTGGGAAGCCCACGGCTGGTATTAATCTAGTATTAATATAGAAGCAAAAAATTTAATCGCGCGCTATTTAGTGCAAAAAAGTTACGTTCACATTTAGTGAGCGTAACTTTTTTGTTTTATAACAATATATTATTCTCCAATGCCGGTTTCCCTGAATGCCCGGACCAATTTATCAGAAATCTTAACGATGCGAATTTTAAGAATGGATCCAATCAAAATGGCAATTGCGGACATAACCGTCAAGAAGAAAAAGTCAACGGTTAGACTTGATATGTTAATTCCACCAATCACTTCTCTGAATGCTCCCACTCCATAGGTAAAGGGGAACAATGGTTGAATAATTCTAAAGAATAATGGATTTAATTGGACCGGATACATGGCCCCACTACCGGCTAGTTGCAATGCAACTAAAATCACCATTAGTGCCGTTCCTAAGTTACCTAGAAGTGAGGCCGCAGTGTAGATCATAGTGGAGAAGGTTATTGAAACGAACGCTCCTACAATAAAGATCATAAACATATTGGTAACTTGGACATGCAATACGAAGATAGCTGATGTAATAATGATGAACGTTTGGATTAAAGACAACGTCCAGAACAAGAGCATTTTACCAAAATATTCTTCATGGTGAGTAATTGATTTAAAGCGTTTCTTGCGAGGAACTGTGGTTTTTAATACAGAAATTAGCATGGTACAACCAACCCAAACGGAAACGGCCATATAACTTGGCGCAAACGCCTCACCGAATGTCGCCACCCGATAGATTGATTCGCTTTTAACATTGAATAAGGTGGTTAGGTCGCTAGCCATTAGTTTTGGATCACTTTGGAGAATACTTAAAATTTTGGCAATGTCGCCATCACTGGTTAGCTTCAGCTGGCTACTGATTTTAGCAATGTCATCTTTATAATCGGTTAGCTGTTTAGCTAACTTATTAGCCGAGTTGGCGATTAGCTTGTTACCAGAAATGGCGTTGTCTAGTGCTTGGTTATTAAGTTGTTTAACCCGGTTAAAACTACCTAAAATCGCACTAGTTTGGCGCGAACTATTAATCATACTAGCAACGGCGCTATCGATTGCAGCTGATGCGTTATTAATAGAAGTGTTTAAGCTGGATCCGAGATTCTGATTAACCCGCTGATTAGTTTGAATCGCACGGGAAGTAGCTGATTGAAGTGCGGCAGTGGAACCATTAGTTGATGATTGTAATGAACGAATTGCTGACGATTCTGAACTTAACCGATTGTTAGCAGTCGTTAATTGGTTACTAAGACTATTGATTTGCGGGTTACTATTATCAAATGCACTTAAGAATGCGGAAAGAATTTTAGTCTGTGATTGCAGTACATCAATTTCTGACTTTGCTTCTTGAGCTAACGAATTGACGCGAGCCCGATTATTCTGGTTCACTGCTCGATTTAGTTGACCATATAGTTGATTCAATCTGGTCTGTCGGGCGGTTACTTGATTTATGTTATCCTTAATATTATCAGCAGCGGAGTTTAGTGAACTTCTTGCTGATTGCAATCCTGAACTGTTGAGTTCTGAAATGCTTTGTAAGGTATTATTTCCCTGGGTGGCTGAGTTAAAAGTTTTTAATTCCTCAAGGGCAGTGGCCATTCCACTGGCGGTGCCATTAATAGAGGTAAGGGAATTGGTTGCTAAGTCCATACCATCATCTAACGCAATAATCAGGTCTTTAAGTTGAAGAATATTGGCTTGGTTATTGCCAAGCTTGTTACCGACTTTGTTTAAATACGAGAAAACTGTTTCGTTTATTTGATAGACGAATTTATTTTTAATTTGCGTAACTAAAGTTTGCGCAGCAGTTTCAGTAATTTTAATTCCCATTGGACTATTTTGGTGTTAGTTTTAAACACTACGGTCGCCCGTTGGGGATTGGCTGAGGCAATGCTAGTTAATTTAGCCGAGAAGTTTTTCGGAATGATGATTTCAGCATAGTACTTCCCTTGCTTTAATCGGTGTTCAGCGGTATCTTTATCTACAAATCGCCAACCAATTTTATTGTTTGAATGCAAAGTTTTGATTACTTGGGTGCCGAAGTTTATCTGTTGATTGTTCAAGTTGGCTCCTTGGTCTTCATTGACCACTGCCACTGGAATACGGCCGGTTTCTTGGGCGCTATATGGGTTCCAGATTGCCCCCACATTGATTAATGTGTATAAACTTGGGAGGACACAAAGCGCTAAAATTGTTAATAACGCCGCCTTGTTCTTTAAGATTGCTCTTAAGTCTCGTAAGTAGATTGAACGGATGTTTTTGATCATTAATTAAAACCTCGGGATTCTAAACTATTAAATAAGGTATTGTTCATTCGACAATTGGGTTATATTATATAGTAATGCATACGTTAACTATTAACAAGCGCCATCTAATTTAGGCGATTAACTAAAAATGAGGTGAACTTTTTGGATAAGAAACGAATTATCAGAAACATAGTATTGTTCTTTAGTGTATTGGTTGGAGTCGGTGGCTTGCTCACTGTTTCAGCTAATGCTAAGTCAAAGGGTGCAACAGTCTTACGGAACACCAAAATTTCAAAGACCAGCAACCGGGCAGTGAGTGGGTATATCTATACGTCTGCCAAATTAACTAAAAAAGCTCATAATGCTGATAACTATCCTCGAACTACATTTTACACTTATCGTTCAGCAACTGTAAGAAAAGCTAATGGAAATAAAGCTGTTTATTACTACGTTAAAAATGGCAATGGTAAGGTTAAGGGTTGGATTTGGCGTGGTAATTTAGTGCAACTGTTGAATTTTACCAAACAACGTGCGGAATTGCGAAGAATTATTTCACTAATCAATTCAATTTCAACTAAGAATCGTCAAAATGTGATTAAGTTACTTGAAACTATCAATAGTCACGATTCGATCGCTTCAGTAATTAGTAAGCTGAATACTTTATCAAAAACATTTAACAATTCAAGCGATGTTAAAAAGATTCAAGAAATTAACAAGATCTTGCTAGAAGACGGTAAACAGATCATTCAATTAACACAATCATTAATCAATAAATCATATACAACAATTCAAAGCATTCACCAAGTCACTCAACAGGTTGTTAATTTTGTGAATTTCATTTTGAACCTGTTACCATAAAGAAGTTTGAGGAACTATGACAACTATTTTTAAACTATTTAAAAACGACATTTCAAAAATTTTTCATAGTAAACCCGTCTTAATTACGATTATGGCATTTTGTTTAGTGCCCGCTTCTTATGCTTTATTAAATATTAAATCTTCCTGGGATCCTTACTCCACGCAAAATATTCGGCGGTTACCAATTGCCGTAGTTAATGATGACGAAGGGGGAGCCGTTAACGGTAAAAGTTTAAATATTGGTAAGCAAATCGTGGAACAGCTAAAGAAGAACCACGATGTAAAGTGGGTAATCACTAACGATTGGGCAGGTAATAATGGTCTTGATCAAGGAAAGTATTATGCCATGATCGAGATTCCTAGTGACTTCTCTGACCGACTGGCATCATTAGCCAGTAATAATCCGCAAAAGCCAACGGTGGTTTATAAATCTAATGAGAAGTTAAACCCGGCTGCGACTAAAATCACTAGTCAGGCTAAGGATTCATTAACTGAACAGATTAGGAGTAGTTTTACTCAATTGAGTGGTCGCCTAATTTTGAAACAGTTGAACAAAACAGGAGTTGACTTAAGTACTCATAAATCTGAAATCTTGGGAATTCGCGACACGCTTAATGATTCAATTTCGACCATTAAAAAGGCTGATAACCAGTTAAAACGGGTTAATAAGAATTCTCAAGACGTTAAAGCGTACTTGTCGACAGTTAAAAAGGGAATTCCGCGAGTTTCTCAGCAAATTGATGATTTAAGTAATGTTTTAACTCAGCAGCAAAATTTAATGAGTGCGGCGAAGACTAACGCGGATACTACTAAAAATAGTGTTAATAGCGCTTTGAATTCAATTCAAAATCAAGCAGATACGTTACAATCTGCAGTTGGCTCACTGAATGCCGAAGTTCACCTAGTGTGATTAAAAGCCAAGTCACAGCAACCCAAAATGCTGGTAATGCATTGGTTGCTGGTTTGAATAATGGGATTCGGGTGTTTGACGTTGTCGGTTCGATTATCCCTAGTAATAAGATTAATCAGTTAATCGTTGACTTTACAAATGCTAAGAAGAGCATTAAGCAAGAACAACGATATTTGGACCAACTCACAACTAATTTAAATAGTAGTAATCAATCCTCCGTCTCTGGTCTGATTAAGCGAATTAATCGAATAAATAATCAGATACAGGATAATTTAACTTTAGCGGCAGAGGAAGCAAACTCTGCCACAGCTAGTTTGGATGCGGTTGGGGATGCAGCTGATAGTAGTTCTTCACGGAATGCGCAACTGATTAGTTCATTGAAAGATGTAATACCTGAGTTAAAAGCCCTGCAGAGCGCTGGAAGTTCTATTAGTAGTCTTTCAATCAGTCGGGTCAATGATGTTCGAAACCGACTCGACGGCATTCAAGCGCAACTTAATGGTTTGGACAAGCAATTAAGTTTCATTAATAATAAGAACTTGGATCGATTAATTAAGTTGTTAGGTAGTGATCCAGATATTGCGAATATTTTGGCCACACCAATTAAGCTCCAAACTAAAGAGTTATATAACATGGGTTTGTTTGGATATGGTGCAACGCCATTCTATACGGTCCTATCAATTTGGATTGGAATCTTACTGTTAACAACATTTATTGCTTGGAAGTATCCACCTGGAAAAACGATGCGGGAAAATAAGATTTATTATTACCAAATCTATGGTGGTAAGTTCCTGCTGTACTTATCAATTGCCTTCACACAAACGCTGATTACTTTGACGGGAGAAATTCTATTATTGGGAATTCGACCAAGAAGTCTGTTAGCCTTTATCGGCATTGATTTCGTTACGGCATTAGTCTTTACCATGATTATCTTTAGTCTGGTATTTTCATTCGGAAATGTCGGAAAGGTTATCAGTGTTATTCTGATGGTTCTGCAAATCTTTGGAACTGGTGGATTATATCCATTGGAAGTTATTCCAAGTGGTTTAACTAACTTTGCTAAGTTTCTACCCTTTACGTATGCAATTGATGCATTTCGTGAGGCGATTGCCGGGCCAGATTGGGGAATTTACTTCCATGATTTATTAGTTATGCTGGCCTTTGGTCTGGGACTAATTATTCTTACGCCGATTACGCGCCGACTATTTAGAAAACCAATTCATGATCTTGAAACTGGCGTTGAAAAGTCAGAAATTTAATTACAAGTAATAAAAAGCCGTTCCCACGATGTGGGAACGGCTTTTTAATTTATTCAATTGGTATTAATCACCATTCATAATTGAATTCTTGACGATGACGTAATCAACCTTGGTAATATCTGCAAGTTGCTGACCACCAGCGTATGAGATAGATGATTGTAAATCTTCTTGCATTTCAGTTAATGTGTCTTCTAAGTGACCACGATAAGGGACTAACATTTGGCGACCTTCAACGTTCCGGTATGCGCCTTTTTGACGTTCGGAAGCTGAACCCCAGTATTGCTTGTACTTCTTACCATCAATACTGATTAAGTTACCAGGAGTCTCTTCATGACCAGCCAGCATTGAGCCAATCATTACCATGGAAGCTCCAAAGCGAATTGATTTGGCAATATCACCATTAAAGCGAATACCACCATCAGCAATCATTGGCTTTTTAGCGGCCTTTGAGCAAAGACGAAGGGCTGCTAATTGCCAACCCCCAGTACCAAAACCAGTTTTGAGTTTGGTGATACATGCTTTCCCAGGTCCAATGCCAATCTTTGTGGCATCAGCACCAGCGTTTTCGATTTCGCGAACGGCTTCAGGAGTGCCTAAATTACCAGCAATTAAGAAAGTTTCCGGTAACTGTTTCTTAATGTAATGGATCATGTCAATAACAAAATCTGAGTGGCCATGAGCCACATCAATCGTGATGTATTCAGGTTTAGCGTTTTCAGCCACTAGTTCGTCAATAAATTCATATTCGGCATCTTTGATACCAACACTAATTGAAGCGTAGAGGCCTAATGAATGTAGCTTTTTGACGAAATCTGTTCGGTTTTCAGGTTGAAACCGGTGCATGATATAAAAGTAGTCGTTTTTGGCCATCCAAATCGCTAGTTCTTCGTTCATTACAGTTTCCATATTGGCGGGAACCACTGGGATTTTAAAGGTTTTAGGGCCGAACTTAACGGAAGTATCAGCGTCATTTCGGCTTTTAATAATACACTTTGCGGGTACTAATTGAATATCTTCGTAGTCAAATGCTTCCATAATATGTTCTCCTCCGTGGTGGGGTTAATCCCAAACGTTGTTAACAATGTTAGTTTGATTTCGATCAGGGCCAACAGAAAATGTAGCATATGGGACGTTGACCAATTCAGAAATACGGTTTAAGTAATTCTTGGCGTTAACTGGTAATTCGTCGAATGTGTGACACTCAGTGATATCTTCATCCCAACCAGGAAGTTCTTCATATACTGGTTCACATTTATCTAACTCACTGAGACTGGCTGGATAATGTTCAATGATCTCACCATTAAGTTTGTAAGCAGTACAAATCTTTACAGTGCCAATCCCTGAAAGTAAGTCGAGGGAATTCAATGCCAGGTGGGTAAAACCACTAATCCTGGCTGAATGCCGCAAAACGACTGTGTCGAACCAGCCAATTCTTCGCGGACGATGAGTTACAACCCCATATTCATGGCCGACTTCGCGAATGTGGTCACCAATTTCGTCATGAAGTTCAGTTGGGAAGGGACCTTCGCCAACGCGAGAAGTGTAAGCTTTGCAAACTCCGATGACGTTATCGACTCGACTAGGACCAATGCCGGCCCCAGCCGAGACGCCGGCAGCACTTGCATTTGATGATGTCACAAAGGGGTAAGTTCCTTGATCAATGTCTAACATCGATCCTTGGGCCCCCTCGAAGAGGACATGTTGGTGATCGTCTAATGCATTGTTGATGACATATGAAGAATCGATCACGTGGCGCTTTATGCGATCAGCATAGTCACTGTATTCTTTGTAAATGGTATCGAAATCGAGTGGTTCAACACCATATAATTTAGTTAGTAATTCATTTTTAATTGTTAAGGTCGCTTTTAAACGTTTGTAAAATTCATCTTTATCGATCAAATCGGCAATTCTGATCCCGATTCGTTCGTATTTATCCATATATGCTGGGCCAATTCCCTTTTTAGTGGTTCCAATCTTGTTGCCCCGGTGTTCTTCTTGAAGTTCATCGAGGAGGGTGTGGTATGGCATTATGACATGCGCCCGGTTTGAAATTAATAAATTATCAACAGAAACGCCGTGGTCAATGAGGTAGTCCATTTCGGTAACTAATGATTTTGGATTAACAACGACACCGTTACCGATAATTGAAGTTTTGTCCTTGTCGAAGATTCCTGATGGAATAAGTTGAAGATGGAATTTTTCGTGGTTGAATGCAATGGTGTGGCCGGCATTATCTCCGCCTTGATAACGAGCGGTAATATCTGCATTTTGGCTAAAGAAGTCGGTGATTTTACCTTTTCCTTCGTCGCCCCATTGGCTTCCAACGATTACAATAGATGACATCTAAACACCTCTAAATTTTATTGCTGAGTAACTGACCCAGCAATTTATATGTTAGCAGGAGTAATCTTAATAATCAACCGTAAATGTTTACGATTATTATGTTATTCGATAAAAGCGTTCGCTTTTTAGCTGATAAAACGATTGATCAGTGTATTTATCGCCTTAATATAGATAAAACAAGAACTATATGTTAATATTGAGATATTAATATCGCAAGAGAAAGGGTTTAACTATGATTGATAGATATGCACGTCCAGAAATGAACCACATTTGGTCACTTGAGAACCAATATGCCGCTTGGTTAAAAGTCGAAATCGCCATTGATGAAGCTTGGTCTAAATTAGGTCATATCCCAGAAGCGGATGTTGTAAAGATTAAGCAGAACGCTAAGTTCGATGTTGATCGGATTGCCGAAATCGAAGCGGTCACGCACCATGATATCGTTTCATTTACGCGGAATGTGTCAGAGTCACTAGGTGAGGAACGAAAATGGATTCACTACGGCGTCACTAGTACTGATGTTGTTGATACTGCATATGGTGTACGAATTAAGCAGGCAGATGAAATTATTCGTCAAGATATTGCTGACTTTATGGAAGTTATCAAGGAAAAAGTCTATCAATACAAGGACACGGTCATGATCGGTCGAACTCACGGGGTACAAGCCGAACCGACCACGTTTGGTTTAAAATTGGCCCGTTGGTATTCTGAGATGAAACGAAATCAAGACCGTTTTGAAGCTGCAGCTAAGGAATTAGAAGTCGGGCAAATTTCTGGTGCAGTCGGAACATTTGCGAACGTTCCACCATTTGTTGAAGAATATGTTTGTCAATCGCTAGGAATTAGAAATCAAGAAATTACCTCTCAAATATTGCCCAGAGACTTACATGCTAACTACATTTCAACCTTGGCCTTAATTGCTACTGGTCTTGAGGAATTTGCAACTGAGATTCGTGGGCTTCAGCGGTCAGAAATTCATGAAGTTGAAGAACATTTTAATCCTGGACAAAAGGTTCATCTGCGATGCCGCATAAGCGAAATCCAATCGGATCTGAAAACATTTGTGGATTAGCTCGGGTTGTTAGGGGCCACGTAGTCACAGCTTATGAAGATGTTGCTCTATGGCACGAACGAGATATTTCTCATTCATCAGCGGAACGGGTCATTATTCCTGATACGTTGATGTTAGTGGACTATATGCTGCACCGATTTACGAAGATCGTAGCTAATTTGGATGTTTTTCCAGAAACGATGAAGAAAAATATGAACCGCACCTATGGCTTGATTTATAGTCAACGGGTAATGCTAAAACTAATTGATAGTGGGATGACTAGAGAAGAAGCTTATGATTTAGTTCAACCACTAACCGCTAAGGCTTGGGACGAACAAATCCAGTTTATTGAACTAGTGACGGCTAATGATAAGATTACGGCGCAGCTGTCACCAGAAGATATTGCAGACGCGTTTGACTACCACTACCATATTCGAAACGTAGATCAAATTTTAGAACGAGTTTTTGGATAAAAAAATAGCGATTCTTGGTAAGAAATGTCATTACCAGGAATCGCTATTTCTGTATAAATAAGGATAAAAAAAGATAAGACATGGGGGTGTCTTATCGCTTTGATTAAATATGTCTATATTCTGAGGGGAATATATATCGATGCAACAAGTTAATGGGGGATTAGCTTGTTGCGATATGGGGGGAGAAAGATAGATTACGTATAATCATCTTCTCTATGGTTTTAAATATACACAATAGGTGTTAACAAAAAACGACGAAAATGTGTTTTTTTGTGAAGATTGGCTTGGGCAAGTTTCCTGGCACAAAAAAAGATAAGACACGGGGATGTCTTATCTTCAAGATACCTATATTCTAGGGGAAGAATATGAATATAAAAGTAATAAATTAAAGGGGGATTTAATTTATATACCACACAGATGCACATGTGCCTCTGTTTCTTTAAAGGATAATAAAGACTAAATGTTGTTAAAATATGAACTAATTGTGAAGATTTTGTGAACTTGTGGATATCAGACAAAATTAGTGTTTCGTGGTATATTTATGTAAGCGGTATACCCTAGGAGGTGTAAGCTATGAGCTTTCGTTCGAAAAGATTGATACATAAAATGAAAATTAACCAATATAAAGCTGATATTTCACATCTGTTTTTAATGCCTAACCAGAAGCGTGATTGGTTAACCAACAACTTAGCGGAAAATGTCGATATACAGGAAATTGATAACGGACGGATTGTGACTTTTAATGTGGTTGAGAACCCAGATAATCAGCTAGTATATTTTCACGGTGGTGCCTTTACGGTGCCAATGAATGATGATCAACTCGGATTTATTATTAACTTAGCTCAAAAGACGAACTCTCAACTACAAATTATTGATTTTCCGTTGCTGTTATCCCACAAGGCAACTGAGCTGATTGATTTTTCTTTAAAGGCATTTGATGAATGTGATTTGATTGATTTGCCTATCAACTTGATTGGTGATTCTGCCGGTGCCTACTTAATGCTGCAAGTGGCTAGTCGAAGGGCACTTCAAATCAATAAAGTAATCGCAATCTCGCCATGGCTTGATTTAACACTAGCGAATCTTGCTGTCCAAAAACGTGAAGATGATGATGTGTTTTTGGAATTAGATGTTTTACAAACGATTGGTCAACAGTTTATCGATGGCTTGGATAATGGTGATGTGGTTGACCTGTTTAACGCTAACAATCTATCTGGTCTAAACTTAATTTTGTTTTATGGGGATAATGAAATGTTGGTCCCGGATAATGAACGTTTCATTAATGCCTTAAAACAAGCGGCTGAAACTGATGTCATGGTCGTTGAGCTACCGGATGCATTTCATGATTATATATTATGGCATAAGCTAAGAGAAACTAAGCAGACTAACAAACAAATTACTAAATTTTTGGTAAACTAAAAAAACGTTAAGCAGATTATCTGCTTAACCGTTTTTTATGTTTGGTGCCATTAAAGATCCACATGATGGGTTAATTTTGTGAAGGCATGCGTATCAGCCCATCCCATCATAGCGCCTTGAAATAAGAGCGCGAAGATTGTTCCAAATCCAACGGCATACGTTTTACCAGCTAAAAAGTAGCAAACTAAGATTACGAGTAATGGTGGCACATAGCTAGCCCACTGTGATAACACTGGATTTCCGTGGATGAATTTAAATCTGACAATATAAGCTAAATCATCATTAGGATGCATGATTAAATTAGCCCGCGAGTACATCGAAACAGCAACTGCGACCATGAACAATCCTAAAATATCTAATAGAATGCGGACTCCAAAATCAAGTTGTGGAATGCCGATTGCTTCATATAACATTTCGAATAGTGCAATGAGATATGAAAAGGGGACCGTAAATAGTAAGTTTGAAATAAATCGTCGACGATCAAATGATCCGAGGAGGAGTTGGTTAAGGATGGTGATGACAACTCCATATGCAAATAGGGTAGTTCCAAGCGATACCGAAATTAGTTTTGACAAATTTACTGCTGAGGCGGTCCATACCGCGCTTCCCAAGTTTGTTGAAATTGCTAGGGCATTTCCAGCTGAATTAATAATTAGGGATAGTCCAAGGTAATAAAGCCGTTGATTAAGGTCTTTGGTTTTTGCCATTGAGCGATTCTCCAGTTTTATAAGTTTTTACATTAGTGATTATAGGACACTAGCGGATTTGATTTTTATCAAAGGAAATTTTCGTGATTTGATTAGCAGGTCCCTTAATGAATAGTTCGGCATTTTGAATTCCCACTACAAGTCCGGAAATGTGGCGATTAGTTAGTTCAATAGATACCATTTGCTGATTTAGATAGGCATCCATAAGCTGACTTGTCAGTTGAGAAGATGTTGTGTTCATTATTATCACCTCGATAGTTAATAACTATTAAGTATAGTCCTTTTAGGAACAATGTAAATGTTCGCACCAATTTGATAAATAAAAGATATAAAGCGTTAACATTTTCGTTAAATAAGACTAAAGTAAAGAAGAATATATATTGTGGGAGGTTATACTATGACTGAGCGTCAAATGATTCAGGAAATATTAAATACGGTTGATGTGTTGTACGAATTTGAAAACACCGATGATGATAATAAAGAATACACAATTCTAGTTCATCGCCAAGATGGTGATAAGCGACCACTTGCTGATATTAATACTGAAATTAAAAAATACTTCCAAGAGGCCGATTATAGTTACAATGAGACCTTGAATCCTAGTGATGATACGGATATTTCAATTACGATCAAGCGATAATTGGTATAGTCAACTAAATACTGTTTGAATAGGCGTTTGAACGTTAGAATGTACTGTGGTATAGTTCATAGTATGTTCTTTGCGTGTAAACGCTTATTTTTCTGTTATCAAGGGATAATATGGTATTATTCAACTGAAACAGGTAACTAATGTTTGGAGGGGAAAGCGGATGTCAGCTTTAACTGATAAGGATAAATATGTACTATCAATTGACCAAGGTACTACTAGTACGAGAGCGATGATCTTTGATCAAAGTGGTCGAAAGGTAATTGAAGCTTACAAACCGGTTGAGCAAATCATTCCTCAAAGCGGTTGGGTTGAAACTGACCCTAATGAAATCTGGACGTCAGTGTTAAACGTGATTTCATCAGCGTTCATTGATGCAGGAATTCATCCCGAGGATTTAGCTGGAATTGGCATTGTTAATCAACGGGAAACCACAATTATTTGGGATAAAGAAACTGGTGAGCCAATTTATAATGCGATTGGTTGGCAATCAAAGCAAACTGCGAAGTTAGCTCAAAAGCTAAAAGATGATGGTTATAGCAATTTATTCCATAAAAAAACTGGATTAATTATTGATTCATACTTTTCAGCAACCAAAGTGCGCTGGATTCTTGATCAGGTTCCTGGCGCTCAAGAGCGAGCTGAAAAGGGTGAGTTGTTATTCGGAACGGTTGATACTTGGCTAGTTTGGAAACTAACCGGTGGCAAGCTTCACGTGACTGATATCTCAAATGCGAGCCGAACCATGATGTTTAACATTCATGCTTTGCGGTGGGATGATGATATTTTGAAGTTACTTAATATTCCAAAGGTAATGTTGCCAGAGGTTAAAACTTCTAGTGAGGTTTATGGAGTCACAGAAAACTTCCAGTTCTATGGCATTGAAGTGCCAATTGCTGGAATCGCCGGTGACCAACAGGCCGCTTTGATTGGTCAGTTAGCATTTGAACCGGGAATGGTTAAGAATACCTATGGTGATGGGGCGTTTATCATGATGAATACTGGTGAAAAGCCAGAATTGTCAGATGATAATTTGTTAACCACCATTGCCTATGATATTAATGGTCATCTAAACTATGCGCTCGAAGGTTCAATTTTCGCAGCGGGGACTGCTATGAGTTGGCTATCTGATAGCATGGGTTTAATCGATAACGTGCCTGAATCCCGTCAGGCAGCCATGAACTCAAGCGATGATGATGAAGTCTATGTGGTTCCTGCATTTAACGGGTTAGGAGCGCCTTTCTGGGATCAAAACGTTCGTGGATCGGTCTTTGGCTTGACCCGTGGTACAACGAAGAATGATTTTGTTAAGGCAACATTGCAATCTATTGCTTACGGAACTAAGGACATCATTGATACGATGGAAAAAGATACCGGCATGAAGATTCCTAGTTTAATGGCGGATGGTGGTTCTTCAAGAAATAGTTACCTAATGCAATTCCAAGCGGATATCTTAAACATCCCAATTCAACGGGCTCAAGATGAAGATACAACAGCGTTTGGTGCTGCGGTGCTTGCAGGATTAGCGGTTGGCTATTGGAATAGCGTGGATGAAATCAAAGAACAAATGGAAACTGGTCGACGGTTTGATCCTAATATGGATGATAAACGTCGAATTAAATTATATAGTGGTTGGCAGCAGGCAGTTAATGCTGCTCGGTCGTTTAAAATCGACTAATTAAATAAGTCATCATTAATTCTTAGTTGAAATTAATGGTGGCTTTTGTGTGCCGTCGCCCAGCAACATTATTTCAAACTAAAAGGTGGTTGACTTATCACTGTTGTACATGTATGGTTAATTACATAAGTAACGAACCAACACGGAGGATAAATTAATGACAAACAAAATTCTAACTACCAGCAACGTTCATAAAGTTTATGGTGAGAAAACTGAAAAGCCATACGAGGCCTTGAAAGGCATTACCTTTGAAGCCAATGAAGGAGAATTCGTTGGTATCATGGGGGCATCTGGTTCTGGAAAGACAACTTTGTTAAACATTTTAGCAACTTTGGACCAACCAACCAGTGGCCAAGTTGAGATTGGTGGTCAGGATGTAACTAAGTTAACCGCCAACCAAATGGCCGATTTTAGATCACAGCAACTTGGATTTATTTTCCAAGATTTCAATTTGATTGAAACTCTCACGGTTCGCGAAAATATTGGCTTGCCATTATCATTACAGGGAGCTAAGACTAAGCAAATTAAATTGGCGGTTGAGTTATCAGCTAATAAATTAAACATTGGCGACTTACTAGATAAATTTCCTAACCAATTATCAGGAGGCCAAAAACAACGGGTAGCTGCTGCCAGAGCCTTGGTAGCGGATCCTAAAATCGTGTTTGGCGACGAACCAACTGGAGCTCTTGATTCAAATAATGCTCGAGAATTGATGGAAACCTTACAGAATATTAACCAACAAGGGGTTTCGATTCTAATGGTGACGCATGATCCATTTTCAGCAAGCTTCTGTCAACGGATTCTATTTATTAAAGATGGTAAGATTGGCGAAGAATTAAAGGCTGATGGTCGCGATCGCCAAGAGTTTTACCGCGAAATTCTTGATAAATTGGGAACGTTTGAACAATAAACATAAGGAGATATCGAAATGTTATTTAAACTTTCACTAGCCGGAATTCGTTCGCGGTTTAAAGATTACTTAGTGCTGTTTTCTGGATTAGTAATGGCGTCAGCGATTTTCTACATGTTTGAGGCTATTTCAACTAATGATTCATTTGTGGAAAGCACTTCGGTACAAAGTGCTAAGTTCGTATTTATTTTCGGAGCGGTGCTACTTGCTTTGATTACATTAGTTTACGTTTCGTATGCGAATACATTCTTATTAACGATGCGTAAACACGATTATGGCGTTTTTATGATGCTTGGGGCTCGCCCAAGAAAAATCGGACTGTTGATTACTTTAGAAACGGTCATGATTGGTTTGATCAGTACAGTCATTGGTATTTTATTTGGAACCGCGATTACCAAATTGTTGAGTGGCTATTTGTTTGATAAGTTAGCCTTGCCCACAAGTGGTTTTCAAGCAATCTATCCTAAAGCTATTATTTACACGCTTGTTTTCTTTATGATTCTATTCTTTATTTCTGGGTTATTTAATCACCGCACATTTGTTAAGTCATCGGCTTTAGACTTATTAAAATCAGAATCAAGTACTAACTGGAAACGCCCCAAGAAAGTGGTTCTCTGGGTTGAAGCAGTCCTCGGAGTGATACTTTTAGCGGTTGGTTATCTATCAATGTATGAGATTCAGACTTTGAAGCTTATTGCGATTCCGCTTGCATTAGTCACAATTGTGTTGGGAACTTATTTCATCTTTAATTCATTTTTTGTAGCTATCCTAAATGGTTTACAAAAATCTAAGCTGGCAGCTAAGGGATTAAATACTTTTACAATCTCACAACTTAAATTCCGAATTAATGACTTTACTAAGATTCTTTCGGTTGTATCATTACTATTTGCATTAGCGTTAGGTGCCATTACGGTTGGAGTAGGATTCGCTCAACGTATTCCTGAAATTGCTCAAGCTCAGGGGGCTTATGCAATTGCAGTTAAGAATCCAAGTCACAAGATCAATCAATGGATTACCCAATTAGATGATAAGCAAGTTACTAATTACCAATATAAAAGAGTCGGCAATACGATTTACTTTGATGCGAATGGATTCAACCAAACGCCATATAAATATGTAGATGTTAAATCTAATAGTGATGGTGAAATGGATTTTGCCAAGACTAAAATCGTGACACTAACGGCTAGTCAGGTTAGTCATAACGACGAAGTTAAGAGTAGTTTGGCTCGAATGCTGCCACCAAAAGACCAATTTGCTAAATCATTTAAGTTAGTTAGCGAAACTCAATTTGCAACGTTAGCCACTCCAAGCAATAAGCTTCGATTAGTTCGAGTTAAGAGCATGGATGCGAACTACGATACCTTAAACAAGATTACAAATGAGCAAGCTAAACAAGTTGCTGATAAGAGTGGTATTCCATTTGGAGGGATTTTCTCAAATTACACTATTTTGAAATCACTACTTGGAAGCTTTGAATTTATCGGGATCTTTTTAGGAATTGCGTTCTTAGCCATGCTAGCTAGTTGTTTAATGTTTAAGATTCTCAGTGGTACCACGGCTGATGCTAGACGTTATGAAATGCTTAACAAAATTGGCGTTAGACGTTCGGTTGCTAAACGTTCAATTAATCTTCAAATCTTAGGATTGTTTGTGTTACCCGCAGTTTTAGGGATTATTGATGTAGCGTTTGGCTTGCAACTATTTATTAAGGGCGGTCTCCTTGATCAACCTTACCCGGTTTTTGGCTGGTCACTTATTGCATTTTTAGTTTTATATTGCGTATACTATATTGTCACGATTAAAATCTATCAGGGATTTGTAGTTCCGAAGACTAAAATTAAGAAGTAACTGAGGTGAGCACATGCAGTTTTCGTTCGATGGTTCGGAGCCGATTTATCGGCAAGTGGCTGAACAAATTGAAGAAACCATCGTTAATAGTGGTTTTGCTGAAGGCCAGCAGATTCCATCAACAACTGAAATTTCAAAAGAATTTCATATTAATCCGGCAACGGTATTAAAGGGAATGAATATGGTTGTTGATAAGGGGTTAATTGAAAAACGCCGGGGGGTGGGGGATGTTTGTTACCCCAGGTGCTAGAGAAAAGATTCTTGCAGAGCGTAGGGGGAAGTTTTACACTAACTTCGTTAAGAGCCTAGTTACTGAGGCTAAGAACCTAAATATTTCTGAAGAGGATCTAATAAGTCAAATAAAGAGAGGTTTTACCGAATGAGTTTATTATCGATTGATCACGTATCTAAAGCGTTCGGATCGCATAATGTCTTAAACGATATTAGTTTAACGTTTGAAGAGGGCAAGATTTATGGTTTGCTTGGCCGTAATGGAGCCGGTAAATCCACGCTACTTAACGTTATTACTGACCGCATCTTTGCTGATAATGGTGAAATTAATATGGATTCCGAAAGCGTCGCAGATAACGATAGTAAGCTCGGAATGATGTATTTAATGAGCGAAGTTGATCTGTATAACGATGGGGATAAGTTAACTAAGATCATTAAAGATACTGATTTGTTGTATGGTGGTTTTGACCATGAATTAGCTGATGATTTGGCAAAAAGTTTGGATTAGATTTAAACCAAAAAATTTGGAAAGTTATCAACTGGATATAATTCAATCTTTAAGTTGATTTTGGCATTATCAGTCCCAGCTAAGTTTATTTTCTTAGATGAACCGGTTTTGGGACTCGATGCCAATCACCGAGAATTGTTTTATAGGGAACTGATTCAAACATTTTCAGATCGACCACGTACGTTTATCATTTCAACTCATTTAATTGAAGAAGTGGCTAACATTGTTAGTGATGTAGTTATGATTGATATGGGACACGTCTTGCTCGACCAACCGGTAGAAACGATTCTGGCTAAGACGCACGCAGTCGTTGGTCCAGCTGAAGAAGTTGATCAGTACACTAATGGCCTAAATGTTATTGGTAATGATCAAATGGGCAATCTAAAAACGAATTATGTATTTGGTGATTTGGACAATGATCGACCAATTTCCGATACAGTGCAAATCTCTAGTTTTGATTTACAAAAACTATTTATCTTTCTAACTAACATCCAAGGAAATGGGGGGAGCTACTGATGAAGGTGAAACAGGTCGGAAAATTCTTATTTGATCGTCAAATATCTCTTGTTTGGCAGATGTACTTATGGACGGCAATTGTTGTGTTAGCATTGCCAGCATTCTTGGCATTGGTAACGGGAACGATTCAAGATTTTTCATTCTCTGATCAACTCACTGGTACACCAATTGGCTTACTGGTATCTGGGTTTGTCTTTGTGATTTCAATGTTAACTTACACTAATTTTAAGTTACTGATTCAAAATGGAATTTCACGGATGACCTTCTTTAAGGGACAAGTTATTTCATTAGCATTAGTTACATTGATTGCTAACACTATTAATATGCTATTTGGTTGGTTAACATTACCAATCAGTGATTCTGACAACTTCAATATTTTTTCAGCAATGTATCAGCATACCTTTAGCAATCAAATCGTTTCTGGCGCTATTAACTTCGTCTTTAGTTGGTTGTTATTACTGGCCATTTCCTTAACTGGTTTAGCAATTGGAAGCTTGATGTCACTATTTTCTAAGCGAGTTCAGCGTTTGATCTTCATCGCTGTTCCAGTGGTGCTGTTTGTAATTTTGATTTTCTCAATTAATACTTTTAAACCAAGCGAGCAAACCGCATCATGGGTTGAAGATTTTGTGAAGTACATTCTAGGCTATACTGATTCTGAAGGCACGGTGTTGGTTCCCTGGCGGTTAATGGTGTCAATGATTATTTGGTCAGGAATCATGACTTGGTTTAGTAAAGAGATGTTTGCACGAAAACAATTAAAGCGGGAATGATTCCGTTAAATAATGATCCTCTTGAAGTCTCAATGATTTCAAGGGGATTCTTTGCGTCTATCTAGGGGATAAGCTGGTGGCGTGATACAATGAACGGAAGAAAATGGTCGAGTAATCGATTATCGCGAGACGAAAAGAGGAACCATCATTATGAAGAAAATTGTGGCTGGAATTGTGGCCCACGTTGATGCGGGGAAGACTACACTATCAGAAGCCCTTTTATATAAAACCGGGGCGCTAAAAACATTGGGTCGAGTCGACAATGGGGATGCCTTTTTGGACCCTGATGCATTGGAAAAAGCCCGCGGAATTACGATTTTTCGCATCAAGCTAATTTGGAATATCACGATTTATCGCTTGCTCTGCTAGACACCCCAGGACATGTGGATTTTGCAGCGCAGACTGAGCAGATTTTAAGCGTGTTAGACTATGCCATTTTGGTAGTTTCAGCAACCGATGGGGTGCAAGGGTATACACAAACTCTATGGCGCTTATTAAAACAATATAATATTCCCACGTTTATTTTTGTTAATAAACTAGATGCTCCTGGAACGGATCGTAATCAGATTATCGCTCAACTTCAAGAGACGTTATCAGCCGGCGCAATCCCTTTTGATTGGAAAGCAACTGATGATGTTCCCGATGATGTGGCTGAAGAAATCGCATTGCAAGATGAAAATGTTTTAGCTGATTATCTGGATAACGCTAATTTAGCTGACGATGTGATTAAGACGATGATTGCCAATCGCCAAGTCTTCCCCGTTTACTTTGGTTCCGGGTTAAAAATGACCGGAATTGATGAACTGTTAAATGGTCTTGAAAAGTGGACCAAAGAACCAACGTACGAAGCTGAATTTGCTGCTCAAGTCTTTAAGATTTCGCATGCTAATGGTGAACGCCTGACTTGGATGCGCATGACTGGTGGCGCATTGGCGACTAAAGAAGTTATTCTGCCAGAACAAAAGGTTAACCAACTACGGTTATACAATGGCACCAAATATGAGGTTACTCCTAGAGCGGTGGCAGGTGAAATCGTGGTCGTTCCTGGTTTAACGGATACCTTTCCGGGGCAAGGATTGGGGGCCGCTGAAAATGCTCAGATACCAACAATACAGCCAGTATTGACTTATGCGGTTAATTTACAGGATGAAGAAGTTCATGCCGTCTTGGCTGCGATGCGCGAATTAGAAGATGAAGATCCGCTACTCAAGGTATCGTGGTCCGAACAATTACAGGAAATTCGGGTGCAGCTGATGGGAACGATTCAATTAGAAGTCTTGCGTCAACAGCTTAAAGACCGATTCGGTTTAGCCGTCGACTTTGATGAAGGTGGCATTCTGTATCAGGAAACCATTACGCACTCAGTCGAAGGGGTTGGTCACTTTGAACCCCTCAGACATTACGCTGAAGTGCATTTATTGATGGAACCAACGGCTCCAGGCACCGGATTAACATTTGCAACTGATTGTCAGGTTGATGTGCTTGGAAATAATTGGCAGCATCAAGTTCTCAGTAACCTGGGAGCGAAACCCAACTTGGGGTCTTAGTTGGAGCGCCGCTGACCGATGTTAAGTTGACATTGGTGACTGGAAAAGCCAGCATCGTGCATTCCGTTGGCGGTGATTTTAAAGAAGCGACCTGGCGCGCGGTGCGCCAAGGGTTAATGATGGCCAGACAGGCGGGCAACGCCGAATTACTTGAGCCATGGTATCAATTTCGATTGATGGTGCCGCAAGACCAAGTTGGTAGAGCAATGACTGATATTCAAGCTATGAGTGGTCGGTTTGAAGCGCCAACTACCTTGGGTGAGATGGCGGTCTTAACTGGTGAAGCACCAGTTTCTGAAATGCAGGACTATCCAAGAGCTGTGCAAGCATACACGCATGGAAAAGGCCAACTCGACTGTGTGGTTGCGGGATACCGTCCCACTCATAATGCTGAAGAAGTGATTGAGGAACAAGGTTATCAGCCAGTTAGTGACTTAGCTAACACTCCAGATTCAGTATTCTGTGCCCATGGAGCTGGCTATCCGGTTGCTTGGGATGAAGTGCCATCAATGGCCCATGTTCCTTACGTTACAAAATGAAAAATATGACCAAAGCAGCACCCTGCCAAAATAGCTTTGGCAGGGTGCTTTTTAATTGATTAAATTAATGCAAACATTGGCTTGACTTTTTATTTAGGGGGCCTTAATATATCTAAGTTGAATTAATTAGGGTACCTAAATAAAAACGAGGCGTTTAAAATGAAGATGATTTTGAAGATCCAACTTTTTCTTACGAGATGTTAAGAACTGCAAATTATGCAACTTATGGTGGCGCTGATTTAGGAGAAGTCCTATCAACGGGTTACAAAATCCAAGTGGGTAATTTTGAAAGCTGGTATGCTGAATGGCTTGACTTAGCTGACCGCGTTACTGAGCGGGCTCAAGTGGCAATTGCAAATGATGACGACTATTCAGCCGGTACGAACTTATTTAAAGCATCAAATTATTACCGGACAGCTGAATTTTTCTTACATGGTAATCCTGATGATCCCAGAATTACGACCACTTGGCAAAAGAGTCGCGATACCTTTCGACAGGCGTTAAAGCTCCGCCGTGTGAACGCTGAAATTGTGGCCATCCCCTATGAGAAGACCACGATGCCTGGATATTTCTATAGGGTCGATAATCTGAGCCGACCAACCCTGATCATTCATGGGGGATTTGATTCAACTGGTGAAGAACTATACTTCCAAGTAGTTCAGGATGCCTTAGTTCATGGATATAACTGCTTAACCTTTGATGGCCCTGGTCAAGGTGCGATGATTCGTGAGCAGAATATTGGATTCCGCAATGATTGGGAAAATGTGGTTAGTCCAGTGATTGACTACTTATTAACCCGAGATGATGTTGTGGCTGATCAAATTGCCTTGATGGGAATCAGTTTCGGTGGCCTGCTTGCACCTCGAGCAGCTGCTTTTGACCACCGCTTAGCAGCGGTAGTCGCTGATGATGGGTTGTTCTCGTTCCAATTCTCTGCAGCTTTTCGCGGTCACAGTGAAGGATTACCCAGCGATGATGTAATTGAAAATGAAATCAAAAAGTTAATGACTAACAGCACCCAAGTTAGATGGGTGATTGACAATGGGATGTATACTTTTAAGGCCAACACCGTGATGGACCTATTTGCAGCGACTGAACCATACACGTTAGCTAATGTTGCAGATAAAATCGAATGCCCAGTCTTCGTTGCCGAAGCTGAAATGATGGGTTCTTCAAAGGCCAACCGCAGATGCTGTATGATGCATTGAGGTCTGAGAAGGTCTTACACAAATTTACTAAGGCTGATGGAGCTGAGGAACACTGCCAAATGGGGGCCTTAGGCTTTTTTAATCAACAGGTATTTACATGGTTAGATCAAATAATTAACTCTAATAACTAAGAAGTGCCGCCTTTCTGATTTGAAAGACGGCACTTTTTTAGTTACTAATTTAATTTTCGTTTTAATTTGGTGATTTCGGCTTGCTGATTCTTATCAGAGTGACCGTGATTAAGACCAGTAATCATGATATCTAATAAGTCAGCAAATTGTTTCTGCTGGTCTTCAGTTAAGTATTGCCAGCCAGCCAGTTCGGTTTGTTGCATCTTATTGGCCGTTGCACGGCCGGCTTTAGTCAAGCTAATCACAGTCATACGTTTGTCTTCAGCAGACTTGCTTTTAGTTACTAATCCCTTACTGATTAATTTATTAACGAATTCAGTTGTTGATGGGGCGCTAATTTGTAGCCGGTTGACTAATTCTTTTGGGGAAGATGATCTTCTTGTCCTAAGGCTAGTAAGATATTGCCTTGGCCTTGACGAGCGAGAGCCGGCTGATTTGCTTGGCGGGCTTCCAACTCAAATAGCATGGTTAGTTCATAGAATTTTTCAGTTAGTTGGTGTTGGGTCAAATGATCGCGCATAGTGTACCTCCACCACCAAGTATAAAGAAATCAAAATCATGGTTCAATGTTAATTTGATCCCGCTATGCGGCTTCGGCTTCAGGAGCCTTTTCAGCAGCAAGCATGGCGGCAAAATATCTTCAGTCTGCCGGAGACCATGCACGTAAGTTAGCGTAAAGCTAACGACAAAACTGATTACAGCCGCAATTAAGAATGAAGGAATCGCATTTGTAGAAATACTAATGAATCCTAGAACGCTGTTAGAACCCATTGACACTGCAAGTACATGGGTTAGACCGAGATAAATCGAAGCGATACCGGAGCCGATGATGGCTGACACAAATGGAAACTTAAGCTTTAAGTTAACCCCAAACATTGCCGGTTCAGTAATTCCTAGTAAGGCAGAAAAACTTGCTGAAGAGGCAAGACCTTTTTGCTTTTTATCCTTCGCTAAGAAAAAGATCGCCAGGGCTGATGCGCCTTGAGCAATATTGGAAATTGAAGCGATTGGGAAGATAAAGCTACCACCAGTTTGTTTGATGTTAGCGATTAGCTGAGTTTCAATCGCTGGGAAGCTTTGATGGAGTCCAGTAATTACTAGTGGGGCATAGAGTAGACCAAGTACACCAGTCCCCACTGGGCCAGTCGTGTTGTACAACCATAGTAGTCCATTGGTGATACCATCACTAACCGTTCGCATAACCGGACCGACGATGATAAATGTCAAAATGGCAGTTACTAACACAGCGATGAGTGGGGTAAATGTGTAATCAAGCGCTTCTGGCATCTTCTTATGAAGCCATTTTTCAATTTTGGCTAAGATCCAGGCAACCGCCAGCATTGGAATTACTGATCCTTGATAGCCGGCTTGAGCCACTGGCAGGCCCATGAAATTCCAATACCCTAAGGTATGGTTAGCAACAGCTGCACTGACATCATAGCCACTGACTAGAGCGGGGGAAACCATCATCATTCCCATTGCGGCGCCTAGGTATGGATTGCCACCAAATCGTTTGGTAGCTGAGAAACCAATCAAGACTGGTAAGAATGTGAATGGCGCGTTTGAAATGGTATTAATAAAGTTAGCAATACCCTTTAAATTCGGGTACATCTGGATTAGCGAATTCGCTGAGAATAAATGGGGGGCAGTCAACACGTTGTGAAGGGCCATTAATAACCCGGCCGCCACGATTGCGGGAATGATTGGGACAAAAATATCGGCGAGCGTATTAATGAACTTTAAAAAGTTATCTTTACCGCTGCGCAAAATTTTAGTAATTGACAAATTTAATTTCCTCCTAAAAAAATCACTTTCGCTAGTTTACCTATTTTCAGAAAATATGCAATCCTTTTGCTTGAATTGTATTGTTTTTGTTACATAAAGTGCCTGGAGGTTAAGCTTTTCAGCCGTTATGAAACGCTGTGAAAGCTATTAAATTAGTATCAAGCGTATAATGAAAATCAATAATCATACGCGGAGGCAAACCATGAAATACGCGAATTATCATTTAGCTAAATTTCTTAGGAAAATTAATCGGTTTACAGTAATTTGTGATCTGGATGGAACTGAGGTCCAAGCCCATTTGAAGAATACAGGTCGTAATCATGAATTATTAGTACCAGGATATGAAGTTAGTTTGGTATACGTTGCTAATCCTAAGCGCCAAACAAATTATGATTTAGTGGCTGTTAACAAGCTGGGCCATTGGGTTAATGTTGATAGTCAAGCACCAAATGCGATGGTTAAAGAGACCTTGGCTGCTGAATTAGTAGTGCCAGGAATTCGGCCACTAAATCAATTTAGACCAGAAACTAAGCTAGCTGATTCACGGATTGATTTTTGGGGCCAAACCCAGGATGGTCGAGATTGTTGGCTCGAAACTAAGGGTGTGACCTTAGAAGATGATGGATTAGCCCAGTTCCCCGATGCGCCAACGACTCGGGCCGTCAAACATGTGCATGCATTGACGCAAGCGGTTAAAGCTGGTGGTGAGGCTTATGTATACTTTGTGGTCCAGATGGATTACGTTAAACATATGCAGATTAACGAACTGATGGCACCGTTATTAGCAACGGCAATTAAAGAGGCACGTGCAGCAGGGATCAAAGTAATTGCTTGCAACTGTAATGTAACCCCAGAGGAAATAACCTTGAACCACATAATTAATTTCCTATAAGTATTAGCTAAATCGTGTGTTGATAAATTGGGCCAGTTAATTTAAGATTTAGGTGATAAGTGATTTAGTAAGCGATTACTTACATAGGGGGGATATTGATGGCTGAAAATGAATGGCAAGATGTTAAATCGTTGGTATTATATTTTTCATTAACTGGCAATACTGAGCATGCTGCCGAACAAATTCAAGAAATCGTTGGTGGGGATATGCAACGAATTGTGCCAATTAATCCATATCCAGATGATTTTAACGATTATATGAGAGTGGCTAAGCATGAAATGGAATTGCAATTATTTCCACCGGTTGCCACTACTATTCCAGATTTGCAAAAGTACGATGTAATCTTTATTGGTTACCCAACTTGGTGGTCAGAGCCGCCACGGATTATTGATTCAGTATTTGATAAATTTGAATTTGCAGGTAAAAAAATAATTGTCTTCTCGACTAGTTCCGGCACGCCATTTGAGGCGACCCAGCCCCATATTAAACAGTTAATTGAAGATGATCAAGCGCTAATGATAGCCGGCTTTCGTTGTGATGGTGATTCTGAGAATATCAAGAATCAATTGGCAGCGGTTCATTTAACCTATTAATTAGCTGCGGTGGTAGAATTAGGGTATTAAAAATCCTTGTGGGGGAAATCATAATGAGTAAGAATATGTTCAAAGTGCCACTATTGGTGTTACCGATATTAGCGGGGATGCTATCGGTTAACCACGCTGCCTATGCGGCCAAATCAAAGCCAACTACGACAACGGTGGTTTTGAAAGCGCGAAACACGGATGATTTGACGAATCGGGTGACTGACGTCACTGATCCGAACTCATCTGCGTATCGTCAGTATTTATCAACCAGTCAATTTACCCAAAAATATGGTCAAAGCGAAGCAACCGTTAATAAATTCAAAAGGTACTTTAAAAAGTATCATTTAAGCTCAACCGCAATTAATGGTAACTTGGTGTTGACTGTTAAGGGTACTCGAAAAAATTTGATCAAAGCATTCAATGCCCAAAATATTGCGTACAAAAAGTCATATCACTACACTAAGACGAAGTTACCAAAGTCGCTTAGTAGCAAAACTTTGACGGTTATTGGACTGCTCGGACCTAAGACCAAGACTTATGGAAAGTCTAAGGGCAATGTTGAACCAACTAATCAAATACCTGATTTAAATCAGAGGGCTAGTTCCTTCTCTAAAAAATACGGTGCTAAGAAATTTACTGATCACTATAATCTTAGCAATCTAATTAGTAATGGTGCTGATGGTTCCGGTCAATCAATCGGTTTGATTGCCTTGAGCGGATATCGAAAAGCTGATGTCAGTCGTTATTTAAAAACTAACGGCTTACCAAGTGATACCAGTCGAATTAGAAATCATTATATTTACTCATCTGCAGCCGAGATGAACCGCATTTATAGTCGACCGGTCTCAACTGATCGATACATCGGTCAGCTTGAAGTTTCTTTAGACACTGAACAAGCTAGTTCGATTGCTCCTAAGGCAAATATAGATGTTTATATTGGTGATTCAGCCGCTGATAATATTACGGGAAATGCAGCTTTATATACTACTTTGCTAAGGCTATCAATGATAATATTGATAAGCAAATTTCAACCAGTTTCGGTTCAGGATCTGAAGGATATAAATATACTGCAGGCGAAAGTGGTACATCTAAACAATATAACCAAGCGTTTAATCAACTGCTTAAACAGGCGGCTCTTCAAGGTATCTCGGTGTTTAATGCGGCCGGTGACTATGGCCCATACGATATTAATACACCGGGTGGCAAAGAAGAACATGATTTTCCAACTGGTTCACCATATTTAACTGATGTTGGTGGAACGACATTGCCATATCAAAGAATTGTTAGTGGGAAGTTAATTAATGTTGAGCAAGAACGTGCATGGGGTGATACTTACACGGCTGCTGGTGCCCAATTAAAAGCGGGCATCTTCCCTGGTGGTGGCGGTGGCTTTTCTAAATTAAATCCTGTGCCAGCATATCAAGCTGGTTTCCCTGGAGTGGGAACTTTCCGGGCACTACAACTGCTTAATTATAAGAAGGGGAGATTTGTTTTAAATGCACATCCCCAAGTAATTACTGGTAAAAAGGCGGGTCGAAACTTACCTGACGTGTCAGCTAATTCAGATATTCGAACGGGATATGCCACTGTGGCAACATTTACTAATAAAAAAGGTAAAAATAAAAACCGTCTGGATGGTTGATGGTGGAACCAGTTTTGCCTCACCACAAATTGCGGCAGCTAATGCTGATATGAACAGTAAATTAGCCCAACCAGTTGGTTTTTGGAATCCTCAAATCTACCGGTTTGCATTACAGCCAGACACGCCTTTCCACGTGTTAGATAGTGATACAAATAATAATAATCTTTATTACACTGGCCAACCTGGTAAGTTGTATAACCAGGCTACAGGTTTAGGAACCATTGACTTTGATAAGCTATATCAACATTTTGATAAGAACTAAAGTCACCATAAAAAAGCTCGCTACTTCGAAGTAGCGAGCTTTTTATTAGTTTAATTTACTTTAGTTACTGGATTTTAAATAGTTAGCTTCAGTTAATAATTGTCGTGATCGGTCATCAGCTGGCACATAACCTTGGTTGAACTTATGTCGGAAGTACATCAGATTATATAGAAATCCCCAGACAATTCTAAATATCAGGTCAGCAATTGCTTCAATGCTAGCGAGTGGAATTGATGACCACATTAGGAAGGCCATTAAAACGATTATTTGAACCCCAAACATACATAGTAAGTTGTACCAATCACCTCTAAAGGCAGATGGCCAAATATTGAAGAGTAAGCTGGTAAACGAAAAGCCGACTTTAGCAATTCTAATTTCGCCAGTTTCGGGATTTGTAATCGTGGCATAGTTAGGTGGGATGGGAATCATATTTTGATTATCATCGTCATCGCCGTTACCAAATGGATTTTTCATTTAAACGACTCCTTACTTTTTAATGAATTTCACAACACATTCAATTCGGGCAGTCTGTGGTAACAAATCAACTGATTGAATGTATTCAACTCGATACTTCTTAGTTAATTTAACTAGGTCACGAGCTAATGTTGATGGGTTACATGAAATATACACAAACTTTTTAGGTTCAGTGGCCAAAATGGTGTCAATTAGAGCATCATCTAAACCAGTACGTGGTGGATCGACAATAATAGCGTCCGGTTTGAAGCCCTCTTCAATCCAGGCTGGCAATAATTCTTCAGCTTTACCGACTTCGTAACTAGCATTCATAATGCCATTTTTGATTGAGTTAACGTTAGCATCTTCAACCGCTTCAGCAATGGTGTCCATTCCCCGCACTTCGCGGACGTCTTTGGCAATGGTTAAACCAATAGTTCCCACTCCTGAGTAAGCATCTACAACGCGATCCTTTGAGCGTAAGTTCAAAGCTTTAAATGCTTCATCATATAGAGTAGGAATCATGTAAGGATTAGCCTGCATAAAGGCCCGCACTGATAAGTCAAAGCGGACGTCACCGATTTTTTCAGTGATGGTGTTTTTACCATCGATAACGGTAGTTTCGTCACCCCACACAAGTGAAGTTTCCCCGGGATTAACATTTTGAGCGATGCTAACAACTTCTGGGAGTTCTTCGTGAATACGTTCAATTAATTGGTGCTTCTTCAATAATTTCTTACTTTGAGTAATGAAAGTTACTTGGACTTCATTAGTTGCGGCGGCCACTCGGACAACTACCGTCTTGATGATGCCAGAATTTTGTTCTTCGTTATAAACGGGAATACCCAAATCTTGAATCATCGTAACAATTGCTCGCATAACCTTCATAGTTAGGGGATGCTGCAAAGCTGATTCTTTAAGATCAACGACTTCATGGCTGCGAGACTTGTAAAGTCCAGCTACAATTTGGCCATCTTGCTCCCTAATTTGAAAGCTTGCCTTGTTTCGATACCCAACGGGGTTATCCATCCCAATCGTTGGGAGTAATTTATAGCGTTTGTAACCTTCAGGTTGGAACTTTTCGAGAGTCTCAGCAATAATGTCTCGTTTGAATTTTAATTGGGCTTCATAAGAAAGGTTTTCAAGCTCAAATCCACCAACGTTATTGGCGTAATCGTCAACGGGGGTAACCCGGTCGGCACTGGTTTCAAGGACCTTAATTAAATTAGCTCGAATGAAGTTTTTAAGTTCTTTTTGAACTTCTACGGTGACCGTTTCCGTTGGGAGGGCGCCGGGAACAAAGACTAACTTGTGTTGGTAGTAGCCGATTCCCTCACCGTTAATTCCTAAACGTTTGATTTTGAGATTGAATTGTTGGCCGGGATCTACCCGAACATCGTCTGAATCGTAAAATGATGAGTTATAGTTTTCCATTAAATCTTCCTTAATATAAAATCGTAAGCAGTATGAAAGTATAATAACACATTTTAACATTTAGGTTTCTGAGAGACACGAAAAAGTTCACTGAGAAGGGATTCTCAGTGAACTTTTATAGGTTTAACATAAGTGGATTAATTTAGAAGTTAGTGGTGTCTGGGTCAGTAGCTAAGCCAGC
This sequence comes from Lentilactobacillus kosonis, assembly GCF_003864335.1. GTDB lineage: Bacteria > Bacillota > Bacilli > Lactobacillales > Lactobacillaceae > Lentilactobacillus > Lentilactobacillus kosonis. The sequence continues at coordinate 167,518 of NZ_BEXA01000001.1, read as the reverse complement.
TTGACCATGGAAACCATCGATAGTTTTAATATCGGCTTCACTAAGTTCAAAGTCAAAAATATCAGTGTTAGCCTTAATGTACTCTTCGTGTACGGATTTTGGTAGTGGCAAGAAGCCATTTGAAGTGACCAACGTAAGACAACTTGAGCAGGTGACTTACTATACTTGTCAGCAATTTCCTTAAGTTCAGGAATCTTGAAGATAGCACCAGTGCCAAGAGGACTGTAAGCTTCTGTCAAAATATCATGGTCGTTGTCATAGTCAACGACACCAGGTTGGGTATCTGAAGGGTTAATAAACATTTGGTTAACCATTGGCTTGATCTTTGCAGTTTCTAATAATGCATCCAAGTGTTTAGGTCTGAAGTTAGAAACCCCAATAGCTTTAGCTGTACCGTTTTCGTAGAATTCTTCAAATGCTTTCCAACTACCAGCATTTGCTTCCTTCCAGTTATCACGGAATTTAGCAGGATTTGGCCAGTGGATTAAGTACAAATCAACGTAGTCCAAGCCTAGCTTTTCTAGTGACTTACCAAAGGCTTCCTTAGTCTCTTCATAACCATGGTCATCGTTCCATAGCTTAGTAGTGATGAACAATTCTTCACGGGGAATTCCACTATCTTTAATGGCTTTACCCACGCTTTCTTCATTACCATAGGCAGCAGCGGTATCGATGTGTCGATAACCTGCTTCGAGAGCCCATTTAACAGCTTGATAGGCTTCGTCGCCATCAGCAGATTGCCAAGTTCCAAAACCAACTTGAGGAATCTTCACTCCGTTGTATAAAGTGTAAGTATCAGTTAATGACATGTTAGTTCCTCCTTCAATTTGATACTAAGAATTTTATTCTTATCAGTTTTGAAATTCAACAAAATAGTTTTAAATTCTAAATAGTTAACGCTACCATAAATAATGTTATTATTAACGTATGAAAATAATGTAGGGGGCGTACTTAATGACAAAGAGAGTTGCAGTTGTTACAGGTGGTTCTTCAGGAATTGGTAAGGAGATTGCTAAACATTTAAAACGAAACGGGATGACGGTCTATGCCTTGTCTCGCCGCGTTGATAAAATGAATGATTTGGATGATCTTGGCATTACAACTGGGTATGTTGACGTTGCGGATTATGATAGTGTTGATCAAGCGATTCAAAATATCTATGCGGATGCTGGCCGAATCGATGTGTTGGTTAATAATGCTGGTTTTGGTTCCTTTGGCTCCCTAGAAGAAGTCGATCTTAAAGATGGTGAATATCAATTTAAGGTCAATGTTTTTGGAGTAATGAAGATGATTCAATCGGTGCTTCCAATCATGCGTAAGCAAGGAAGTGGTCGGATTATCAACATGTCATCAATGGCTGGCAAGACGGGGATGCCACTTGGTAGCTGGTATGTTGGTTCCAAGTATGCGATTGAAGGAATGAGTGATTCAATTCGTCAAGAACTCAAAGAATTTGGCATTGATGTGGTGGTAATTGAACCAGGGGCAATTGAATCCAATTGGAGTTCCATTGCTATGAATAAATTAAAGGCTATCTCAAGCGACGGCCCTTATGCTGGTGCAAGTCGTCGATTAGCTGATTTCTTTGAATTATCTTATCGCTATGCATCAAAGCCAATGGTTATTGCTAGAATGGTTGACCAAGCAGCTTTCTCTGCTAACCCCAAGACTAGATACACAGGTGGCTATGGTGCCAAAGCCTCGCTTTTCTTAAAGCGTTACCTCCCAGACAAAGCGTTCGATGCTTTGATGGAACAAGTCCGAATTATGGCCCAAAGAATGGTTAATCAGGAAAAGTCTCAACGCAATCAGGTTGACCGGAACCTCGAAACCAAGTAATCTATATAGTATAAACAGAATAACCAGTTAAACACTAGGGGTGCTGCCAAAGCAGCTGAGATGAGTTTGTACAACTTGATCCCTTTGAACCTGTAAGCCAACACTTGCGTAGGGAATGTGTCCACTCGACTTTTAAAGCCGTCGTCCATACGCAATGTGTGGGTGACGGCATTTTTATTAAGGAGAGCGACTATGAAAATTAACTTGCTAGATGAATTAAGGAACCAAAATCCCATTGCTTTTAATATTTCAAACTTTGTTACAGTTCAAGATGTGGCTAACGGAATCAATGCAATTGGGGCCTCACCAATCATGTCCGAGGAAAAGAACGAAGCAGAAGCCATGGTGAAAATTTCTAATTCGTTAACGGTCAACTTGGGAGCTTTCACAGAATCGCAACTAGATCAGATTGCGGCAGTTACTAAGTTTGCCAACCAGTATCATAAGCCGATTGTGTTAGATCCTGTGGCGGTTGGCGCGGTTAAGTACCGGCTTGATCGGTGTAATGAACTATTGGATAACATGGATGTGGCGGTAATTCGCGGCACGCTGGTGAAATTGCGGCTTTGGCTGACGTTGCCTGGCAAGCTAAGGGAATTGATGCTGGTGAAGGAAATGCGGATCTTGAAGCAATTGCCAAAGCGTTAGCTAACAAGCGCCATTGTGTTGTGGTGTTGAGTGGTAAGACCGATATTATTACTGATGGCCAAGCTGTCGTTCGAGTTTACAACAACACTGACCTATTTAAACTACACGTGGGCTCAGGAGATATGCTATCAAGTATTATTGGCACGTTTGTTGCCATTGAAGATGATTATTTTGAAGCAGCTCAAGTTGCAGCCGCGGTCTTTGCAACAGCTGGCGAGATTGTTGCTAGTCGAATGGATGTGCCACTGGCCGGCTCGTTTGGCCCGCAATTGATTGATGAACTTCATTTGATTAGCGTGGCTGATGTTGAAAAAAATGCTCAATTTGACTAAGGAGAGATTTAACATGATAAATGAAACCATCCAAGCCTTAACGATTGCTGGAACCGATAGCGGGGGCGGCGCTGGGGTCATGGCTGATATTAAGACAATGCAGGCGCGGTATGTGTTCTCTGCGGCGGTAGTTGTCGCAGTTACTGCTCAAAATACTATTGGGGTGGCCGACTTTATGGCGATGCCCAAACAACTAATTGATGAACAATTTAAAGCGGTTGCTGATGACTTGAAGATTCGCGCAGCCAAAACTGGAATGTTGGCAGATGTGCCAACAGTAAAAGCGGTTGTTGAAAATATTAAGCAGTATGACTTAGGACCGCTAACAGTTGATCCAGTTATGATTGCCAAAGGTGGAGCGCGGTTGCTTTCCGAAGATGCCATTCAAACGGTTAAGCAGGAACTCCTGCCGTTAGCGACGGTGTTAACACCTAACTTACCGGAAGCTGCTGAATTAACAGGGATGACAATTCAATCGGCCGATGACATGCTAGTTGCTTCCAAGCAACTCCAAGTATTAGGCGCGAAAAATGTTTTGGTTAAAGGTGGCCATGGTTCATCAAATAATGAATCTGCCGATTTTGTGTTGTTGGAAGATGGTAATAGTTTTTGGTTAACTAGTCCCCGGGTTGAAACTAATCGGACCCATGGAACAGGTGATACCTTATCGTCATGTATTACTGCTGAGCTGGCTAAAGGACAATCTGTTGAAGAAGCAATTCGAATTGGTAAGCAGTATGTCTCGGCAACTATTTCTCAAGGAATTCAAGTAGGTCATGGTCATGGACCGCTAAATCACTGGGCGCGAGTTGAAGGAGAAAACAATGACAATAAAATTTAAGCGGTCAATGTTAACGGCATATTTTATTAGTGGTACGCAAGATATTAAAAACCCTGATAAGACCTTACCGATAGTATTAACCGAAGCTCTGAAGGCTGGGATTACTGCTTTTCAGTTTCGAGAAAAAGGGCCAACTGCCTTGACTGGTGAAGCTAAACTAGCCATGGCCAATCGCTTAAAACAACTATGTGCTGAATATCAGGTACCCTTTATCATCGATGATGATGTCGATTTGGCACAACAAGTTGGTGCGGATGGCATTCATGTTGGCCAAAAAGATCAAAAAATCAACCAGGTAATCGCAGCGGTGGCCGGTGAGATGTTTGTTGGACTCTCATGTAGTAATCTTGATCAAGTCGAAGCAGCTAATCGATTAACTGGTCTAGCTTATATTGGTAGTGGACCAGTCTTTCCAACTCAATCCAAAGCTGATGCCGATCCAGTAATTGGCCCTCGGGGATTAACCGAATTAGTTGCACATAGTAATTATCCGATTGTAGCGATTGGCGGCATCACTGAAGCAAATGTGACCGAGTTGGCCCACACTGGAGCAGCTGGTAGTTCAGTGATTTCGGTGATTGCTCAAAGTGATAATATTGAACGAACCGTTTCTAAACTGAAACAGGTTAATTATTAATAGATTGTCTCTGAAAAGTAACTCATATTACATTGGGATTACTTTTTTTCGTTTTCGTTTAAAAGGGAGACTAAACTTTTACTTTCGGTTAGTTAACGGTTACACTGAATGTGTAAGTTTAAAAATGAGGTGGGGTTTGAATGAAGATACAGTTGAAGAAAACAGTCTTAATGACTATTTTATTTACATCATTAGGACTAGCGGGGGCATCAGCAGTTCGAGCCGATGTTATTGATGCACCAGGTAGTGCTGGGAGTATTAAGACCGTTAATGCTGGGAATGTACTAACGGATTACAGTGAGGAATCACTTAACACCGTTAATAACAGTACTCCGCAAGGAAATAAAGATCGTAAGTATACTAAGTACAAGCTAGATCCAACGGGAATTAATGAAAGTAACAGCTACCAGACAATTTCTGGAAGTTCTCAAACCAACATGTTAACCACTAAGTTCTTCTTGCCCGATGGCTTTAACGTTTCTAATTACCAACATGGAAACTTCCAATCTGTGGCATTAGATAATGACAATAACATTTATTTTGTTGAGTCTAACGGAACTAACACCAACTACGGAGCAATCGTTAAGTTCGACTTAACTAAGTTGGCAAAATTAGGAGTTAATACAGATATCAATGCTTTATGGCGTTCATTTGATTACTTTAATCCATATACTGCTGAAGGATTACAACATAATCAAGATTACGATGCTGCTTACAGCAAGATGCAATCTGATTTTGATGCCATTAAGACATTGACTAACACATTGAATAAGAACAAGTCTTACCAAGATAACCAAGAAAATTGGCAAAAGAATGCCCAAAAATGGTACTACTCTTGGAAAGACAAGCGGGATAAGTATCAAAAGAAGACATCAACTAAGTATTCTTACAAGACTCGTCAAAATGCCAAAAAGATTGTAAAACAATCTAAGGCTAAGATGGCTCAATGGATGAAGTCATACCAAGGTCACAAGGCCAAAGTTAAGGCTTATGACAAGAAACTTAGCTCAATTCAAAGCCAAATTGACGGTCACCAGACGAAGGTTGATGCAGTTAAAAATGAAAATCCAGATATGTTTAAGTACGTTGACATTGCCCAAACCGCTCAACTTTCACCACAAGTTAACATTGGACATGGCCAAACTTTGACATTTAATCCACAAAATCAACATCTTTATCTTGCTGAAGATAATACCTTATCAGACTTAAAGACAACTGAAGACAATGTGGTTATGGAAATGGATCCAAATACATTGAAACCAATTCGTCAGTACAAGTTCAAGATGCTTCATGATAATGGTTCCAAGACTTCTAACTTACAACTTCACACTTTAGCATTTGATAATGATGGTAATGCTTACTGGGGACGTAAGATGGGTAATGGTTACATGTTCTTCTACGGTCGCCTTGATGAAAACTCAGTTAAATTTGCTGCTGGCTCATCATATGTAGGTAATCGTGGTGGAGATTCTAACCAAGGAGTTTCCGTAAACCCTGCTAATGGTCGTCTATACTTTGTTTCAGATGATATCTTAACATCAGTTCCAGCTAACCTAGTTCGTTCAGGTAAGTTTGATGCTAGTGACATTCATTACCAAGCATTCAACTCTAAACGTGAGTTTGAAAGTTTAGCATTTGACCAAGAAGGCTATGGTTACTTACTGGCACTTTGGCCACCTGAGTTAATGGTTTCAAGCAAGCCACTTAACTAAATACGTAAATGAGACCGACAATTTCTTGTCGGTCTTTTTTGTTACCTGAGCATATTATTGATTCAAAAATTAACAGTGATATAACTAAAAGTGAATAGTATTACCATTCAAAATAATGATTAGGTGATGATAAAATGAAGCAGCCTCAAATTAACAAATTACTCAAAATATTGTTGTATTGTGGGATTGCATTTGTGGCTATTAACGTTCTGCTATTCATTCTTGGCATAATTTACTTTTATGCTGGATCTAATACGTATTGAATAAAGTATATTTGGGGGAGATATAATGATTAAATATCTTGATTATGCGATCAGGTTTCTTTGCCTAGGTCTAGTTACAACATTTGCCTTACAGATTGCCCAAAGCATTGATCCTGCAATTGATGTGTATGATAGCCCACTTAATTACTTTGCTACCAGTTTATTTATTGTGCCGGTGATATTTTTCAGTTTTATTTATTATCTGTGCTTGGTTGGCATATTGGGATTATGATGATCAAAAATCAAAGGATGCTAAGAATAAAAATGATAAGTAAGCTTCCATTAGTTGCCCAGGTTACTGTTCTATTCATGGCATGGCAGTTGAAATATCCTCACCACACCTTGCAGAGCTAGTAGTTTTCCGATAGGCTGGATATATAACTTTGTCTGATTGGAGCTAAAACTATGCAAGCCACCACCAATAGCCATGCTGCTAAAGGTATCTTTTACGTCATCTTAGGAGCAATACTCTGGGGAATTTCTGGCACAATTGCTCAATATGTCTTTACTACCTATCATGTCTCACCAGTCTGGGTTGTGGGCGTGCGCCTATTCTTTGCCGGTTCAATTTTAATCATTTGGTCATTAGTGACAAATGGGGCAGAAGTCATCCAGATTTTTAAAAACCGCCACGATGCTATCATGTTAATCTTATTTGGATTATTAGGGATGATGCCATCACAACTGTGTTACTTTAGTGCGGTTAACTATAGTAACGCGCCAACAGCCACCGTGCTACAAAACCTGGGACCACTATTTATTATTATCTACGTGGCATTTGCGAGTCGAAAATTACCACGCCGAATTGATACGATTTCCATTGTGATTGCTCTATTGGGAACGTTTATGCTGGCGACCAATGGCCATTTCAATCAGTTAGCGCTCACCCCACGGGGAATGTTTTGGGGGGGTGATGGCGGGAGTCGCCACTGCAGTTTATACCTTAATGCCTCGTCACTTATTACGAAAATACGATGCGCGATTTGTCATTGGCTGGGCCATGTTAATCGGTGGCGTGCCATTTTTGTTTAATACGTTCACGAACAGTGGCGTAGCGTTAACAGTAGACTTTCTATTTTGGATTGCCATTATCGTGGTCGTCGGTACGGTGTTTACCTACTTCTTTTATTTAAGTAGTCTAAAGTATATTTCAGCGACTACAACGGGAATGTTAGGAGCTTTTGAACCCTTAACTGCAACCATTTTAGCGGTTACGGTGTTGGGGACGCCATTAACGCCGGCCGAATTAACCGGCGGAATTTTAATCTTACTGACGACGTTTATTCAGGCGTTAGGAACTAAACATTAATTTACGTAGATGCTTTACTGATCTTTGATTTTGTTGAAGATAGTAAGGCATTTTTTATGTAGGCATATTTGTTGAGGAAAATATAACGGTCATGTTATCTTTTGTGTAATCAAGAAATTATAGTTCTTGATCAAATGATTTAGGAAGGGATGATCGAAATATGAATCGGTATATTAAATGGATTATTGGCATAATTTCATTAGTAAGTCTAGTCCAGGCCGTGTGGTTTATTTCAATCATCGTACACATTCCGTACCTATCTGACTGGTTTGAAACAGCTTGGGTCAATGATCAAGTTGCAACCGAGATAACCGCTTTGGTACTAGCAGGAATCACTATTTTGCTAGTATTGATCATTCTCATTATGTTAGGAACTAGTCGGACTACTCAAAGAGATCTGCGGTTTAGCAGTAATCAGGGGAACTTAGTTGTCTCGAAAAACTCGTTGGAACAAATGGTTAACAAAACCGTTGTTGATAGTAACCTAGTTAGCAATGTTGAAACTAAGGTTAGTATCAATCGTAATGGCCAACGAGTTAAAGCTAACGTGAAGGCAATTAATTTAAGTGAAGAAAATTATCAGGCAGTTGCGAAGAAAATTCAGCAAGTTGTCAATGATTGTCTCACTGCCCACCTGGGCATCCCCAGCAAAACTAAGGTGCGGTTAGTTCCCCTTAGCAAATCGACGCAACGGCTTAAGGTTATGTAAGGAGGGATTGCGATGAATACCGAATTAAGTGGCGCCTTAATTGCCATGATATTTGGGACCGTCTGGGTAGCGTTTGGATTTGGAAGTGCGCTGCTGGTTGGTCTGATTGGAATAGTAGGCTATTTAGTTGCTAAGTATTCAAAGGTGATTTTCAGACAAGCTCTCGATTCAACGATGGCAGCCTTGAATATTGAAAGAAAGTAAATCATGAGGAGGAGGAATCGTAATGCAAAATCCAACTGTAGAACAAACAAACACAAGTATTGAACAAACTAATTTAACATTTGAAGATTCAGTAATCGAAAAAATTGCTGGATTAGCTGCTCGAAATGTTGAGGGGATTTTATCATTTGATGGTGGAGTGATTGGTAGCTTAACGGATCGTTTCCGCAGCAAGAGTGATCCAACTCAAGGAATCTCGGCAGATGTCGGCGACAAACAAGTTGCGTTGGAAATGACAGCCACAGTTGAATATGGCCACGATATCCGCCAAATGTTCAACCAAATTTGTGACGTGGTTAGCTCAGAAATCGAAAAACTTACCGGCCTTAAAGTTATTGAACTTAACTTGCATATTAACGAAGTGATGAGTAAGAAAGAGTGGAAAGATAACAACTCTGGCAAACCTAATTCATCATTAAGTACGGAAGAAAATGCTGAATAACGTTATTAGAAAAGGAGAATGACCTATGACAAACTCAACAACAACTACTACTACTAAGACACCCGAAACTAACATGGTATTCGACGACAATGTAATTGCAAAATCACTGGTAAGACCGCTTGTGATGTTGATGGAGTATTAGCCTTAGAAGGTAACGTGTTCGAAAAAATGACAGATAGACTTCTAGTGGCGATGACCCAACTCAAGGTGTTGACGTGAACATGAATGAAGACGAAAACCGGGTTGAACTGAAAATTAATGCGATTTTAGAATATGGTAAAAACGCCGAACAAGTTTTCAATAAAATGACCCAAAAAATCACTAACTCAGTTGAAGAAATGACTAACATGAAGGTTGATAAAATCGATTTAACGGTTCAAGACATGTTGACTCGAGAAGAATGGGCCGAAAAAAATGAGCCTAAATCAGAAAAGAAACGAGATAAACATGATCATGACCGCGATTCGAAATAAATTAAAAAGCTGCTAGCTTTCAGTAATTTGAAAGTTAGCAGCTTTTATTTAATTTTTCTAACATGATTTAACGTAATTAAGATTACTAAGGCTAGGACGGTGTAAACTGCACCGCCGAATCCGAGTGATGACAGGCCTAAGCTACTGACCATAACCCCACCAGTGGCAGAACCAATCGCAATTCCCAAGTTACTAAAAATTGAATTGAGCGATGAAGCCATAACCATTGATTGTGGATAGTCAGTTTCGGCTACTTCTAAGTAAAATAATTGCATTGGTGAATTCTGGAGGTACATGGTGAACCCCAGGATAACCAAGGCGGCCAGTGCCAACCATGATAATCTAAATAATAATGGTAAGGCAATCAGGGCAACGATTTGCAGGATATATACCTTTTCGATGGTCTTTAACCCATCATAATTGGCAATGCGACCACTAACTTGATTACTAGCCAGAGATGCAAACCCATACACGAATAAGATAGGGGTCACAAAACTTTCTGGAAAATTAATGCCAGAAACAATGATTGGTCGTAAGTAGGTATAAACTACATACACCCCAGCCAGGTTTAAGGTTGGCAATAAAATTCCCAGCAGGATACGTTTGTCTTTAAAAATCGACAGTTGTTGAGTAAAGTGATCCATCTTTCCCTGTCGCACATCCCGTGGAAGGGATAGCACAAATAGGATGGTGAACACAATTGAGATGATTACGATTAGCCAAAAGACTGACCGCCAACCGAACGTACCACTCATCCAAGTTCCTAGTGGCACCCCAAAAACTGAGGCGATACTAAAACCGGAGAACACCCATGAGACTAGCCAGGCACGTTTTTCCCTGGGAGCAATGACGGCCGAAAAAGTAATAGCGATCGAAACCGTAATTCCGGAAACGATAGCGGTTAGAATGCGGGAGATGGTTAAAATCGCATAATTGGGGGCAATCGCAGTTAGCACGTTGCCGGCTATGAAAATAATCAATAATAAAATCATCACGCGATATAGGCGGTGTGATCCGACCATAATAGTTAAAATTGGGGTGGCAATAGCATAAACAATTGCAAATAGCGTAACTAGCAGGCCCACACTGGCAATTCCAACATGAAAGCTACTAGCGAGATCATTTAAGATCCCGACCATAATAAATTCGCTCATCCCAAGGATGAAACCAATCGCGACTAAGATAAAACTTCTGGTTTTAAAACTTTGCATAAATTCCTCCTTACACACAAAAAAGCCGAGATTTACAGTATACAATATGTTAGATAATAATTACTAGAAGGATTGTTAAAAAACTGGAGGCAACGGTATGATTATTAAGCGCTCAAATCTCTTTAACATTAAAAAATACGAAAAACAGTTCCGTGATGCTGGTCTAGCTCAAGGATATGCAAGTCTCAGAAAAATCAGTCAACTTTACTTGCTTCGGCATTCAGCATTAAATGAGATTGGTACGAAATTAGAAAATCTTGACGATGAGTATTCTGCTAACTTCGATCATAATCCAATTCATCATATGGAAGAACGTATGAAGGAGCCGGCTAGCTTGCTTGAAAAAGTTTCGCGCAAGCAGATCCCTTTGGATACTGATGATTTATTTGGCAATATTTACGACATCGCGGGTATCAGAGTAATTACTAACTACCTCGATGATATTATTAAAGTTAGAAATGCGCTGGTCAAGCAAAGTGACGTGACCGTAATTAAAGAAAAAGACTATATTAATCATCCCAAACCCAATGGCTATCGTAGTTACCATTTGATAGTTTCAGTACCAGTTTTTCAGGACGCAGGTGTACAAAATGTTCCCGTGGAAGTACAAATTAGAACTGTGGGGATGGATACTTGGGCAAGCTTGGAACATGACTTGCGATATAAAAGTTTCGCTGATCAGGATAAGGCTGATCAATATGCGGCCGAACTAGCCCAATATTCTGAACAGTTATTTACTATCGAAGAAAACATGCAGCGGATCTTTACAGGGTTACAATCTGAAAAGAATGAGCATGAATCATAACAACTCTCAGTAAATGTTTTATAATACAAATACGTAAAGGGGGTACAGTAATATGATTAGAAGTAGTTTAGATCGATTCAACCAAGATTATCGCAAGCGTTTTTGGCAGTTTTTGGCGATTATGGTGGCAACGTGGATTATTGTATATGCAATTATTAAATTAACGACATCCACTGAAGCAGCCAAATCGTTCTTAACGTCAACGATTGGGGGAGCAAGTAAGGGTTCTAATACTTGGAACTTCTTCCCATTGTTCTTCCATAATTTCGCTAGTTCATTAACAATTATTGTGTTGGGACTAATCCCAATTCCGCTGTATTATTTGTTTGTGGTCTATAATGCCGCTTCTGTTGGGGCCGTGCTCACAATCGGACCACAACCAATTTTGTTATTTCTAGCCGGCATTTTGCCTCATGGGCTATTTGAAATTCCAGCCCAAATCATTTCGGCAGCCATTAGCGCTAGATTAGCTTGGTTCATGATTGATAAGTATTTGCGACACCGTAAGCCATCAGCGACCTTGGGTGAGATGATTAAGACCACCGCAATCGATACTTTAGTCTTTGTGGTTCCACTGCTACTTATCGCCGCTATCATTGAACAAAATATCACACCAATTTTAATTGATACGTTTATTAAGAAATAAGCATACAAAAAAGCACTAGTAATGGAGGGGAGTCCATTCTAGTGCTTTTATATATTAATCTTTGTTAGTTGTTTCAGCGAGTGCCTATATGTGTTTATAGCAATTACTATAAAGAATATCAAATATATTGGGGGAGTCTTGGTGTAGGTAAGAGATGGCTTTGCCAAGATTATTATATGAGATACGCGAAACATCCGGTGGGGAGACCGGAAACTAACAAAATTAAAGAATTAATATATTATCGCTAATTGAAATAGTGACGTTATTAAATAATGTCACTGACCGATTATGGTCTTCACAAGGATACAATTAAAACGATAGCCATTAAGTGGGAATTAGGAAACAACAAGCGTCGTTTTCATTAACCCATTTTAGATAGGTTAGTAAAACATTTCAACAACACAATGTAGTATAATGTTGGATATCTGGTAAAAAAGAGGAATAATTTTTTATGAATGATAATGATAAGCGCGTTATGCGAACAAAACGCAAGATCAAAGAAGCTTTTTTCAATTACTTGATACCCAAGGCGTTGATAAAATTACGGTAAAGTCAATTTTAGAGACGGCCGGGCTTAACCGAACGACATTTTACTCTTATTATAATGATAAGTACGACCTATTAGAGAAATTGCAAGAGGATGTCATCAAACAAATTATCAGAATTAAAGAAGATAATCCGGTTGGTGGTGGAAAAACGCTTGAAGAAACTCGGCAACTGACCAAAAACTATTTTTCTGCGTTATTTAAATATGTTAAAGCCAATCATGAGGAGGTTAAGTTACTCCTCATTAATAGCAATAGAATTACAGTTCTACGGGATATGACTAAACTTAACCCAGAATTCTACAATCACTGGCGACCAATCGTCATTCAGATTCGCGGAATCGCGCCCGAACATAGTTATGCGGCCTTAGTAGGCGTAATGATTAACTTTTATTTTGACTTTGAGGCTAATGATTTTGAAACTGACCCAGATAAAATCGCTGGGGTGTTATCAGATATCGTCATCAGGTATTTGCAGTAGGACATTTTAGTTGATTTTGACCTTTCAAGGGGTACAATTTTGGTTGAAATTAAGGGGGAATAATGATGACTGATGATGTATTGATTACAGTGGTTGTACCAACCCATAACTTAGCTGATTATATTGGTAAGACGTTGGATGCGTTAGCCAATCAAAAGTACCGTCAATTTGAAGTGATTGTCGTAGATGACGCTTCAACGGATGAAACAGTTGCCGTCGCGGAACGGTACGTGAAATTGGATTCACGATTTAGAGTGATTGCCTTGAAGAAACACGTTGGGGTATCAAAAGCCCGCAATACTGGGATTGATGCTGCCAAGGGGAATGTATTGACCTTTGTTGATGGCGATGACTTAGTCGAACCAGAGTTTCTTCAAGTGATGGCTGTCGGTATGGCCGATCCACAAATTGATATGGTGACCGTTGGCTATCGGTGGGGATTCCGTGGGGCTGGTCAACTTGAACATGAAGGCTTGGTTGAAGTGCCTAAGCGACAAGTCTATGACGCAATCAACACCCGGGGCAACTTGATTGGCGGTTATGTATGGAATAAGGCGTTTCGAGTAAGTATTCTGCGCGATAAAACATTCGGTTCGATGAAACCTTGGATTTAGCGGAAGATCTATTATTTACGGCAGACTATGTCTTTGCCACAAACAAATTTTTACTAGACGCTCAACCACTTTATGAAAAAGTTTCTCGTCCGGGGAGCACTATTCATAGTGCGTCATTTAAACAACGAGAACGTGAACATGAAGTGCGGCGGCACATTGATGAAATGGGAGCCAAAATTTAAGTTCATGCGAGTGGATTATTAAATTCGACTTACTATTTCAGAGTGCTATTTAGTTGATAGTTAAAATTGATAACGGTATTATTCAGTTGTAAGTATTAATAGATAACGTTTCCAAAGGGGGAAGTTTATTATGGCAGATACAATTGATTCAGGTATTGCAATGGTAAAGACACTGGAAAGCTGGGGCGTAGATCATATCTATGGATTACCCGGTGGTAGTATCAACAATGTGATGTATGCATTGCGTGAAGAACAATCAAAGGGCAACATCAAGTACATTCATGTTCGTCATGAAGAAGTTGGTGGTTTGGCTGCGGTTGATGACAGTCGTGTAACCGGTAAGATCGGAGTGGCATTTGGTTCAGCTGGACCTGGTGCTACCCACTTATTCCAAGGTGCATATGATGCAATGATGGACCGCGTTCCTACATTGTTCTTAGTTGGTCAAGTCCCTCATGCTTTGATGAACCAAGATTTCTTCCAAGAACAAGATGAATCACAATTGTTTGGTGATGCTGCGGTTTATAACCGGACAGTTACAACTGCTGAAAGCTTACCAAAAGTGGTTGATGAAGCCATTCGTCAGGCCTATGCTAAACATGGTCCAGCCTTTGTTGTGATTCCAAATGACTTGGCTCATGAACCAATTCCAGCAGATGGTTACTACTCATCTGCTGCTAACTTTGAAAAAGCTGAAGCTCCAGAGCCTAAGGGCGAAAAGGTTGAAGAAGCTTTGAAGTTGATCAAGGAAGCTAAGCGCCCAGTGATTTACATGGGCCAAGGAGTTCGTGGTGCGGCTGATGACATGATGGAGCTTTCTCGTAAGTTACAAATGCCAATCATCTATGCTGCTTTAGCTAAGGATGTTATCCCATATGAGTTCCCAGCTTTATTGGGTTCAGGAATGCGAGTTGCTTCTAAACCAGCTAACGAAGCATTAAAAGAAACTGATTTGATGCTCTTTATTGGTTCAAACTTCCCATTCTCAGAAGTGCTCTTTAATCCTAAAGCTAAATTTATCCAAATTGACAGTAACCCAGCTATGCTTGGTAAACGTCACAAGACTGATGTTTCAATGTACGCTGATGCTAAGAAATCTATCAAGAAGTTCTTGGAAATGTCTGAAAAAGAACCTGAGACTGCTTGGTACAAGGCTAACATCGCTAACGCTGATAACTGGCGTGAATACAACGAAAAGATGATGAACAAGACTGACGGTGATTTAAGATTCGAACCAGTCTTTAAAGAAATTAACCGAATCGCTAAAGATGACGCCCTCTTCTCAATTGATGTAGGTGACGTTACTCAAAACGCGGTTCGACTAATTAAGAACACTGGTAAAGACCGTTGGTTCACTTCAGGATTATTTGCTACCATGGGAGCTGGCCTGCCAGGAGCCTTGGCTGCTAAGTTGAGCCATCCTGAGAAGCAAGTCTTTAGTTTTGCTGGTGATGGTGCTGAATCAATGGTTATGCAAGATTTAATCACTGAAAAGCTTTATGATCTACCAATCATTAACGTGGTCTTTAAGAACTTTGAATTAGGCTTCATTGTTGATGAACAAGAAGACGAAAAACAAGAACGCTTTGGAGTGTCACTTGGTGGGGTAGACTTTGCCCAAATCGCCGAAGCTCAAGGAGTTCACGGAATTACGGTTACTAAGGTTGAAGAATTACCTAAGGCCTTTGATGAAGCCTTAGAAATGACTGAACATCAAAATGAACCAGTTTTGATTGATGTCCAAATCACTGGTGAACGTCCAATTCCAGTTGAAAGTCTAGAATTAGATCCAGCTGATAACACTCCCGAAGCAATTGATCGCTTCAAGAAACGTTATTACGCAGAAGATTTGAAACCTTTTAGTGCTTTCTTGACTGAATATGGTGTAAAATAAAGCCTAGCTATTAATGATAATTTCCAAAGCCAGAGTGATATTAACTTATCGCTCTGCTTTTTATGTGGTGCTTATAAATCAGCTTTTTTAATGATAATGGTATAATCGAAGCTAGTAAGGGGGGAGTAAGGTATGCAAACACAAACAACTGAGCCTAAAAAAACCAGTAGCAGACAAATTATTTTTGTATTAGGACTATTTTCAATTTTGAGTGGATTATCAGGTTCTAGTACGAACTTAGCAATTCCTAAAATCGGGATGGATCTGGGAGTAAGTAGTGGGGCATCAACGTGGATCGTTCAAATCGGGTTGATTACTACTGCCATTTTGCTAGTGCTATTTGGTCATTTAGGTGATTTGGTGTCAAAAGACTTCGTGTTTATTTGGGGAGGGGTCGCTTTCTTAGTTGGTTCTGCTGTGACTGGGATTGCGCCTAATTACCCAATTATTTTAATCGGCCGGTTTGTTCAATCTGTCGGTTCGGCTATGATTATGGCTAACTCAATGGGAATCGTGACGGAAAATATTCCTAATTCTAAGCGGGCGGAGGCGTTATCCGCTATTTCCATGTTCACCTCAGTGGGGACAATTTCTGGACCAGCTTTAGGTGGATTTATTATTTCCTTTGCCTCATGGCGGTGGATTTATCTTATCAATGTGCCACTTGGAATTATTGTATTATTTATTGGATTTAAGATTTTGCCACTTCCTAAAGGTGGGTTCAGTGAGATTCGGCCTAAGATGAAGGGCGCTAACTGGACTGGTCAAAACATTTTCACTATCGGAATGATTATCTTCTTTATGAGTGGTTCATTACTCCAAACCGGAGCTAAGAATATCGCTTGGGGTGGGTTACTATTAGTAGTTGGTGCTGCTTTAACAGTTTATTCCTTCTACCAAGACGATCGTTCAAAATCACCCTGGATTGCCCGAGAACTACTTAGAAACTCAACGTACATGATTTCCATTGTAGTTATGTTAGCTGCAATGTTGATTAACGCCGTTTCAAATATTTTATTGCCATTTTATCTGCAAAGTTTCTCAGGCTTATCACCATTCTATAGTGGTTTAATTATGATGTTACAATCATTGACGATGTTATTTGTTACCCCAATTTCGGGGTACTTAGCTGATCATTGGAACCGAGGAATGCTAACGGCTTTAGGCTTAGTTATTTTAGCAATTTCCCAAATCGGTTACGCTTTATATCCTGCCAACTTGAATCTTGTGTTAATCATTATCCCAGTTGTAATTAACGGGATTGGGATGGGATTATTCCTATCACCAAACAATGCCATGACCATGAGTTCAGTTGATAAGTCATTGTACGGAGTTGCCGGTTCATTTAATTCATTTGCTAGAACTTTAGGGATGACTATCGGGATTAGTTTCGCGTCATCAGCTTTGTTCATGCAATTGCCAGGAACTAGACGAGTAACACCTCAATTAGGGGCAAGCTTTATGCATGCTTATGCTAATGTTTTTTGGATTACGGTTGGTTTAGCCGTCATTGCCATTTTCGTGGAACTATATCGGTTAATGCAAATGAGAAAGACTGCTAAGAGCTAATTACAAATCGAAAGTGTTTATTTAACCATATTTGATAAAAGTTTTGTATACTAATCGTGACAATAAGATGATTAGTGAATCTTCCTGGTTGTCATGTGGTTCATGTTTTTTGTAGTAATTACTAAAAAAGTTTTTTTGGAGGGATTATCAATGGTAAAAATTGGTATTAATGGTTTCGGTCGTATCGGTCGCCTAACATTAAAGAGAATTCTTGAAGTTAATGATCCAGAGCTTGAAGTTGTTGCAATCAATGATTTAACAACCCCATCAATGCTTGCTTACTTATTTAAATATGATTCAACTCATGGAATTTCAAATCATGAAGTTAGCTCAACTGACAATGCTATCGTCATCGATGGTAAGGAAATTCCAGTGTACGCTGAAAAAGATGCTGCACAAATTCCTTGGGTAGATAAAAACGGTGTGGAAATGGTTATTGAATGTACTGGTTTCTACACTTCAAAGGAAAAATCACAAGCTCACTTGGATGCCGGCGTTAAGAAAGTCTTGATTTCAGCTCCTGCTGGTCAAATGAAGACCGTTGTTTACAACGTTAACCATGACACCATCGACTCAAATGACCAAATCATCTCAGCTGGTTCATGTACGACTAATGCCTTAGCACCTATGGCATACTACTTGAACAAAGAATTTGGAATTGAAGTTGGTACCATGACAGTTATCCATGCCTTCACTAGTTCACAAATGATTTTGGATGGTCCTAAGAGCAAGAAGTTCAGACCTAACAGAACGGCTTCATCTAACACGATTCCTCATTCAACTGGTGCTGCTAAGGCTATTGGTTTGGTTATTCCAGAATTGGATGGTCATCTACAAGGACACGCACAACGTGTTGCCGTAGTTGATGGTTCTGTCTGTGAATTAGTATCTGTCTTTAGTACAAAAGGCGTTACTGCAGACCAAGTTAACGAAGCAATCAAGCCATACACTGAAGGCAATGCCGCATTTGGTTGGAATGAAGATGAAATCGTATCTTCAGATATCATTGGCAACACTCACGGTGCTGTCTTTGACCCAACTTTGACTGAAGTAACTTCAAACGGTGACTTCCAAGTTGTTAAGACCGCTACATGGTTCGACAACGAATACGGATTTGTTGCTAACATGGTTAGAACTGCTAAAGTTTACGGTGAAAAATAAGCTTAAATAATTAATTTCAAAAGTCATCCCTGGGGATGGCTTTTTTTATTAGCTAAATTAAGCTAAGCTATATTACAGATAGAAAGGACGGTTGGGATGAGTAAACAAAAACTACAGCTGATGGCTATTGTGTTGATCCTAAGTTCCATCGTGCTAAAAGTAATTAGTGGCCTACAATTCTTAGCATTTATGAGTGGTCTACTGAACGCATTGGCCCTGATTACCGCCATTATTGCGGTGGGACTTGGATTTTGGCTGGTTACTAGGAATTCAAAGTACTAGGTGACTAATCAAAAACTAGTTAATTTCTACAGATCTTAGTAAAGCTAGTATAATTGAGTTAATAAATACAATTAATGATTGGGACAAGCCGGCCCACATTAATTATTTTGGGGGGTCAAACATGAATCAAGTCTTATTGATTATTATTCTCCTGGCTGGAGTGGTGGCTGGAAATATCCTAGCTAACCACATTAAGATTGTTCCCTTGCCATTCTTCTTGATTGGAATCGGAATTTTACTGACAATATTGCCAGTTTATCGGGATTTTGTGCTAAATCCACTGACATTTTCATTAGCTATTATTTCGCCATTGCTGTACAACGAAGCGCAAAATAGTTCCCGATTATGGATTGGTCGATCAATCACTAATATCCTGTCGTTAGCGGTGGGATTGGTGTTAGTTACCGTCTTAGTCGTCGGGGCCGGGTTGCATTGGATTGATCCAGTGTTACCTCTTAGCTTGAGCTTTGCGTTAATGGCCGTCGTTACGCCAACTGATGCAGCTGCAGTTAATTCGATCTTTGAAACGAGCCCGATTGCCAAAGAACAGATGGGGATTCTGCAGAATGAGTCATTGTTTAATGATGCAGCCGGCATCGTTTTGTTTGAAGTGGCTTTGGAGGCCTATGTTTCCGGATCATTTCATATAACCCGAACCATTGAAGTCTTTCTCTGGGAATTCTTAGGGGGGATTATCTTTGGGGCGGTCTTGGGAATTGCCATTGTCAGCATACGGTTATTCTTGATCCGGCATCACGATGATACGTCAGTTATCATGGTGCCAATTCAAATCCTGACGCCATTCTTGGTTTACCTATTAGCAGATAAGCTGAATATGTCCGGAATTTTAGCCGTTGTGGCGGCTGGGTTAGCTCAGGGTTCTGAACGAGAAAAACTCCGGTTGACTTCATCACGGATGCAAATTGTTACTAGCAACGTGTGGGAAGTGTTATCGGGGATGTTATCCGGCATCGTATTTGTTTTGTTAGGACTATCACTACCAAGCGTCATTCTGGCAATGCATTATGGTCCTGACTCAGCGTTCGCTATCTGGCGGTTATCGTTACTAGGAATTGCTTTGTATGCTGCTCAATTAGTTGTGCGGATGTTGTGGAGCCATTTCTTAGTTAAAAGCAATGATAATCAAGAACGGTCATGGCGAGATAGTTTGATCATGGCCCTTAGTGGAGCCCACGGAACCATCACTTTATCATTGGCATTCTCAATGCCCTTGGTGATTGGTAATAATGAACCGTTCGTCTTCAGAAGTCCCATGATCTTCGTGGCTGCGGTCATTATTATTGTCAGTTTGGTCGCCCCAACGGTGTTGATTCCATTGATTGTGCCAACCAAGTCTGTCGATCAACCACGATACAAGTGGGTTAAGCGGATGATTCAAGCCGCAATTAGTGAAGTTGCTAAGGAAAAAGAACATCTTGGGGAAGCCCAGATTGTCATTGATTCATTGCAGCAGCAATTGGTCTTGGACGGTACCCCTAATCGCCGGATTCAACGACAGATCATGAAGGAAGCCCAAAACGCTGAAAAAGCTGCCATCCAACAAATGCATGATGACGGTAAGATTACTGATGATGAATTAACGTACTATTTTGAATTTATTGAATTAAGTAACTTTACTGCCAATGATAGTGTCTGGAAGAACCTAATGCTTCGAATTCGGTTCGGCTTGCATACTGGTCGGTTATCAAAGGATTTAGTGACAGCTCGTGAGGCCTTCTTGAAAGCCCCAATTGAGCTTGAAGGAATTTACTGGCGGAACCAATTCGAGAAGCATGGTGAAGATCTATTAGCCATTGAAGACGTTGGTTTTAAAGCCGTCATGGAGTTCTTGAAGACTCATGATACGGAACATGGGATGGAAGCTAACTTTGTGCGTCGAATTTATCGGACGAGACACCGACGCGTTAATACCCGAAACGTTGATCCAGACGTGGTTTACCAATTATTCTTACAGGCCTTCCACGCTGAATACGAATTGATTCAAGAAGCGTTAACTTCTAACGAGATTGATTCAGGATTGGCCGAACGATTACAACAAAGAATCTCATTTGATGAAATTACCTACATTCAAAACTCAGAAATGTTTAGAGAACAGATGTAAGATAATATTTAATCACCTGATGGTAGTTACTAACTATGATCGGGTGATTTTTTACATAGAAAAAACCCCGCATAATTGTCAGCGAACGCGCAAACGATTTTACGAAGTTTGAATTAATGTTTAGAGAGCAGGTAACTTAGATATTCTAGTCATAATGTGCTTACCAGGTACCAAAGGCGAAAACTTTACTTTGTTGTGAGAAATCGGTGTGGCCTTTAACGAAAGATCTTTATTATCGTAAATTACATGTCTGATGGTATAGGTCTTATTAGACTTTTTGTAACTCGGATGAGTCCCGATTACGGCCATATAGTAATTATTTGCGGGTGTAATGTAGTAGACGGCTTGGTCAGTAAACTGTATATAGCTATCGTCCGCATGCGTATTCCAGAATCCTGACTTAAGAAATGTAGGAACTCCCTTGTGCCAAGTAGCCGCATTTGCGTTAGTGGTACTAGTCATCAGAATCCCAAACATTCCCAAAATAACGGTGCCCCATAAAAATACTTTCTTCATGATAATCCCCCGTGTGTGTTTTAAGGTAATTTATTGATTCTTGTCATATGAGTGCTGAAATGTTCTCCATCTGGTGCACTCATATGAAATGAAGCCTTATCTTTAGAAAATTTTCGAATTGTGTATGTGAAGTGTAGGTGTTTAGAAATTTTAATGGCAATGACATATGTCTTGCCACTTTTTTTATACTCCGGATCTTTTGCGGCTGCTCCATCGAATACCCCTTCATCTGGAACTAGATCATAAATAGCCTGGTTACTGAACTTAATATAAGTATGCTTTGGTTTATTCAACGTCCAAAATCCTGACTTGAGAAATGTCGGTACTCCCTTGTGCCAAGTAGCCGCATTCGCGGTTGTGGTACTAGTCATTAAAATTCCAAACATTCCCAATACAACAGTGCCCCATAAAATTACTTTCTTCATAATGCTCCCCCTGTATGTTAAGGTAATTTATTGATTCTTGTCATATGAGTGTTGATATGTTCTTCATATTTTTGATTCCAATGGAATGTGGCTTTATTTTTTGAAATTTTGCGAATTTTTACCATGAAGTGTTGGTGCTTAGAAAATTCGTTATAAATGACATATATCTTGCCATTCTTCTTAAAGATAGGATTTTTTGTGACTACTCCATCCAATTCTCCCTCATTTTGGTAAAGGTAATAAATTGCCTGGTTACTGAACTTAATGTAATTTTTTTTTGTTTATTCAACGTCCAAAACCCTGATTTAAGAAATTTCGGCACTCCATGATGCCAAGTAGCCGCATTTACGGTTGTGGTGCTTGTCATTAAGATTCCAAACATTCCCAATACAACAGTGCCCCATAAAATTAGTTTCTTCATAATGCCCTCTATGTGTTTTTAAGTTAATTTATTGATTCTTGTCATATGAGTTTTGTGATGGTAACCACCGTTTTCTCTCATATCAAATATGGCTTTGTTTTGAGAAGTTTTGTGAATGGTTAACGTGATTTGTCGGTCTTTTGTAATTTTGTTATCGATGACATATACCTTGCCATTCTTCTTAAAGATGGGATTTTTGGTGACTCCTGCATCCAATTCCTCTTCATCTTGGTAAAGGTAATAAATTGCCTGGTTACTGAACTTAAAGTAAATCTTTTTCGGTTTATTCAACTTCCAAAACCCTGATTTAAGAAATGTTGGTACCCCATGATGCCAAGTAGCCGCATTTGCGGTAGTGGGACTAGTCAGCATAATGCCAAACATTCCCAATACAACAGTGCCCCATAAAATTATTTTCTTCATGATAATCCCCCGGACTCATGTTAATTACATACGATACAAATAAGTGTAATCTATCATCTGATCAGTTGATGAATAGGGATAAAAGAATCTGAACTTGTTGTGATTGATTTTAGTTGCGGTGACATAATAATAGGCATTCTTCTTGCCTACAGTTCTGATTGTATATGACTTTTTAGAGACCTTATACATTGGGTGGCCAGAGATGTACTCTGTGTATCCCCTGTAATAATGCACACCCTCATTGTTAAAACTCCAAAATTCGCTGGTGTCTTTACCTTGCCAATAGCTATGCTTGAGAATGGTTGGAACTCCCTTGTGCCAAGTAGCCGCATTTACGGTTGTGGTGCTAGTTACCAAAATACCAAACATTCCAAATACAATGGTGCCCCATAAAATTACTTTCTTCATAATAATCCCCCTATACTTGTATTACGTACAAGTTAAGCATATCACAAGGGAATAAGATTGTTCAGTCATTATTAATAATCCTTAATAGTTTAATAATAAGTCGATTCCTTGCTGACAGGCTTGGGTTACAATCTCGCTACTATCTCCATTGAAATGATATTCATGGGCCGATGATTGACGTCTATCGGCAATGCCAATAAAAACGGTGCCAACAGGGTAACCTTCAAGTTTGTCAGGGCCGGCGGCACCAGTAAAACTTATGCTGATATCGGTATCTAAGATTTGGCGGGCATGAATGGCCATTTCAGTTGCGGGAAGTTTGCCAACTACACCATACTGGTCAACGAACTCTTCACTAATCCCTAATATTTTTGACTTTGACTCCGTAGCATAAGTAATAAAGCCACCCAGATAAGTATTCCCAGCCTCGGGAACTTTAACTAACTCGCTCTGAAATGTTCCGCCAGTGAGACTTTCAACTGCGGTGATAGTGAGATGCTGTTTGTTAAGCTTAGTAATCAACTTTTGATAGTCCATCAGAATTCCTCCAGTTTTTAAGTTAATTATAGAAAATAATTATGACTAAAAAGCGCCTAAAAAGTGACTGAAGCCAGAATTCTGATAAAGAGGTTTCAGAGTTATTTATTTAGAATAAAATGCATATAACTTATAATAAAGATAAGATTAATACAGAAAGGAGGGAGGCCAATGGCAAAGAAACAACGTGAAATACCAGATTTATCTTCAGAATTAAGAGCAGATATTGTGGAAGCCCCTAAAGTAATTAATGAAGCACCGGGCATCCGAATATATGGTAAAGTCATCAAAAGTATTATCTATACGATGGATGTAGCGGTTATCGCAAATTGTAATGCTGATGCGGTATTTGCAGTATATCCATGGACTCCAAATACTAAGATATTGGAAGCAGTGTCGACGGCATCTAAGGTGCCAGTGCTAGCCGGTATTGGTGGAGGCTTAACCAAAGGGTTGCGGTCAGCAACTAATGGGTTCTTCGCTGAAGAGGGCGGTGCCCAAGGCGTCGTTTTGAATGGTCCCGCAACCGATGAAACGATTGAGAGTGTGCGCCAGGCCATTGATGTGCCAATTATCTACACGGTAACTAATGATCAAGTTGATCTGTTAAAAAAGATTGATGCAGGGACGTCAGCATTTAACGTTGCCGGTGGTAAAAATACGGCACAACTGGTTCGTTGGGTAATAAGTGAGTTAGCAGATAAGTATCCTAATTTTCCAATTATTGCTTCGGGCGGTAAAACTGATGAACAAATTCAGGAAACGATTGACGCGGGAGCGCACGCAATCACTTTCGCGGCTAACGGAATTACGGAAGCCACGTTTAAGAAAAAGATGGCTGATTATCGCTAAATTCATGGTCACAAAAAAATCATGCATAATCAGTAGTTTATTCAAACAATAATTTAAAACGTATGTTAGACTACAGATATACTAAAAGAAAGAAGAGGTGAACGACATGTTAAGTTTAATTTGGCAATTAATTATCGGTGGAATTATTGGAGCAATTGCTGGTGCAATTGTAAGTCGTGGAATGCCAATGGGTTGGATTGGTAACATCATTGGTGGATTAGTTGGAGCTTGGCTAGGTGAATCAGTTCTTGGAAGCTGGGGACCACATTTAGCTGGGATGGCAATCTTCCCTGCCATCGTTGGAGCAGTGATTGTCGTAATTGTGGTTTCCTTTATCACTAGGTCAATGGCTAAAGCTTAGTATTGGAGGTAGTATATGGCAAAAGAAAATAAATTGACAGAGATTATTGAAAAATTAAGTGATGTAATACCTTCTGGTGACAAGCATGAAGAAGATAAGAAGAAAGAAGATCTAAACGTTAAGGATATGCGAGACGATCCACGGAATGAAGATCAAAAAGTAGACGACAAAGACGATTCAAAAGATCCCAAAAATGCACCAACTTGGAACGATATGTCACCAGACACAGAGTTCAATGATCCTAACAAAGAAGGTAAATAGTCATCAAGACGAATAATATTAACTACCAATCAACCTAGCTAAGTTAACTTGGCTAGGTTGATTTTTTTATTAGCATTATTTAGTTATACATAAAACAAGACAGCAAATCGTTTTAGATTTGCTGTCTTGTTTTTATGAGTTATAAATTATTTCATTTTTCGCACCACGCGCCATCCGGTAATGAAAATTCCGAGAAGCATTAAACCAGCCGCAATTAAAAAGGTTAAGCGCGTTCCATAGATAAACCATTCTGGATGGCTTGGTAGATAGCCGCTAACTTTGTAACCGGCAAGATGCGTCATGGTGGTGAAGATGGCTAGGGATGCTAGTGATATCCCGATGATGTTACCTAAGTTAACCGCCAATGTCTGGGAAGCCCCAGCCACGCCCAATTTATCTCTAGAAATCGGGGCCATAATCGTGGCAGTGTTAGGGCCGATGAAAATCCCCGTACCAATTCCACTCAGAATAATGGCCACTACAATATAGGCAATCGAGGTCTTCGCATCAAAGAAGTAAAAGTCAACTTGTGCGAAGAACATTAAGGCTAAACCAGCAATAATCATTGCTTCCTTAGAAGTCTTATCACCGATTAAGCCACCAATGGGTGCGGCAATCGCAGTAGTAACTGGAGAAATCAAGACTAACGCCCCAGTAATACCAACGCTGATACCTCTAAAACTTTGTAAGTAGATTGGAAAAATAAAACTAAATATTGAATTAACAATTGGGGATAAGGCCCCCACAAATAGTGCTGAACTATAAATATGATTCTTAAATAATGAAAAATCTAGCGTTGGCGCTGGCACGTCTCGTTCGACAAAGACAAACGCAATTGCGGCAATGGCAAAGCCGACAAAGAGGCCAATTACCATTGGATTGCCAAAGCCAATACTCTGGGCCATCTCAAGCGCGGTAAAGAAGAGCGCGATGCTGACGAATAGTAGAACGGATCCGGCGTAATCATACTTGAAATTACCAGATTTAGTAGCATCGTCGTCCAAGTTCAAGAACAACCAGCTCATAATAATAGCCACAATCCCAATTGGAATATTAATGATGAAGATCGAATTCCATGGGAAGTATTGTAGTAGTAATCCTCCTAATGCTGGCCCGGCCACATATCCAGCGGAGATGAAGATGGTGTTAATTCCCATGGCTCGGCCCCGTTGCGTGGGACTGAAGATTTGAGAAATAATCCCATAACTGTTAGATAAGGTAGCGGCAGCCCCAATTGATTGGACAACCCGGGCGAACAATAGGAATTCGAAGCCTAAGTTAATGCTGGCCATTAACGATCCTAAAATAAAGATGTAGGTTCCAGACTTGAAGACCTTAGTCTTACCGATAATATCGCCTAATCGACCAAATGAAATTAGCAGCCCGGATAAGACCACCATATAAATAATTGAAATATACGCAGTTTGGCTCAATGGTACATGTAATGACTTCGAGATAATCGGCATCGCAATATTAACAATGGATGCATCGATATTCTCCATGACCGTTAGTAATCCGATGGCGGTTAACCCTAGCCACGGATTTTTTCTTAAGTTATCCATTAATAATCCCCCCTCAAACATTATATTGACGCTTTAATAATACCCCGATGATTTTGATAAGTGAACTAGTTAGCCCGCTTAATTATCTCAAAATATTAATAGAAGAAACTCGCCACTTTTATGCACATAAAAAGCAATTAAACGCTGTTATATCAGCGTTTAATTGTGCAAAACTATCCAGTAGTTCTCCCGTTAACTTGTGGGCATACTTATATATCGTGACAAGGGCCTTGGATCAATTCAGTCAATGAGGAGATTCCAAAATGAATCACGAGCTAACTAACGAACAATATAATGAAGCATTTGAATTCTTAACTACTGGTGACCATGAGGTCGTCATCTTCGGTGTATTGCGCCGGCTGCATATTAGTCCTAACCATGAATACTATGATGACATGGTGCAAGAAGGTAGATTAACTTTCGTCAACGCTTACCTTAAGGCACCCAAGACTAATGAGAAGCGGCAACTAGTTTATATCTATCAAAAAGTGTACTGGTCAATGTTAGATTACTTACGTAAACAATCGACGGTCAATGACCACAAATATGTGCCAGATGAACCGACGGCCAATCAAGATGAGCTATTTGAGATCCCCACCGAACATAGTTATGTAGGGGACTGTGAGACGCAGGCGACGTTCGCAGAATTAATGGATATCTGCACTAAAGATGAACGACACTACTTGTTGGCAGCTTATAAATATGGGTTGAACGTTACTGAGATTGCTGATCAACGTGGGGTTAGTCGTCCAACCGTCTATAAATGGAAACGCAGTGTCTTACAAAAAGCCAAGCATATTCAAATCTAAGTTTACACATTGACCGCTTTATTTCGTTACTAATAGATGTAAGGGTTGGCCAATCACTTACATCAACTAATAAAGGAGAGTCAAACAATGCTGAATCGAGATTGGATGAAGTCAAACGTAACCTACACTTTCGTTGGAGAAGGTCATGAAAAGGGTGTTAAGCACTCATTTACTAGCCTAGTTCGCGACGTATCTGCAGACCAAGTTGTCGGCTTCGCTGGTGTTTTAAAAGAATTGACTGGTGACCGTGTTATTGATGCAACTATCGCAACTACTGATCACGTTGGTGTTGAATAAGAATTCTGGAGGAATAATCAATGAGTAAATTAGAATTAATCTTTGAAGCAAGTGACAAGAAAATCAAGACTTTGCAGCTGAACTACGCCAAGGATGGCTTGACAGCTAGTGTGGCTAAAGCTCAAATGGATAAGATTGCGGCCTTAAAAATGTTTGATAAAGACGGTGTTAACCCATATGTTAAGCCCGTGGCGGCCCGTTATTCAGAAACTTTGCGCAATACGATCTTTGATAACCGGATTTAAGCGTCAATAACCGTCTCAAATTTGTAATTCGTTTTAACAATATCTAATAAAAAGTACCCGCTTGGAATGATTTCCAGCGGGTACTTTTTTATTAGATATTTATAAATTAAACATACGAATTAAATGTAAGCAAGTGGCTACCTTACAGCGCTTTGGGCAATGATTTGGAAAGGTTGTATGCAATTAATGGTGCCTGTTAACTATTAACATTCGAACATAATTAGAGTGTTGATAGTCATTAATCCTATATGATATAAGGGATTATAGTGATTTATGAAATATTACATAAAGATTACCACTTTAACAAATCCGTGAATTCGACCTGTATTTATTGCGCTGGCGGCTATATAGCTATATACTTCAAAGAGTAAAGTTGATTCAATTCAAGTAAGAGGATTGTCTTCTAACTAATTGAATTGACTGTACCGTTCACACAAAGCGGTAAATAAAATTATATTGGAGGATACACAATAATGAAGTCAAGTTTAAAGAAATCATTATTCGTCAGTTTGGCAGCTTTAGGTTTCGTTGCAGCAGCTGGTTCAGTTAATGCTTCAGCAAAATCATACGCTAAAGTTACTTCAAACCAAGCCCTAACTACTAACGCTTACTCACGTAACGTTAATGTTAACGGCACAAACGCACTATATACTAAGGCTGGTACTTTGAAGGGTGCTAAGGTAGTTGCATCAACTACTACTCTTTCAAACGTTAAAGACAGCAAGCAAGGCCAAAAGAACTGGCGTGCTTACCGTGTTGCTACTACTAACCGTGGCTCAGTTTACTACAAGGTAGTTTCATTCGACAAGCAATACCGTGGATGGATCTATGGTGGTAAGAGTACTTCAGCATTTGCTGGTGGTATCGCTTCATACGCTACTACTCAAGATGCTACTGATGCTAAGGCTGATGGCAAGACTGCATACAAGCTTGCTTCAACTAGCGCAACTGCTAACACTACTGTATTTGCCCAACCAGCTTGGTCACAATACAGTGTTGGCCGCGCCAAAGCAGCTAACGGTAAAGTAATCACTTCTACTGATGCTTACAAGGATGCTACATTCACCCTTAACAAAGCCGTTACTACTTCACGTGAAGGCGAAACTTGGTACCAAATCGGCTCAACTAACGCTGACTTAAACGGTGCTTACGTTAAGGCTAGCGACGTAGTTACTGCTACTCCAGCAGAAACTCCAGTTGCACAAAATCAAGTTCGAGTAAACTTCGTTGATGCTTCAACTAACAAATCATTAGGTAAAGTTACTTTAACTAACCAAAACAATGATGCAACCGCTCAAGCTACTATTAGACGTGCCGATGCTAATTTGTTTGCACAAAATGCACAAATTGCTTCATACTGGACTAGTTCTCTACCTGCATTGACATCATATTCATACGCTGGTTTGACTCCTGGACAACAAGCAAACAACACGGCAGTTGCTAACAACGCAACATTTGGCAATGAAATCACTATTAATGTTGCTCCCGCCGCAACTGTTCAAGCATTTACTGCTGATAACTTAGTATTTGGTACTGTTTCATCAATTGCAACTACTGATGGTGTTCAACCTGCAGGTAACGCGGATGTATTATCAAATTCTAATGCTTATATTCAAGCAAGCGGTAAATCAAAAGTGCCATTCACTACTGCAAAGAATGCATTCGCAACATCTATCAGAGCTCAAAATGGGGCAACCGTTAACGATGACACTATCTTAACTGCATTAAAAGCACAAAACCTCGATGATTTCTACGTTGTTTATACATCAGGTGATGGTGCTGCTGCACAATTTGTCTCAAACAATAACCCATTAACTGAAGGAAACACTTATCAAATCTGGCATTACACTAATACTGGTGTTACTGGAAACAAGGTTGCCGGTAAGACTGAAGTGAATGCTACAAACACCACACAATTATCATACAAAGTTCAAAAGAAGAATGTTTTAGTTAAACAAGGACAAGCTAATGCTAATTTAGCCGACTTATTTAATAACTAGTACGATTGAATTGTATTAAATAACATTTTTAATTTTAAGGTATTACCGCAATTAATTGTGGTAATACCTTATTTTTATACATAAATAATTTTGATTCTGATTTTTTAGTAGATTAGTACTATTGTAAGTTAACAATTAAATTAACATTAAATGTTTTTCTAATTTAAATGTCGTAGATTTAAAAACAATGTGCTCAGTCGTATATGACTATATCTTTAAAAATTCTACTAATAAAGTGTGTATTTCCAAATAATCAAGAAACTGAAAAAAGTAAATTGATCAGTAACTTATTACAGCACCTAATGCCCTTGAATAAACAGTTTTAAAGATATTCTTTGATAATATCGTAAAGAAGATGTCATTCTGGCTAACAGGAATGCTTTATGCCGTCAATTATAATTAAAAATAACAAAGTGAATAACGACCTGTCGATTAATTTGTAATGAATTTGTAAAGTTTGATTTTTGAGGAAATAACTGTTTGCTGGAGTCACGAGCGGTGTTACTGACTTATATGAATAATTTATAGCGTTAACTATAATTAAAAAGGACTAATTTTATAATAATATGTTGATTAATTTGTAATATTTTTGTAAACTTAGGTTATTTAAAGGAAGTATTTAAGTATGGGGAAGCAATATGAAGATTAGTTTTAAAAAAGCATTATTAATTAGTTCCATGACTCTTGGTTCACTTACATTACCAAGTATCATGAAAGCTCAATCAGTATCGGCAAAGTCATACGCAAAGGTTACTTTTGGTAGATCAATGGTAACTCCTGCTAGTGCTCGGAATGTTAATGTGACTGGAAATAATGGATTATATAGCAAGATTGGCACTACTAAGGGAGCAAAATTGGTTGCTTCAGCTTCAAGACTTGCTGATTTGAAGTCTAGTAACCTTGATCAAGATAATTGGCGGGCTTACAGAGTTGCCACTACCAACCGGGGATCTGTTTACTACAAGATCGTTTCATTTGATGGCGCATACCGTGGCTGGGTCTATGGGGGAACCAGCACATACCGATTCAACGGTGGACTAACTTCTTTTGCAACTACTGGTACTTATAATGATGGTAGGGCTGATAATAAGACAGTTTATAAATTAACTGGCTTAGTTGTAGGCGAAAACAACGTATTATACAAAGCTCCAGCATGGACTCAATACAAAGTTGGACGGGCCAAAATTAACGGTAATGGCAGCGTTATTGGTGATGCAACTGCTTATAAGAACGCTACCTTTACATTAGGCAGTTCAGTTGATAATTCCAGAAGCCGTGAAGTTTGGTATCAAATTAGTAATTCATCAAATGCTGACATCAATGGTGCGTGGGTTCAAGCTTCTAATTTAGTGGCAACTAAAGTAACGACACCAACGCCAACGCCAAATCCAACAACGCCAAGCAATCCTACACCTGCTCCATCAGTTCAAGCAGTTAAGACTGCAACCTTTGATACATCAAGTAATGGTGGTAATGGACAGACGGTACCAAGTAGTACTGGTGATGTTTTGAAGTCAGATAATGCAGATATCGCTAGTGGGAATGGTGCGCGCCATTCTTATGTTGATGCTCAAAATAAATTTGTCAGTGACTTCAAATTAGCAAAGGGAACTCCAGTTACCAATGATAATGTTAAGACGGCCCTTGCTAATGAAGGGTTAACTGATTTTTATGCAGTCAATCATTATTCATTCTTAACTAAAGACCAAGCTCTGCCTGCTAAGAGTATTCAAATGTGGCATTATGAATATTCTGGTGTGACAATCACTGGAACTTCTGCTGACAATATCAATGTTGAGATTCATTACAACATTACCAAGTATGAAGGTGATCCAAGTAGTATGAGTCAAGGAGCTACTTGGAAACAAATCTTTACTTACTTACAATCTGCTGCTAAGAATGATAAACCAGGTACATCAACAGGAACTTCAAGTAACCCAGGTACATCGACAGGAACTCCAAGTAACCCAGGTACATCAACGGGAACTCCAAGTAACCCAGGTACATCAACGGGAACTCCAAGTAACCCAGGTACATCAACGGGAACTCCAAGTAACCCTGGTACATCGACATGAACTCCAAGCAAACCGGGTACATCAACAGGAACTCCAAGCAAACCGGGTACATCAACAGATCCTTCAACCAACAAAATAATCAGCGGTATTGCTGAAGGTATCACTGACGTAGTTTCTGCTGCAGGAGCACTTGCTGGAGGATTAGCAGGCCTATTCAAATAGGATTTATCATAATTCTGAACTTTAAATAAATAGAAAAAACATCTCGCATATACTTGTGAGATGTTTTTTTATTTGGCAATCAATTTTATAAACTTGTAAAGTATCGTTATCGTTTAGTTAAATAATTGTAACCTAAAAATAATTAAGGGGATATATCATTACAATCCATTGATTATTTTTAGGCCGTTTTGTACACTGAAGTCATAAGTAAGAACCTATTAGGAAACGGGGGAAGACAATGAAGACTAATTTAAAAAACATATTACTGATCGGCTTTGCAACGCTTGGATTAGCTGCTGTTTCAGGTGTGATCAATGGACAATCAGCATCTGCTAAGACATACGCGAAAGTTACTTCGAATAATGTAATGAGCACGTCAGCTCCTACTCGGAATGTTAATGTGACTGGAACTAATGCCATATATACTAAGGCGGGAACTTTAAAAGGTGCTCGACTTGTCGCAACGAAGACGACGTTAAATATTTTGAAAAATAGTCAACAAGGCCAAAAAAATTGGCGGGCATATCGCGTGGCTACGACCAATCGAGGGTCTGTGTACTATAAAATCGTTTCATTTGATAAGTCATACCGTGGCTGGATCTATGGTGGTAAGGTAAGCAACCAGTTTAATGCTGGGGTGAAGGCTTATACCACTACTAATGCGATTAATGATAGTCAGGCTGACAATAAGACAGCTTATCAACTGAAGAGTAATGCTGCTAGTGGCAGTAACACGACTTTTTATTCACAACCAGCTTGGTCCCAATATAAGATTGGCCGAGCTCGGGAGAACGGTGATGGACCAATCATTACTGATGCTTCTAAGTATAATAATGTGACATTTACATTATCTCAGGCAGTTAAGACAACTCGTGAAGGTGAAACCTGGTATCAGATTAGTAACCCAACTAATCATGATCTTAATGGTGCTTGGATTAAGAAAAGTGATGTGACTGTATTACCAATTCCTGAAGAAGTGGTAAGAATTCGGATCAAGAGTACCGAAGGACAATTGCTAGGGGTGCTAACTCTGCCTAAGCAGGATAGTGAATCGACTGGATCGCAGACAATTGCTAATGAGTATGGTCAGGTAATTACTGATAGTCACACTGTCAACACTGCTGGATTATCGGCAGCATATCAAAAGCTGTTAAACGATGCTAATATTAGTGGTAATTATGGCATTTCTGGATTGTCTGATCAACAGATATTAGCAAATAGTTTAGCTTTAAGGATGGCTGATTATGGTCAAACAGCTGAAATTACGGTTGCACCAAATCCGCAACCAGAACTAGTACTGTTTACGAATACTTCACAGACTCTATTGGCTGGCCCAGTTCAAAATGGTGAAACTGCTGGAGATATGATTTCAGCAGTTTACACAGGCAACCAAGTGGTTGAATATAATACTATTCTTAATGATATTGTGAATGGGTTACGTGGGGAAGCTGGAACGACCTTGTCTGCTGATCAGCTTTCAAATGTATTGCAACAGGCCAATGCTAGTGAATTTTATTATGTCGAGAATACTAGTACTGGTAAAATCTTATCTAGTGGCGATTTAAATAATAATGGAACGATTAATGAAGCACTTTTTAATGTTCCATTAATTGTATATCGCGCTGAATTAACGAAGTCTCAAATTGCTAATACTACTGGAGATGGCAGCAATGGAAATGGCTACAATCCTGGAGCTTATGCCGGAACTGTTAATCAAACACCCGCACCAGCTATTCAAGGTAAATTCGGTGAGAATAATTTCTTGATGTTATATTATGCTGGTACTCCAAGCAAGTCATTTACCATTAATGGTACTGATGGTGCGGATAAGATGAATGTTAAGCAGTTGTATGAACAATTTAAATAATTAATGATGAAAATAATCTCGAATGGTCGGCGTGAGTTATGACGGTTCGGGATTATTTTTGTGGTTTAATGAGGGTGATTGCTTGTTAGATGAATAATTAAAAATAATAATTTGGTTATGATCATATGTATATGATTAACGGCGTTGATTTTTGCGCTAATTACTGGGGGATAACCGAACATTCAATTCCCAACAAAAAAATGTCATGGGGTGTTATAATTGCAGAGCGAAATTGATAAACCACATGTTTTATATTTTTAAGAGGGGGAAACAACAAATGAAAGTAACCAGTAAGGACTATGTGCTTCAACGATTAGTAACTTTTGTTTTCACATTATTATTAATTATTGGAGGATCTGCTTTAGTAGGCCTAACTAGTCGAGCTGATTCAACTGGGGGAGCTTTTACCGGTGGAGATTCAACACCTATCTCCAATGCTAGTGGGCACAATGCGACATTGACGGTTCAACTTGGAAATAGTTCGACGTCCATGAACTATGATGAAAATCAAAACCGCTCCACAAATGCGACAGTTGATACTAACCAAATTAAGGAACAATTTCAGTCAAATTCACAGAAATATGAAGCAAAGATTACGCTCACAAATACATCAGATCAACCATGGAACAATGTTTTCTTTCATGTAGAAACACCAGCTCTTTATAATGGCTATTCTGCAATTCTGGGTGATGTTACCGCAGATTCAGGTGTGACTCTTTCGAGTGTGTCTGCTACTTCAGTTTTTTTCATGGCTAATATTGATTCTAAACAGTCTAAGTCTATTTATATTCCTTTAGGCCCAGCTTCAAATGGTAAAAATATTACTGATGGTTTGAATGATCAATGGACATTTGGTGTTTACGGTTCTGCCACATCTACTTTTATGATTACTACTGATACACCTAAGACTCCGGCCACTCCAATCTTTAGTAGTAAGTCTGATTTAGCTACTGGAAGTATTTACTTACCACTTATGATAACGGTGATAACTTGTATACACAGCAGGCTGCAGCTTTACAATCGCAAATGCCAGCGGTAAGTCCTGACGAAATTACTTTTAAGAATCAAAATGCTGATTTGGGTGATTCAGCGTTATACCCCGGTGGAAATATGTATGTTGACATTAGCAAGATAAAGTCAGCCGATGGTAAAGAATCAATTACAAGTTGGCTTGAGCATAATGGTTATACGACGCCTTCATTTGATGGGCAGAAAAAAACAGATTACTTCCAATTTGACTACCCAAGCACAAGCAGCTCAAATGCACCCATTAAATTACTTAGTCAAAGTAAGGTATTTGCTGCAGATGAACTTACCAAAAGTGATGCAACTCCTGTTAATTCAAATCTGATTGATAATCAAGGTAACCAAACTACGTTTCCTGATATGCTCAACCATAATGGTATTGGCGGCATTAATTTCCAAGCTATAAAAGTTATTGATACTGATAATGTTAAAACCAATGCGGATGCCGATGGTAAATGGAATGCTAAGGATAACTTGGTAGTATATGCACCCAACCAAGCAAGTCAAAATACTAAATTAGATGTTAATGCCATTTTCAATTCGGAAAATGATACTAAGGGCAACTTAACCGTCACGGTTGATGGTGGCGCAACAATCGATAAAGATGGTAACTTAGTTAATACTAAGTCAGGCATAACTTACAATGTAACTTATCATTATGTCCAAGACGGATACAACATTACTAAGACGATTGCAGTTACTGTTCCAAACAAGGATAGTGGGAACGGTAATGTAAATCCATCTAACCCAGGAAATGGTTCAAATAACAATAACTCTGGAAATGGTAGTGTAACCCCATCCAATCCGGGGAATGGTTCAAACAACAATAATTCTGGAAATGGTAATGTGACACCATCTAATCCAGGTTCTGGATCAAACAATTCTGGTAACTCAAACACAACTGGGCCATCACTAGGAACTATTCAAAAGAAGATGGCGGTTATTATGAACAAAGGTGGTTACTTGTACAAGACTACCAGTCTTGGTAGGAGTAGGAGTGGCCGGATTTACTACAAGGCTGGCACTCGCCAACAACGCCCAATGTTTGTGGTAACTAAGATTGTTAACTCAAAGAACGGACTCTTGTATCAAGTTCGTGATGCCAATGCAAAGTTTGGTAACTCAAACAAGAAGACCAATGGAAAAGTTGGTTATATCAAAGCTACTAAGAACGTTGTTCCCGCTTACTACTCAACCAAGAAGGTTAAATACTTCAAAGTGATTAATAAGAAGGGAATTAATGGATACAAGAATGTAAGTTTAACTAGCAAAGCTAAGCATTACAAGTATGGTACTAAGGTTCGCGTTGTTAGTCAGAAGGCTCACAATTTAACTATGCGTTATAAGTTGAGTAATGGTAATTACATCTCAGCTAACAAGAAGCTTGTCGCAATTTACAAATAACTAATTAAAGCCATTCCTCAATTAGGAATGGCTTTTTAATTTATAAAAGTTTGTGCTATTAATGTAGTTAATAAATCTGATAGAAATCACAGGCCAATTAATGCTTAAATTTATAAAATAATATTAAAAGAGGCGTCCATCTTAGTCTAAGACGGATGCCTCTTAATCATATTTATTTCCAAATAATGAATTTTTTACTTCCAGTCACATAATTACCATTGGTTAGTTGGTAACGAGTGGCTAATTTGTACTTCTTAATTGATTTAACTTTTAAAGTGCTACCTTTCTTATAGAGCTTAGCTTTACCAGTTAATTCAATATTTTTATATGATTTAACACCATTCTTGCTAAGAACCTTAATCTTTTTATTCTTTGGGGTTGTTGTGTAATATGCTCTCACAACATATTTTTCATTCGCAGTAATGTAACCTTTAGTTCCGGCGACATATTTACCATTAGATGGATTATATTGTTGGACTTTGTATCGTAAATTACCATTATCATCTGTCTTGTAGCCTTTAACAATAAATTGTGGTCGGTTTACACGACTGGTTTTAGCGTAATACTTAACACGTTGGTTCTTATTAAAGTTGGCGTGCTTGTACAAATAGAACCCTTTAATACCATAAATTGATTGACCTTTTACCGCTGCCCAGTTTGGCAAACCGGTAGAATTATTTCCTGGCACACTTGGAGTTGGTAATGCAGGCTGTGATGGTTGTTGTGGTTGACTAGGAATGCTTGGCTTTGAAGGTTGGTTAGGGGGTGCTTGGTTGCGTTGGATTGGTTACTGATCCGCTACCAGAATTATTATTCCCACTATTACCATGATTGCTTGTTTCCGGTTTAGTAACTGTTAGTTCAGCTGTTGCATCGTTATAGCCAAATTTACTGAAAGTAATCATCAGCAGCTTTTAAGTCTTTGAGTTTATCTGGTGAGTCTTTTGCACTATCAAATACTACATTTCCGTTTGAGTATTTAATTACATAAGTAATGCCATCTGATGGATTAACATTAAAGTCTTTTATGGGATCAATATTCTGTCCCTCTTTAATAGTTAACGATTTGTTAACGGTTAAATCAGAAGGATTGTATAACATAAAGAACGACTTGTTGTATGCCCATCCATTGTCTTGATCATCATTATTAGCTTGAAAATGATATACACCAGTTGTAATTAAGGAAGCGTTAGTCATACTTCTAAAGAAATCTTGATTAGTGGTACTATTTTGCAACAAGTTGTTAAAATCACCTAATTGAGCGGATTCGAGTTGCAAGTTGGCACCTTTTAAATCGATGCTTACCGGAATATCGAGTTTTAATTCAGACGGTAATTTACCGTCATCCGTCATGAAGGTGAGACCTGTATAGTTCATATTACTAATATCCGTACCTTCAGGTAGGTCAGAAATAGCCTTATCATTTGTGTGACTAGCGGACTCTAGACCAATCTTCAAATCAGGATAATTTTTATTTAAATTTTTTAAATAATTAAAAGAAGCATTATTGAATGTTAAATTAACACCTGATGTCTGAGATGAGAATTGAAGTGTATACAATTTAGCACCAGCATTCATTTTTTCAGGGATCGAAAGTTGGCTTACAATGTGTGCTTCGCCAGAATCAAATTTGTTTTTATTGATTAAGAACAATGACGAAACAGCTTGCGAACCATTAATTTCGCCCTTATCTTTGTAAAAGTTGGGCGACACATTATTATCGATAATGTTGCTATTATCACCATTATCAGTGGCGTTAATTTTGTAGCGATCTGTATACCATTAAAGTTCGTGGTCGTATTATAACATTCATAAAAATCGCCACTAGATGACTTTTTATTATTATATATAATAGATTGATCTGGCGAATAGGATAGGCTATCTAAAGATGTATCATCTGCGGCTTGAGAATGGATTCCGCTAACTGACATCATAGAAAGAGTTAAACCAACTGCCAAAAGAACCTTTTTTAAATTTACTTTTATCAAAATGTTCCATCCAAAATGTAATAGGCACTAATATATTTATGCCATAGACGATTTTATCACAATTGCCAAAAATTACAGAAATAAAGACTGTTTAATCATCAGATAGGGACCTATAGTAAATAGTGGGATTGTTCAATTAAAGTATGGATGATAACTCTCGCTTTTATCTCAGCTAACAAGAAATTTTTTTCAATTTACAAATAGATAAAATTAAAGCCATTCCTTAATTGGGATGGCTTTTTGTGTGCGAATAATTATTTTATATAAACTGACATCAACTTATGAATCAAACTCTTTCATCAATTCTTTCAACGTTGGTGCTAGTGTCTGCTCATCGAAGCCTACGTATCGCAGGACTTTTTCTGTCCACTCTTCAACGGCTTCTAATTCAAATTCACGAACTTCTGAAGCAAATGCTTGGTATTGAGAAATTTCAGTAGCACTGGTTTTGACTCCCGCAAAGGTTGCTTTAATAGTATTAAGAATGGTTTGCTGGAATTTCATAATGGCCGTCCAATCTTTTTCTCGATTGAAAATAAAACGGTGAGTAGTTGGAATTAGCACCTTTTCATGACAACCTCTGAATTGCACCAGCGAATTATCAGAGCGATTACCAATTGTATAATCGTCAATGTGGTGTAAGGCCAGCCAAGACTGTTCCTTACCATCAACCGATTTCAATGGTGACATGCAGAACTCTCCTTGAACCGTGGGCACGTAATTATTAACGCCGACATGCTTGGCGGCCGCCATCATTGTGCGCTTACACCCAAGGGGGCGCATGTTCATTAATTGCTTCATCAAAGAACTCGGCTTGGCCGGAATTGCATATAAGCCCTGCTGGCGATCTAAAATCAGGGTAGGAAACCGTTTATTGCCGATGTACCAGATAAGACAGACATTCCGCCAGTCGATATTGGCAATGTGCGAGGTCGTCTTGAGGTGGTTAAGCTTAAGCGTACGAATGTCTAATATACGGCCTTCATGGGCTGACTTACTTTTGGGAGTCAGGTAATCAGTGAAATACATACTTAAAATTCCTCCAAATTTTTATGCTTAGATATGTCATTGCTAATGATTATTATTAGTAATTATCGATTACGAAGAAAAATAATATCACATTTTGATGTAATGTAAAACCGTTTATCTAAGATTTTTAATAGTAGAATTAGCCAACTTGCAAATTTGACACATAAATATCATCCGCAAAGGCTTAAAGTTTTTGTATAATGATTAGTGATGATAATTTTGGAGGGAAACCATGAGTGTAGAAGATAAAGTGTGTGTAAAGTGCGGTCGCACAATTCCAGGATATTCGCGATTTTGTCCGTACTGTGGGGCGGCACAACCAGCAATAAGTACTAACAATAAAGTTAGCAATAATAAACGTT
Organism: Lentilactobacillus kosonis; assembly: GCF_003864335.1. Classification (GTDB taxonomy): domain Bacteria; phylum Bacillota; class Bacilli; order Lactobacillales; family Lactobacillaceae; genus Lentilactobacillus; species Lentilactobacillus kosonis. Next base: position 127,549 of record NZ_BEXA01000001.1, on the reverse strand, counting down.
CAGCTCAGCGAACTAGTCAGGGCATGTCACCAATGCATAAATTAGGGTTGATCATTGGAGTGTTGGCCGTGATACTCGCTATTGCGAAATTCACCACGTTTAAAGATGGTCCAAGTCACCACAAGATTGAAGAGGAATTACATCTGGATATGTTTGAAGGACAAACTGCATACGGGAAGCATCCCAAGGTGACGGTTAATAAGCATAAAGGAACAATCATTAAGATTTCGTACAAGAGTACCGCTTTGAAAAATATTCAAAGCAACCCGGATTGGCGACGATTGACCAAGAAATCAATTAAAAAAGTCAAAAGAATTTAATGGGATTTACGGTAACAGGAAATATTCCGACATCAAGATTCGAAATGATAAGAGCAAAAAAGTATTGTTCCGAGTTGATCGCGGAAAGGTTTTATATAACCAAGCCGAAAAGAACCGACTATAATTAGATGTAGGGGAACTATTAAGATAATTTTTGTTTAGGAGCAAGGAAACACGTTCTTTTAAGGACGTGATGAATTGCCCTTTTCTTTTATATTTGGAACATGTGGTATGATAAATATATATGGTAAGATATTGTTATGAAAGATACTAATAGACTTACATATGGTAGAACATCTGCTTATAATTTAAATTACCACATTATTTGGGGTACTAAATACCGCAACCGGGTTCTGAAAGGAAATGTAGAGGTTGTCTTGAAGCAAGTTCTGTTAGAAATTGCTTCAAAATACGGGTTTAGTATTGAACATATGGAAATAGGTAAAGATGACCACGTTCACTTACTAGTGAGTGCTCCACCTAAGCTATCAGTTACTAACATCGTCCGGTGGCTAAAGGGAATTAGTGCTTGGAGATTATTTAGAGAGTGTCCAGAGCTAATTAAAAGCTACTGGAAGAAAGTAGACCGACATCTTTGGTCACCAAGTTATTATGTGGAGAGTATTGGCACTACTAATGAAGATGCAGTAGCTAAATATATTGATGATCAAAGAAAAAAGGAGGTGGATTTAAATGACTTTAAGAGCGATTAAAACTAGGATTTACCCTAATTTAGACCAACAAGATAAAATCATTGCTAACTTCGGTTATTGTCGATTTGTCTGGAACCAGTTATTAGATATGCAGATTAAACGCCGAGAAAACGGAGGTTCTTATCTTAACGAGTTTGGTATGAACTACTTAATCAAGCAATTGAAACAAGAATATCCCTTTCTTAAACAAGCGGAATCAACCTCGCTACTACATGTTAGCCGTGACTTAAACCATGCTTATCAAAAACTATTTAAAGAGCATAAAGGATTTCCTAAGTTTAAATCCCGTAAATTTCCTAAACAAAGCTATCAATCTAATTCTGTGAATAAGAATATCCAACATGTGGGTAACCAACTTAGATTACCTAAGTTAGGACTAATGAAATTTAGATGTGGCAGAAAAATTGAAGGTAAGATGAAAAACGTTACTATCCGTCTTTCAGCTACTGGCAAGTTTTACGCTATTATCCTAGTAGATACTGAAGTTAAAGAACTACCTAAAACTGAAAATTCCGTAGGAATTGATATGGGAGTAGCTGATTTGATGATTACTAGCGATGGTGTTAAATACCCAACGATTAGGTTTGATAAAATCCTAGCTAAGAAAAAGCATTACTGGGAAAAACGCCTAGCTAGACGTAGACTTCAAGTTCAGAAAGAAATAGCTTGGGATAAACACAATAAGGTATTGGTACCAAGAGAGATTTCGGACTTTAAAAATTACTTAAAAGCTAAACGAATGGTAGCTAAGTATAACGAGAAGATAGCTAACCAACGTAATAACTACCTCCACAATTTAACTAAGTCTCTGGTTGAAACTTACGATGCAATTAAAATCGAAGATTTGAAAGCCAAAAATCTTCTTAAAAATCATAAGCTTGCTAGAGCGATAGCTAACCAATCGTGGCGAGAACTGCGTTCTCAACTAGAATATAAGTGTGCCTGGTATGGAAAACAGTTAGTCACTGTTAATCCTCGTAAAACCAGTCAAATCTGCTCAAACTGTGGGTATGATGACGGTAAACATACCTTAGGTATTAGACAGTGGACGTGCCCTAAGTGTGGTGTTAATCACGACAGAGATGTTAACGCTGCTGTAAATATTCTAAATGCTTAAATGACTAAACTGGGTCGGAACGACCCTTAGTAAATAGCCGTAACCTCTGCACTGATATTCCTAGAATATACGTGTAAGTCAGCGGTGTTCCTAGAAGCTCGTTACTTTAGTGACGAGTAGTTCACTATGACTCGGGGCGAGAGTATGAAAATTCATAGTAGTCGGGGGACTTATGTAACCCTTACATTAGGAATCATCGTGTTAATCATAATTGGCGCCAACTATTCGCTAGTTCAGCCAGGCCTATGGGGAGCCGTGATGTTATTAGTAATCAGGTGGTTGGCAGGATTAGTAGCATTATGGACGTATGCTTTTGATTTTTTACTATATGTTCTTATCAATTTTTGGATATAAAAAAGCCAAGCGAAATTATAAGATCCATAAACCAAAGTTAAAATTTTTAATTTTAATTCCATCACATAATGAAGAAAATGTGATTGGGGTCACGATTGAAAATTTACAGCAGATTGATTACCCTAAGGATCTCTATCAAATTGTAGTTGTTTCCGATCAGTCCACCGACGCAACCACGGCTATAGCAAATGCCGAAGGGGTGAAGGTAATTGATACTTCGCTGGGTGCTCACCCAAGAATTGGCGTTGGTAAGTCGGGTCAGTATGAGGTCCATTTGACCACTGCCGATGGGCAAGATAAGACGATTACGTTAACCGTCCTTGATAACAAGAAGAGCATTAGTGGTGAAGACTTTACGATGACGGTTGGTGATAAGCAATCAACCGCTGGTGATTTTAAGGCCGTCGCGACGATGAAGATGGTAAGTCACTTGAAGTAACGCCGGATTATAGCAAAGTTGATTTTAATACTCCGGGAGATTACAAGTTGATTTTGAAGGCTGCTGATGGTCAGGAGAAGGAAGTTACCTTGCATATTAAAGCTAAGGCTACTAATCCAGGCAACCCTGGGAATCCTTCAAATCCAAGCAACCCGGGCAATCTAAGTAATCCTGGAATGCCAGGGAATCCTTCACAGCCCGGGAACCCAAGTAACCCAACTAATCCAAGCGAACCTATTGATCCTAATATCCCTAATGGTTCTGGTGATGTAAATGATACTGGAGATGGTCTGGTTGTTCCTAAGAATACCGTAGTCTGCTCACTAAGAAGTATTTACCTTTACAAGGATGCTAACTTTAGAACCCGTTGATCGAACGATTCATTATGCTAAAAAAGATCGAATTGATCGACCAATGTTTATGGTAACGGGTTACGCTAGATCAAAAGCCGGTCATTTGCGCTACCATGTTAAAGACATCAATCATTTCAGCAAGACTGAAGGTAAGCAAGGTTACATCACTACTAAGTGGAATTATGTGCGTCCCGCTTATTATCAAGGAAAACATTCAACAATCACCGTTATTGGGGTCAATGGAGTCGATGCCTACAAGCACAAGAATTTGACTGGTAAAATTCGTAACTACAAACAAGGAACAGTGTTAAAGGTTAAGAATATTGTGCACCATAATTTGACCAATCGCTATGTATTAAGTAATGGGCAATATATTACTGATAATCGAAAGTTAGTTAATATGGGTCGCCACAAACAGCCACTGTTAGTTAAAGCTAAAACCAGTGTTAATCGCTATAACAAAGTTAATTTAACTGGACGCAATCGAAACTTTAAACGCAACCAAGTATTTAAGGTTGAAGATTATGAATACTCAAATAGTCAGAATGTTACGAAGCGAGGTACGTTAAGATACAAAGTGGCTGGCGGTTATATTACTGGAAATGATAAGTACATTGAAGTAATTAAGTGGATTTGATTAACGGCATATCTAATTGCTTTGTTTTAGCTAATACCGCCATCGAATTAGCACATTTACTATGAGAAGATTAAATTGAAATGATATTAACAAACCAGGCACAAACGTTTAATAAACAGCGTTTATGCCTGGTTTTGTTTTTGGTTGCGTGAAATTAAATTGCAAAACGTTCAAATCGCTGGTGCAAATTTTTCAATCTGGTAGAATAACGTATTGTAAATAATGGTTGATAGCATTTACTTGTTTATTAATCAATTAGTGGAGGATTATATCTTGACTTCAAACGATAAGTTTTCAAGACAGGCGAAAATGCACTGCGCGATGTTACGATTGTTTAATTTTAAGGGACTTTGCTGAATATGCCACAATATTGAGCAATCAGCGATTGAATCGCTGAAATATTATTTGCACGGGTGATTATATAGGAGCTAGTCACTGACATATATTATGGGGGTATCATAATGAACAAAAAATTAAAATTAACTTTGATGACATCAGCTATTTTATTGGCAGGAGTTACTGGATCAAGTATCGTTTCAACTCAGCATGTTTATGCGGACACCACGGCTGTTCCAAGTGATGGCAATACTGGCTCAGTTACAATAACTGGGAACCAATTACAGAATTTATTTACGACTACCGGCAAGGCTAGTATTGATAACAAGAATGGGCAGGTTAGCTTGGTTCCTGGAAATGCTGGTTTTTTTAGTAGCGCAGAGGCCGGATCAGTATATATGAATGGCAACATTGATATGTCGAAAAGCTTCGATTTGTCTCTTTATGTTAATTTTGCAACTAAGAGACAACTTTTAAATACTAAAAGTGATGGCAGCGTCTTTGCTTTCCGTCCTGGTGATCCAACAGTAGTTGGTAACCCTGGATCTGGAATGGGAATTGGTGGTATTCGAGGTGCTTTTGGAGTGACGTTGGATACTTATCATAACAATGATAACCAGTATGCTCGGAGCTATAAGGATCCAAGCGCTGATCCGTATATTTCGTTCTTCCAAAATAATTACGATGGTAACCCCAACAACTTCAATAATGTCAATTCCGGTGGTGGAGATACTCTTACCGGACCAGAATATGGTTATGCTAAGCAATGGATTGATAACACGGGCACCGGTGGTAAGGGTGCTCAATCAGTTAGCAAAAGTGATTTGGGAGATTCTGCTTGGTTACCGTTGGATATTTCATATAACGGTGACACGCACCAGTTAACTTATACATTAAAGAATAACGGTGGTAGCAAGGTCATCGCCACTGATACCTATGACTTCTCTGATCGGATTAAGTTGTATGGCGATTATATGAACTTGTCAATTTCATCTGGTGACTCATATGCATCACAGGCTTCAGCTAACATTAGATTTGATAAACTTACTCTGAATCCAGTTGCGGTAACCAATGTGCATTACGTTGATACTGATGGCAATCAGGTTGCCCCAACGGATACTGTTAATACACCGATCAATCCAAATGGGGCCACCACTGAAACTATTGCACCAAAGGATATTGATGGCTATGAATTGAATCATGTGGATGGCCCAGCTGAATATGATACTGACAGTCATGTTTTGACGATTGATGGCGGTGCCACGTTAAATGGTGACTTACTGAAAAATATTACTTTTTATTATAAGAAAGTAGAAACGGGTAATCCAACAGACCCAACAGATCCAAGTAACCCTGGTAACGGTGTAGGTAGTACCAACCCAGGTAACTCAGGCGATACAGGTAATGGTGGAAACGACACTACCCCAAACCAAACCGGAGATACTCCTAGTCAGACTGGTGATATTCCTAACTGGGCTGCAGTAAAGGGACAATCAGTTTACGGCATCAAGGGATTCTATCTCTACAAGAATGCTAATTTTAATAAGAATCAAAGAATTAAAACTTATAAGAAGGCTATTAGAGTAAACCGGCCACAGTTTGTAGTTAAGAATTACAAGCGGGATGCTAAAGGAAACTTGAGATACTATGTTCAACAATATAATCCGGCTACAGGTAAATATGTAAAGGGAACTAGTGGCTATATTACAGCTAATCAAAAATATGTAGTTAAGGCATATTACCAATCAGTTCCTAAGAATAAACAAATCAAGATTATCAATAAAAATGGAGTTAAAGCATATAAGAATGTGAAGTTATCTGGTAAAGCTAAATTTTACAAGAAAGGTAGTATCTTAAAGGTTAAGTCAGTTAAGAGCTACAAATTAACAACGCGTTATCAATTGACTAATGGTCAGTATGTAACAGGTAACAAGAAGTTTGTTATTTGGAAATAATGAATTGAATGTAAATTAAAACAGCCACCATAATTTTATGGTGGCTGTTTTGTATTCTTTATTATTCCACAATATGATGTGAAGGAACGTAGATTGGTTGATGATTAATGGCCCGGCTGATTGCTTGTTCAATTGCCAGAGGACTGTTCATATTAGTTGCCGCAACTAGTTTATGCTGCTCCCGGGCAATTGAAATTGCATGGTTGGCAGTGTTGTGACTAACTGAATTCAGCATGATTAAGACGATATCAGCATGCGTGATGGCTTTGTTTAAGTTGGTTTGAATTCCCTTACCACGAGTTTTTTCATCGTATAAACAAAGCTCATTACCATTATGGGCGAGAACGACTTCTTCAGCGACTGGCTTGTGATCGCCATACCCAGCCATTAATACGCGTTTGCCATTTAAATCATAATCAGTGGTTGGTTTGAATTTTTTTAAATTTCCATCAGTTTTGCGACCACTGCTAAGTTGTTTAATTCGTTGTTCGGTCATTTGATTTGCCCCCTAAACCGTTTACATTTATTATTTCATAGTTGGACAAGTCAAATCAAATGTTTTACGTAATTAATTATAATGGCTGATGTTATCACATAAAAAAACCGCCAAACAAAAGGGAGTTTGGCGGTAATCCATAATTATGTGGGAAATTATGATGAGTCATCGGGGGAACGACTCTTAAATCATTTTACACTAGATGTAGTATTGTAACAAGTTGCCCACTACTAGATGGTGTACTATTTACGATGCGACAAGGTAGATGCAGTTAATGATGGGAACAAGTGAACTAGACGGCCAATTTGATCATCACTTAAGCCAAATTCAATAATTGGTAGCACTGCGTTAATTACATCATCAGCTCGTTCACTTACTTCAGTTACGCCAACCATTTTGCCCTCATCATCGTAGATAAAGGTATTTTCGACTAAATCCTGTTTATCAATTTGACGATACCATTCATCTGTAAGGTGATTTTCAACAATCTTGTAGCCTTTTTGTTTAGCTTCTTCTACTGAAACACCTGCTTTAGCAATTCGAGGTGAAGTGAAGACTACAGAAGGGATAACTGGATAGTCAATTGGCTTGTCACTTTGACCGGATAATAATTTAGTTAGGTACATTGATTCAAAAATTGCAGTTGGAGTAAGTTTTGGTTGAGTCTTGTCAATTACATCACCGGAAGCGTAAATGTTATCAACGGTTGTTTGAAGATAATCATTAACTTCAATTCCGTGTTTGTTGTACTTTACACCAACTTTATCTAAACCAATATTTTCAACATTTGGAATTCGACCCGTTGCATCTAAGATCCAATCAACTTTAAGTTGTCCATCGGCGTATTTGACTACGAATTCGTTGCCTTGTTTTTCAAACGCAGAAACCCCAGCAAATTTAACGAATTTTACTCCTCGGCGTTCTAGATCATCTACAACAGCGGTAACATAATTTTCGTTGAATTGGCGCAATGCTCGATCACCATGCATAAGGACAGTAACCTTTGAGCCAGCCGCACTAGCGATAGTCGCAAATTCTAGACTGATATATCCGGAACCAATAATTGCGATTCGTTCAGGTAATTTTTTTAAATTCATAAAGTCTTCACTATCGTGTGAGAGCTCAGTTCCAGGAATATCAAGTTTATTTGGTCTTAGTCCAGTTGAAATAACTAGTTTTTCAGCCGTGTGTGACTTGCCGTCGACTTCGATAGTGTGAGCATCAACTAAGGTTCCATATCCATTAATGATATCAATTCCAGCTGATTCAATTGCGCCGGTAATCATCACTGGGAGTTTATCAATAACTTCTTGTTTGTGTTCAACGTCTTTTTTCCAATTAATTGTTGGAACGGGATCAACGATTCCACGTAGCCGTTCAGATGCACGTTGTAATACAACGGGGGCATCAAGAATGATTTTGGCATTGCAGCCACGGTTAGGACAGGTTCCACCGATTAAACGACTCTCGATGATACCGACCTTTTACCAGTTGAGCCAATGGAATGGCCCCATCAAAGTTCCGTGTCCACTACCTAGATATAAAACATCATAATCATAAGTTGCCATATAGATTCCTCCAATTTCAATTCTTAATAACGTCACACTATTAGCATACAAGAGCATTTATCAGAAAACAAAGAATCAGTTTTTCAATTATATATAATAGTAGAATTTTATAATTATGGGTTTTAGACAGGTGTCTAAATATGAATAAGTCATGAACAAAATAGTAAGTTTTTGTTATTGTATGCATTTTAATTGATACTAATTGGTTATGATGATAAATTGATAATCGTAGACAGAAACTAAAACACTTTTAGGAGGCTATATAACATGAACATTAAAAAGACAATTTTAATTTCTGCAGCATCAATTGGAATGCTGGCTGGAGTTGCAGCAATTAACTCGGATAATGCGAGTGCTAAAACCTATGCTAAAGTAACTTCAAATAAAACGTTAACTACTGATGCAACTACTAGAAATGTTACTTTTAATGGATCGAATGCTTTATATAACAAAGCGGGGACCTTGAAAGGTGCCAGAAAAGTTGCTACAACAACAACTTTGAACAACTTAGCTAATTCAAGTAGTTCTAAGAAGAATTTTAGAGCATATCGAGTCGCAACTACTAACCGTGGATCGGTATACTACAAGGTTGTAGCCTTTGATAAATCATACCGCGGCTGGATCTATGGTGGTAAGACAGTTGGTAACTTTGGTGGTGGTATTAATCAATTTGATACTTTCAAAATGGTACTTTGACTGATGTTCAAAGAAATGGCACCTACAAGATTGCGAATGTAGGCACGGCTAATAACGATAAGACCGTTACTTACAAACAACCATCATGGACCCAATATAAAGTTGGTCGGCAAGTTACGGATTCGACTCCATATAAAGATGCAACCTTCAAGATTGACCAAGTTGGTACTAGGACACGGGAAAATGACACCTGGGTTCATATTACCGCTACTGATTCCAAGAATAGTGCGGCTGATGGTTGGATTTTAGCATCAGGATTAACTGATGCTGAAGCACCAATTCCTAACGATAGTGTGCAAATTAGATTTGTTACTAACACAGGAACTGAAATCAAAGTGGCCAATTATCAAGTACCAGGAGCGGCCAAGAACACCCAGTTGGGAAATGGCACAACATTACCACAGCAACACATCAATGGGATTGAGAGCTTAGCTGCTACTTCGTTAGCTGGTACGGGATACCAACTAAATAATGACGGCAAATTAACTCAAGCTCAACAAATTGATCTTTCTAAGGCTGTGACGGGTGGAACGATTAATGTTAAGGTTACTAAAGAATCTACAAATCAAGCATTTAGTAATATTACATTGAATACAAGCTCAACAGCGAGCCCTGGAGAAACTGTTAACACAGAAAATGGTGAAGCACCAATTAACAGTAATGCGTTTGGATACTCAGAAGATGGAAATAAAGTAGTTGCTAATAATTTACCAGTATTGAAATCTAATGCTCTAAGTAATATTAAAGGCGATAGTGGCCAAAATGTTTCTGAAGCAGCAATTAAAAGCTCTTTGGCTGACCAAGGACTAATTGATTTCTATGTAGTTTATCAGAATGGATTAGCAACTAAAGGATTTGTAACAGATAACGGATTGAAACTTAGTGGTGGTCAATATGAAATTTGGCATTACACGTATAAAGGCGTTTCTGGTGATTTAAATGTAGGCAGTACAAATGTAAATGTTAATTATGAAGTCCTAAAGAAGAAGGTTCCGTTTGGAAAGTGGATTCAACCAACTTCTGGAAGTAACAGTTGGAAGAATGTTTTTGGAACTATTTAGCCAATTCAAAGTATGATACATCATACAGAATGATATAAAATTTTAATCAAGATGGCTTGAACCACCATTTTGATACTCAATATAAAGATAAAATTAGACAAAATAAAAAGAAGATGGCTTGAACCGCCATCTTCTTTTTATTTTGTCTAGTATATGTATTAGTAATAATTAAATATTAAGTTCCTTTAGAAAAAATTTGGGATTTAAAAAAATTGTTTCCGGTTTGTAATGTTTGAGTAATTAAAGAACGTGATTGTATTTAAGTAGTAATCTAAATTGAATAATTAAGTGCTATGATTATTAGCGAACTTTGAGGTTTAACATACCTAATTTATAAAGTCGGGGAATTTATTTTGAAAAACTCAATTAAAAAATCATTATTCGTTGGCATGGCTGCGCTTGGTTTTGTGGCTGTTGCTGGCACTATGAATGCTACTAATGCTTCAGCAAAGACATACGCTAAAGTCACAAGTAACAAGAAGTTGACTGGCGACGTTAACTTACGTAATGTTGCCGTTAATGGTACGAATGCTTTATACACTAAAGCTGGTACTCTAAAAGGTGCCCGCGTTGTTGCATCAAAGACTACTTTGGCAGGTTTGGCTAGCGGAACTAGTTCTGTTAACGATAACTTCCGAGCATATCAAGTGGCTACTACTAATCGTGGATCAGTTTACTACAAGGTAGTATCATTTGATGGTCAATATCGCGGTTGGATCTACGGTGGTAAGAGTACTAACACTCTTGCTGGCGGACTTGCTCAATATGCTACTACTAAGACCGCAACGTCACCAGAAGCAGGTACCAAGTTTACTCTAGCTAACACTAGCGCTTCAGCTAATACAGTATTATATGCTGCGCCAGCAGGTACTCAATACAAAGTTGGTCGTGCTAAGAATGCTAGTGGTTCAGTGATTACTAACTCTGACCAATATAAAGATGTAGAATTTACTATCAATGCTGCTGCAACACGTTCACGTGAAGGCGATACTTGGTATCAAATTTCATCATCAAATAATGACATCAATGGTGCATGGGTAAGCAAGGCTAACGTTGCTCAAGTAAAAGACAATACTGTAACGGCTACTGCTGATAACAGTGTAAATGTTGTTTATACTGACGGAAACGGTAACCCAATTAGTGGTACTAACAAGACTTTTATTACTACAGATGCAGGTACAAAACAAGGTACTGCTGTCGGATCACATGTAAATGCTGATAAACAAGATCTAACAACATTTGCTCAAAATAATGTTCCTTCAGGATATGTTTATGACGGAGTTCTATCATCTGACAATGCCGTATTTGGTGGAACTAAGTACTTTAAGGTCGCTAAAGCAGCAACCTCAAAGGTTTCATTTAAGACTACTACTTATGGTGATTTACAAAATTCAGACTTTGCTAATGGTTTTCCTACGTTAACAGCAGACCAACAAAAAGTATTTACAGGTAAAGTGGATACAGCGTTTGATTCTACTAAACTAGATGCTTTGTTTGGCGCTACTAAAGATGGCAAATTCGTAGGAAATTCATACGATGGAAAAGCTATTTCAGGTAATGATAAGAAGATTTACCAATACACTTACAATCAGACTGCAACTAAGACGGCTAATGAAGGTAAGAAGTTTGGCGACCAATTAGTAGTTGTATTTGATCGTACTGAAGTTAATGCGCCTAAAGCACCTGAAGCACCAGTACAAGGAAACACCAACTACGTTGGCTAATTTATAACCTTAAAAACTCTACTATATCAATAGTAGAAAGTTTTTTTATTTTATATATTAAAAAATTGTAAGAAAACTTAGTCCATAATTCTAATCTTTATTTGGTATGCTAAACTAGTTGCAGTTTATACTTTGAAAAATTACATATCTTATGGTGATGAATATGGAAAATAAAATAGTAGAGAATCATGTCGGTAAGGGAATTACCTTGGCTTTATTAGCTTCAACTTTTTGGGGGATTTCTGGTACGGTATTACAAGTTATTTCTCAGGGAGAAAATATCCCCGCAGATTGGTACTTATCAACTAGAACGTTCTTTGCAGGACTAATTCTATTGGTAATTAGTTTTGCTAAGTATCGTATGAAAATCTTTGATGTATTTAAATCTTGGAAAACAGTAGGTTGGTTGCTAGCTTATGCAATTTTTGGCTTGATGGCCAACTTGTATACTTTCTACTTCGCGGTGCAGACTGGGAATGCCGCTGCCGCGACCATCTTACAGTATCTTAGCCCACTGTTTATTGTATTGGGCAGCTTGATATTTAAAAAGCAGATTCCGTTGCGAAGTGATGTAATTGCATTTATCATCGCAATGGTTGGGGTCTTCTTAGCCATTACTCATGGAAATATCCATGAACTATCAATTCCAACCAATGCGTTAATTTGGGGAATCTTCTCTGGATTAACCGCAGCGTTTTATGTCGTATTACCTAAGCCAGTGACTAAAGATCATTCACCGATTATTGTTTTAGGTTGGGCATTGATTATTGGTAGTTTATTCTTTAACATTCGCCACCCATTCTGGACGAATGTGCCGCCAATTCATATCAGTACGGTTTTAGCAATGAGTACCGTCATTGTAGTGGGAACTATCTTACCATTCTTATTACTATTAAATAGTTTGGAGTTTGCACCTTCAGCCGTGGTCAGCATCTTGGATGCGGTCCAGCCGGTAGTAACTTTTATTTTGAGTTTACTATTCTTGCATCTAGAATTTAATGTTGTTGAATTGCTGGGCTCGGTGCTGGTCGTTGTTGCCATCACAATTCTTCAGCGATTCAGAACAAATGAATGATTATTCAACGTTTACTAATACAATTTAGTAGGCGTTTTTTATTTGAAGAACACGTGCGGTTACCGTGAAATAATTGTGAAATTATTATCTTAGATTTTCTAATTCCTATTTATAGCGTTATAATTAATTTGTATTAAATAATGGGAGGAAACAATATGAATACTAAGCTACGCAAAACGCTACTACTTAGTCTAACTGCATTCTCAATGGGGACTACTGCAAGTGTTGTGACTACACAAACAGCAGGTGCTAAGTCAGCAGTTAAGGTAACTATTAATCAAGCCGCTAAGGCGGTAGCAACTGATCGAAATGTTGTACCAACTGGCAGCAATGCCCTTTATACTAAGGCAGGAACACTTAAAGGAGCTAAGGTAGTTGCTTCAACTACCACTCTAAATAAACTAAAGAACTCAAACAGTTCTAAGGATTACTTCCGAGCATACCAAGTTGCCAAGACTAATCGTGGCTCATGGTACGCCAAAGTGGTATCATTTGATTACAAATATCGTGGTTGGATTTACGTTGGTAAGAGCAATCCAGATTCTGACTGGTCAAAAGTTAGCGGTGGCTTAGCTCAAACGGAAACTACTAGTGAAATTAGTTTGCCAGATACTAAGACCGTCCAATTGACTAATCCTGGAATTCAAAATGCGATTTGGAATTCACCATACCGTTCGCAGTATCGGGCTGAAAAGGTAGTTAGCGATACTGAACCTTACGGTGGCCAAGACTTTACAGTCACTAAGGCTTTAGAGATGAAGCGAGAGGGCACTTCTTACTACTACATCGTTAATAATTCTAATAGCAAAATTCAGGGATGGATTTACGCAGGTGCAGTAATTGAAGAAGTTGCAACTACAGATCAGAATGCTAATAACATTGTATATGCTAAGGTAGTTGACGCTGATTCTGGTTACGAAGCAGCTAACGTTGTCTTAACTGATACTAAGACCAACTTATCTAGTCCAGCTGACTTTGTCACTACGGAACTAGGTAATGGTTCAAGTGATGAAGCCAAGTTGGGCGCATATGCTCCTGGATATACTTACAAAACACTAACTGCTAGTCAACAGAGTACTAATTACAGTGCCATTGCTAACTCAAAATACGGTTCAACGGTCACAGTATTAGCTAGAAGAACAACTGCAGCTCCAGCATTGCAACTACACGACACTAAATAGAATATAAATGTGAATTTTTTGTGACTAAAAGTTGATAATTTTATGACGTGTGTGTATATTATACGTAGGACGTGAATGTGATTATCTAGATCACAGAATCATACTACGTTTTTTCTTTATTAAATCTGGTGGCAGCTATGTATGATAGCCGTTATAACAGGAATGATATGTTTTGAACTTTTGGCTAACTTTGTGTGAATATTCATTGTGTATTTTTGTTACAGCTTTGTTAAAATTTTACTGCTTTGTGACTAAATTAAGCCAAAAGGACATATTATTGCGACCAATATGTGAGTCATAATGCTTACGTGTTGGAATAATAATAGGATTTAATGGGATTGTTACCGTAGTATTGCATTCCTTCAAGAATAGTTGGGGGGTCAAAAAAATTATGCTTTTTGTTTACATTTATAATTAGCAATGTTAATATACTATTTGAAGTGGCGAATGATTACATATCGCGTCTAATTTAATCTTTATATATTGAGAGGGGAAAACCGAATTATGAAAAACACTGTTAAACGTTCATTATTCGTAGGTTTGGCTGCATTAGGTTTTGTTGCTGCTGCCGGTGCTACTAACGCATCAGCTGCCAGCGTCAAAGTTGACTTCAACCAAGCTTCATCAGCTTCAACTGCTACAACTCGTAACTATGCACCAACTGGTTCAAATGCTTTATACACTAAAGCAGGTGCATTGAAGGGTGCTCGCCAAGTTGCTTCTACTGCAACTATGAGCTCACTTTCAAACTCTAAGAAGGGTAACGACTACTTCCGTGGATACCGTGTTGCTAAATTAAGCAACGGTTCATACTACATGAAGGTTGTTTCTTTCGATAAGACTTACCGTGGATGGATCTACGTTGGTAAGACTGACCCACGTTCAAACTACTCAAACGTAGCCGGTGGATTGAAGTCAGTTAACACAACTACTGATACTGCTTTATCAGCTGATCAACAAACTAAGACTTACAAATTAGCTAATGCTGGTACTGCCTTTGAATCACAAACATTCAAGGCTCCTGCATACACTCAATACAAAGTGGGCCGTAACACTACTGATACTTCAGCATACGCCGACGACACTTTCACTTTGAGCAAAGCTACTAAGCGTACTCGTGAAGGCGACACTTGGGTATACGTTAACGATGCTAAGAACCCTTCAGTTAATGGCTGGGTATTAGAATCATCACTTAAGGAAGCATCAGATACTAACACTTCAACTGGTGTTGATCAAACCTCTGTAAGCTCAATCTGGACTTACACTGTTTACAACGAAGCTGGCCAAAAGGTTAACAAGATTCTTGACAATGGTACTGGTTTAATTCCATTATTCAATGGTAATACTAACTACACCAACGGTGTGAATAAGTTTAACCGGGATGCATCTGTTAAGGGTGACAAGAAGGACGTACTTTCAAAGGACACATTGATGGCTGCGCTTAAGAAAGATGGCCTTTCAACTGTTTATATGAAGATCACTCCTACTATTTTACCTCGTGTTGCCGGTGGTGTTTTAGACAACTTTGACCCAACTGGTGTATTCATGAAGTTCAATGTTGATCAAGATGCTCTTCCACAAACAATTCACTACGGTGATCAAATCAAGTTGACTTACACTATCGAACCTAATACGTTCTACATCAAGTCAATGAAACAATCAATTATCGATGATAAGACTGCTAATGAAGATGGCTATTACTCAATTACTGTTCGTAATGATATCTTCAAGCAAGTGCTTAACTGGTTTGCAACTAACAAAGTTCTTTAATACGTTTATTTAATTTTGTTTGATGTTAACTAAAGAAGTTACCCCAATTAGGGTAACTTCTTTTTTTGTTTTAAAATCATAAATGAAGTATTTGAAGTGCTCATTTTAAAGACAAAAAATATTAATTATATCCTTAAATTAGCTATTATATACTCATTTTTTGAATTATATATTCCTTTAAATTTTACTTAATTGGTCTATATCATTTTTATATTATTAAAATGATATTCAATCGTAACATTCACAAACGGACAAGTATTATATAATACGGGGTGTTACAAGTACATAAAAAATTGGAGGCTTATTTATATGAGAACCAGATTAGGGAAAGCTATTTTATTTAGCGCCGCTGTATTTGGAGTAAGTGCATTTGTTGCCACTAACACTCCAGTTCATGCTGCTAGTGTTAAGGTGACATCTAACCGCGCACTTAGCAACAACGTCAACTCTCGTAACTACCTAGCAAATGGTAGTAACGCATTGTACAACAAGGCTGGGGTATTAGAAGGGGCCAGAGTTGTTGCAGGCAAGTCTACTTTAGCAGGACTTAGGACCAAAGGGGATGCTGGTCAAAGTTACTTCCGTGGTTATCGGGTTGCTAGATTAAGCAATGGTTCATACTATATGAAGGTCGTTTCTTTCGATAAAAGTTATCGTGGATGGATCTACGTTGGTAAGAGTAATGCTGCTGCTAATACCCAATCAGTTAGCGGTGGTTTGACTTATACTGAAACTTTCAAACGTAGTTCAGTTGATAGTGATATAGCAAGTGCTACTTACAATTTTAAATCAACACCACTTACTTACACTCAACCAGACTGGACTCAATATAAAGTTGGTAGAAATACTAAGTCAACATCAGCTTCTACTACTGATTCATTAAAAGTAACTGCCGTTGGTACTAAGACTAATGGTCGTGACAATAATGCCACTTACTACTATGTTGAAGATGCCAACACGCCAGCTGCTAATGGTTGGATTAAAGCTGCTGATGTAGTTAAAGCTGGTCAATCAGTAGTTAACGCTAACCAAGTTAAGGTTAACTATGTTGATGGTGACGGTAACATCGTTTCATCACAAACATTTACTAACCCTAACTACCAAACTCAATCAGCCGCTAACTACCTTGGTACTAGTATTTCTGGGACAGTAGTTAACTCGATTCCATCTGGTTACAGTGCACCAGCCGATGCTTCAGCAAACAATGCTGCTATCGCTGCTGCTCAATATGGTGGTGAAGTTAACTTCACTGTTACTAAGAACCAAGCCAACTTATTTAGTGTGTCACCTAAATATTCAGTGACTGTAAACACTAAGAGCTATAGCTCATTACCAGGAGATCCAGTTGGCCAAGATGCTGTGGTTACTGGCAATGATGGTGTTACTGAAAAAATGAGTGCTAAATTAGCCAAATTAGCTGCTGCTACAACAACTAATGCTACTAGCCAGACACAAGTATTCCGTACTGCGGACATTCAAAAGGCTTTAAGTGATGCTGGTTTGGATAAATTCTACATTCTAGAATATACTGGCTTTGATACTAACCAACCAGTATCAACAGCCTCAGCAACTGGTCAACCAAACTTATCAGGATTATTGGGTGGAACAAACTCACTTGGTGGTTCAAGTGACTTAACTTCACTTCTTGGTAGTGCTGGTTCTGACGTTTTAGGCGGATCTGGTTTAAGTTGGTATTTTATCAGGAGTTGGTGGAGCTTTAGGTAGTCTTGCTGATAGCGTACTTGGTGGGATTATTTCATACCGTGTGGTTGAAGCTACTGTTGATGGTAGTAAGTTAGCTGATAACGTTAAGTTAGGTAGCACGGTAACCATTCCTTATAAGGTAGAGTCAACTAGAGCATTTAGATTTGATGCTAACTCGAACAGTTCAGCTGACAAGGCTGCTGCTAAGGTTTTCTTAAACAAGGGTAATGGTGATGGTAATAATACTAAATACCAACCAAATGATTTAAGTAACTTATACTCAGTTGCAAATAGTTACAACTCAACACCTGCTGATTCAGCTGCTGCATTCCCTGATTCAGCCTTCACTTCATCAACTACTTCAATTGACAGTTTATTGAACCAAATCACTCAATAAGCTTAAATTAACAACTTAACTAAAATCATCAGTCATCTGACTGGTGATTTTTGATAATAAAAAGGCTCCATCATTTGATGGAGGCCTTTTGTTAGATAATACTATTTCTTAGAACTTTTGGTGACAGTAGCAGCCGTTTTAGTATTACTTTTAGCGGCTGTTTTCTTAGTAGTTGTCTTTTTAGTCGTGCTTGTTTTAGACTTAGTTGTTGTTTTCTTTGGAATTCGATCTTTAGGGAAGTTATCAATCATGAACTTCGCAACGTCGCGACCCATTAACTGGTAAGTTTTAGCAGATGGATGAAGGCGTTCATCCCATAAGCGACTCTTGTAGTTACTGTCAGTAATCAAATTAGGGTCAACTGAGCGCCAGTCAAGATAAGGAATGTTGTAGCGCTTATATACCTCTGCTTCGGCGTCTCGTAGTTGGTTAATTGAATAACCGCCTTGAGCAATAACTTCATCAGAATTTGCACCGTATTTGTCATAACGAGTTAATGGTAAGATACCATAGATAATTAAGTTCTTGTTTTGACTTTGCATCTTTTGGATGTTTTGAGCTAGGGTATCCTGAATGGCCTCTAACGTGGAATCGGTATGACCGTAATCGTTAGTTCCGTATGCAATAGTTGCAACCCCGTAATTTTTGAAGTTGGTGGCGTTGACCGTGGCGGTTAAATCACCAGTCGTAAAAGCATCTTCAGTCGACACAAGATAAGCACCGTTATAACCGGCATTATTAACGTTGGTGTTTAAGTAGCGTGATAACCAGGTAGGATAACCCAGACCGTCCAAGGTTTCATAACCATCGTAACCGCGTGTAATTGAATCCCCCATACTAATAACATTTTGTTTGTTAAAGTAGTCACTGTTTTTCATAGCAATGTTGAATGTTCCTTCCGAAATAGGCTGTAGGTTACCATTCCAGACCCAGCCGGTTTGTGCCCCATTACCGCTCTTAACTTGGTAAAATTTTGAGTAACCGCTGCCTTGAGCAGTCCGATCGATTTTGGCTGCTCCAGTAACATACCAAGTAGTGGTCCCTAAAGTTTTGACATTACCAAGTTGCTTTTGCAACGTAGAACTTGTATAAACATAACCAGCTTTTAAATGATAGGGTAACGGTTGGTCAACATCGTATGTTTGGACAATTTGTGCTGGCTTTACTTCAGGTTTAGCCTTAGTTTTGTCAGTGGTAGGGCTCTTCTTTGAACTTGTTTGTGTAGTAGTCTTTGTGGTAACTTTTGCTTTGGCACTCGTAGTGGTAGCTCCCGCAGCCACTAATGTGATAGCGAGTGATGCTATCAACATAACTGATTTCCTCATATTATAAAGTCTCCCTCAAAATTCTTTTTACGAATAAAAGAATATCACTGGAATGTAACATTCGGGTTACATGCTGTTAAAACTTAGGTAACTACTTGAATTTACGGCGATTTTAATGTAACATTCAACTGGATAGGTGTAACGTTCCGAGGGGGGGATTGTTATGGAGAACTATATCAAAAAAATTATTTTGATAGGATCAACTTCTGCTGCGTTATTACTTTGCCCAGTTATTTCGGGGGGAATGATGGGTCGAGCATTTGCAACGGTTGACAGTACCACAAGTACTGAAGTACAAAAAGATCAACATACACAAACTAATACCAATAGTACTAGTTCAAATTCTAATAATGTTAATAATCAAGTGGTTCCTAAGACTAATGATAGTAGTACTACTATCACTGAGAACGATTCGAACACAACCACAACTTATGATAAGCCGGCTACCAATAATCAGCTCGAACCGAACAATGGTAGTAATAGTTCCACTACTGTAGGTGGCACTAATCGTAGTGATAATGCCAGTTCCGATTCTAATAGTGGAACAACTAATCAGTCCTCAGAAGGATCTGGTGATGTTTATGCGATGATTGGTGCTGGTAAAAGTGGTTCAGCTGCCACTGGTTCTAGTGTGGAGCAGAGTGTTAAGCCAGTGATTGATTCACTAGTTCCAAGTGGCAAATTAGCCAATACCAAGCCATCAGTTAGTCAAATAACGACTGGAAGTCAAACTAGTTCTGAAAATGGCTATTCAGCTGCCGCTCAAAACCAATATCAAGGCCAAGCATACACCCAAGATTCAAGTAATGCTGACCAAGTTGCTGCCAATCAGTATCTATCTCAAAGGGGATTGGGAAATGTTGCTGATAATTCTAAAAAGAGCATTAAAAGTCCGTTAAATGCCGCATTTGGGGTTAGTAACGATCGGACGGCTGCTAAGAATAAAATTAGACTAGTTAGCGCGAACACCTTTTATAATGAATTTTATAAAAAGGCTCAAGATAACCAACAAGATAATGGCAAGATTGTAACAGCTTCTGGTAAGAAAGCAGTTATCACCACGCCAACGAAGAAGGTTAACTACAGTGTAACTGGCCAGGGTGCCACCACTGTTTCAGAATCGATGCCACTCATTTTATCAACAATCATTCTTGGATTTATTGTCATTGGATTTATTGTATTTGATCCGCTAAGATTTATTTTCCATTAATGAATTGGTTCCAAGAGGCGTTTAGCTTCTTGGAACTTTTTTTATAGTCAGAATTATTGAATGGAGATGATGATTTGCCAAAGTATATGCCAACAATTTTGATTGTTATCGGGGTAGCCGCTTTAGTTATTAGCGAGGTTAGTCGATATGCAGATCGCGTAGGGATTCTGCATCAGGTACCAGGATTGTTTATTATCGGCTGGATCTCTTTGATAGCAGGGGTTTTACTCGGATCGATAATTTTAATTATTAACTTGTTTAAAAAGTAAGCTTCAGACTTGCAAACGCTTACAGATGTGATATTATATAGTCAAGGAAGGGAAATAGATTCAAAGTATAGGGGTTCACAACCAGCTTTGACTGTTTTCACAAAATTGTAAATTGAAAATTTAAGATATTAGATTGAGATTTTAAAGCTTGAAATAGAACTATTTTCAAAGCTAAGCGTTAATACCTGGTTAGGAATAACAACAAATATATAATTTACCGAGGTCGCTTGCACTTAGCTGGGTTAGGAAATCTACTATTGAAAACTTACAAGAAGTAATATTAGAGTATATACTAACAGAAGTCGCTTGTAGTAGGTTGTTAAAGTGGTTCATGTTTTCGAAAAGAGTGTTTTGTAGCATAGAATTTTACGACTAGATTTTAATAAGGTTGACTTGACGGCAAATATATCAAAATCAGTTACGTTTGAAGTTTGCATCAGTGGCCAATCAATATGAAGTAATTGAGGCGATAGAACATTTCATTTAAATGTAAGCGGGTAGTAACCCCAAAAGATAACCCTTCCACAGCATAACTAGACTTAAGTTTGAAACCAGTAGAACTTAAGTCTATTTTTTTGTCCAAAAAATCAAAAAAACGTTTTCAATTGCATTACGACAGGATATAAATTATCTTTATGTTGTACCAAATGTAATAATTAATTTATAGGGGTGATTTATTATGACAAGTATGGCAAAACGTGATGGTAAAAGTGATATTTTAATTAATCCAGATGACTCAGTATTTTTGGTAATTGATTATCAACCAACTCAGATTGAATCAATTAACTCAATTGATCGAGCAACCTTGATTCGTAATATTGTAGTTACTCAAAAATTAATCAACGCCTTTAACATCCCAACGATTCTCTCAACGGTAAACGTTAAGACAGGTCGTAATAAGGAAACGGTTCCTGAACTTAAGGAACAATTACAAGGGGTAACTAGTTACGATCGGACATCGATTAATGCTTGGGAAGATCAAGAATTTAACGATGCGGTTAAAGCAACTGGTCGTCACAAGATTATTATTGCTGCCTTATGGACTGAAGCTTGCTTAACGTTCCCAACTTTGGATGCATTAAAAGAAGGCTATGAAGTCTTCCCAGTTGTTGATGCAGTTGGTGGAACTTCAAAGATTTCTCATGAAACCGCCATTCAACGGGTTACTCAAGCAGGTGCTCAACCAACCTCAATCGCTCAATTAGCTTGCGAATTACAACGTGACTGGAACCGTACTGAAACAGTACCTAAGTTCGTTAACGAGCTACTTGAAGGCGGAATCTTCCTTGATTTAGGTGAGGGGGCCAAATAATGTTAGACGTTAAAGATTCAATTGATAAGCTATCTTGGTCAGTAAATCATCACTTCTTGCACATTCAAGCACAACATGACTTTATTCGAGCAGTGGCCGTACAATTTGAATTAGCTTACACCGATTTTCGGGCTATTCAAATGGCGTTACAATTAGCTGGTGAAGAATACCATAGCTTGCTAGCTGACTTGCTAAGGCCTATGAGGATGTGTATGCTTACGAATCTGTCTTTGCCATGAG
Organism: Lentilactobacillus kosonis; assembly: GCF_003864335.1. Classification (GTDB taxonomy): domain Bacteria; phylum Bacillota; class Bacilli; order Lactobacillales; family Lactobacillaceae; genus Lentilactobacillus; species Lentilactobacillus kosonis. The sequence goes on along the minus strand of NZ_BEXA01000001.1, from coordinate 105,297 downwards.
AGGCCTAGATGAATTTAACTCAGAATTTCCAAACAGTATTGACGACTACAAACAAAAAGTCGATCATTTTAATGAAGTTCTTGATAAAATTAAGGACCTCCAAAAAAATTAAAATAAGATTGTGATATACTTTAGTTCCTTGGCAGGGGCTAAAAAATGAAGGGTTTAAATCTACGGTAGTAGGTTGTAAACCCTTTTATTTTTTGGTATTATTGAAAGCGCAAACATGAGCGTTGCAGTGATGCTTTAATCGGTTACTCGGAATTGTTTTGTTTACAGAGCAACGAATTATGGGTATTCTAATATTTAAGTACGAAGTATCTTGATACATAATATGAAGATGATTGGGGAAGATGATTTTATGAAGATCAAGCGAGTATTTATTTTAGACTTGGCTTCACTGGGAATTGGTGAGAGTGCTGACGCGAACCGTTTTGACTCGGTTGGTGCTGATACTCTGGGACACGTATTTGAAGATGCCTCCTTAGACATCAACTTGCCTACATTGACTGAATTAGGATTGGGTAACATCCGCTACCAAAATCCCATTGCTCAGATTCCAGAAGTAGATAATCCATTAGGTAGTTACGGTAAGATTCAGATTGCAGCGCCTAATAACCAAGTTACAACTGGTTTGCGGGAAATGCTAGATTATCAGGCTGAAGCTAGAACCACGAGTGTCCTAGATTCGGTTGCGGAAGTTGATCCGCTGGATAACAAAGTAATTATCCTTTCAAATTACCAAAGTTACTTCTCTAATCAGCTTCAATCACAAAACATTCACGTCAACGATGATACTTCCGTATGGTGGTCACTGCATCGGGAAGCCATCAGACAGCAGTCTGGGGTCGTATACGCCAGAATGTCGGGGCTGGACCACTTGGCCCATGATGGTAAAAAAGAAAGCTATCTGGGCGAATTATCGAAGATTGACGGCAATATTCAGCGATTAATGAACGAAATGTTTAGCACCGATATGCTAATCATTACTTCATCATTTGCCAATGATATGCGGTCACCGCTTCCCGTAACGCGTGAGTACCTACCCTTAATCGGGTATCTGCCTTCTGGACGAGTTGGTAAATCGCTTGGCATCAGAAGGAGTCTTGGCGACATTGGGGCGACTCTCGCCGAATTATTCAATGTCGAAGTGGCTGATAATAACATCGGTCATAGTTTTCTTCGTGAGTTTTTATAACTCACGTTAATAATTGGGTTTAATAATAAAAAACCAATTCAAATATAGAGGGGGATAGCTATAACTGGGTTTGCACTTATTGTTTTTGGAATTATTAACGAAAAGAGGATAATGAAATGTACTTATTAGTCAATATTCTTGGTGTTTGTGTGTATTTAGGTATTGCTTACCTATTCTCACAAAACAAGAAAGATATTAACTGGCGTTCAATTATTGTGGTTTTAGTAATTAACCTGGTCTTTGCTTGGGTTCTTACTAGTTTCTCATGGGGACGTGACGCCGTTAAAGCCGCTGCCGATGGCTTTAACTGGTTAGTTCAAGTTTCATATACCGGAATTGCCTTTGCACTTCCAAGTTGGGTTAACGTTAAACAAATGGACTTTGTTACCAGTGCGTTACTTCCAATCTTGATGATTGTGCCATTGTTCGATATTTTAACTTATATCGGAATCTTGCCATGGATCATCAAGTGGGTAGGTCGTGGGCTTTCATTTATTACCGGCCAACCAAAATTCGAATCATTCTTTGCTGTTGAAATGATGTTCTTAGGTAACACTGAAGCCATCGCTGTTTCAACCCTTCAATTAAAGCAAATGAGTGCTCGTCGTAACTTGACCATTGCCTTAATGTCAATGTCATGTGTTACTGCTTCAATCATTGGTGCTTATACTCAAATGGTACCAGGTCAATATGTTTTAACTGCTATTCCATTGAACGTTTTAAATGCAATTATTATTACTAATATGCTTAATCCAGTTAAAGTTACTCCTGAAGAAGATACCATTGCTAACATGAGTTCTTCTAACGCCGCTGCTGAAGAAGCGGGTGACATTACTGCTGATGGTCACAAAGAACCATTCTTCTCATTCTTGGGTGATTCAATCCTTGGTGCTGGTCGTTTGATCTTGATCATCACCGCCAATGTTATTGCCTTCGTTGCTTTGGCTGCTTTGATTGATAAAGTCTTGCAACTATTCAACCCATGGTTAACTTTGGAACACATCTTAGGTATCATCATGTTCCCATTTGCATGGTTAATGGGTCTCGATGTTACTCACGCCTTTGACTTCGCACAATTAATGGGAACTAAGTTAGTTACCAACGAATTCGTTGTTATGGGTAAGATTGCTTCAACAATTAACGATACAAAAGTATTCGCACCGCATTACCAAGCACAATTAACCGTATTCTTAACATCATTTGCTAACTTCTCAACTACTGGTATGATCATCGGAGCCTTCAAAGGAATCGTTGACCGTGAAAAGAATAACTTGATCAGTAAGAACGTTGGTACCATGTTACTTTCAGGGATCTTAGTTTCATTGATGTCTGCCGGAATTGTTGGATTGTTTGTTTGGTAATAGCTAATTTTTAGAAAGCTAGGTTTTATTTTTGGATAACAAACAACAGTTGGAGAAAGCAAATAAGCTTTCTCTACGGGAAGCATTCGCCGATAAGCAAGTATTAAGACGAGAAATTATTGCTGGAATTACTGGATTCTTCGCCATTTCTTATATCATCATCGTTAACCCGATGATTTTAAAAGATGCGGGGATTCCTGCTAACCTAAGTGTGTTTGCCACAATTCTGTCATCCTTCATTGGTTGTTGGATTATGGGATTTTGGGCCAACGCCCCAGTAATTTTAACTCCTGGGATGGGAGTGAACGCGTTTTTTACTTACACTATCGTCGTTAACATGGGATTATCATGGCAAGAAGCTGTGGCAATCTCGATGGTGTCATCGATTATATATGTATTAATTGCCTTTACTAAAGTTAGTGAGATCCTGGCTAAGGGGATTCCAGAGACATTAAAGGCAGGGATTACCGCTGGAATTGGGTTGTTCCTGGTTGAAATCGGCTTAGAAAAAGCTGGGTTGATTAAGGCGGGTTCCAATTCGATTTTAGCGGTTGGTGACTTAAGTAAGCCAGTTGCACTACTGGCATTGTTCGGTTTGGTCTTGACGTTGTTCTTATTCGTTAGAAAAGTGACTGGTGGTTTCTTTATTGGAATTGCTGTGACGACGATTATTGGAATAGTGTTCAATGTTAAAGATCAAGCAACACCGAGCGTTTCCATTGCGGATTTTGATAAATATAGTCAAATTCTTGCTAAGGGAAACTTTAGTCATGCGTTGACGGTGCCATTTATCTTAGCGGTATTTTCGATGACCATGATTTTAGTGTTTGAATCAATGGGATTGCTGGAAGGAATTATTCCTGATCACAGGAAGTTTAAGCGAGCCTTTGAGGCTAGTTCAATTACGGCCTTTATCTCGGGTATCTTAGGAACTAGTCCAACCGTTGCGGCGGCTGAAAGTGCGTCTGCCACCGAAAGTGGTGGTCGAACGGGAATCACATCAATCGTTGCGGGAACGATGTTTGCAATATCAATGTTTTTCATTCCATTGCTGTCATATGTTCCCCAAGCAGCTATTGCCCCAGTAATTATTATTACCGGAGCGTTGATGATGAATCAGTTAAGTGTTATCAATATGTATGACTTTACTGACTGGTTCCCAGCTTTCCTAATCGTGGTATTGATTCCATTCACTACCAGCATTTCAACTGGATTGGCATTTGGTTTTGTTGCTTATCCACTATTGAAGATTGCGGCTAAACGGGCTAATGAACTAACGGGGGCAACATATCTCTTAGGGGTATTGTTCCTATGTGATTTAGTATTAAGTACGCTGCTTTAATAGCGTTGAATGTTAAATAAGTAATCGATAAAGGGGAATTTGTCTAATGACAATTAAGATTATTATGGATACTGATCCTGGGATTGACGATGCTGCTGCTTTGACAATGGCATTAAACGATCCAGCGATCGATTTAAAGCTAGTTACCACAGTTGCCGGAAACGTTACGGTTGATAAGACAACTAAAAACGCGCAAAAGATTTTGCGATTCTTTAACAAAGATGTGCCAGTTGCCGCTGGTGCTAAACAACCTTTGATCAAAGAATTTGAGGACGCTGCTCGGATTCACGGGGAATCAGGAATGCCCGGTTACGATTTTCCCGAAGACTTACCCAAGCCTTTAGATAAAACCGCAGTTGAAGCACTCCATGATGAAATCATGAGTAGTGATGAGCCAATTACATTGGTTCCAACCGGTTCATATACCAACATTGCCTTACTATTTAATGAATATCCTGAAGTGAAAGATCACATTGAACGTATTGTTGCAATGGGTGGTTCACTTGGAATGGGTAACATGACTTCAGCTGCTGAGTTCAATGTCTTTACAGACCCAGATGCTGCTAAGATTGTTTACCAATCAGGAATTCCAATCGTGATGGTTGGCTTAGATATTACTATGCAGGCATTATTAACTCCTGAATCACTTGCTAAGTTGGAACATATGAATAAGACTGGTAAGATGTTACACGATATTATTAGTAATGACGGTGACAATAGTGAAGCCGGAATTGCCATGCATGATGTAAATACAATTTTCTATTTACTTCATCCTGAATCAATTACGACTGAATCAATGTGGATTGACGTGATTACTGACGGTCCAGCTATTGGTGAAACTGTTGGTGATATTCGTGGTGCTTACCACGAAGGCCGAACAAATGCTGATGTATGTGTAGTTATCGACTCAGCTGCTTTTAACAAGTGGTTCTTGGAAGAAGTAGCTGCGATTTCAGATTAAATCATAAATAAACGATGTTGTTTGAAACTCAAGTTGGTTAAAGCCAACTTGGAGGTTTTTATATGGAATATGATGCAAAAGAATTTCTATATATGGGTTAAAATTGTTATTGACATTGTATGTGAATTAGATTATAACATTAGATACAGATTAGAAACGACTGTGAAGAGTATAGTAATTAATAATGAATTGCCTAGAGAGAGACGTTTGGTGAAAGTCTTGAATTCGTTATTAATGAAAATGAGCTTGGAGTTAGTTGCTAGTTATCGCTAACAATTCGGGTGCGACCGTTACATCGCCGGAAATCAACAGGTTTCTTAGAGGTGTATTTTGTTTACACGAATTTGGGTGGTACCACGTTACTAACGTCCCTTAGTCCGGCATTGGACTAAGGGATTTTTTGTTTCTAAAAATTGGGAGGAATTAAGTTATGAATAACAAGCATATACTGGGGATTACGTTTGCCACACTAGGATTAGTGTTAGCTGGTTGTGGTAGTCAGGGAGCATCACAGGATAAGAATAAAGCTCAAGTTTTGAACTGGACTGAGAACCGGGAGTTAGCTACCGCTGATCTGTCTCAGGCAACTGATACGTTGTCGTTCAATGTTTTGATGAACACCCAAGAAGGTCTTTATCGATTGGATAAATCAGGAATTCCTCAAAACGCTTTGGCAACTAAGACCCAGGTTACTAATGGTGGGAAGACTTACACATTTAACTTGAGAAAAGGGGTTAAGTGGTCAGATGGTTCAACAGTTACCGCAAAGGATTTTGTTAATTCTTGGCGGAGAACGGTAAATCCTAAGACGGTATCTCAGGATGCTTTCTATTTATTCCAAGTTAAAAATGCTGAAGCAATCAACGCAGGTAAGAAGCCAGTATCTAGTTTAGGAATCAAAGCATTATCCGATTATAAATTGCAGGTTAACTTGAACAAGCCAGTGACATACTTCAAAAGCTATTAGCTTGGCCCCTATTTTACCCGGTCAATCAAAAGGCAATTGACAAGTACGGTAAAAAGTACGGGACAGCTGCTAAATACACAGTATCCAATGGGCCCTTTGTTTTAAAGAAGTGGAATGGGACCAATAAGTCTTGGTCATTAGTTAAGAACAATCATTATTGGGATAAGCAAGCCGTTAAGCTAGATAAAATTAATGAGTTAGTCGCAGAAAGCACGACTACCAGTTATAACTTATACAGTTCTAAGAAAGTTGATGAAACTTTGCTTAGCGGCCAACAAGTTAAAAATAACCAAAATAATCCAGATTTTGTTAAACGCCTACCAACTGCCACATCAAGATTGGAATTGAATCAAACTAAAGTGAAAGCATTTAAGAACCTTGATATTCGTAAGGCATTCTCATTAGCAATTGATCGGCAACAATTAACCAAGAACGTGCTTCAAGATGGTTCTGAACCGGCTAAAGGATTTGTGCCAGCAAACATGGGCAATAATCCAAAGACCGGCCAAGCATTTAATGATGAAGCATCGGTTCCAAGTGCCGTTGCATATAACCTTGATCAAGCCAAGAGCTTGTTAAAGAAAGGCTATACCCAAACCGGAGTGAAGAAGCTTAATTTAACTTTGTTAGTTTCAGATACTGATAGTAGTAAAGATACCGCTGAGTTCTTACAATCAAGCTTAGAGAAATTGCCAGGCGTTAAAGTTACCATCTCATCAATTCCATTTGTGCAATTGATTTCACGCCAGGCTGCTAAGAACTATCAAATGACAGTTCAAAGTTGGCAATCAGTGTTCGCTGACCCAATTAATTATTTGGACGTATACGAGAAGGGTGCTAGTTACAACACTTCTGGTTATGAGAGTGCCAAATTTGATAAATTATTATCTGAATCAGAAGATCAAAATGCTAACCAACCTGAAAAGCGTTGGCAAAATCTTGTAGCAGCTGAAAAGGTTTTAATGAATGATCAGGGAACGGTACCACTTTATCAATCCACTCAATCACAATTAATCAGATCAAATGTTAAAGGGATTGTTTATAATCCAGCTGGTGTTCCATTCGATTGGAAGACGACTTATATTAAAAACTAAGGAATGAGTTTTAATGACAGACATTGATAAGCAGTATATTCAAAAATTATTTATCAAGTACGCGAAGGTTAATACCCGATCAAATCCTCATGTGACGGATACACCGACGACAGTTGGTCAAGTTGAACTTGCCAAAATAATTGTTGCTGATTTAAACAAACTGGGATTAGCTAAAGTTAACTTTGATGAAGATAGTGGCTATGTGATCGCAAGCATCCCTAGTAATGTTGACACAGAGGTTTCAGCAATTGGATACATTGCCCATTTAGACACTGCTGATTTTAATGCTGAAAATATTCATCCCCAAGTGCATGAAAATTATGATGGTCAGCCAATCGTGCTAAATGAGCAGCGGAACATAGTTTTATCAGCTGAGCAGTTTCCAAAACTACAAAAACATCTCGGTGAGACTCTGATTACTACAGATGGGACGACTTTATTGGGAGTCGATGACAAGGCGGGAATTGCTGAAATTATCGGAATGCTGAAATATTATCAGGACAATCCACAGGTTAAACATGGACCGATATTTATGGGCTTTGGTCCAGACGAAGAAATCGGTAAAGGAGCTAAGCAGTTTCCTATTGATAAATTCCCAGTCGAATTCGCTTATACATTAGATAATGGTGATTTAGGAGAGATTAGACCAGAGACGTTTAACGCCTCCCAAGCATTGATTGATATTGAAGGTACCGCAGTTCATCCTGGGGATGCTTATGGATTAATGACTAATGCAATTACCATTGCCAACGAAGTTATTAGCCAACTGCCTAAGGATGAGGTCCCCGAGAAGAGTAAAGGCCATGCAGGATTCTTCCTAGTAACTAACCTAGAAGCCACAATTGATAAGGCCCATTTTGAAATTATTATTAGGGATTTTGATATTGATAAATTTGTTGCAAAAGAAGAACTACTTAAACAGATTGTGAAAGATTTAAACCGTGAGTTAGATCATCCAAGAATAAAGTTAGCTATTACTGAGCAATATAAAAATATTTGGGAAAGCATTAAGCATAACCCATACATTATCAACGTTGTTTTGGATACTATGAAGCGTGCACATATCGATTCAAGTATCATTCCTTTTAGGGGCGGAACTGATGGTAATTTCATTACTGAAAAAGGAATTCCAACACCGAATTTATTTAACGGTGGGGATAATTTTCACGGTCAATATGAGTACGTAACTACAGAATCAATGATTGCGATCACCAAATTTTTAATTCAACTAAATGATGAACATGTGAAACAGACTGGTCATCGGAATAATCAATTAGTAAAATAATGAGAAGACAACTTCAAATCGATTACAAAATATGGTAATTATTGAAGTTGTCTTTTTATTTTGGGCGAAAATCATGTATACTAATTATTTGCTGTTTACTAATTCAATTTACTGCTACACCTTGTATGAAAGCGTAATTTACGGTAAAGTATTAGTAGGTCGTGAAACAAACGTGTTTCACAATTTCAGGAGAAATAATTTATGAATATTGAACAATTTAAAGAAGCATTGCTAGCCCAAAATATTGAGATAACTGATGATCAGTTAGCCCAGTTTGAAGCTTATTTCAAGCTATTGGTGGCAATTAATGAAAATGTGAATTTAACGACAATTACTGAAGAGCCTGACGTTTATCTCAAACATTTCTATGATTCGATCACGCCAGCCTTTTTTGTTTCACAAATTCGAACTGATGCCTTATCGATTTGCGATGTTGGAGCTGGAGCTGGATTTCCAAGTATTCCATTGAAAATCTTATTCCCCCAATTAAAGGTAACCATCGTTGACTCATTGAATAAACGAATTAACTTTTTAACTGAACTAGTTGAAAAGTTAGGATTAAGTGGCGTTGAGTTATACCATGCGCGGGCAGAAGAATTTGGTGGCAAGAAGTCACCTCATCGGGAACAATATGATATCGTGACTGCTAGAGCAGTGGCACGATTATCAGTGCTTAGTGAATTCTGTTTACCGCTTGCTAAGGTCGGCGGCCAAATGATTGCCATGAAGGCGGCTAAGGCTGAAGATGAGTTGACTGACGCTAACCAAGCGATTCAGTTACTAGGTGGGCAAGTGGCCTCAGATCATTCATTTGATTTGGCTAACACTGATGAATCACGTCACATTATTGTAATTAACAAAGTAAAGCCGACCCCAAAGCAATATCCACGAAAGGCGGGGACACCTGCTAAGGATCCTTTGGGTCAAGGAAAAAAGTAAGAGGAATTTGGAATGACGATTGTAATTGCGCTTGCAAATCAAAAGGGCGGGGTCGGTAAAACGACGACTGCTGTTAACTTGGGCGCTGGATTAGCAGCCGCAGGGAAAAAGGTCTTAATTGTTGACGCTGATGCTCAAGGCAACGCCACTAGTGGCGTGGGGATTTCTAAGGCCGATATCAAAGAGGATATCTATGATGTGTTAATCAATGAGGTTCCTATGAAAGAGACCATTATGGCTACTCAGCGCGATGGCTTAGACATTGTGCCAGCGACTATTCAATTGTCGGGAGCTGAGATTGAATTGACTCCCCAAATGGCCCGAGAAACTCGATTACGAGAATCGCTTAATCAGGTGAAGGCAAACTACGATTATGTGTTGATTGATTGTCCACCATCATTAGGGCTGATTACAATTAATGCCTTTACTGCCAGTGACTCAATTTTAATTCCAGTTCAAAGTGAGTATTATGCTTTAGAGGGATTAAGTCAGTTATTAAATACCGTCGAATTGGTTAAGAAACACTTCAACAAGAATTTGAAGATTGAAGGAGTGCTACTAACCATGTATGATTCCAGAACTAATTTAGGGGTTCAAGTAAAAATGAAGTGCAAAGTACTTTAAAGACGAAGTTTATGACACGGTTATTCCAAGAAATATTCGGCTATCCGAGGCCCCAAGTTATGGATTGCCAATCATTGACTATGATGCAAAGTCTAAAGGTGCACAAACGTACATGCAGTTAGTAGAGGAGGTGCTTGATCGTCATGCCAAGTAAGAAGTTAACCGGCGGTTTAGGTAAAGGAATTGAAGCTTTATTTGAAGATAATACCGTTGATATGAGTAAAGAAACGGTAATTGATATTAATCTTAACGATGTTAAGCCCAATCCTTATCAACCTCGCCATCGATTTGACGCGAAAGCATTGGAAGATCTTGCAGTATCAATTAAAAATTCTGGCGTTTTTCAACCAATTATTGTGCGCCAGCCTAATCCTGATAAAGAAAAGTATGAGCTATTAACTGGTGAACGCCGGTTGCGGGCTTCTAAAATCGCTCAACAAAAGACCATCCCAGCCATCGTGCGCGACGTAAACGAAGAAGAAATGATGGAGATTGCGGTTTTAGAAAACTTGCAACGTGAGGACTTAACTACACTTGAAGAAGCTCAGGCCTATGAAACGTTGATGACTCAATTAGATTTGACTCAAGCCCAAGTGGCTAAGCGGCTTGGTAAGAGTCGGCCATATATCGCCAATTACTTACGGATTTTGGGATTACCACAACCAATCAAAGAGTTCTTGGATGACGAGAAGTTATCAATGGGTCAAGCCCGAACTTTATTATCAGTTAAAAGCAAGCCGGATATGATCGAACTTGCCAAACGAGCAGTTGCGGAATCACTAACGGTGCGCCAATTAGAACAAGCTGCTGATAAGATAAATGGAAAAAAAGGTGCTAAGAAGAAAAAGGCGGTGCGTAAGTCGCCGTTTGTCAAAGCATCTGAACATCAACTCCAAGATCGCTTCGGCACCAACGTCGCAATCAATGCTGCACCTCGGAAAAAAGGTGCTGGTAAGATTGAGATTGCCTACACGTCAGAAGAAGATTTGAATCGAATTCTTGAAATGATGGATGTTAATTTAGATTAGTGATATGAAAGGATGATCCTTATGTATGATTTACATGATATTGTTGAAATGAAGAAGCCTCATCCATGTGGAACTAATCGGTGGGAGATTATCCGGATGGGGGCTGACATCAAGATTCAATGTACCGGTTGTCAGCATATTGTAATGCTACCCCGCCGAGAATTTGATAAGAAGCTTAAAAAGATTTTAGAAAAAGCTGAAAAATAATACTTAGAAAGAAGAGTTTACTGATATGTCATTAACTGCAGGAATCGTCGGATTACCAAACGTTGGTAAGTCAACCTTATTCAACGCGATTACAAAAGCTGGGGCCGAAATGGCTAATTACCCATTTGCGACAATTGATCCTAACGTTGGAATGGTTGAAGTTCCTGATGCGCGATTAGATCGAATTCAAGAGTTGATTCCAGCTGATAAAGTAGTACCAACTACGTTTGAATTTACTGATATCGCCGGAATTGTTAAGGGTGCTAGTAAGGGTGAAGGACTTGGTAATAAGTTCTTGGAAAACATTCGTCAAGTAGACGCCATCGTGCATGTTGTGCGGGCTTTTGATGATGACAACATCACTCATGTTTCAGGTAAAATTGATCCATTAGATGATATTGATACCATTAACCTTGAATTAGGAATGTCTGACTTAGATGCTGTTGATAAGCGATTAGCTAAGGTCCAACGGGCTGCTAAGGGTTCTGACAAAGAAGCTAAGGCTGAATTGGCCGTGCTAGAAAAGATCAAGCCAGTGCTTGAAGCCGGTAAGTCAGTTCGGACCATTGAATTTGATGAAGAAGAAGAAAAGATCGTTAAAGGCTTATTCTTATTAACTTCAAAACCAATTCTTTACGTTGCTAACATTGCTGAGGATGACATGGCTGATCCTGAAAATTCAAAATACTTCAAGCAAATTAAAGACTTCGCTGCTTCAGAAGGAGCAGAAGCAATTGCCGTGGCTGCTGAAGCTGAAGAAGAAATTGCTGAATTAGATGATGCAGATAAAGCTGATTTCCTAGCTGCTGAAGGAGTGGAAGAACCTGGTTTGAACCGGTTGATCCGAGCTTCATACAAACTACTTGGCTTGGAAACGTTCTTCACTGCTGGTGGTAAAGAAACTAAGGCTTGGACATTTAAGACGGGAACCAAGGCACCACAAGCTGCCGGAATTATTCATTCTGACTTTGAACGAGGCTTCATCCGAGCTGAAGTAATGGCTTTTGATGACCTTGATAAGTATGAGACCCAAGCTGCCGTTAAGGAAGCTGGAAGACTTCGTCTTGAAGGTAAAGAATACGTTATGCAAGATGGCGACATCGTTGAATTTAGATTTAACGTTTAATAATTGATTTGAAGGGGCGAATTTAATTGAGCGAAACTAATGAAAAACGGAATGCTCATGTTCAACAGGACCGGAACCGGACTGCTGAACGCGTGCACTCACAGTTTGACAATATCGGATTGACTAAGCGAAATGCAGAATATATGTTTAAGTTTAGTCAGGCACTTAGCCAAACCAAGTTAAAAGATGAACAAAAGACCGAAGTAATTGACCAAATGGTTAACGAATTAATCGCAGGACAAAAGAGTGGTAAAACAGCGCGTAACCTTTGGGGAACGGTTGATCAAAAGATTGATAACGTGGTTAATCCTCCAAAGAAGGCCGGAGCACCAGCTCAAGATTACTGGCCAAATGCTGGATATAACACATTACTATTCTTCACGATTTTTACATTGCTATATGGAATTACGGCCTTATTCTCAAAGAGCGCTCAAAGCACAACTATGGGGATTACGGGAATTATCTTGAGCTCAATTATTGCCGGATTAGGCATTCCGTTGATGACATTGCTAATTGCACCAGGAGTTAAGCACAAGTATTCATTGCCAATTAGAATTATCTTCATTGCGGCATTCTTCGTCTTGTGGATGGCAGTCTTCTTCGTGGCTGGCTTGATTCCACATGCCATTAACCCAATTCTTAATTCATATGTATACATTGCCTTAGGGATTATTTCAATTGGTGGTAGTATTTGGTTCAAACGCCGTTACAACATTACCGGTGGTTTATTCTAGTAAATTTAATATGATTAATAAGGTCATCCTAGCGGTTAAGCACTGTAAGGATGACTTTTTAATTAGATAACAATTAGAATTAGCAAATTCACCTTGCTGTGAAACAATGAGGGTGGTATATTTTTAAACAATTATATTTTAAAGGAGCGAATTTAATGGTTAGCTGGAATGATAAGTTTGGTAAAAAGGGTTATACATTTGACGACGTTTTATTGGTCCCCGCAGCAAGTGATGTACTACCCAACGAAGTTGATCTTTCAACGCAATTGGCAGACAACATTAAGTTGAACATCCCATTCATTAGTGCAGGAATGGACACTGTAACTGAATCTGCAATGGCCACTACCATGGCCAACCTTGGTGGATTGGGAGTAATCCACAAGAACTTGAGCATCGAGGCTCAGGCTGAAGAGGTTGCTAAGGTTAAGCGAGTGACAGAGATTGATGATAACGCAGCTGTTGATGATCAAGGCAGACTTTTAGTTGCAGCCGCAGTTGGCGTAACTTCTGATACGTTTGACCGGGCCGAAGCCATTTTGGCTGCTGGCGTTGATGCAATCGTTATTGATACTGCTCACGGTCATTCAGCTGGAGTATTAAGAAAGATTGCGGAAATTCGCGAACACTATCCAGATACTACCTTGATTGCTGGTAACGTGGCTACTGCTGAAGGTACGGAAGCCTTATTCCAAGCCGGCGTTGATGTTGTTAAAGTCGGTATTGGTCCTGGTTCAATTTGTACTACTCGAGTAGTTGCTGGAGTTGGGGTACCTCAATTAACCGCCATCTACGACTCAGCTGAAGTTGCTAGAAAGTGGCACAAACCAATCATTGCTGACGGTGGCATTAAGTACTCTGGTGACATCGTGAAAGCCTTAGCTGCTGGTGGTAACGCTGTAATGCTAGGGAGTATGCTGGCCGGAACTGATGAAGCTCCTGGTGAAGTATTTGAAGAAAACGGTAAGAAGTTCAAGGCCTACCGGGGCATGGGTTCAGTAGCTGCTATGAGTCAATCACATGGTTCTTCCGATCGTTACTTCCAAGGTGGCGTTAATGAAGCCAATAAGTTGGTTCCCGAAGGAATTGAAGGTGAGATTGAATATCGTGGTAGCGTTAAGGATATTACCTTCCAAATGATTGGTGGCTTGCGTTCAGGCATGGGGTTACACGGGTGCTAAAGATATTCAGTACCTAAATGACCATGCGCAATTTGTTGAAATTTCCAATGCTGGTTTGATCGAGTCACATCCGCATGACTTGGCTGCAATCAAAGCGGCTCCTAACTACAAGAAATAAACTAACCATTAATAAATCATGGGACTTGTAAGCACAATTAACTGCTTACGAGTCCCATTTTCTTTTAGACACAGAGCGATTATACTTAATAGTGAAAAATTTATTACTTAATCAAATTTCTTAGGAGAAAATAATGGCACAAACCCCAGCTGATCAACAGCAAACATTTAAAATTGTGATCGCACCGGATTCATATAAAGGTTATTTGACGGCTTTAGAAGCTGCGCAAGCAATCAAAGTGGGCTGTGAGCAAGTCATTGATAACGCTGATTATGAATTGCTCCCATTGGCTGACGGTGGTGAAGGGACGACTATTACATTAGTTAATGCAAAAGGTGGTCGATTGGTTACCGAACAAGTGGAAGATCCGTGGGGCAATTTAATTTTGGCGGACTATGGTTTAGTTGATGACGGTCGGACGGCCGTGATTGAAACGGCGGCCGCAAGTGGTTTTCAATTTATCGATTTTCAACAACCGCAGATAGGTTTAGCTGATACATTTGGAACTGGGCAACTTATAAAATCGGCCTTAGACCACGGAGTTACTAAGATTATCGTTGGGTTAGGTGGCAGTGCGACCAACGATGGGGGAGCAGGATTATTAACGGCCCTCGGTGCAAGCTTGTTAGATGCAGCTGGTAAACTCATTCCTCGGGGAGGTTTGGGCTTAACTAAGCTGGCACGAATTGATGTTCATAATTTAGATCAACGGCTTAAGCACGTTACGGTGGTGGGCGCCACTGATGTTACTAATCCCTTAACGGGTAAACGGGGAGCGACGGCAGTATTTGGACCACAAAAAGGGGCTGATCCTGTGATGATTGAGCGATTAGATGCAGCGTTGGCTAATTATGGTGAAGTGATCAAGCATGATTTGGGCATTGATGTTGTCAGTCAACCCGGATCGGGGGCTGCTGGTGGTTTAGGAGCTGGTTTGATTGCAGGCTTAAAAGCCACCTTAACTTCAGGGATTAACTTGGCATTGAAGGAAATAGCCTTTGCTAATGCGGTTCAAGGAGCTAACTTAGTAATCACTGGTGAAGGGTCAATTGATGATCAGACTCAATATGGTAAAGCACCAAGTATTGTTGCGCAGCAAGCTCGGATCCAAGCACCTGACAGTTACATTCTAGGGATCGGCGGTCAAGTTGGTGACCAGCTTCAGCCCTTATATGATCAAGGATTTAACCGTATTACAGCCATTCAAGTTGATCCTAAACTAGGCGATCCCAAAGAAAATGCCCAGGCTAACTTAACCCAGACAACTAGCCAATTAGTCAGCCGTATCTTGTAGGGGGAGATTGATACCTGTTTAAATTTGTCTTTACTTGTTAGAATAGGCGTTGTCCGCTAAGCTAATTAGTGTAAACTATGATTAAAAGTGTCACAAATATGAATTTAAACTCAAATGAGAGGTAAAAACATGAAAATTTTAGTTGTTGATGATGACAAAGAAATCGCTCAATTACTTGAAATCTATATCCGAAATGAGGGATATGAACCAGTATCAGCTAATAGTGGGGAAGAAGCACTCACACGCCTTAGAACCGAATCTGATATTGGCATGATGATTTTGGATGTAATGATGCCAGGGATGAGTGGAATCGAAGTTGTTAAAGAAGTTAGAAAAGATTCCCAAATTCCAATCATTATCTTGTCAGCTAAGACTGAAGATATGGATAAGATTCAAGGCTTGATCAGCGGTGCAGATGACTATGTTACTAAACCATTCAATCCACTAGAAGTCATGGCCCGAGTAAAATCATTGCTTCGCCGGGCCGAAGAACATGTGACTGATGACACGCCAGATATCTTAGACATTGGCCCATTGACGATCAATAAGGACTCACATGAAGTTAAGACAATTACTGGCGAACCAATCCAACTAACGGCTTTAGAATTTGGAATTTTGTATTTATTAGCCAGTCATCCTAATCGGGTCTTTTCCGCTGACGAAATTTTTGAACGCGTTTGGCGTCAAGAAAGTATCGTTTCAGCTAAGACAGTGATGGTTCACGTTAGTCATTTGCGGGATAAAATCGAAGAAGCTACAAATGGTGAGAAGGTTATTCAAACTGTTTGGGGTGTGGGATACAAAGTTGAAGCCCACTAGTAGTTGGGAGGAACAATTGTGAAGTTAACGGCCCGCGAAAAGACGGAACTGATCGTAGAAGGAATCATTACGGTCATTTTGTTAATGTTGCTGAACCTATCAATTATTATCTTAATTAATCAGTCCATTGAAGCGAATCCTGGATTGCGGGATGGAATCTTTATCATTAAGCGTTCCATCCTAATTGGCCCAGCCCATTACCGTATTTGGAGTTGGGAAATATCTTTATTATCCTGATGCTGATCTTTGATGCTGCGGTAGTTTATTGGCGCCTAATTCGTCGTTATCACCAAATGGAACTGCGGCATATTATTTCGGAATTGCACTATATTGCTAATGGTCATTTGGATCATCGCATTAACTTTAACTCATCCGGGAGTACTCAATCAGTGGTGGATAGTGTTACGCCTTGGTGGATAGTGTTATTGCTTCATTAGATGAAGAACGAGCGATTGAAAAATCAAAGGATGACTTGATCACTAATGTTAGTCATGACCTGCGAACCCCGTTAACATCAATTCTGGGGTACTTGGGACTGATTCAGGACAAACAGTACCGCAGTACGGATGATGTGCTTAAATACACTGAAATTGCCTATTTAAAAGCCAAACAAATGAAGTCATTAGTTGATAATTTGTTTGAATACACCAAAGTCCGCCAAGCAGATACTAAGTTATCGTACAACCGAATTGATTTAACCCAGATGATGGAACAACTTGTGGCGGCCTTTGAGTTAGATGCCGGTAAGCATGGCTTGAAGATCTCTACCGATGAACCTGCTGAGTCCATGTTTATTGAAGCTGATGCTGAAAAGCTTGGGCGAGTATTTAATAACTTGATTTCTAACGCAATTAAATACGGAGTTGGCGGTCAAAATATTTATCTACGCGCCAAGTTTGTTTCAGACGATGAAGCCAAGATTGATGTGTTAAATGATGGGCCTAGAATTCCGGCCAAGGCGCTGAATCAAATCTTTGAGCGGTTTTACCGAGTGGAAGAATCACGGAATAAGGATACTGGTGGTTCAGGATTGGGGTTAGCGATTGCCCAAAGTATCGTAGCTTTGCATGGTGGTTATATCGATGTGACTTCAGATGATGAATTCACGGTATTCTCCATTCACTTACCAATTAAGCCAGGTGAAAAATTAAAACAAGCAAAACCACAGATGCTTTCTTAAATTAAGGAGCGAAAGATGATTAGAAAATTAACCTTAAAATCGATGGTGACAGTGATGGCAACCATCTTTTTATTGCCCAAGTGCCAGCCGGTGTTCGGGCAGATGCGCAAACTACTAATGACTCACGAATTCAAGCTAGGGCTGCCCTAGCAGTGGATGCCGATACGGGTCAAATCTTGTATTCACAAAATGCCAAGCGACCACTAGCAATTGCTTCCATTTCTAAATTGATGACGGTTTACATCGTGCATCAACAAATTGCTGCTCACAAGTTGAGTTGGAATACGCCAGTTAAAATTGGTCAGAACGTGGCTAAGTTAAGTACCGCGGCTGAATTGACCAATGTACCGTTGGTGGCAGGTCGGACATATACGGTTAAAGCGCTTGTTCAGGCTGCGTTGATCTCATCAGCTAATGCTGCTGCAGTGGCCTTAGGGAATGCTGTTGCCGGTTCACCTGAACAATTTAACCAAGTGATGCAACAAACTGCCAAGTCGATGGGAATTAGGGATGCACAATTTTATAATGCGGCGGGATTACCTAATAAGTTGATGGGTAACTTGGAACTAGCAAATGTCTCACCAAATGCTGAAAACATGATGTCAGCCCGAAGTGTGGGCATTATTGCCGCCAACTTGTTAAAGAGTTTTCCTAAAGTAACTCAAATTACGTCGCAAACCAACTTTCCTTTGCAGGAACGCAATATGAAGGTCATAATCAGTTATTGGGGACTAATACGGTGGCCCCATCTATTAGGGTAACGGGGTTGAAGACGGGAACGTCTGATAAAGCCGGCGGATCATTTGTTAGTTCAGCCACTAACCGGCATCGGCGGATTGTCACAGTTGTTTTGCATGCTAGCAATACTTCTGCCACGGATCCAGCTAGATATATTCAAACTGCTAAGTTATTACGGGAAGTGGTTAGCAATAATCACCCAGTACATTTGAAGTCGCAAACGACAGTGAAACATGCCAAAACGGTGTTTGTAAGAAATGCCAAACAGCAAACTGTAAATGTTGGAACTAGCCATTCCCGTTGGGTATGGTTGCCTAATCGGTCAGTCAGGGTGACGGGAAAGTTTGTGACCAAAAATCAAAAACTACGGGCGCCAATGACGACCAAGCAAGTAGTCGCGAAGGCAAACCTATTAGTAAACGGTCAGCAAATTAGTTATTTACGAGCTAAAAGTGATGAAATTGCCTTAACTCCAACGAAAAAAGTTGAACGGGCAAATGTGTTCGTACTAGCGTTTAGAGCGATTGCAGACTTGTTTTGATTTCACAAATTCTTGATAAGAGGTTTATTAATTCTTAATTTTCCAATATAATGTACGTTGGATTCATTTTTAGACGTTGACTCTATTTTCGGTTTTTTATTGGAGGAATCCTTTTGGCTAAAAATATGGCTAGATCGGATGCAGAGTTGCCATATTGGCGACGCATTCTAAATGCTTCATTACCAGTTGATTTAAGTTACATACCAATCGGGCTTGCGTGTGGGATTTTACTCCACGCTTCCGGATTTAATATTTACATGACTGCCCTTGTATCCCTGTTAGTGTTTTCTGGGGGAGCGCAATTTTTGATTGCGTCATTATTAGCAACGAATGCTCCAATGTATTCGGTTGTGTTAATGATGTTTTTTCTTGAGTTGCGATATGCATTGTTGGGCTCAAGTTTGTCGAAGTACCTGCATGGTAAGTCGCTAGGCTTTACTACGCTGTTTGCGGCCTCGATGAATGATGAAAACTATGCGATCAACTACTTAAAGTTCTCAACGGATAAGAATTTTACACCGCGTGATGCTTTAAATGTTGAGCATTACACCTTGGCATTTTGGACTGTAAGTAACATTATTGGTAGTATTATCGGTAGTGCCGTGTCAATCAACTTAACGGTTGTTCACTTTGCCTTAACGGCACTATTCTTGTACATGATTGTAATGCAGTTAAAGAATGGTCTAATCATTTTTATCTGTATTGTTTCTGGATTTTTAGCTGCAGTATGTATGGTAATCACTAAGTCGACCCTTGGGTTAGTAATTTCAACACTGATTGCATCGTTTGTTGGATTTGCGTTAGAAGCAACCATCAGAAGTAAATTTCCTAAGAGTCGGATCCTTCGCTCAATGAAGAATCCCGCTGGATCACCTGAGGACGTTAATGAGTAGGAGTCAGAGTTATGGAATGGAGTACAACACAACATTTTTGGTTAATACTAGCGTGTTTTGGGGTGGCTTTTTTACCACGATTATTACCATTATTATTCTTTAGAAAACGAGAAATTCCGTTATGGTTTAATGAGTGGATGACGTACGTTCCAGTATCCTTGTTTACCGCTTTAGTGGTCAAGGATCTGTTTATTGACGCTAGTTACCAAGTATCGATTGTTGATAAAGCCCCTGAGTTGATTGCCGCAGTATTGGTAATTGGAATTGCTTATTGGACTAGATCGATGACGATTTCGGTAGTTTTGGGATTGGCTGCAGTGTTTATCCTCGCAATGTTTGTGTAATTAATCGAATAAAATAATAATAGTTGAAGCAAGTTGCGGGTTTAATTGGCAACTTGCTTTTTTGATATGATGAGGCTGCTTAACCAAAATGAAAATGACCTCGAAATTTTGGTGGATTGTTTTTCATGCGCAGACAGGCTAAGATAGTTATGTTAATAAATTCACATATATAAGATTTACGGAGGATTTTCTCATGGCACAAAAAGTCGCAATGGTAACTGGTGCAGGCCAAGGAATCGGTCAAGCAATTGCTGAAAGATTAGCTAACGATGGTTTTGCAGTTTCATTAGTTGGTCGTCATTTGGACAAGGTTCAAAAGATCGCTGACGAAATTAATGGTAATGGCGGTAAGGCAATTGCCATCAAAGCCGATGTTGCTGAACGAGACGAAGTTTTTGCTGCAGTTGATGCAACAGTTAAAGAATTTGGTGACTTTAACGTTATCGTTAATAACGCTGGTTTAGGACCAACTACACCAATTGATACCATCACTCCTGACCAATTTGATTGGGTTTACAAAGTCAATGTTGGTGGTGTGCTTTGGGGAACTCAAGCAGCTCACAAGGCCTTTAAGGAATTGGGGCATGGTGGTAAGATCATTAACGCTACTTCCCAAGCTGGGGTAGTTGGTAACCCTAACTTAGCCCTTTACGTTGGAACTAAGTTTGCGATTCGGGGAATTACGCAGACAACTGCACAAGACTTAGCTGCAGAAGGTATTACAGTTAACGCATTGCACCAGGTATCGTTAAGACACCAATGATGTATGATATTGCTCATGAAGTTGGTCAAAACGCTGGTAAGAGTGACGAATGGGGAATGTCAACATTCTCAGATGGTATTGCTCTTGGTAAATTATCTGAACCAGAAGATGTTGCCAATGCAGTTGCTTTCTTAGCTGGACCAGATTCAAACTACGTAACTGGTCAAACATTAATCGTTGATGGTGGAATGCAATTCCAATAAGATTGACTGAAGCAACCTTGATTAATATCAAGGTTGTTTTTATTTTGGGTAAAATAAAAAGGGCGTTAGCAGTTAAGCTAGCGCCCTTTCGTATATAAATAGTGAAATATTACTTGTACATGTATTCTCTAGTCATTGGTAAGTCATGACCAGAAGCACCCTTAGTAATCAAGTACTGGATAACATCAATGTTACCAGATTTGAATGAAGCGGCACATGCTTGGAGATAAAGATCCCACATTCTAATAAATTTGTCATCAAACATTTCGGCAACTTGAGGTCTAACTGCTAAGAAGTTTTCGTCCCAAATTTCAGTCGTCTTTTGGTAGTGACGACGAAGTGATTCCATGTCGTAAATTTGAAGACCATTTTCGATGATGTGATCCATGTTTTCAGTCAAACCAGGAACGTAGCCACCAGGGAAAATCCATTTGTTGATCCAACCGTTATAAGCGCCACCTTGTTGACGGGTAATGCCGTGAATTAAGGCAACACCATCATCGGTTAGGTAGTGGTTAACACATTTGAAGTATTCGCCAAGGTTTTCCTTACCAACGTGTTCGAACATTCCAACTGAAGTAATGTAGTCGAACTTAGCATCGCCTAATTCACGATAATCAGTTAACTTAACTTCAGCAACGTCTTCAAGGCCTAACCGTTTGATTTCGGAGTTAACATAGTCGTATTGTTCTTGACTTAAAGTTACCCCAACGACCCGCAAGTCGTATTCTTGAGCGGCAGTTAACATTAAAGTTCCCCAACCACAACCGATATCAAGAAGGGTCCGGCGAGGTTTAGGATCAAGCTTCTTCAAAATATGGTGAACTTTATTCATTTGAGCGGTCTTTAAGTCGTCCTCAGGAGTCTCAAAGTAGGCACATGAATAAGTCATCGTGTCATCAAGCCATAATTTATAGAAGTTGTTACCAATGTCGTAATGGTCTTGGACATCTTTTTTACTTGCTTCTTCATTATGGGATGCTTTAGGTAAGTAGCGAATGAACTTCTTGTTTTTTAAGAAGCTATCAGCGCTTTGATATGCGGAAGTAATAAGATCTTCGATACTACCATCGATTTCGATCTTACCATCCATATATCCTTCTCCAAGAGCGATTGAAGCATTTTTAAGGACCTGTCTTATTGGAATAGGTTCATTAAATTTGATCGCTACTTGCGGTTCACCGTTTCCGTAAGTTTCTGTAGAGCCGTCCCAGTAGGTAATCTTAACTGGGATATTGAAGGAGTTCTTCAATAGTGATTCGTAAAATTTCTTTTCAAGCATGATCTTATTCCTTTCTTTTTTGATACAAAAGACATTATACGCTTCTCGGCAAATGATTTAAGTAAAAATGTTATAATGAACTAAATTGGTTTACATGGGAGGGTATCGATTTGAAAAGATGGATTTGGATTTTAGTAGCAATCATTGTAGCTGGTTCAATTGGTGGGTATGCGTATGCCCGTCATTCACAGAATAATCGGTTATATGATCAACAAATGACCCGTGGGAATGCCTATATCGCTAGTAAAAAGTATTCTTCTGCAGAAACCGCATTTACGAATGCCTTGAAGCGGAAACAAGATGATAAAAAGGCGACAACGTTCCTTAAGCAAACACAGACCTTTGTGTCAGCTCAAAAGGCACTTAATGACCGTAAGTTTAGTGAATCTAAACAACAATTCACCGATGTTAAGAATACTGACCAAGGAAATGAACAGTTGATTGACCGTGCTAAGACTAACTTAGCCACTCTTAAGACAGTTCAAGCTAATATTAAGAACTACAATAAAGTTTACAACCAAGCATTAGATCAAGCTGGTGAAGGCCAGTATATGGAATCTAACGCCAGTTTGGATAAGATTTTCAATGACAAAGCAATTCACCAGACTTATTACAAGGATGTCTTGAAAAAAGCTGAGAAGTTGCGGGATGATAATAACAAGGCTATTAATGGTCAACCAAACGATCAAAGTACCGTGGATAACGATGACGATTCTAGTAGTACCGCGGTTAGTCCTAATCTTGATCCGGATAGTAGCTCAAGTAATAGTCAAAGTAATACCAATACTAACCCGGATTCATCAAGCGCCAGTTTGACTCCAGAAGAGCAAAAACAAGCTGACAATTATAAAGGTTCAAATGAATATACGGTTAAACCTGGTCAAAATGAAATTGACGGCCAAGAAATTACCAACGCTCAAGTAAATACAGCTCGGAGAGACTTACAGCAAAGTGGCTTTGATACTGGCGCAATGAGCGATCAAGATGTTAAGAATTTAATTAAGGGTGCCAGTGAAAAGAATCAATCAGTAACGGATTATGCTAAACAAACCCTTAAATAAGGAGAACTTGACTGTATATGTATAAACGTTTTGTAGAGAATATCGCGTTAAGGCGCGTCGTTGTACTGATAGCAGTTATTGCTATTCTAATAGCTCTTAGTAGCATGATGAATATTATCTTGTTAACGTTTATTTTCAGTTTGTTGATTATTAAGTTAACTAAGTTTATTCAAAAATACGTTAAGCTACCAACGGGATTAATTGTAACGGTGGTGTATTTGATTGTTGTGGCAGGCTTGTTTTCAGCCATTACGAAGTATGTTCCACAGTTAGCAAATCAGACCATTAGGTCAACTTCTGATATGATTAATTTTTATTCTAATCCGAAGAACTTACCTGACGACGAGACACTTCATTGGATTAATGAAATGATTCAACAAAGTCATATTTTGAGTTCGGTTAAGAACGGAGTGGGATTAATCTGGCATTCAATCACAACCGTTACTACGATGGGTGTCACCTTGTTCATGTCCCTTATCTTGAGTTTCTTCTTTACCATTGAAGAAAAACAAATGTTGCAGTTTTCACAGTCTTTTAAAAAGAGTTATGTTAACTGGTTGTTTGAAGATTTGGAATACTTTGGTAGAAAATTCATTGCTACCTTTGGGGTAGTGATTGAGGCGCAATTCTTTATCGCTTTAGTCAACACTGGATTGACTACGATTGTCATGATTGTGATGGGATTACCACAGTTAGCGGTGTTGTCATTGATGGTGTTTGTATTGAGTTTGATTCCAGTTGCCGGGGTGATTATCTCACTGATTCCACTTTCTTTAGTTGGATATTCAGTAGGGGGAATTACCGATGTGGCCTATCTGATTGTAACGATTATTGTGGTGCACGCATTGGAAGCTTATGTATTGAATCCTAAATTTATGTCGTCACGCACGAATTTACCAATCTTTTATACCTTTGTGGTGTTATTGATTGGTGAACATTTCTTTGGTGTGTGGGGCCTGATTTGTGGGGTGCCAGTATTTACGTTCTTCTTGGATATCTTAGGGGTTCAGTACCATCATGGATTTAAGCCGAACGGTAAATTACTCCAGTAGGATAATTACAATTCAAGGTCGATAAATGCGGGCATTTGGTGTAAAATTACAGAGATAGAGATAAAGAAAGAGGTAATTATTTTGGCTAAACTTGTATTGATCCGTCACGGTCAAAGTGAATGGAACTTATCTAACCAATTTACTGGTTGGGTTGACGTTGATTTAAGTGATGAAGGTGTTAAGCAAGCTCAAAACGCTGGTAAGTTAATCAAAGAAGCAGGTATCGAATTTGACTATGCCTTCACTTCAGTATTGACTCGTGCCATCAAAACTTTACATTATGCATTGGAATATTCAGACCAACTCTGGATTCCAGAAACTAAGACTTGGCGTTTAAACGAACGTCATTATGGCGCTTTGCAAGGACAAAACAAAGCTGAAGCCGCTGAAAAATTTGGTGAAGACCAAGTTCATATTTGGCGTCGTTCATACGATGTTTTGCCTCCACTTTTGGATGCAAGCGACGAAGGTTCAGCTGCTAACGATCGTCGTTACGCTAACCTTGACCCTAACATCATCCCTGGTGGTGAAAACCTTAAGGTAACTCTTGAAAGAGTTATGCCTTTCTGGGAAGACGAAATCGCACCTAAATTACTTGACGGCAAGAATGTTATCATTGCTGCCCACGGTAACTCATTACGTGCATTGAGCAAGTACATTGAAGGTATCTCTGATGAAGATATCATCAACCTTGAAATGGCCACAGGACAACCTGTAGTGTACGATTTCAACGATAAGCTTGAAGTACAAAGCAAAAACAAATTAGGTTAATCTTAACTGATTTAACTGATAGAAAATCCCTGATCTCGATTACTCGAGATCAGGGGTTTTTGTGTCTATGTGGCGATTTGTGATGATTAAACGGTCACTAGTGGTCACTAATTGGACTCTGGAAGGGGAATTATGTTTGAACTGAAGTTGTGGCACTTGCGGCACTATTGGCACTGTTATTGAATTATTTAGAATGATCTTAACTTCGTACTGGTTATCACAATTAACACATGATTACTGATTAATTATACTTACTGAAAAAAGGGGACGTTAATATGCAAACTTTTAAAGTTGGAGCTGCTGTTCAATTACCACCAAACATGGTTAGGTGTCACAGGCATTGTTGTTTCTATTTTAAAATTATTATGATTAGGGGTCACTAATTAGTGACCATAAGGAATGATTTATAGTATTGACATCCTACTGCTGATCTTTTTTAGTCCATAAGTAGATAGTGCCGTAAATTCCGATTATCCCGACTATTGTCACGATCGCGTTACTAATGACACCAGGATGCTGGGTGTGAGCCATGAAGTAACCTGGTATTGACCAGGGAATGTACTGACCAATTTGTTGACCCGAGAACATAACTGCAATAATTAGTGTGCCAAACGATAAAGCAGTTGGTATTAATGAGCTCTTGGTCATAGATGATACTAATGGCCATAAAAAAGATAGCAATACATTGTACGAGAATGTTGTTAATGTAATTTTAATCACGCTATCCAATGTATGATGAGGAATCGGTGAATGCAGGTATATCAATCCAAATAATATCATTATCAGTAGTTCACATGCTGTGATTATTAACTCGGCAATTTCAATTGCTAATAGTTTACCCCCAACAATTGTCTTTCTAGATATTGGTAACGCCAGCAAATCTTTAAATGTTTGAGAAGTAAATTCATTAGCGAAAACCCAGCTACTTAAGGTCCCAAAACCAACAAGACCAATTAATGCAACTAAAAACATTAATCCATTGCTTGTGTACTGCTGCCAATCTGGCCCGCGCTTAATTAATAGTAGCAATGTGAACGACATAATAACCATTGGAATTATCCTAGCCCGATAAATCTTTTTTAGTTCAATTCTAACTATTGTTATAACCTGGTTAATTAAGTTTAAACTCATGTGATGACTCCTCCTCGTCGAGTAGATTTAGAAAATATTCTTCTAGTCCATTGGAATTTGGATGCCAACTGGTTGGTATTATTGAATGGTTAGTTAGTAAGGAAATTGTTGATCTAATGTTTTTAATATCAGGAATAACCAGGTTATTATTATTAATCGAATTGATAATTCCATTATTATCTAGAAGGCCGTGTGCGGCAATCAGTTCTTCATTATTTTGAAATGATGCAACTACTTGTTGTTCAATATGGTTTGTGAAATCTGAATAGCTTTCTTGCTCAATTAGTTTGCCATGACTTAGTACGCCAATATGCGTTAGCATCTGCTCCATTTCAGCAAGAATATGACTGGAAATAAGAATTGTGGCGCCTTCATCGTGGGCAAGTCTTTGTAACAGTAAACGAACCTGATTTAGTCCTTGAGGATCCAGTCCATTAGTTGGTTCGTCCAGTAATAATATTTCAGGACGATGAATCAACGCCTTTACTATTCCAATTTTTTGTCGATTACCCAAAGACAATTCTTTTACTGGCTTGTCTCTGTAAGGTGTTAATTGAAGTTCTTCCAAAAACTGATCAATTCTGGGCTTTAGTTCATGTCTAGGAATCTCTCGTAATTGGGCATAAATTTCAAGATTTTCATAAGTGGTTAAGCTTGAGTAAGATTGAGGGGTTTCAATTAAGTACCCGACTTTATTCCAAAAGTTTGAACTAACTTTTCTAACGTCTTCTCCAAGAAGCATTGCTGTTCCACTACTAGGACGTATCATATTGAGCAGTGTTCTCATAGTGGTAGTTTTACCCGCACCATTTAGTCCAATGAACCCGTAAATACTTCCTTTAGGTACTTGGAGATTTACATCGTTCAAAGCTTGAAATTTATCATACTGTTTGTTCAGATGTTTCGTTTCGATTGCATACATAAAAAGACCTCACTTAACATAAAGAGATGTGATACCATCAAGGTACTATGGTACCTTAATGCCAATCTATTACTTTGTCAAGCTCCCATACTGGCTTAATTGCTAAGATGATTACAAATATGACTTTGATTATAATTTGCAGGTACTAACTAAATTAGGTTATATTATGTGTATAATGCAGTAATTGATGCATAGATTATTGATAGTAAGTATAAAAATAGGAAGGGTAATATGTCCGAGCGAAGATGGGGAAAAGAGCTAGAGCTCGCAATTTTAGATTCTGCCTGGTATGAACTAGAAACACGCGGGTATCAAGATTTAACGATTGGGGGCATAGCTAAAAGAGCCAAAACAAACAAGAACACAATTTACCGCCGGTGGGCTAATAAACCGGAGCTTATTTTTGCCACAATTCAAAAACATAATTCAATTCAGCCAAATAATGAAATTCCTAATACTGGGTCATTGAGAACTGATTTGGAGAAGTTGCTTGGTCAATTTGTTCCCATATTTAATATTCCACCAAAAGGAACCTGGCAGAAATTGTTACCCGAGGCAATTTTAAGTGAATCTGGTCAGACTGAGACTATTATTGAAGCGATCAATGGAGACAACAGAATCACTGAAGTCGTGAAAAAAATTTGCAACAAGCAAGAGATCGAAGTGAATCTGTTAGAAGAAATCTTAATGATGATCAACTTATGATGCCAGCACTATTGTTAATTAATCAGCTAATCTATAATGGTGAAATTACAATCGAAAAAATTCGAAACTTTAATTGATGGAATATTAATTCCAATTTTCATTGATGGAGAGCCTAACTAGCGGTAATCCCTCAGATAAATGTCAACGGCTATAACCGATAAAAAGCATCTGATCTCGAGTAATCGAGGTCAGATGCTTTTGCGTCTGTTTGAAGCTTTGTGACGATTAATATTATTCACTAGTGGTCATTAATTGGGCGCTGAGAAATTCTGGTTGTCTGAAGTTAGGTCACTTATGGAACTTTATAGAGATTAGGATTTTTTATAGTAATTGACTATTTTTTAGTGACGGAATGACTTTTTCCGACATTAATTGAATTAACTGCGCAGGGCTTTCTTTTTTTCCTTGATTAATCCATTCTCCTAGGATTCCAAAAAAAGCTCCACTTAACATTGCTGTCAAATATTGTTTTTCGATACTAGATTCAGATTTGAGATTATATTTTGGAAAAACATTTTTTCTTAGCATTATTTCGAAAATAATCTTTAATTTGAAATTGGATTTCAAGTGATCCACGATTGGATAACAGAATTGATAATACTTCACCGTCAGTGTTTAAATAGTTCAACAAATTTTCGAAAATTGCTTGAAGCCCCAAAGCCCCATTTTCGTTCATGATTTCCATCCCATGATTAATGAAGTCACGCTGATACTTTGCACTAAATCATATTTGTCTTCAAAATGAAGATAAAATCCACTTCTGCTAGTATTAGACTGATTACAGATATCGCGAACGGAAATGGCATCAAAACTTTTTTTGTGTAGTAGTTCTTCAAAAGCAGCATAGAGTCGTTGCTGTGACTTGATAAATCTGAGATCTTGTTTGTTTTTAACCATAATAAGCCTCACTAACTAATCAATTTATGTAATCTGTCTATTAACTAAGATTGTAGATTGTATTTGTTAAATTACTGTTTTATACTTCAAGTCGTAAATAGATGTTGAACACAATGTCTATTATAGCGAAAAAACTGTTGAATGAAAGAGGAAAATAATTATGAATTGGTTACTTAAACATTGGTACAACGCCACGATCTTTTTAGCAATTTATACGACGATTTTGTTATTTATGTATGTTTCAAAGCAGAACTTTGCACTATTTTTAATCTGGTTACAGACACCTGTTTACTTTATGCATGAATTTGAAGAATATATATTACCGGGAGGTTTCAAGAAATTCTTCAATACCAAGATAATGGGTTCCGTGGACCCTTCATTTCCATTAGATGATAAGGTTTCATTTTGGATCAATGTTCCTGTGATTTTTATCGCAATGCCATTATCAGCAATTTTAGCAAATTATTATGGACTAGGTTGGGGAATTTGGACAGCAGCATTTTCAGTCCTTAACGCTGCAGCCCACGTAGTTTGGATGTTCAAATTTAAATATAACCCAGGATTGGTGGTTAGTATTCTATTGAATATTCCTGTAGGATGCTATGCAATCTGGTACTTCATTCAGAATCAGTTAGTTTCAACCCAAACCTGGGTCATCTCAGTGATCTTTGGGATTTTAGTACAAGTAGTAATGACAGCCTATGGATTTGTTATATTAAAACCAAAAGTTAGTAGAAGAAAATAAATAATTTCTGGAAGACATACAATGTGTATTTGAAAAATGGTTGCTTGAATCTAAAATTTAATAGAGCGTAAGTATTAAACTAACTAAAACAACCTGATCTTAAGAAATCGAGGTCAGGTTGTTTTGCGTCTATTTGAAGATTTGTGATGATTAATCGGTAGCTAGTGGTCACTAATTGGACTCTGAAACGTGAATTATGTTTGAACTGAAATTGTGTCACTTACAGCAACCTTTGTTGATGAATTATTACATCCAAAGCATATCCTAAGGATGGCTTGGAACAACTATTTGCGGTAGCCCATGAGGCTCATGAAGTGATCATTGCAACGGGGAGTTTAACGACTAAGTCACAGGTTGCAGAAGAACGTTTAGACAAATTGAAACAACTAATCAAGTCTGATGATGACAACTTAGAAAAGTATCACGTACTAGTTAATGAAGAAAATAATGCGGCTCATCCATTATCACTGCGAAATAGTCCTTGGAAGTTACAACCATGGATTACTAACAAGGTGGTGAAGTAGGATGAGCCGTATTTATTTGAATCCCATGAAAGGAAAAAGATACAAAGCCGAGTTTAGTATTGGCTCGGGTAAACAACGGAAACGTAAGACTCATACGTTTGACGATAAAGAAACAGCTAAAAAGTGGATAAACCAGTTATCTATGGAAGCTGATCAAGGTACTAACTTTGAACGTTCCGATTGGTTATTCGTTGACTATTATTGGCACTGGGTCGAAACGTATAAGCAACCAGTGGTTTCATCAGCAACGTTGTTAAGCTATGTGACTAGTTATCGTCATTTTCAACAACATCTTGGAGAAGTGCGTATCGGCAGATTGACTCGAGCAAGAATTCAACGATTCTTAAATGAGTTGGGATTGAGCCATGAAACTGCTCGTAAAGATCTAATGCATTTGCGAAGTTGTATGAAAGACGCAATGTTAGATGGCACAATTGCGCGTAACCCGGCCGAGGGGCGATTGCACATTGTTGCGGATCCTAAATTAACGAAGAGTGATGATAAGAAGTTTATGACAATTGATGAGTATAAACACATTCGTGACTTCCTATTGAACTTTCCTCACAGCCTACAACACATCAATTGGATGACGCTCATGATTATCTCACAAACTGCTTTAAGAGTTGGTGAATGCATTGCTTTAAAATATGATGATTTTGACTTTGAGCATAATACAGTTCGCATTGATGAATCTTGGGATTCAGTCGAAAACGAAATCAAAGAACCTAAGACAAAATATTCTAAACGAACTATTCCAGTACCCGCGAAAGCCATGAGCGTTATCCACAGGTGGATAGCTTATCATCGCCAAGTGTTGTTTAGGTTGGGGATAACTAATCCGGATCAATTTCTCTTGTTGAATCAATACGGTAAGCTACCAATAAGTAGAAATATTAACTCTTCTTATCATCAATTACAGAAGAAACTAGGTTATAAACCCAAGTTCAGCACTCACACATTTAGACATACTATTGCTAGTCTGATGTTAGGTGACTCAAAGGTTTCAATTAACTATGTATCTAAATATTTAGGTCATGCTAGTGTGGCTATTACCCAAAAGTATTATATTGGCTTGCTACCAGAACAACGAGAAATTGAAGAAGCAAAAGCTGTTAGAGTGCTTGGCAGTTAGATAACTAAGGAGGGGCTTGATATGTGTGAGCCTCTTTTTTTTGTCTCTTATTTTCTCATTTGAATAGTACTATGTGAGGTATAACTTGTTTTTGGGGAATAAAATATACTGTATTTCGACTTGATGCTGTATATTACTGATTATATGCCATTGCCAAACTCGATTTTATATTTACAAAAAGTATTTCTATAATTTAAAAATATTGCATAAATAAAGGTCACAAGATGTCCTTAATAATCTGTAACTATGATATTTGTGGTGTTTGATATTTGTATTATTTAAAAATAATTCAACATATTGTTAATTAATGCACAAATTTCATTGACTAAAAATGATAATAGTATAATTATATATATATAGTATAAAATTTATATTCTGGAGGGGTTATTTTGATAAAGAACAAGTTGGTTTGGACTTTAGCACTTTTCGTTTCATTGTTAGCAGGTCTTTCAGGGGGGGATGTTTTGACTGTATCAGCAAGCACTGATTCAATTAGTCATAGTAACACTGGATCTGCAAAGAAATTATATGATAAAAAAGTAAATTATAGTAAAGAAGGTAGTGATTTAAAGATAATAAAATCACAAACATCCGAGGACAATTACACAGTTTACTCGGGAAATAGCAATGTAAAAATCATCAAGGAGAATAAAGCAAAGCCGGCTTCGAAAGCAAATAAAGCAAAGCTGGTTTCGAAAAGCAAATAAAGCAAAGCCGGTTTCGAAAGCAAATAAAGCAAAGCCGGTTTCGAAAGCAAATAAAGCAAAGCCGGTTTCGAAAGCAAATAAGGTAAAGCCAGTTGCAAAGACGAAGAAGATGAATAGTGCATCACAGAAAAGAAAAAAAGTTATTTCTTTCGATAGTTTTTCCAAAAAAGCTATTAAAAATAATAATAAAAATAGGACGTAAAATTAAGAACAGTAAAAAGAGGACTAGGATTGTTAAAAATGAGACGACTAATTCTCTACCTGCAAAGGATGATAGTACGACAAAGACAGAACAAAATGGAGCAACAAGTATTAGTAATGATGGTAACACTAATTCAAGTAACACTAATTCAAGTAACACTAATAATTCGGGTGTTGTTTCAGCCATGACAGATGCAGAAAAGAAGGCTGCCGAAGATCAAAAACTAAATCAAGAAGCTCAGAATGCTAATATCAGATTGCAACCGTGGTATACAGGGACCGCAACTGCTGCTAACGTTGGTCAAGTGGTTTATTACACAACTGCTTCTGTGTCTAATGTTGTTGGTCAAGCAACTTCTATTGTTAATAGTATAACTGGTGTTGCTTCGGCTCTTAAGAGTCTTATCTAATTTTAAAGTTATGGGGGATAGCATTTATGAAATTAATTAGAAGTTATAAATTTATCTTAGTATCATTAGGTGCATTATTGTTTTTAGTTTGTAGCGGCGTGAATGTAAACGCTGATTACGATCGCTATGGTACTTATTCGGACAATAATAATTCAAATAATAAAGATGGAAATGACGGTGGAGACGGTGGAGGTATACCTATATCGGGGGGTGGCACAGTTGTTCCTCCATCTGATTCTGGAAGCTCGTTAAATGGTGCTACTACATTGGGTTCTGGATCCGCATCCACTGGTAATAATGTTCAAGCTACTAATAATATAGTTGCTTCCAACAACAGTACAATTAATAGAAATATTAATGGCAATATAGATAATAGTTTAAAAAATAGCAATGTATCAAAAAATAATGGAGACGTAATAACTGCTATGCCAGGTAATGAGACAAGCAAAGCAGGTAGTAAATTGCAGTCGAATTCTAAAACAATTTCCTCCAAAGACGCTATTAGCATGGCCAAACAAAAAGGGCTTAAGGTTCAAAAACTTTCTTCGAAGGCCGCTAAAAAAGTAACAGCTCTTTCAATAAATGATAAATCACAACTAAACGATGTTTTATCTGGAAAGTACGACGGTAAAATATCTGGTAAAGCAAAGGTTCAAGTTTTAGATCATACGAGAAATACCGGTACAAAGAAAATTTCTAAAAATATATATTTTAATGGTGTTTTGTCAGTCAAAGGTAATGTCAAACTCAAGACAAAGGGTAATAAAATACAAAAAGTTAAAAGCGTTTGGTCGGAATCTACAGGGATGAGTTGGCCAATTGAATGGCAACAAAATAAAGCATGGGCAAAGATAAACAAAAATAGAAAGTCAGGAGAGGCATATTTTAGAGGAAATCGTATATACTATCTTACAGTCGCTGGTACAGATCTTAAGTATACGAGACCAACTACACTTCGTATGTCATTTAAAATTTAAAATGTGTTATATTTGAAGGGTTAGATTCTTGAAGACTTCTTAGGGGGACAATTAGTATGGATATTTTTTTTAATTTCTTATTAGCATTTTACGTTGGTGATTTTATATTTACTGTGATTAGCTTTTTACTATTGGCCTTAATTGTGTATTTTATTATATATTTTGGTGTGAAGTTGTATAAAAGATATATGCATAAATAATTTTAGTTCATTTAGTTAACTAAAGATAAAATTATGGTATAGGATAATACAAGTTGTTTCTTAATTTAGCAACAAAAAGCTCGGAACTTGATTCAATCAAGTTCCGAGCTTTTTGTTGGTTCGTTATAAATTGTGTTTGTTCATAAAAAGCGTATTAAGTGAAGCTTGATGGATTCATTAAAGGTGTAATGTTAAAAATCTTAATAAATTCTAATATATTTATCAATTTTATAATTCAATAAAAATTTATTTTGTCGTGTTGAAAATAAGTCTTCTACTTATGTACAATGAATGGAGAATACTTATGGCCTATAGAAATATTTGAAATAAATTTATAAAATATCAGTCATATTTTAAAGTTATGTGCAGATAATGCATTACTAAATCATGATGTACAAGGAGAATTAAGTGAAATTTTATACAAGCATACCAAGGGATGAAAATGTTTCATATCCTTATTGCATACTTACTAAAAAAAATTGGAATGACTGGGGATTTCTTACTACATTTTCTTTACAGTATCGTGCAGAAAAGGAAGGTAATATTTATCAGCTTGGAAGTGTAAAAATAGGAAAAAAAGGTATGGATAAGCCATTTGATTATCTCAATACAATTAGAACCCCTTTAGAAAGCGACTTTGAAGAACTTGATGATAAGTATTTTTCAGTTGGAGGTAGCTCAGAGTATTATAAGAATTTTTATAACCTAAGCTTAACAAACACAAAAGCGCAAGAGAATATATTAGATTCACTTCATGACATAGTGTACGATACAAATTTTTATTTTGATAACAAAGAAGAAGATGTCATGAAGAATTCTTTGATGCGTAGCTCTTCCATAAAGACGATTAAGGATGTGTATTCGAGGGTCTTAAATACTGGAGATGAACACTTGACATCGTATGATTTCACATTGAAATTAAAGAATGAGATTAATGACAAAAGAATGACCTTTAAGGTATCTCCGGACGAATTACCCCAAAGCAATATACATGCCCTGATAGGGCGGAATGGAGTTGGAAAAACCAATTTCTTCACTAGTATAATTTCTACATTAACCGGTTCGAATGTATCTGGTTCAAATATTGTTGATGAGTTTATAGGTAAGGAAAATATATCTTCTGTCCTAGCGTTATCGTATTCAGTCTTTGATACTACCTTACCAGATAAAAATATTTTTAGCGATATACCATATAGATTTATTGGGTTTAATCAGGAAAGCAATATATCTAGTGAAATAGAACTTTCAGAAAAAAGAATGGTAGGGGAACAAAACCTACAATATAAACTATCCAAATTTATTGTTGATGAATTCATGGAAAGCATGATTTATATACGTAGTCAAAAATTTCTTTCGGATTTGGCGAATAGTTGTATTAAAACCTTGGATAGTGATCCAATATTTCAAGCATTGAATGTGAATTCGTGGTTGTCATCAACTGAGAATGAGAATATTAGAAAGACATATTCTAGGCTGAGTTCAGGACATAAAATAGTTTTGTTAAGTTTATTTCAAATTATTATAAATGTTGAACCTAATTCAATTGTTCTAGTTGATGAGCCCGAGCAAAATTTGCATCCTCCATTGATTTCTTCATTTATTCAAGCAATTTTAAATGTACTAAAAAAAAGAAATGCAATGGCTATTGTTGCAACTCATTCACCTGTTGTAGTGCAGGAATGCAGTGAAGACAGTACTTGGATTCTTAATCGAAGTGGACATGCAATAAGCATTAACCGTCCTACAATTAAGACTTTTGGTGCCAATGTTGGAGCGATAACGCATGATGTTTTTGATCTGGAAGTAGATAAGTCAGGATATATGAACGTTATTAATCAAGTTATTGAGAATAGTAATACTGTAGAAGAGGTTTTAGATAAGTTCCATAATAAATTAGGGGACGAATCAAGAATGAGGATTGCAAGCATCTTATATCAGCGGGAAGTAGATAATGACTAAAAATATGAATATATGTGTTAGTCAGACAGATATTTTACAAAATGCTACAAGCGTTGTTGGTAAAATTAAAAAAATTAAAGCACAGGAAAAAATCAAAGACGGTTACTAGATTGAACTGTATATACACAGGTAACGAAATTCAAAAAATGTCTGATACGTTGTTTAAAAGCTTTAAATAATAGGTTACCGTATAATTCGAGACTTAACCTAAATAAAATATATAATGATAATGCAAATGAATTAAGCGATTTTGACAGTTTTAAGAAGTTTTGCATATCTTTGTTTAATAATGATTTTAGATCCAAATCTTATAATAAATATGGAGAATTAATGTTGTCTGAACCATATTGCCAGTACTGTCATGTTAAGTCTTCTAATGCTTTAGATCATTTTTTTGATAAGAATTCTTTTCCGGAATTAGCTATATTTCCTGATAATTTGATACCGGTATGTACTAATTGTAATTCTGCCAAAAGAGGTAACTTTGTCTATCCATATTTTGAAGTACTGAGAAGTGCAAATTGGCTTAAGTGTAATGTAAGACCTGATGGAACTTTTGCTTTCTATATAAGTAAAGATGCTGCAAAAAATAAAATTTGAAGAGAAAATATTAAATGATTTAGAGAGACAATTTAAGGCCCGCAAGGTTTTTAATGATTACATTATTGTTGGGCAAACAACATTAACGCCCTTAATTTCAAATATTAAATATAAGAAAATGAATAATTTTAATAGGGACGATGTGAAAAATGAGATTGAGTATATCAACAATAGTTCTAATAAAGAATTGCTTATCCAGACTAAGTACTTCGAAATTGCTATTAGAAAAGGATTTTTAGAGAATTTCGACGAAATTTGGAATGCAATTTAAGTTTAGATATGTTAATAGTAACTCAAATGTTTTAAGGACTTCATGTTTAAGTATCTGAATATGCTAGTGTGGCTATTACTCAGAAGTATTATATAGGCTTGCTACCGGAGCAGCTAGAAATTGAAGAAGCAAAAGCTGTTAGAGTGCTTGGCAGTTAGCTAATTAAGGAGGCTTGATGTTTGAGAGCCTTCTTTTTTTTGCGAATAGTGTCAATTATATACTACATAATGTATTGTGCACCTTACAATTCCACAATATAGTGTGTTCCGATGTGTTAACTTTCCTGTTATCGATGTATAATTAAAATGAAACTGTCAAATCTAATCGAATGGTAGGAAAGGTATGAATCCTAAAAGTGAACGAACATTATCAAAAATAAAAAGGAAAGAAGATCGAGATATGTTTGTGAACCAAGAATTAATATGTGAGGTGCCATTGTATATTAAGTTTGTAGACAAGAAGTACGCTTATAATTTTCTTAATGGAGAATTACATTTTGGAAAAATGCAAGAATATAGAGATACTGCTCTTCCGGGTGTAATTGGTCCGGCAAATACTTCTATCGGGGATCTTAATGAAGATGTTCATCTTGTGTCTGGAGGTGAGAATAGTAAAATCCATTTTTATCGTGGCGGAGTTGAAGAAGCTGTTAGTTTCTTAAAAAAAGGTGAGTTTTTTAACTTCAGGGCGGTAGTTCATCCTGATGCTTCAGCTTTTTGCTTTACCGCAGTGCACAGGTGCGAACTGATCAATGACGGCAATGGGGGATATCATATTAGGCCAGAATTTATCAAGAAGTTGGAGAATCAATTTCCCCCTGCTGAAAAAGTGCCTTTTGTTATATTAGATCCAAATTTTCTTTGGAATATGATTTCTTTGCGTGCAAGAAAGATTGGAATTGGATGTGCTAGGGCACCAATCTGTTACTGTAGTGATCAGAATATAGGAATTCGTATACAAATGGATATATTTTCGAATAAAGTTTCTCCTATGAATGTTGTGCCTTTTGTAAAAGGTTTGGCCTATAAAGACCAATCGGAGTACCGTTTCTTTTTGGAAGATAGTTCTTTGTTGAATAGTAAAAATAATTTAATAGTTGATTCATTGCAAGGCAAGGTTACGCAAGTTAGTGATCTTAGTGAGGTGGAAGTTAAGCAATTAAGTGGTACTCGTGAAATATCTTCAGATGAATTGTTTCAAAACCTTGAACATCATTTTTGGGATGATTATTCGATTTGAAAATATTGAAAAACATGCATGGAAAAATTAATAAAAGACCATCCAAAATATGTTTCTCAATGAAGAATATGTTCTTTTTAAATTTATATGGATCGCTAATGAAAAACGTTCATTTATAAGTTGTGATAGAAGAACGTGTGAGTTAAGCGATGGTATTGCTAATAAAATTGTGCTGGCTATAAGGAGAAATTAACTTGAATGATATTGTTTATTTTAGCTCTCAAATGGCGCGAGAAGATAGTCTTGAATTGTTTCAAGATTTTGGAATTTCGGCCAACAAAATAAAAGAAGAAGTACCAGATGAATTATACAAATATTCTCCACTTAATAAATATGCATTAGATGATTTGGTTCATGGAAATCTCACTGCAACGAAGCCGGCTTTATTTAATGATGTGTATGATTCAATTTTATATACAAACATTAATAATGGTACATGGGAAGCTTCAGGAGAATTTCTTAGTCAAAGGGAAATTGAAAGATTGAATGATGATACTAAGAAAAGTGACAGAAAAAATTCTGTTACGTATCAAGGTGTTAACCGACAAATTTTACGTGTGGTATCCTTTTCTGAAAAATTTGACAATAATGCTTTATGGGGGCATTATGCAAATTCAAACACAGGGATATGTGTAGAATATGACCTTAATTCTTCGAAATTAAAAAATTTAATTTTTCCAGTAATTTATTCAAGGCAAACCATTAATTGGTCTAAATATGGTGATCCTGCTAAGTATAAGCCTGACTTGGCGCCAAAGGTAAGCATAACCTGTTCATTATCAAAGGCGAAAATTTGGGATTATGAAAAGGAATGGCGCGTGGTATGGCCTGGAAACATTTCTAATTATTACAAAGATCATCCACGGATAAAACTTGTATCACCGAAGATTAAAAGAATTATTTTAGGACCAAATTTTATCGGTCATTGGCTTAAAAAAAAGCGTGGGACAGGTTCGACAATGCTGGATCAGGAAGAAATAGATAAGATATTTATGCCATTTTGCAAATGGGTAAAAAGAATGAGATTACCTTATGTATAGCGGAGCCCCAAGAAAGTAACTTTCAATATAAGGCGGAAACCGAAATTAATGTGGATGAATTGATGAGGCTTGATCAAGTTAGACTTTCAAAATATTTTAATCTAGCTTCGCTGGGTGATTATTGAGAACTACTCTGATATTTAGGCAATCTAATCGGTCACTACTCGTCACTAGTACTTGCTCATAAAAACGCTTGAAGCATTGATACTATCGACTTTATTCGTTTAATATTGAATCCTTTCTGGGAAGACGAAATTGCACCTAAATTACTTGACGGCAAGAATGTTATCATTGCTGCCCATGGTAACTCACTACGTGCATTGAGCAAGTACATTGAAGGTATCTCTGATGAAGATATCATCAACCTTGAAATGGCCACAGGACAACCTGTAGTGTACGATTTCAACGATAAGCTTGAAGTACAAAGCAAAAACAAATTAGGTTAATCTTAACTGATTTAACTGATAGAAAATCCCTGATCTCGAGTAATCGAGATCAGGGATTTTTTCGTCTATGTGGCGATTTATGATGATTAATCGGTCACTAGCGGTCACTAATTGGACCCTGGAACGTGAATTGTTTTTAAGCTGAAGTTGTGGCACTTGCGGCACTATTGTCACTTTATGTATAGATAAGAGACTACTCAACTAGATTCTACTAATTGATTTACTTGGCTGAGTTGTTAGTCGTAAAATATTTTGAGTAATTAGATGATTTGATTTATGGCAAAGTTACATCTGTTTCTGTGGTCCATTCGTCATGGGATAGTTATCCTTTTTGGGCAAACTCATATGTGACACTATTACCGAATTTGTCCACAAACGCGATTGATTCACCCTGAGACACATTGTAAGCTTAAGAAGTAATCACGAAATGGTGATTAACGAATGCATCAAGCGATGAAACTTATTACGCTTGAAGTACATTGAGCTATGAAGCGCAGAGCTAAGTGCCCATTTACTATCATGGATAATGCACTAGCTGTTGGTTAATTTGATGGAGGTCGAACAGTAATGACACAAGCATATTTTTACGATGAACAATTGGATCAAACAGATAAGCAGGCATTTCAAAATCGCGCGGAGATTCGTGAGCTATTAGAATATGAACGCTATACACGTGATAGTGGATTATATGAACAAGAAGCTAATTGCTACAGTGATGACGCACTAATACACGTTTCTTGGTATGACGGTCCAGCCACTGGTTACTTTGAAAAAGTTGCTGCTGCCCATGGTGGTGGGGCTAAGCATAAGATTTTTACACGGAGGTATGGATCAATGGCGATAAAGCGATTGCTGAGATGCCAGTTATGATGCTGTCACCACGGATAAAATTGGATAATCAGACCGTTGAGGTCCACTCGTATGCCGTATCTTTACAAGGTTAGAAAAAAGAGCGGGATCTGGAAGATTGTCGATGCGGATTGTATCTATGAACGCGATGAGATTATCCCGGTTATTCCAAGTGTCATCATTAATATTGATTTGAAAGAACTCACATCCTATCGGGAGAGCTACCAAGGGCTGTGTTATGTGCTCAGTCGTACTGGCTTGAAAGTCGACAAGATTTACCTGGTGATGATCAGCCTGAAACCGTGGAAAAAGTTTATCGAAATGCTAGCGACTGGTTTTATGAACAACATGATTAGTTTTTAAATTCAAAACAGAATAAAGCGAGCGTCCCAGAAACATAAGATCCCGGGACGCTCGCTTTTTAATTGCAGTAGGAATAACATAGGGTGAGTTAAGAATATTGAGAAGGATGGCCAGCATAGTGTGTTGTTACAGTAAGTTAATGTTCGCTACTAAATAAGTGTTGAAAGATATCCTGGGGATTTGGCACCATTAAACTGTAGAGTTTGACTAACATTTTGGTGTCTATCGTGGGATATTTAAGCATCACGCGACTAAAGTTAAACACATTGCGCGCGACGATTTCATTAACGAATCCTTGAAAATCGTTCTGCCGGTCATCAATGAATGTGACGCGCATCATATCGCTGGCCAGGACGGTAATAGCGGCTTCTTCAGCGTGGGCCCAATAAATCATCTCAAAAAGTGTCTGATTATTCTTTAACTCTTGAACCACTGTCTGTGGTAGATTGACGACACTGACTGGCATCTTGTCGATGAGCGTCAAAAAATCATTTGCAATGCCAGCAAGATGATTTTCAAGGATCTCGAGCTGATTATTATAATGGCGATAAAAAGTTTGGCGAACAATTCCAGCTTCTTTACATAACTGGGTTACCGTGATTGAATCAAAGCGCACTTCGGTAATAAAAAATGTGTCAGCGCGTTGAAGAGTTTGTCTTGCGTGGCTTGGAGGCGCTTGTCAGGTTGTTGGTAGCGAGCAAATTTAATACTAGGAGTTTGCGTAGTTCTCACCTCTTTAGTGACATTTTAGCATAGGAAGACGAAATCGCACCTAAATTACTAGATGGCAAGAATGTTATCATTGCTGCCCACGGTAACTCATTACGTGCATTGAGCAAGTACATTGAAGGTATCTCTGATGAAGATATCATCAACCTTGAAATGGCTACTGGACAACCTGTAGTGTACGATTTCAATGATAAGCTTGAAGTACAAAGCAAAAACAAATTAGGTTAATCTTAATCGATATAACTGATAGAAAACCTGATCTCAAGTAATTGAGGTCAGGGATTTTTCGTCTATGTGGCGATTTATGATGATTAAACGGTCACTAGTGGTCACTAATTGGGCGCTAGAACGTGAATTTTTTGAGATGAAGTTGTGGCACTTGCGGCACTATTGGTACTGATATTTTTTATGATAAGTTAACAGTCTGGTTAGTTAAGACTAGATACATTAGATTGGCCATCATTTTCTACACTATTTATAATTCACGATACCTAAATCAA
The DNA here is from genome assembly GCF_003864335.1 of Lentilactobacillus kosonis. Classification (GTDB taxonomy): domain Bacteria; phylum Bacillota; class Bacilli; order Lactobacillales; family Lactobacillaceae; genus Lentilactobacillus; species Lentilactobacillus kosonis. The sequence continues at coordinate 63,647 of NZ_BEXA01000001.1, read as the reverse complement.
TCATAGATTGAGCCGTGGCAATAATGGCTTCCTTAGCTGACCTAGGATTCCATCCTAATAATGTCTTGGCTTTTTCATTACTGGTATCAGCAAAATTACCGACGAGAGTGGCCATCATTTTAAGCATTGGATTTTCCTTTGCTTGTTCTTTTAAAACATCATCAGGAATAACTGTAGTTGGTAATTTGTCCGCAAAATCGGGGAATTCATCACGGAGAATATTTGCAACATCAAGCATTGATAGTGTTTCACCAGTAGTTGCTAGGAACCGTCCACCGTTTGCTTTTTGACTAGTCATGGCTAGAATATGAAGACTCGCAACGTCCCGGACATCAATGTAACCAGAATTGATATTTGGTACTGCTGGAACCTGACCACTTAATAGTTGAACGATTTGTTGATTAGAGTGTGAGAAATCACTGGATAGAATAGGACCCATTACTCCTACAGGATTAATGGCAGCCATCTCCATTCCATTACCTTCGGTTTCGATAAAATTCCATGATGCTTTCTCGGCGAGTGTTTTAGAACGTTGATATGGATCAAGATTTGGATTGTCTAAATTAGTCCAATCTTTTTCGGTAAATGGAGTAGTGCGATTTGTATGACCCATTCCAATGGCTCCATAAGCGGATGTTACGACAACACGTTTAACACCAGCATCACGAGCATGAGTTAATACTCGAATATTTCCATTAATAGCCGTAGTTGTCATTGTATCAGGATCAGTAAATTCGTTCGTTGGGGTAGATGAAGCCACGCTCATAACGTAATCCGCATTTTGCATCACTTTATCCCAATTCTTATCGCTGGTTAAATCAGCCTCTACAAATGATAGTTGATCAAAATCTTTAACGCCCGCTTGTGACAACATCGATTCAACAAGATCTACTTTGCTTAATGATCTAACGGTGGCCCGAACTTGATAACCTTGTTGTAAGAGTTGGGCAATTGTGTGACTTGCGATGAATCCTGTTGCGCCGGTAACTACTACTAATTCTTTTGACATATTATATTTCCTCCTTGTGTGTTACACTTATAACGTATGCAAGAGCATCGTACAATTATAACTGTAAGAAAACAAGCCGTAACAGGGCATCTGTGACGAAAGAGAGAAATTGTAATGGCAGCAACCAAATACTCACAATCGATTAAAAATGATTCAAGACTGTTTTTAGCAACTGCACTATTAGAGTTGTTACAAAATACTAATTTAGAGGATATCAAGATTTCAAAATTAGTTGAGCGTGCAGGCGTCAGCCGGATGGCGTTTTATCGAAACTTTGAAACTGTGGGTGACGTCTTAAAGGATTATTTCGAACCTAAGATTAATCGGTTATTCGATGATGTCATTTTTAAAACACCGGTGAACCAAAAGATGTTTGCGATTAGTAACTTCTTTACTGAATTTGATTCCACGATGAAGCTATCAATTGATCGACACTTTGAATATATTATTCGGCAAATATTCTTTAATAATATGCAACGATTTTATCAGAGCTTAGATGATATTAATCAAATCCCTGAAAGCAATCGTCGTTATTGGATTGGGTTTATGAGTGCTGGAGTCTACAACATTTGGCGTGAATGGTTTCTGAATGATAAGCGTGATTCACTGGATGATGTTCATAAATTATTAGGTACTTTGCAAACGACGACTTTTAATGCGATGTTGGAAAGATAGAACAACCATAAGAAAGTTACTAGAAAAATCCCTGACCCCAAGAAAATGATGTCAGGGATTTTTTGTCTATATGGCGATTTTTGATGATTAATCGGTCACTAGTGGTCACTAATTGGGCGATAGAACGTGAATTGTTTTTGAGCTGAAGTTGTGGCACTTGCGGCACTATTGGCACGGCACTATTACTAAATGATGAAATTTAACTTTAGTTTATTTATTTGTCGTCGCGAGCTTTGAATACTTCTTTTGCAATGGTAACAGCATTCAATACCTTAGGAAATCCAACATATGGGATTGCTTGAATGAAAGTTTCGATGATTTGTTCTCGACTTAATCCAACGTTCAATGAGCCGTTAATATGAACTCGTAGCTGAGGTGCTGTATCACCTTGTGTCAGGAGACTAGTTATAGTAATCATTTCTCGTTGTTTAAAATCTAAAATGTCACGTTCATAGATATCACCGAATGCAAATTCAATAATATACTTACCAATATCTTCGGATAATCCTCCAAGCGAATCAATTACATTTTTTCCAGCCTGACTATCAACTTTATCCAAATTTTTAATCCGTTATCAAATCTAACATTATTTGTCATAATATTTTTCCTCCTAAATTATTCACATGATGTCTGTGATTGATATCAGAGTAAATGCTGGAGTACGGTCCATGTCAATAAAATTAAGTAAATAGTTCACTTTAAATTATTGACAGTCTGATGTGGCAAGCGTAGTCTTCAAAAGAATATAATGGAGGTATTAATTATGCAGTACTCTATCGGAGAATTTTCAAAAATTTCTGGGCTTACAATCGATACTCTAAGATTTTATGAAAAGCAAGGAATTGTTTTTTCAAACAGAAGTGAGAATAATCAGAGATATTATACAGACAAAGATACAGCTTGGATAGAATTTGTTATTCGTTTGAAGAAAACTGGTATGAGCATTAAAAAAATGCAGAAGTACGCCAAGTTACGTTATGAAGGTGATTCCACAATCCCTGACCGGTTAGTGTTGCTATTTGATCAGTTGGATGTTTTGCATGAGAATCAAAAACAAGTTGAAGACCATATTGAGTTTTTGGAACAAAAAATAAAAACATATCTAGGATTGAATGATAAATAAAGATTATATAGTTATCTTCGCTCAATTCTAATCATAAAAGCTTACGCTTATAATAGGTGATATGCTTTGATAAATATGTATTATGTCAACTAAAAAATTGGTATTGTATAATAATACTCAAAAAAGGAGGAGGATTCTTATGATATACGTTGTTTTTAGTTTTTTATCGACATTTAGCGTAATATTTCTTATTTTGAGTTTTAGAAAAGACTTCAAAACTCTTAATATAACTCAAAAAATAAGTATTATATTGACATGAATCGCTGTATTAATTCCTTTTATGATCGGAACAATTCAAGGCTTTATTGGCAATTAAACTCTTTATAAAATTCATTTTTTATTTATAGTGCTCCAAAGTCCGTTGTTAAGCCATTATTAATAATTTGCTCTGAATTGCCAATTAATAAAGAGGTTTATATGTATTGCATCTCATGTCAGCTTCTTTAGAGTGTAACTTGTGTATCCTTTTTACATTACCATGATACAATCAACTCAACTTAGGTATTTTTTATCTGATAGGAGTGAACATAATGGAGGCTGGTTTAAGTAAATTTGAAGTCATGTCACAATCATTAGGAAAAAATATTGCGTCAGAACGGAAAAAGCTTAAGCTAACGCAAAAGCAGTTAGCTTCTGGAATTTGTTCGCAGTCGATGATTAGTAATATTGAAAAAGGAAACTATGTTCCTAATGCCATTTTATTATCTGAAATTTGTCAAAGATTGGGAATTTCAGTTGATAGATCGTTATTAAGTACGTATTACGGAATTGCTGATGATAAAGAATTTAGTCGGAATGTGGAACAGATGTGCAATAATCATCAGTACGCAGAATTAATTGATTATATGGATTCTTCTAATGTTATTGCTAATTTATCTCAAAACGAAGATTTACAAATCTTTTACTACTATTACGGATGTGGCACTTATCAACTCACCAAAGATGCAATATCAGCTTTGAGATACTTAAACACAGCCTTAAAATTCACCTATTCAAGGCGAAAATGAAAGTTTGACTGGGATAGAAGCATTAATTTTATCAGTTATTAATTTTATTGAGATTGAATCAAATAGAGCTAAGCTTTTAGAAAATTTTGAAACGGTCATGGATGCCGTTTTGATGAATAGGATCATACAGCCAGATAAGAATCTAAACGTTGTATTTTATCAGTATGGGATGGCATTATTACATCAAAAGAAACTTAATGAATCAATTAATGTCTTACAAAATGGGGTGAAATGGGCAACAGACCATGACTCTAATTTTATGTTGGCAGATTTTTTCTTCATGTTAGCTCATGAATATGTCGCAATAAACGATGAGGTCCATGCTAAAGAGGCTGATAATAATTATCGAGTGATTTCGAAAGTCTTCAATCAAAATGTTAATCGATCTATTAACTAAAAGAATCGTGTGAATATTTACTTTAAAACAGTTGATATTCACACGGTTCTTTTAGTTTTAATATTAAATAACCATTTATAAATTACTACCTGTTAATAATACGTTTACGTAGTAATAGAACAAGAATCAATTTTATGATTATTAGTAAGACAAGAATCCCGCCAGTCCAGGTAAGCGTTAAAACATAGCTCAGACTGAATACTTTTGTAATTCCAAGTACGACTATTAATAAGATGATTATTGGCATCATTATCGCCTCCATACGCCTAGTATCGATCATTAAATTGAATTTATAAAATTAGTATTCTGATTTTATAAGTATATTTGTACGCCGTAAGCTTACGATAACTAAGAAAGTGGAGGATGAATTTATGCGAGCAGTAATTCAAAAAGACTTCAATGGTATTGATTCAATTCAAATCGTTAATCTACCAGAACCCAAGGGCAATATTATTGGCAGACTTGTGGATGTAAAATACGTTCCAGTTTTACCATGGGATATAAAAAATGAAGCAGGGCTTTTAACTCAAATGCATAATGATCCTTTGCCAAGAATTCTGGGATATGGATTTTCTGGAACTATTCATGATCAAAATCTTATTTGGCCGTCAAAGGGAACGCGGGTTGTGGTGCTGCGCCCAATGGAACGTATGCGGAAGTTGTTAATGCCGCCATTCCCCCATACATTTTTTCTTTGCCCGACAATGTTTCACTAGAAGCTGGTGCAACAATTTTTGGTGGGGCCGATACAGCAATGATGATGGTTAAAAGCGTGGGAGTACAAAAAAATGATGATGTATTACTAATTGGAGCATCGGGTGGCATCGGAAGTTATTTGTATCAGATGTTAATATCTCTTGAGGCAAATGTTATCATTCTTTCTTCAGAACGAAGCCGGAATTATACTCAAATGATTTTTCCTGATGCGAAAGTCGTTACCAAAATTAAGGATGTAGATAATAAGTCCATAAAATTTGTTCTAGACACGGCTGGCAATGAGTCGTTACTTAATCAATCCGAAAGTAAATTATTAGATGGTGGAACCTTGTTTACTTCCGCTTTACCCACATATCATAAACTTCGTTTGGATATCCATAGTGTATTTAATAACCTACCGATTAGCCCTAAACAATATAAAAAGATTATAGAAATGCTATCAAAAGGAACTCTCAAAGCACAAATAAATAAGGTGTTTGAAATGAATGATGTAAAGCTAGCTCAACATTATGAAGATGAGACAGCATCCCGAGGGAGAATTGTTTTAAAGATTAATGACTAAGGGTAATTGATATCTTCGAATTTTCAGCTATTGAATAAGCAGAATAGTGCCATTGACTTCATGATGAAACGCTTTATGGTAAGCCTGTAAAGTCAACGTTGGGTATGGAGGTTAGGTATGGAAAATAAAGGCCTTATCGTAGTTTTAATTACGCTGTTCTTGAGTGCCGGGGTATTTTTCGTTATTCCCAATGACACATCTAATGAAAAGCCAGTTTCCTCAAAGAATGGCGCGAGGAATAACCAGAAGACAGAGGCTTCAAGTGATTCAAACCGGTTATCTGGAGAAACTATTTTGTTTGATAAGGATGGTCATCGGGTACCGCTGACAAAGAATCCCGAATAAATAATTTTTGATTAACTAATTCCCATACCAGTAAACACCATGAAGGTTATCCACCTGTGGATAACCTATCATCACAAGCGTTGTTTTTGGCTGTGGATAATAATCTGGATAATTTGGATTGCTTAATCGACACGTGAGGCTACAAATAATTAATAATGTGAATGTTTCTTATCATTAATTACAGAAGAAGCTTGATAAGCAATCCTTATTTGGCTTCAAACATTTTCTTTGTCGTATGTTCTTTTTTTGCTATAAATCGGCATAGTTCTTCATAAAATTACAATTTACATCAATAGCTAAGCAATTTTTATATAAGTTTCACTGTATATAGAATTGTTGACAGTGCGTTAGCCAAGTCGTATGCTTACCCCGAATTTATAATTTTTGTCTGGTAGTAAACTGGTTAATTATTCATTGTCGATAAAATAGGGGGAGTTATAGATATGAGTAAAAACAAGATTTTACTTATTGTCGCGTTAGTAGTAATCGTAGCAATTTTGGCTTGGAGTTGGTCTTTGCTTGATTTATCGAGTTCGTTCACAATCATTTTGGACATTGTAACTCTTGTAGTTGCGATGATAGCCGCATACTTTGGCGTAAAATCAATGAAGGAATAAATGACTTACTTCCACGGTAACTCATTACGTGCATTGAGCAAGTACATTGAAGATATCATCAACCTTGAAATGGCCACTGGTCAACCAGTTGTCTATGACTTCAATGACAAGCTTGAAGTACAAAGCAAGAACAAATTAGGTTAATCTTAACTGATTTAACTGATAGAAAATCCCTGATCTCATTTAATTGAGGTCAGGGATTTTTTGAAAAAATAATTTAAAATAATTTACTCAATTCGGTTGACAAAAGATAGTGCTATCTTTTATAATCATCTCCATTAAAGATAACCGTATCTTTAATAATTAAAATCAAAATTAACTAAGGAAGATACAAATTATGAAAATTTTTGTTACTGGCGCAACTGGATTTATTGGGTCGGCGGTTGTTGATGAATTACTACGTCGAAATTATGATGTGGTTGGATTAGCTCGTTCAGAGCAATCGGCACAAAAATTAACGGCTAGAGGTGTTGAAGTACTTCGCGGATCTTTGGAAGATACCGATATTTTAGCAGCAGGCGCTAAGCAAAGTGATGGAGTCCTGCATCTGGGATTTACCAATAATTTTGATGACATGGCTGGGGCAGTCGAGATTGACGTTAACGCAATCAAGGCAATGGCTGATGAGCTTGCTGGAACTAATAAGCCGTTTGTTAATACATCGGGAACCTTAATGGTCGCAGATCAAGGCCGTAAGGCGACGGAGGATGATATTAGTGACGATAAACAGTTACGGACCAGATCAGAAAAGTTCTCACTGGGATACGCTGATAAAGGAGTTCGAGCAATGGTGGTCCGTTTATCACCAACCGTCCATGATGAAACGCGGCAAGGATTCGGAACAATCGCGGCTCAAATTGCGATTCAAAATGGTAAGTCAGCTTACTTTAGCGGTGGAACTAATGCATGGCCATCCGTTCATCGGTTAGACGCCGCAAATTTGTTTGTTGATACCCTAGAAAAAGGAAAATCAGGAGCGGTTTATAATGCTGCTGCAGAAGAAGCAATTCCGTTCAAAGAAATCGCTGAAACAATTAGTACTAAATTAAATATTCCGTTAGAAGAGTTGTCTGCAGATAAAGCAGTTGATTATGCCGGCTTGTACTTTGGACCAACACTACAAATTAATAATCCAACCTCAAGCGAGAAAACTCAAAATGAGTTGGGTTGGGTGCCAACCCATCCTGACTTACTTACAGACATGACAAGTTTCTTGTCTGATGAAAAAAATGTCGAAAATTTTAAAAAAATAACGAAATTTCTATATAAGGAGAATGAGTATGCCAAGACAAACAGTTAATCCATTCACTAATGAAGTATTAAAAACATTTGACGATGCGACCAAAACAGATATTGATAATGCAATTTTCGATGCAGATAAGCTTTATCAAGAGATGAAGCATCAACCAGTTCAAGAACGTTCTGAAATGTTGCATAAAATTGCCCAAAAGATGCGGGATAATGCCCAAGAGTTGGCTGAAATTGCCACCAAAGAAATGGGTAAGTTAATTAATGAATCAAAAGGTGAAGTTGAACTTTGTGCGATGATCGCTGATTACTTCGCAGATCAAGGCGAAAAGCTTTGCAACCCACACCGATAGACAGTCAAGTAAATGGGAAAGCCAAAGTTTATAAGCATTCAACCGGCGTTATTCTTGCCGTTGAGCCTTGGAACTTTCCTTACTATCAAATTATGCGGGTTTTCGCGCCTAACTTTATGGTAGGAAATCCAATGATTCTTAGAGATGCTGCCAATATTCCTTGGTCTGCCCAAGCATTTGCTGATGCAGTCCAAGAAGCGGGAGCCCCTAAAGGTGCTTTAACGAACTTATTTATGAGTTATGATCAAGTCGCTGATGTGATTGCCGATCCTCGAATTCAAGGAGTCGCTTTGACTGGTTCCGAACGGGGTGGTAGCTCAGTTGCTGAAGAAGCTGGCAAGAATTTAAAGAAAAATACGATGGAACTTGGCGGTCAAGATGCGTTTATCGTGTTAGATGATGCCAATATGGATGATGTGAACAACATTGCTTGGAGAGCTCGATTATACAATGCAGGCCAAGTCTGTACATCTTCGAAACGGTTCATCGTAATGGATAATATTTATGATGAATTTGTAGAAAATATGAAGAAGAATTTTGCATCGGTTAAACCTGGAGATCCAATGGATCCAACCACTACCTTGGCACCAATGAACACTAAAAAAGCCAAAGAAAAGCTTCAAAAGCAAGTTGATGAAGCAATTGCTGCAGGCGCCACCGTTGCGTATGGTAATGAAGATTATGATTTAGATGGTCAATTCTTTATGCCAACTATTTTGACGGATATTGATCTTGACAACCCAGCAGCTCATACCGAAATGTTTGGGCCAGTTGCTCAGGTATATAAAGTTCATTCTGAAGCAGAAGCGATTGAATTAGCTAATGATTCTCAATATGGTCTTGGTGGAATCGTCTTCAGTGGTGATGCAGAACGTGGTGAAAGAGTTGCCACACAAATTGAAACTGGCATGGTCTTTGTTAACAACTTTATGGCATCACTACCAGAACTACCATTTGGCGGTGTTAAGAACTCTGGATATGGGCGTGAAATGAGTGAACTAGGGTTGATGGCCTTTGTTAATGAACAGTTGGTTGTAACAGCTGACAAACCAGATTTGAATAATTTAGCCGGTGGATTGGTTAAAGTTGATCCAGAAGCATAAATTTTAATTGTTTATTACTAGTTAATAGAAAACCCTGATCTCGAGTAAAATGAGGTCAGGGCTTTTGATTTTATTCTTAAATTGTTAACCTCAAAGTAAACGTAAATCATCACAATTAACTCATAGATTTTTTCATATATATGCCCACTTAAGTTAATCTTGTTGGTTTTTATTCTATAATGAAAATAAATATTAAATTTGGGGAGATGATGGGCATTGTCAATAGCGATTCAACTTATCATGCTGATTTTTGCGGTCGTTATTAGTAATTTAATTGCTACGAAAATTCGGTCAATTCCAGCTACGTTTATATATATAGCAGCTGGGATCATACTTTCATTCTTACCATGGTTTACTAATTATGTAATGGCGCCAGAAGTCTTCTTATTTATTATTATTTCTGTGCTGATGTTTAACGAAGGTCAGCATACAAATATTCGGCAACTTGTTCATGACTTCGGCCGACATTATCAATGTCGGTTTGGTTATCGTTGATAACCATTGTGGTAGTTGGGTTTGTAACACATATGTTCATGCCGGCATTGTCATTACCGTTAGCATTTGTTCTAGGAGCAATTATTACCCCAACTGATTCAGTGGCAGTGACTTCAATTACTTCTGAACTGGAAGTTCCTTCATCAGTAATGGGTACTTTGGCTAACGAATCGTTGTTTAATGATGCATCTGGGATTGTCGCATTCAATCTTTGCATCTTAGCAATTACCACCGGATATTTCTCCGTTTTCCATGCGGTTACAAATTTTCTGTATGTTTTTGGTGGCGGTATCGTATTGGGATTATTATTGGGATGGCTAATTGTGATGACCAGATTGTGGATGATTCGTGGTAGATTAAGTGGTCCTCAAGTAGTTATTCCTTATAACATCCTGACACCATTTATAATTTACTTTATTGCTGAATTATTTGGGGTATCGGGAATTCTGGCGGTGGTTGCGGCTGGGATGGTCCATGGTTGGCAGAGTGATTTGTTGAAGCTGTCTTCATCAAGATTGCAAATCACAACTAATTCTGCGTGGGAGCTATTATCTAGTGTGCTGAACGGTGTGGTGTTCGTCTTATTAGGAATTAGTTTTCCAGAGGTATTAAATGAATTGAGGGACCATAGTGTTCATAACCTTAATTTGCTGATTTTTGTCGGAATTAGTTTATATATTGTAATGGTATTAGTTCGCTTCTTGTGGGTCTGGTTTGGATTGGTCAAACTTCCCCATGAAGATAATCAGTCAAAGCTAAAAGATAGTATGCTAATTGCAATTAACGGAATTCATGGAACTATCACCATGGCAATGGCTTTTTCATTACCGTTGAGTTTGAATCGGAACTTTAATTACGGCCGCGCTGATTTGATATTTATTTCCGCAATTGTAATTGGGTTGAGTTTGTTAGTCCCTGCGGTCGTCTTGAAGTTAATTCTTCCTGCCAAGAAACCTTCGTATACTGAGACAGAATTGGATGAGGCAAAAGGAAATGCTATCAATGCAGGAATTGACAGAATTAGACACTATCCTGATAGTCAAAATCTTAAAGCGGTGATTCAAATTCTAAATTCTCAAAGGTATCTTGCGCCAGTAATGGATGAAAAGCGTGTTAAATCACTCTTAGATGAAGCAAAGCAAATCGAGCAGGCAACCATTACTGCAATGGTTAAAGATAATAAAATTTCTGATTCCGAGGCAGCTCAGTATAAGCAAATGGCAATAGTTATGTATGACCGTTACTCACGCAATATCTGGATTGATTACTGGAATTGGATTATTCCTTTTTCAAAACTTAATCGTGAAAGTAGAAAACTTAATCGAGAACTTAAAAGGCAAGTTCGTGGAGGAAATAAGTTGTCCAAAGCACAACTCCAAGCTGAACGACATCAATGGATTATCAAAATGAATCAAGTTCAAAGGGAACCATATGAGGCCATTACGAACTACTTGGATAATCTTCCTAATCCGTTTGAACGTCCTGAAATCATGTTAGTAAGAGCTTTTTACGATCAGCGCCAGCGATTCTGGAACAGAACCAGCGAGGAACAGACTGCTCAAAATGAAATGTTAACAATTGCTTTTCAAGAAGAGTATTCCTACGTGCAGAATTTGATCAATAATGGTGATATTTCTAGTCAATTAGGGAATAAAGTATTTGATGAAATTGCCAATGATCAAATACTATATATGCAACGAAATGATCGTGACTCTTAGTATAGGTGAATGAAAACCAAAAACGTCTGATCTCAAAATAATTGAGATCAGACGTTTTTTCGTGTATTTGGATGAGTTGAGAATAATGACTGGTTTGATCTAGGCATCCTGATACTTAATCCAGGTATGGTTTCATATTTTGAAACACAATTTGATAGCCATTTGGTAACATATGAGCACCATCAAATGTCAGTTCAGGTTTGAGGTCACCCTGATCATCAGTTAAGCCGTCGTTAACGTTAATAAATAGATAACCGGCATTTTCGGCAATCGTTTTAACCTTAGCGCTGGCTTCTGCCATCAAGTCATTAGACCGATGTTCATAAAGGTGGGAGTGTTCATCATGCTCCTCACCAAAATTATGAGTGGTGTTCACTGGGTAGAAAGCCATCACGTAAACTTGAGTATTAGGCAGCTTTTCCTTAATTTGATTCAAAATTTCAGCATAATTTTTTAGAAAAGTTGCTTCAGGGACATTAAATCCAATGTCGTTTGAACCGATGTTAATAAAAATTTTACTGGGCTGCAGATCAAAGATCAAGGTATCCATGTTTGCTAATAAATCAGCGGTTGTGGTTGCTCGAACACCGCGGTTGTAAATCTTTTTGCTTAAGCCTAAATCTTGTTCATGCTGCATTTTTTCAATTGGGAAAATTTCCATTAATGATGAACCAACGAATACGATTTGGCCTTTTTCTAATGTGGGATTTTCCTCTGCATACTTTGTTCGTAAGTTGTTTTGAAAATCGATAATCTTTGGATTTAAATCTGTTAAATCAGTTGTTTTTTTAGACATAATAAAGTCCTCGTTTTATTTTGAATTGTGATGTAAAAATATTTTTTAGGTTAATTTCGGTTGGCACCACGTTGTGATAATTTCGTAATCAAGCGAATATAATCTTCTGCGTCGTCTTCGCCAAGATATTCCATCATCTGTGATAGATAACTCAATCGTTTTTCATCATGGTCATTCAATGCCTGCTTGCCTAATGGGGTCAATGAAATGACGAATTTCCTCAGATCGGTTGGCATTGAGTTTCTAGAAATCAGTTGCTTGGATTCTAGTCCGCGGATAATCTTTGATACTCTGGCTGTGGTTACATGTAATGACTTGCTGAGTTCACTTGGAGTGACATCAGAGTGTTGTTCCAAATAATGTAAGACAAAGTAGTCAGATCCGCCTGTATCATCTGCTAGTCCATGAATTCCAGTAGGTCGATTATTACTATTCATTGCTTTTAATAATTTAAGAGCTAATTGTCTTGAATCCATATAATGCTCCTTAAATGTTTTTTGATTTTATTTAACGATGGTTAATAATAAACCCAAGTTAATAAAAAAAGCAACGATAATGGAAAAATATTTTTTAAAAAAGCTGAGATACAAATCAAAAATCCCTGAGCACTAGTAACTGAGTTCAGAGATTTTTTTGAAACTATTTTATGGAGATTGATTTACTTTTAATCATTGAATATCCTGTATAAATCATACCAAAGAGAATTGGGTACACTGCGCAGCGTTCAATTAAACCAATAATGATGATGGGATGGTTATCTGGTGCGAGGATTAGTGCAGCAGTGTAACTTAAGGTAGCGATTATGCCAAAAATTCCGAGTAATATTAGTATGAGTTTAGATCTTTTTGATAATGGTAGGTTAATGCTACCAAAAGTAATTAGGAGAATATTGCCAAAGATAAATGCCATGAATGCGCCCATACTATGATACATTCCAGTTCCATCAATCAAAGCCTCTCCTAAACCATGAAAGTATCCTACAAGCACTCCACCAACCGCAACGATTAAGCCGAGAATGCTAGTTATCCAATGGGCAGCGCGACTTATATTTGTTAGAAATAGAGTGCCGATAAAAATTAGAATTCCAAAGCTAATAAATCCAGTGTTCATTACCCAGGATAGTGGTGAAAGCATATATTGTCCAAATAGATGGGATGGACCACGTACACCAAGGTTACTAATAAAGTTGTAAGTATAACTGTATGCTGGGTGGCTCCAAGCGGCAGCACTGATAAACTCAGTGATTAAGAAAATTGCGCCACTGAGAATTAAAAAGATACCTGATATTTTTTGACGATTCTTGTTCATTAATGTCTTCATTAAATTATCTTCCTTTTTTGTCGTTAAACATAAAATATGGTAAACTAGTTTTTGTTAGTCATGTACCTGACATGTTTTATATTGTATGGTACCTGACATTAATTGTCAACCACTTTAAACAAGAAAGAGTAAAAATGACAGATATTAATAGTGAATTAACGAAAAAAATGAATTACTTAAACAACACTTTGAAGCAACTACGGCAATTCAAAATTAGCAGGTTATCTTTAATTGATCCAAATAGTGGTCAAGGAAAAGTCTTGACAATCTTAAAAAAAGACAACTCGATTCCGCAAAATGAGTTAGTCGAAAAGCTAGATATGAAGCGTCAATCGGCGTCAGAGCTAATTCGTAAGTTAGAACATAAGGGACTGCTTAGTAGGGAAAAGTCAGCTGAGGACAAACGAATTTTTATTGTTTCATTAACTGAAAAAGGTGAAGAATTTGCAGGCAGGCTGGGTATCAATGAGGAGGATTATATGAATGCTTTATCTGATGATGATAAACAAAATTTAAGTCGTATTCTTGATACCTTGATTAGAGAAACTGATAGTCAATATGAAATCGCAAAAGATAATTTCGGTGTGAATTTGTTTGGACCTAAGAAACAAAACAAAAAATGAATAATTTAACGTTAGTATTAACATGTATAGGCTCATAATCTTAAATAATTGAGACCCAAAATTTTTTCTTTTAATTGAAGAATTGTGATTATTAAGTCGTCACTAGTTAGTTAAGATGCTAAGCTTAGATGAAAATGAAATAAATTATTTCATAAAGAATCTTAGTTTGGTCACTGGAAATATGTCGGATGATGACTAAAAAAATTGTGAATTAAAACAATATAAAATCCCTGATTTCGAGTAATTGAGGTCAGGGATTTTTCGCTTCATTTTATTGATTTTTTTAATAAACTAGATTAGTTGTAATTAGTGACAGGTACTAATATTGTTAACAAAGCTTATGGAAGTGGCTCATAGCCTTGAATTTAGTTATTGTGATTATAAGCCCATAAGGTCAGAGGCAAGGTAATGACTACTGTGCCAACACCAAATGCAAGTACTACTAAAGATTCCTGCGACCATGATCCATTTATCAATAAAGATTTGGTTGCTATAACAAAAAATGAGACTGGATTTGCATTGGCTAAAATTTGCATGAAGTGGGGAAGGGTATTGGTCGGCACAAAGGCGTTAGACATGAATGACAGTAACATCATTACAATCGTTGAAAGACTTTGGATGAAAGTTGCGCTTTTTACTAACAAACCAATTAGGGCGAAGACCCAAGATAGTGACCAGCCAATGAAGATTGCTAATGCCGCTGCAGCTAGGACCCACTGGAAACCAACAGCTGGTCGCCAGCCCATCGCATAGCCTGTAGCTAGGGATGATACTGTCGCAATCATCAGTCGTAAAATGTCAGCGAATAGTTGACCAGCAAGAGGTGCAATATGCGCGATTGGTAAGGATTTGAACCGGTCAAACACACCAGTATCGAGATCTTCACGAATTTGAGTTGCCGATCCTGAGGCCGCGGAAATCATGGTTTGAACCAAAATTCCGGGAACAATAGTGGGTAGATATGCAGTCACACCACCTGCAATAGCACCTCCAAATAAGTAACCAAAAAGTAGCATTAACATGATGGGTTGAATGATAACATCCATAAATCTCTCAGGATTATGAATTGTTTTAAGTAGATTACGGTAGACCATCGTTCCAGTATTTTTGAGAACATTGGGTTTAGCAGTGATAGTTTGCATATTTATTTTCTCCTTAATTTGTACCAACAGTGAGTTGCATAAAGACGTCATCCAGTGTTGGCTCTTCGACGTTGATACTTGTAATTGCAATGTTTTTAGCCTGTAATTTGTCGAGTAAGCTTGTGATTTCAGAGGTGTTTTTCAGTGGGACGGACAGAGACGTATGATCTGTAGTTGCGGTTGTTCTAAGCTGTTGTTCAATGATTGGGATGGCTTTATGAGTGGTTTCATCAGTCGCAAATGTGAGGCATAGAGATGAATTACCGACTTGCTTTTTTAATTCTGACGGCGAGCCAATTTTGATTAATTTGCCATGATCAATTACGGCAACGCGATCAGCTAACTGATCAGCCTCGTCTAGATACTGTGTCGTTAACATGATGGTTGATCCACTTGCAACTAATTCGCGAATTGTGGTCCACATTTGTTTGCGGGTACGGGGATCAAGGCCTGTTGTTGGCTCATCTAAAAAAATAATCGCTGGCCTGGTGATTAAGCTAATTGCGAGGTCTAGTCGGCGCCGCATCCCACCAGAGAAGCTTTTGATTGACTTATCAGCAGATTTTTTAACGAAAACTCTTCGATAAGTTCATTTGTACGGTGTTTTGCTTCAGCTCCAAATAATCCGTTTAATTTTGAGAAAATCATTAAATTCTGACGAGCGGTTAAATCCTCGTCGACAGTTGCGTATTGACCAGTTAGGCCAAACATCTGACGTGCGGCCTGGCCGTCGGTTGCAGTATCGTGACCGAAAATCTCGACCGTTCCAGAGGATGGTTTTAATAAAGTTGTAAGCATCCTTAATGCGGTAGTTTTTCCTGCCCCATTAGGACCAAGTAGCCCGAAAACTTCTCCTTGTTTGACGGTGAATGAAACATCTTGGAGCGCTTGATAGCTTCCAAAACTTTTCGATAGATGATTGACTTCGATTGCATTCATGGTTACTAACTTCCTTTTCATTTTCTATCAGGTACCCTGATTAAAATAAATTGTAAGGCCCCCTGATTATTAAGTCAAGGTGTTTATTCAGGTATCCTTACTTTTTTGCTATACTATATCTTGGAGGTGTCTTATGGCTGATGCATTGAAGAAACAAGAAGCAATGACCAAATTACTTGAATTTTCTGCCTTACAACATGTTAGTTCTGGGATGGAAAGGCAACATAGTGATCACGACAAGACGCTAGTGATTCAAGGTCAAGGGAAGATTTTATTAGCATTACTTGATCAAGATCAAGTTTCCCAGAAAGACCTCGCGCAAAAACTCAATTTAACACCGCAATCAACAGCAGAATTCGTACGCAAACTGGAGAAAAAAGGTGACGTAACGCGAACTAAATCTGAATCTGACCGCCGTTTGACAATTGTAAGCTTAACCACGGCAGGCAAAGGCCATGCCCATGACCTTTGGCAGACTAGTATGCCATTCCTGAATGTGCTTGATGATACTGAGTTAGTTCAGTTATCATCTATTTTGGCTAAAATCAACGGTAGTATGTATGAAACTATTACCCAAAAAGATCATACTTGGATTGGAAAATTGAAGTGGATGCTAGTTCGCGAATATATGGATGATATCCATGACGGTGAAACTAAATCTGATAACCAAAAATGATAACGATTATGTGAACTTAACTGGTAAGCAGATTACTTGGTAAAGTGAAATTATTTGTCAATAAAACATCCCTGATCTCGAGAAGTTGAGGTCAGGGATGTTTTACGTCATTGCCAAATCGAAGAAACAGTTGGCACTTAATTTGAATAAGTCACGTAGTAATATTTTTATATAGAAAGGCTGCCATCTCCTCAGGTGTTTCCACTTGACCATTACTAAACCAATCAATGATGACACTGGCAAATCCATTAGCGTGGTAACTGACATAATATTTCAAATCACGTTCTTTGAATGGGAGGGAATTACTTTTAACTGTCATTAATGAGCGCATAACGGTAGTAATATTTTCTCTGAGTAAATTTTGTTGCTTGGCTCGTAGAATTAGCTTAATAAAATCCGAGTGTGCGCTAAAAAAGTTCATATAATTAGCGATGGCTGATTCATATTCATCCGTTGTCAATTTATCGTATGTTGGTAACTCGGCCATGATTTGTTTCAAGTTAATGTTTAGCAGTTCATAGATGTTGCCGTAATGCCGATAAAATGTCATGCGAGAAACTCCAGCTACTCTGGTTAGCTCGCTGACTGTGATGTCCATAAAATTCTTTTGTTTTAGTAATCGATCTAATGCACCTAATAAATATTCTCTGGTTTGTTCACTTGCTGTAGGCATTACAAATACTCCTTAGTTGTCACATTTGGGTTCAAAAGCATTGTATTCAATAAAAATGCAGAATATACTGTGAACACAATTTCTGGTACAAGTGTAACACCAATCTGAGGAGAATATAAATGAAAAATCAAAAAGTCGTAATTATTACAGGTGCATCTAATGGAATGGGTAAAGCTGCTGCTCAAGTGTTTGCAGACCATGGCTGGATTGTTTATGGGGGTGCCCGTCGAGTAGAAAAGATTCCTAACGGTGAGAATATCCACGCAGTTTCGCTAGATGTTATTGATGACGAGTCAATTAAAAGCTTTGCCGATACGGTTATCAAAGAGCAACATCATGTAGATGTGCTAATAAATAATGCTGGATATGGCGAAAATGGGCCTGCTGAAGATACACCAACTGATCATATTCGCAAACAATTTGATACGAATTTCTTTGGGGCAGTTACTTTGAGCCAATTGATTTTGCCAACTATGCGCAAACAAGGATCAGGAAGAATCGTTAATATTTCATCAATCGGTGGTGATATTTACTCACCACTAGGAGCATATTACCACGCAACGAAGGCCGCATTGCAACAATGGAGCGACACTTTAGATATTGAAGTTGAACAATTCGGCATTCGTTCTGTTGTTGTTCAACCCGGTGGTACTAAATCATCATGGGGGTCGGTAGCAGTGCAAAATATTTATAATAACCTCAAGCCAGATACAGCATATAAACCATTAGTTGACTACATGGCAAAAGTACTGAGTGATGATGCTCCTGGAATGGGGGCATCAGTTGAAGATTTGGCAAATCTCTTTTATCGTGCCGCAACTGACGAAAAACCTAAACGACGCTACTTTAATAATTTCCATGATCACTTAACGGTTATCATGGCTAGATCATTACCTGGTTTGTTCCGGCGTCAAGTATTGGCGGGGTTGAAGGGTAAGTAAAATATATTAATCAATGCAAACATCCTTTAAGCAATACGATTTTTATCTTGAATTTCCTCATTTTAAAATTCCTGGGGTCACGGACTGATATTATAGTTGCCAGAGTGCAGTTAATAGATATAGTATGAGTTTGTAAACATAAATCAGGGGAATAGATATGATAATTTTTAGGGAAGATAAACGGGCATTAATCGTCATTGATTTACAAAATGGGGTTGGTCCACTAGTTAACAATGCGGACTTAATTAAAAGGGTTAATAAGAGGATTAATTACTATCATAGTCACAATAAACCAATAATTTTTATCCGGCATTCAGATCAAGGCCTTGAAAAGAATAGTTATGACTGGCAATTGGTTGATGATTTAGAAACTAATTCACAGGATTACTATGTTGATAAAACACACGCCGATTCATTTCATAACACGAATTTGCAGACAGTGTTGGATGAGTTAAAAGTTAATGAATTAGAAATCTGCGGCGCGGAAATTCCGTACTGTATTGACGCTACGATCAAAGCCGCGTTTGATCGGGGATACAAACTATTTATGTCCAGAGGAACAGTTTCATCAGAGAATGATGAATCGATACCTTTTCCAATCTTAGTTGAACACTACGAAAAAATTTGGAATCATCGATTTGTAGAATTTATTGATGAGGAATAATGGTTAATAATATAAAACGAAAAGCATCTCTGATCTCAATAATTGAGTTCTGGATGCTTTTCGTTTATTTGAAGAATTATGCTGATTGCATGTTTACTTGGAATATATGATTGAGTTAATAATAAAAAATTGCCTTACTTATGGTCATAAAAGCAAAATTGTTTAAGGACCTATTGACTAGAGTAAGAAAAAACAGATATATTTTTTAGATTTGTAACCAGCGGTATACTGAAGAAAAACAAATTATTAAGGATGGTAAAATGATGAAAAATCCGTATGACGACCCCAAATTTTTTGATGAATATTCACATATGCGGCGTAGTGAAGAAGGACTGAATGGAGCAGGTGAATGGCCTGCACTTGAGGGGCTCCTACCAGATGTTCAAGATATGAATATTCTTGATTTAGGTGCTGGCTATGGTTGGCATGCAAAATATTTTGTCGATCATGGTGCGGCTTCAGTGACTGCAGTTGATTTATCTGAAAAAATGATTGCAACTGCTAAAGGAAAAAAATAATGATTCAAAAATAAGATTCCAAATTGGCGATATTAGCCAAGTTGATTATGATGCTAACGAATTTGATTTAGTATTTTCATCATTAGCGATACATTATTTGCCATCGTTCGATGATTTGATGGTTCACGTTCAACATTATTTAAGACCAAATGGAATTTTTCTTTTTTCGGTGGAACATCCAATATTTACGGCTTCTGGTGATCAAGAATTTGTTAAAAGTGGAGATCGGACAGTGTTCCCTGTTGACCGCTATTTCGATGAAAGTGCGCGAGAGACTGATTTTTGGGCTCGAAAATAATCAAATATCATCGGACAGTAACCACCTATTTAGAAACATTAGTAAAGCGAAACTTTGTGATTGCTGATATCGTAGAACCAACTCCATCAGATAATCTGAAGGAGCTACCAGAGATGGCGAATGAATGGCGTCGACCAATGATGCTGATTGTGAAGAGCATCAAACAATAATCAACCATAATTTTCCAACTTTTACAGATATAGATCAATTGTTTTCTGAGTAATTAATCATGCTTGATTTGTCATGATTTCGCGATAATAACGGCGTTAGTTTGAGTTGACTTTGTCAGTGCTAGGATTGGGAAGTCTTTGAGTGCAGAAGCTTTTGTAATAAATCAACAATCGAAACGTCAAACTTAAAATTATTACTTAATGGACATATTGATATGACACGTTGGGAATCAAGGAATATTTTACATTAAGCGGTTCTGAATATATTTTAGGAGGAGAAAAATATGGGAAACAGTGAAGATTTATTAACGATCATGCAAATGATTACCCAGGCTGATCAATTAGCCAGCCAAAAGGATGCGAAACGATATGTTGCATTGTTCTCTGATGATGGGGCAATTGAAGGGACCCAAGGTAGTGCGATTGGTCATGAAGAGTTAAAAACATGGTCCAAAATGTTTGGAACAAGGAAGGACATACACTTCATCTGACCACGTCCGTGGTTGTTAATAATTTGACGGCTACGACCGCCACAGCCAGTTCGATTCTCCTAATTATTGATTCGGAATCACTTAAAAACGTATCAGTGGCACAAATTAACCACACTTTAGCGCGCATCAATGGGCGATGGTTATTTACGAAGCGCCGGATTTCTTGATCTGGTATTGATGGCGGTCGATTTTATCAGTATTTATTTTGTACCATTCAGTGGCTTGATAATTGCTGTCGTTCAAAATCTAACTTGGTTAATATTAACACCACCTGATTCAGATAAAATTATGGGTGGTCAATAATTTAGTAATATAAAATCCCTGATCTCGATTAACTGAAGTCAGGGATTTTGGTTGAGTTAAAACGCTAAACGGCATTAGATACCTGGAAAAATTTATGGTAAAATAACAGCTTTATTTTGAATCATTTTTCAGAATAATTGGCTTTGTGATTCCGATGCCAATTGGTTTTCATCTCTAGAAATGACATCGTTTCTGCCAATTCTTTTTCTTGCTCACTGATTCTACGTTTGGCATCAGCTAACATTTTTAAAGCAGTTGTGTCATCCATATTATTTGAAAATAACTGTTTGAGTTCAGCAATAGTTACGCCAGCTCTTCTAAAAAGAAGAATCCGTCTGGCTCGTTCGAATTGCTGTTCATCATAGGTCCGATTTCCGTTTGACTGACGGCCAGAGAATATCAGACCAATTTGTTCGTAATAGCGCAGTGTAGAAGTTGGCACACCTAGCTTTATTGATAATTCTGTAATGGTCATATTTAGACCTCCAAAAAATGATTAAAATTCTTGACTTAAAGTAGCTTTAACCGATTATACTACATTTGTTTTTAAGATAATCAATTAAGGAGCACACTAATGAATAAAACAATCGTAATTACTGGAACCGCAAGTGGATTTGGAAGACTAGTTGTAAAGATGTTTTCTGACGCAATTGGAACGTTGTAGCAACTGTTAGAAAAGACAGTGATCTTAATATCTTTGATGAATTAACAAATGTAAAAACTTTAAAGCTGGATGTTAATGATGAACAGGCCGATTTAGACTTTGGTGAATTAGCTAAAAAGCAATTTGGTCGGGTAGATGCATTAATAAACAATGCCGGTTATTTTCAAGCTGGCCCACTTGAAAGCACCACGATGGATCAAATTCACCGTCAATTTCAGACCAATGTTTTTGGTCTAATGGCAGTCAATAAGGCTTTCTTGCCAATCTTCAGAGAACAACGCTCCGGAGTAATTGTCAATGTAAGCTCAATTAGTGCTGAAGAGGGATTCCCTTATACATCGGTGTACGAGGCATCTAAGAGTGCGGTCTTAAGTTTAACTGAAGGGATGAATGCTGAGTTAGGTGATTTTGGAGTGATTGTCAAAGTCCTTCTTCCTGGAAACATGAACACTAATATTTTCAATAAGACCGAAGTGGCTGAACAGACAATTGAAGATTACGTTGAGCCATGGCAACAATTCAACTCAATGAATACCGTGAGATCTAATCCGCAAATTACAGCCGATGTAATGTTTCGAATGGTTACTGATGGGAACAATAAACAAGTCAGATATTACAGTGGGCCTGATGGCGAAGCAGTCCCAAGACTTAAAAAACTTTTGGGTCAACAATGGTTCTGGGAGGAATTTAATCAACGTAATCATGGTAATCCATCTCCAATGTGGAATACATTAATGCCACAGCCTAAAGGAGACGATAGTAATAATTAGGTTAATAATAACTAAATGAAAACACCTGATCTCAATAATTGAGGTCAGGTGTTTTACGTTGTTGGATATTAACAAAGTGATTATGCGATGCGAAATATTTTAAATAAAAGTGAAATCAGTAATTAACTGAATCACCATTTCTTTAGTAAGTTTTGGCGCATAACTTTCATTTGCCAACTTTGCATTGCTGTAGTTTACCACGATAGAAAAGATTGCTTCAGCAATGAATTCTGCAGGTGTCTGATTAATGATTCCGTCACGTTGGTAGCGAGTGATTAATTTAAACATCTCGGTCAAAAGCTGATTGTCGGCAATCGTGGGCAGCTGACTGCGAAGATTAGGTTGGGCCCGAAATGCAGAGATAATTTGAATTGATGCCGGATGATTATCTGCAAATAATAATAATTCAGTCACAAGATCTGCAACTAGATCCTGGGGAGACTTGGTTGTATCAAATACTGGTTCAATAGCATTAATCATCATGCTTTGATGATACAAGAACACTCCGGAAATTAATTCTTCCTTACTTTTGAAGTATGAGTAAATATTTGATTGGGCGCCGTTGATGCGTTTTGCGACTTTGACAGTTGAGGTGCCAGCGACCCCGTATTCGATAATAAGCTCAGTAGCAGCATCAATAATCTGCCGGCGAACAGACTCATTTTTTGGTTTCATAACCACATAATACCAGTAAAGTGGCGATAATTCTATCGTTAATTAACCCCAACATCTTTGCGGGTTACAAGAGGTATCATTTTCGAAAATTAAATAAAGTGAACTAATTTGGTTGACAAGCGATAGTTCTATCGCTATACTCGGTTTTAAGTTTAAACGATAGTTCTATCGCTAAAACGAAGATAAGTATAAATATTAGATGCTCAATTAAAATGCAAACGGAATAATGGAGGAAATTAATATGAAAACATGGTTTATTACAGGTGCAACTGGTGGTTTAGCAACTTCTGTCGTTAGCAAATTACTTAAGCGGGGCGATCGAGTTGCCGCAACTACTCATCGTGAGGGTGCATTATCAGATTTGAAATCACAATATGGTGATCAACTCTGGGAGACCACAATGGATCTTAAAAGTGACCAAGATATTAAGGAAGTCGTCGACAAAGCATTTAATGAGCTTGGAACAATCGATGTCTTATTGAATAATGCTGCGTATGGATTATATGGTGCAGTTGAAGGAATTAGTGCTGAGCAAGTTGAAGATGTGTTCGCAGTTAATCTATTTGGTTCATTAAGTACTGCTAGAGCATTCATGCCCCATTTCCGTGAACAAGGTCACGGGCATATTATCCAGATTTCTAGCATGGCCGGTGAGTATTCAACTCAAGCAATGGGCATGTATAGTTCTTCTAAGTGGGCAGTTGAAGCGGCCTTTGAGGCACTGGCAACTGAAGTAGCACCATTCAATGTTCAGACAACGATTGTTGAACCGGGCGGAATCAGAACGAATTTCGTTGGCGGTGGAGTATTTGGAGCCGATTTACCAGCTTATGAAGGAACAGTTGTCGATCAAATTACTCACCAAATCAAAGGTGACGTACCGGGCATCGATGTTGAAGCATATATCAAAATGATTGCTGGCGATCCACAAAAGATGGCAGATCAAATCATTAAGCGCGTTGATGAAGGTAAGGGTGCCTTGCGGATGACATTGGGTAGCGACTCATACAATAAAATTCATGAGGCGTTATCTAATCGATTAACGGCTCTTGAAAATCAAAAAGATATAGCGTACTCAACCGATGCTGATGATTATCAGAGATAAAATTTTTTAACTGTCGATAAAACCCCTGATCTCAAGTAAGTTGAGATCAGGGGTTACTGTTATTTGCATATTTATGATGATTAAGATGGTTCCTAATAACTACGCATGAATTTATGGAATCGCCAAACCGATATTAGTGTCTGCTATGGGTACAGTATTCACCAATAATTCAATATGATGTGAACCGGGGTATAATTTGCGCGTCGTTAGCTGCTTCCAGTTAATCGCAAAATGTCCATTTAGCGTTTGATGTGATTTTAAGTTAGCTCGTTTGATAAAAAAGTCTTTTGCCGATGTTTGCTGATTTTTTTTAACATAATGTACCCGATAACCAAGATAAAGTGGTAGATCATTATTTGTATGATTGGTAAGTTGGTAATTAAATTCGGTGCTATGATTCAAAGTTACAATATTTGAGGACGCCGTGAATAATATGTTTGCCAGTAACGTTGCATCCCGCTGGCTGTAACCGAGTAGAGCCAGCACGTCTGAATTTCCAGACTTAAAAAGTGTCCGCAGAGCTCGATTAATAACCCAATCAGTATTCTTTGATTCATGCCAATGTGATTTACAGAAGTCGATGACTAGTTGAGGGTGATCTTTGCTAATATCGTTTAGGTTGTTAGCCACACTTTTTTGTACATATTGGCTATTATCATTAATTAAATTTCTAATATTGGAAAATTGGTGCCGGGTCCACGATAAACTGTCTTAGGCGAATTCCCCATGGTAGGCGTGGACGTATACCCTCACTAGCTAGACGTCGTTGGTCTTCATTTTCGCTTTGGGACCAAGTTAGCATTTGTTGGATAGTCTTCTCAGGTGATTCAATTAGAAAGGGCCGAATTGCAAATTCAGATGAGGAAGTTTTAGTTAGAGTACCAAGTGCAGTCATGGAAGTCTGCCAATCATTTTGTCCGTACATGGCGACATAATTTGGTAGACACAAGGCCGCAAAGCCGGTAATCGTCGTACTAATAGCGCACAACACTTTAGTGGCTTGTTTAAAGTCACTGGGTAATTGATGATGAAGTGCTTGGGTAATTCGATCACGACGCTCCATTAGTTTTAATTCTGACCATCCATCATTAACCGTGGCTTGAATAAATTTTGAAGTATCAAAACTGGAATCGTGATCGGTGATGGTCGTTCCTAACTGAGTTAAGAACTCGATTGAATAAACATCTTTTAAAGCAGTTGCCATGGGTTACCTCCGTAACGGTGTTCGTTTAGATCTTACTTTTGGGTTAATACAGGTAGTACAATGCTATCAATAATATCTTCTAATTCGGCTTGGTTAATGGGATGATTTTCAATGACAAAGCTGTATCTAATTAGCTTAAAGAATGAGTTCTTACTGGTGTCGTTGGGTAATTTAGAGATGTCTCCGCGAGTTATTGCGGTTGCAAGTGCCTGATCTAAAATTTCTGTGGTTAGTTTATTAGTGTTAGTTAGCATTTTTTGAACTTTGTTTGGATTACTAGACATGACTGATAAGAGTGCAGTCCGAAAGTTTTGCGGAATTCTTTCAAGCTCAATGATGAAGTACTGGCCAATGAAGATTAGGTCACTGCGTAGAGAACCAGTATCGTAATAACTCAAAGTGTTGTTTCCGTCGGGATTTTGATCATGAATGGCCGCTAACGTGAGATCAAATGGGGAATCCCAATGATGATATAGCACTGAACGACTAGTATTAGATTCGCGAGCAATTCTGGCAAAGCTGATCGCATCGTAACCCTCATTATTTAAAATAGTTAAGGCGTTTTGAAAGATGGCTTGTTCTAAGTCGTCACCTCGACGACGTTCAGTGGTTGATTTATTCATTATATTTACCTCTAACGTACATTATATCCGAAACGTATCTTAATTGTATAGAATGCTTCCTGTATTTATATATTAAAAATAAGATACATGGTGTATTATACAGTCAAACAAAAAATAAAGAGGCAAATAGTTATGAAAATTATCGTCGTTGGAGCATCTCATGGTGGTCAGGCAGCAATTGAAGGAATTATTAATCAATCAAACGTTGAAGTGAAATGGTATGACCAAGGCAACATTGCTGATAGCTTACGGTTATCTCTGGATGACGCTGAACGCAGGTTTGCGGAGTTGGCCAATCAAGGGGTCCGAACGTTTAGTTATTATCAAGCTGTTAAGTTACTGACTGACCAGAAAACACTAAGGGTTACAAATATTCAAACTGGTCAGGAACAAGATGAGCAATATGATAAGTTGATTCTTGCAACTGGGGCTTCTCCAAGCAAATTGCCAGTTCCAGGAGCTGAATTAAATGGGATTTTAACTTTGAGAGATGCGCAGAGCTTGATGCAATTTAGAAAATCAGCTACTGATGAAAACATTAAAAATATTGTGGTAGTTGGTGCTGGTTATATTGGTATTGGGGCTGTGAGTTTGTTCGCTCAAGCCGGTAAGAAAGTGACTGTAATTGATAGTGGCGACCGGATTCTTGGTACATATCTTGATCATGAATTTACAGATGTGATTAGCAAATCTCTGATTGAAAAGAATGTTAGTATTCAAACTACCGAAAGGTTAACTAAATTTGTTGGTAGTGACGATCAAGTGGTAGGGATTGAAACTGATCAAGGAACATATCCAGCTGACTTAGTAATTATGTCAATTGGCGCAAAACCCAATACTAACTGGTTAGCAGGAGAGATTGAATTAGAAAGTAATGGCTTAGTCAAGACCAATGAATTTCAACAAACCAGTAATTCTGATGTGTTTGCAGTTGGTGATATCACCAAGCTACGATATAATCCAGGAGATACTGATATGAATATTTCGTTGGCATCTAATGCTCGCCGACAAGGATACTTGGCCGCCCAAAATTTGACTGAACCAATGCAAGCATTTTCGGGCACGCAGGAACTTCGGCCTGGAATGTTCTTGATTACCAATTTGGCACGACTGGCCTGAACGAAGTGACTGCTAAGCGGTTAAACCATGAGATCAAAGGTGTCTACCTAGAGGAAATGGTTGGAACTGATTTGAACTTTCACAGTCAGGAAAAAGTTCAATTCAAATTAATTTATGACCCAGTTAATTTCCAGATTCTGGGTGGTCAGGTTATGTCAAAGGCCAATATCTCAGATTTTATCAATACAATTTCGTTAGCTATTCAAATGGAAATGACAATTGAACAGTTGGCCGATGCGGACTTTTTCTTCCATCCAAGTCAAGGCAATGAAGAAAACGTTATGAGTGCTGCTGCCCACAAAGCGGTTAAATTGGAACACTTAGATTAACCAAGATATTTGCTTGGATACGATTTAGGTTTAACTAATAAACATCCCTGATCTCAAAAATCGAGTTCAGGGATGTTGAGTGTTGACGTCTAGTGAAAGTTTATTCGCTTCAAATACCCCAGTCCTAGCCAATTGTTACTTATTAGTAACTAAGGAAAGTTAAAGTGCCTACTTCACGACATACTTACTTTTAGTTAGAATGAATTAGCAAGTTAAGTCACTATGAACTTTTATTATTTCTCAGAGGAGATGGCCCAATGGCTAAGTATAAATTTTTACAACCTTATACATTTAAGAATGGTGTTCAAATTAAGAATCGTATTGTGATTCCACCAATGACAGAAGCTTCGGCTTTACAAGATGGCACGGTATCAATGGATGAGTTACGCTATTTCGATCTTCATACCGGTGGCGCAGGGATGTTCATTGTCCCAGTTGCCAATGTATCTGAAAATGGTAAAGGATTTGAAGGTGAACTTCTATTGCTGACGATAAATTTTTGCCAGGCTTAACGAAATTAGCTTCGACAGTTAAGCGAAATGGAACTAAGGCCATTTTGCAAATCTTCCACGCTGGTCGAATGAGTAATTCAAAAATTCTTCGTGGTGCACCAATTGTTAGTGCCAGTGCCGTTGCGGCCCAACGACCTAATGCGGAAACTCCTCAGGAATTAACCAACGATGAGATTGAACAAATTATTGCAGACTTTGGTGAAGCAACTCGACGAGCAATTAGCGTCGGCTTTGATGGGATTGAATTACATGGTGCTAATACCTATTTAATGCAACAATTCTTTTCACCACACTCTAATCGAAGAACTGATAAGTGGGGTGGATCAGTTGAAAAGCGCATGACCTTCGCTCTGGAAATTATCAAAAAGGTTAATCAAGTGGTTAAGGATAATGCAGCTTCACCATTTATTGTTGGTTACCGGATTTCACCAGAAGAGATTGAGGAACCAGGAATTCGCATCGAGGATACGTTAAAGTTTGTAGATATGCTAGCTGATCAAAAAATTGATTATTTGCATATCTCAATGGGGAATGCATGGCGCACATCTTTGAATAACCAAGATGATAACGAACCCCTCATTGAAAAATCAAACGACAAATTAACGGTCGGATCCCTTTGATTTCAGTTGGTTCGGTGGAAACGCCTCAAGATGCTGAAAAGGTTATGGATGCTGGCATTGACTTTGTGGCCTTAGGTCGGGAAAGCTTACGTGAACCTCACTGGGTTCAAAAAGTTGAGGCTGGTCAAGAAATGGCTATTCGATACACAGTAGCTCTTTATGACTATCCAGAATTAGGAATCAATCCATCATTTAAAGAATTTTTGGATATGTTACACACCGATATGCATATTGTCGGTGAAGATAACGCAAAGGATGATTTTAAGGGTCATCTTGGATCACTAGAAGGTAATTAGTGCCATTACTTAATAAAATTACAACAGCTATGTATGCTGATATTGATGATGCCAATCCTACGTTAGGGGTTAAGTTTCATTGGTCGGTAATTGAAACAGTTTAAGGATTAGTATGGCGTACTACAAGCTTTGGCTTCAGTTCATAATGTAAAATACTGGTCGTAAATAAAAACACCTGAACTCACGTAATTGAGTTCAGGTGTTTTTAGTGTTTTATGTTAGTTAACTAATAACGCAGCGCTTTACTTGAAATTAGGATTATAGAATGACATCGCCTGTTTAAATATAAATTCTGGTTCGTCAATGGGTAACCAATGACCACCATTAACGGTGACGTAATTAAATTTACCGGCCAGATATTTACTTGAGTTTTTCATTTGCGCTTCACTTAAGTAGAGGTCGTTCATCCCATAGATCCCTAATATAGGGATTTGGGATTGCGGGATAGCAGGAGTTTGCGAATTATCATGAGGCTCTAAGTTTGCCCGGTATAAGTTCAGGGCGGCAGTGAATCGGCCCTCGCGTGATAACTCTGGTATCCAATGGCTGTCTAATTCAGGATGATTTTGGGTAAATGTCCGCAGGCCTGCCCAATTATTTTGAGAAAACAATTCTTCAGATAATCCTTCAAATAAGAACGCCATGGTGTACCAACCCTTTTTCTGTTGTTCAAAGCCGCCATCTTTGGCGTATGAATAAGGATGGCCGACACTGATTGCAATATATGATTCAAACTCTGACTGATAAAAGCTTGCCAGCATCCAACCAATGTTAGCGCCCCAATCATGAGCAATTAATTTGACTGGTTGATCAATGTTAAGAAATTTTTTTAGTTTGAGAATATCTGCCATGATTAATTGAATAGAGAAATCTGCGACATGCTCTGGAATAAATGATTGGCCAAATCCGCGCATATCAGGGGCAATAACCCGATATCCTTGATTAACGAACATTGGAATTAATTTTCGCCAAACGTCAGCTGAATCTGGGAACCCATGTAACATGAAAATTGGTTCACCTTGGCCTTCGTCATAGTAAGCAATTGTTTGATCTGATGTTTTCATATATTTTCTGTTCATAATAAACGTCCTCCTTGGGGGAAAGTATAGCTAATTGTTTAATGTAAATCATTACCCAAAATATTAATAATGGGTAAGCTTACCAATTATCAATATACTTTTGCGTGAAATTGATTAGACCGTTGAAATTATCAACAAGTTTAGTTTCAGTTGGGGAGAAGTAATGCTTGATCCATTGGAATACTAGGCCAACCCAACCATTAGCAAAGAATTGTGCATAAAATTCGATTTTGTCAGTTATTTCGGCAGATAATTCGATAAATAATTCGGTGAATAATTTCTCCATATGTTCACCGAATACGCTTTTCCAGGTACCATGATCCGTCAAGACTGTTGCATGATAAAATTTTCCTGATTGGCGATATGAGCTTAATAATTTTAAGGCATTTGATTGCCAGTTAGTTTTATTAGTTACTGCCAAGTTAAAATATCGATTAATATCGTCTAAGTAAATGGTTGTTAATAATTCATATTTATCGCTAAAGTAGTAGTAAAATAGCTTTCTTTCAATATGTAGTAAGGTGCATATTTTACTGATTCTAACTTGTTCAAAGCCAACTTCTTCAGATAGATGTTTGAAGGTGCTAATAATATTATCCCGAGTATTCATTCAAGTTAACCACCTGTATAGATTAATTTATTTTAGTGCATAAATAGTTTTATTGATTAATTAACTAACTATAGCAAATATGGATTAATTATTTGAAGTAAAGCCATGAATATCTTTTAAACTGAACCTTCAGTTAGCAATGATCAGGTGTGTTTATAACCGATTAGCATATCTGAAGCTTATTCAAAATATTTGGGTTTCACTTGGTTATTGACTGGCTAGTCATTGACTTGCGGGTCAATGCGAAATATAATCTAGGTGAAATCAAGGGAGGCGATATTATGACAACAAATAATGTGGTTCTACATCTAGATCATTTACAAAAGACATTTGGAAAATTCAAGGCTTTAAAAAATGTTACGTTTGATGTTAACCAAGGCGAGGTATTTGGATTCATCGGCCCTAATGGTGCTGGAAAATCTACTACCATTCGAACTTTATTAGGAATTCTAAAACGCACGGCTGGTGAAGCAACTATCTTTGGTGAAGATGTCTGGACCGACCGAGTTTCGATTCATAAACGAATCGCTTACGTACCAGGTGATGTTTATCTATGGCCCAACCTAACTGGTGGTGAAATCATTGATTTGTTTTTGAAATGAATGACAACCAGCATACTCAGCGGACCGATGATTTAATCGATAAGTTCGCGTTAGACGTCACTAAAAAAGTGCGGACTTATTCAAAGGGGAATCGGCAAAAGGTTGCTTTAGTGGCCGCATTCTCAACTGACGCAGATTTATACATCTTCGATGAACCGACTTCTGGACTGGATCCATTGATGGAAGAGATTTTTCAACAAGAAGTCTTGCAGTTAAAACAAGCGGGGAAGAGTATTTTACTTTCCAGTCATATTCTGTCAGAGGTTGAACGGATGTGTGATCGAATTGGGATTATTCGAGATGGGGAAATTATTGAAACTGGAACGTTGGATGAGATGAGACATTTAACTCGAACACAGATTACGGTTACCACTAAGGAACCCACTGATGAGTTATCCCAAAATTCGGCCGTGCATAATATTGATTCCAGTCAGCAAATTGCTAATAAAGTGACCTTTGCAGTTGATTCTGAAAACATTGAGAAGATTATGCAGTATTTAACCACCAAAGGGATTGTGGCGTTGCAAAGCACGCCACCCACTTTGGAAGACCTGTTCTTACGATATTACAAACAAAGTTCTGATCAAACCGGATCAGAGGTGAGTGATCATGAGCAATAACTTTGATAAGACTGGATTTTTAACCAGATTTGGAATTTGGCGGGATCGGTGGAGTCTAATTACTTGGGTGATCTGCTTGGCAGGATTGATGGCGGCGGTCGCCTATAAGTTTGAAGATATTTATGGCACGTCAAGCTCAATCGCCGCGATTGAAAATACTTTGAAATCGCCGGCAATGGTTGCTTTATTTGGTAATTTTAATACGCCGATGCATCGTAGTGCTGATGTGTTTGGAACTGAAATGATTATCTTCATGGCGTTGATGATGGTTATTATGAATATTTACTTTGCGATTCGAGGCTCTCGAGGCGAAGAAGACAGTGGTTTAACCGAATTGTTAGTTGCCCATTCAATTGGTCGAATGGCAAACATTATGGCCATTTCCGTTGAACTCATACTAATCAATATTGTAGTTGGCTGCTTGTTCGGGCTGGGCATTCAACTTAGTGGAATGCCTGGTGTTGATGCGAATGGCGCTTGGCTGTTAGGCATGGTGTTGGCGGCAGTCGGATGGTTCTTCGGCATGGTAGCGCTGTTTAGCGCCCAGATTGCAGATAACGCACGAGATGCTACTACAATTAGTTATGGAATTTTCGGATTGTCTTATATCTTGCGAATGTATACTGATTTAAAGCATCCAGCAGCTACGTGGATTAATCCTTTTGGCATCATTGAAAAAATTTCGGCCTTTCACGAAAATGATTGGTATCCAGTATTCATACTAACTATCTTAAGTTTGGCAGTTTGGCTGCTAGTTTTATTTACCAGCCAACATCGAGACATCGGTGCTGGATTGTTTGCTACACGACCAGGTAAGGCAAAGGCAGGTCGTTTTTTGCGCGGACCAATCAGTCTGGTGATAAGACTTCATCGAACCAGTATGATTGTTTGGACGGTAGGATTATTTATCTTGGGAACCACCTATGGATCAATTTTTAATACGATTGGTGATATTTTAAAAACTAATCCAACGATGCAAACCGTATTTGGCAAAGCAGTCGTTAATACAGCCAATCATCAAATCTTGCTTAACTTTGTTGCGGTAATTGCAATTGTGTGTGTTGGTCTGGCGGCAATCCCGGCGATACAGGTGATGAATAGTCTTAAAAGAGACCAAACTAAGGGTTATCTTGAAAATGTTTTTGCCAAGAGAGTTTCTAGAATTCATGTTTTTGTGAGCTATTTAATCACAGCAGTTATGGCAGGTGAACTAAGCTTTTTGGCATCCCTAATGGGACTGTATGTTGCTGGTAATTCAGTGCTAACTCATGGAAAATTAGCTTTTCAAGTTTATTTAAACGTGTTTATTGCATACAACCCGGCCATCCTGACGGCTGTCGCCATTTCAGCATTTTTAATTGGTGTGTGGCCTAAAGTCGTCCTGATATCGTGGGCCTATGTTTTCTATGGGATCTATTCTATGTATTTGGGAAGTCTGTTAAAATTACCAGATTGGGCTAAGAGCTTTAGTGCCTTCGGCTGGGCTGATCGAGTGCCAGTGAATGCGGTTAACTATGGTTACTTCAGTGTATTAATGATGATAACCGTTGGGGTGATTATGCTTGGGATTTTGAGTTACCAACGGCGAGATTTAAGTTAAGGGGTTAGAATATGGAATCAACCAAACCAGTACCTAAAGATCCGGAAAAAGTCGCGCGGATTTTAAATAGCTCGCTTAAAGTTTTTGCAGATAATCGTTACCAAAGGACCAAAGTGGATCAAATTGCCGAGATGGCAGAAGTTTCCAAAGGCATCATCTTTAGATATTATGACAGTAAGTTTGGCTTATATAAAAGTACTCTCCAGTTTGCCGTGACCAATATTATGGATTTCGCCGATCTTTCAGTTTGGAAAGATTCCAAAGATTTGACGGAAATGATTATCCGGGCCACCAAATATAAAATGCAACTCCAAATTAAGTTCCCCAATGAATTTAAACTGCTCCTTGATGCCTATAGTGATGTAAATGACTTTAACGATGAGGACCGAGAAGTGGTTCATCAAATCGTTGGAGTTGATTTAAATAGGGCAATGGAGCTTAGTGGTCCCGTTTTGGAACGACTTAATATTCGCAATGATGTGGATACGGAATTAGTTCAAGGTATGTTTAATGCTATCATGCTTCAGATTGGTGAAGAGACTAAAGCATATATGAAAAGACATCCCAATGGTGATTTAAGTCATATGACGGAAATTATCCAGCATGCTGAAGGCTATATGGAAATTTTTGAACGAGGCATTAGTGAAAAATAATTAATAAAACATCCCTGATCGGAAGTAGTTGAAATCGGGGATGTTTTATGGCTAAAGTTGTACGACTAATTAGTAATACTCACATGATAGATGTGGTATGTTTTATTTATAAAAGTGAATTCGCTGAACATATACAAGTGGTTTAGAAGGCCTAATCTCAAACTGCACAGCGATGCTTGTCAGCTCATTTAATTCTGAAATGGAGGAAAAATTAATGGAAATTATTTATCATGGTCATGCCTGTTTAGAGGCCCGTTTAGATGATGGCACAGTATTATTGGTGGATCCTTGGATCACTGGTAATCCACAAACAGATTTAACATTGGACGTTAAGTGCGACTATATTTTGGTGACGCACGGGCATCAAGACCACAGTGGCGACATGATTGAGGTTAGCCGGCGGAATCACGCACCAATTATTGGCATGCCAGAGTTAGTCCATTATGCTGAAAGTCAAGGAGCGGTTGAAGGTCATCCGATGAATCTGGGTGGTAAGTGGCAATTTCCATTTGGCGAAATTAAGATGATGCATGCCCAACATAGCTCTAGTTTAGTAATTAATGGTCTGCCAGTTTATATGGGAGATGCTTGTGGCTTTATGTTAACGGTTGATGGCAAGTCGGTATACTTTGCCGGCGATACTTCAAATTATGGTGACATGGCGTTGTTTGGTAAGGGATTTGATATTGAGCTAGCTGTTTTACCGATTGGTGGTAACTTTACCATGGGCCCTGAAGAAGCAGCGAGTGCCGCAAAGCGGTTGAATGCCAAGCATGTCTTACCAATTCACTACAATACATTTCCAATGATTAAACAGGATCCAACTAAATTTGCGGGTCTACTACCTGATGGCGTGGTTGAGATCGCACAATCAGGCGAATCGGTGACCGTTTAATTCAGAAAATTGGCAGTGCATAGTAAGCTTTGGTTAACTTACACCAAAAACACCTGATCTTAAGACAATAAGGTCAGGTGTTTTGTATTATTATAATCGATTTACAATAAGCGACTGTCGTTAATTAGTAATTAAAATCGTGATGTTCTTACGATTTTTGATCATGGTAGGTGCCAAAAGTTAGGAACATACCTATCACGCTGACTAATAATTCACCAGCTCCTTGCCAGTAGCTATGTGAAATGAAGCTACTAATAGCTAATAGGAGAAGAATAATGGTAACGACTAGATAAAAATAAAATTTAAGCATGCTAATATGCCTCCTAAGCATTAAGTCCAGATTCAAACAATCAGGCTATCTGAAATTAGATAACATCCTAGTGATTAATATTAAGATAATAAAGGCATAACTATGGAAAGTAGGGATGAATTTAAATAAATTATTTTCGTTTATGGAAGATTTTGAAGGCTAGAATAAGCATTAAAACTATTAACATAAACGCGACGGCTTTAAAGAGGGGACGATCATTACTATTAGCTGCCACGACAATGAACGCAAGAAAAAGCGAAGCAAGTGCTGGTGTACTGTTTGAAATAGGTTTATTCATTTTAAATTCCTCCCCAGATCGTTATTAAGAAGTGATAAAAATGTCGGTGATTTATCTTATTATCTTATCTAATTATCAATAGTATACATCTTGTTAGAGAAAGTAGGATAATAATGGATGCAATACATAATCTGCATAGTTCGATAGGGTGTCTAGCCAGCCTGCTTTGAATAAGATAGTAAATAGCTATGATATAGATTAGTGAAGACAAAAATTAAGCACGTTGAAAAGACGGTTCTAAATTACTATAATTGTTGCTATATTTATATTTTTCAAAATTTGGAGGTGTAAATAAATGTTTAAAGCGTCATTATTCGAATGTGATGTTCCCGTTATTTGCTAATTAGCGGATAGTGTCCGCTGATGGTTACAGATAATCACTGAAATCTAAGCGGGGGAATAAGTATAACTTCCTTATGATTCGGTAATTCAAGCTACCAAAAAAATTTATAAGACGCTTGGAAAGGATCCAGCACGTTTTCGCCCTTCGTCGGATAGCTTGTGGCGTAGAGTAGTTAAGGGGCAAGAATTATATCAGGTTAATTCACTGGTGGATTTAAATAACTATTTATCTTTGAGCTATCATTTGCCATTTGGCAGTTATGACGTTGATAAGTTAAGGGGTGAATTGCGGTTGACCATAGGTGGTTCAGGTCAGACATATCATGGAATTGGAAAACAAGCGATTGATCTTAGCAATTTGCTGATTCTTAGTGATGATGAGGGGCCATTTGGCAGCCCAACTTCAGATTCAATCAGAGCGATGATTAATGATGATACAAGTCATGCAATAATTGTGGGATATGGTTTTAGTCAGTCTGTAGATCAACAACAAGCTATTCAAAAAAAGACTGCTCACACTACGCGAAATTATTTGTTAGATACTAAGATTGAAAATCAATGGATTTCAAATCATGAGTAACTGGTTGATATAAACTGAATATCTTGTAGGATACATTAGTTTATAATGTTCAAAATTCAGGGTTGTAATTAACAGTAGATTATTAAGCACCAATTAAAACCGCCTGACCTCAATGAATGAAGTCAGGCGTTTTTATTATCTATATTAAATCGACATCTGTTTATTACCAATTTTGAAAACAAAATGGAACAAAGACAAAGTTAATTAAAATTAGGATGCCAACGAATATGAAAGTATGTTGAGTACCTGATTGCATAACTGTCGCAGCGTTTGAGCCAGTTCCGGATGCTAGGAAGCTGGAAGCAATTGCAGTTCCAATTGAGCCAGCGAATTGTTGCATGGTATTAAAAATCGCATTTGCATCGGCTTCTTTTTCTGGACCTACAATTGTTAAGGTATAAGTCATCGTATTATTGAATGACATGGTCATTCCGATTGCAAATAGGATGTAGTAAATTAAAATCATGATTGCAGATAAATGGAAACTAAAGGCAGCAAATAAGATGATTGCTAAAAAGTAGACTGCATTACCAATGGTAATTGGCCGCTTTGCGCCTAGTGAATCATACATTTGACCCCAAAGTGGATTTAATAAGCCACCAATTAAACTACCGGGGAGCATGATTAGTCCGGCAATCAAAGAAGTTGAATGATCAGCAATTTGACTGTAGTTTGGTAAGACAAAGTTAATCCCGATGTTAGTAAATTGAATGAACACGTATGCGAGTAACGCCATTGAAAAGACAGGATTCTTGAAAATATCAATATTAACTAGGACCCGTTTGCTGTGGTTAGATACGTAAATGAATGCCCATAAGGAAATGACCATGATAACTAAGGCAATTCCGAATTGACCGTTGATCCAGCCAAACTCACTAACGGTATTAAATCCGAGCGTCAAACTCATAAAAATGATGGCCAGTAAGAATAATCGAAGCCAATCAAATTGTTCTTTTCTTAATGGGGTAATTTGTTCAATTGATAAGCCCATGACTAAGCCAATGATCATTAGGGGCAGGACAATCCAGAAAATTTCCCGCCAACTTAAGAAGTAAACGACGATCCCACCAAATGTAGGACCAAGGGCAGGAGCCAGGGAAACCGTTAGGCCACCAAGGCCCATATAAATTCCTCGTTTAGCAACTGGGGCCCGTTCTAAAATGATATTGAATAGTAGTGGTAAAGAAATTCCGGTTCCAATCGCTTGAATAATGCGACCTAAAAGTAAGATTGGAAAGTTACCGGCTAGGGCACAAATTAAATCGCCAATAATTGCAAAGATAGCGCCGGCCATAAAAATATTTCGTTCTTTAAAGCGGCCTTTAATATAAGACGAACAAACAATTACCAAAGATACCATCAATAAGTAACCAGTGGTTAACCATTGAATAGTACTTAAACCAACATTAAATTGTTTGGTTAAAGTGGGAAAAGTAACATTCATTGAAGTTTCAATTAATACCCCAATGAATGCCATTAAAGCTGCAGCCGCGATAGATAGGATATCACGGGGAGCCATTTTAGTCGTATTTTGTTCCATTTTTTTCTTTCTCCTGTTCATGTGATAAAGCAGATTTTAATAATAATGGTTGAATAATATTCCGTTCTTCATCCGTTAAATTACCAAACGCTAATTTTTCAGCATGCTTGGTTAATTCAATCAGTGGTTTTCTTAATGCCTCCCCCTCTGAAGTAAGATAAAGTCGGCTAACTCGTTTGTCCTGCTCATCAGGTCGACGTTCCAAGTATCCTAGCTTGATTAATTTAGCGACAGCGCGCGTGATAGTACTATGATCTAAAAACATGATTCGCGTTAGCTCATCTTGGGAAGTGCCCGGATGATCATAAATGAAAAAAATGAAAAAATAATTATTTTCGTTCAATCCATATGGCTTAACGTTTCGTTTTAAATCATTTTGAATAATTCGGCTGAGGATGCTAATGCCTTGAACTCGATCTTGATTAGAGTTGGATTCCATTTAAATCAGCTCCTTTTTATGTGCGTTTGCACATATTTGACGAAGATTAGTGTAAATCTGATTTTCATGATTGTCAAATTTGTTTTCATAGCTATGTAAATTCATGAATGGCTTTCATTCTAATTAAAGCTAAAAAATTGAGGTGATTGAATCCATTGACAGGATATTCTCTGAGTGACTATTCTTAATGTAAAAGACAAATTGGAGGAAGCATAATGCAATCATTTAAGGCTGGGGATATGGTGAAATTGCCACAGAAACCTTGGCAAGGCGTGATGGGTGTTGTAATTTTCTATGATGTTAAACGGGATCGATATTTAGTTCGGATTGGTGCGGATCAGCAAATTTACTTCGGAGCCGATGAAATCGTTCCATATACGAAATAAGAGAGACAAGTCTGTTATAATTAAATTACGGTTACTCTCAATAAATAGAAAGCCCTGACCTCGTTAGTCGAGATCAGGGCTTTTATTGTTAACTTGATTTTCTGATAGTTAGTCTTTATAGCTATTTATCAGTAACAATTCCCAAATCAATCATGGATTGGGCGGTTGCAATGATGGCTTCGTTAGCTGACCGAGGACGCCATCCTAATAAGGTTTTAGCTTTTTCATTACTAGTGTCAGCAAAATTACCAACTAGAGTAGCGGTCATTCTAAGCATTGGGTTATTTTGACTTGAGCTTTCAATATTTCATCAGGGATTACAGTGGTTGGGATTTCATTAGTAAATTGGGGAAAGCTTTGCGAAGAATATTTACGACATCAAGCATAGACAGGGTTTCTCCAGTAGTGGTTAAGAAACGTTCTCCATTTGCTTTGGGACTTGTCATAGCTAAAATATGAAGACTGGCAACATCGCGGACATCAATGTAGCCGGAATTGATATTTGGAACGGCTGGAACTTTGCCAGTTAATAGTTGCACAATTTGTTGATTAGAGTGGGAAAAGTCACTTGCAAGAACAGGCCCCATCACTCCAACTGGATTAATGGCAGTCATTTCCATACCACTTCCTTCAGTTTTAATAAATTTCCAAGCGGCCTTTTCAGCTAATGTTTTTGAGCGTTGATATGGATCGAGATTTTGATTGTCCAATTCGTCCAACCTTTTTCTGTGAATGGTTTCGTTCGATCAGTGTGGCCCATGCCAATCGCGCCATAGGCGGATGTTAAGACAACACGCTTTACACCAGCATCCCGTGCATGGGTTAGAACCCGAATATTGCCATTAATTGCTGTAGTTGTCATTGCATCGGGGTCAATAAATTCACTGGTTGGAGTTGATGAGGCCACACTCATGACGTAATCTGTATCTTGCATAACTGCATCCCAATGATTGTCATTTGTTAAATCAGCCTCTACAA
Organism: Lentilactobacillus kosonis; assembly: GCF_003864335.1. Lineage (GTDB taxonomy): Bacteria > Bacillota > Bacilli > Lactobacillales > Lactobacillaceae > Lentilactobacillus > Lentilactobacillus kosonis. The sequence continues at coordinate 23,875 of NZ_BEXA01000001.1, read as the reverse complement.
ATGATATAGGTACGCTCCAAATGACAACTTTCAATGCGTTGATGGAATAATGATTTTACAGTCAATTAATAGTGGTTTAACGATACCGAGTAGTTGGTATAATAGTGTTAGTTTTGGGATGATTGATTCCATTATCATATTAAAACATTCGTTGACTTTTTAAAAAAATAGATGATATACTCATAAAGTATTTACTGCGTATAATTGATCAGCGTAAAGCACACAATAGTGTCTTTGCGCTTTTTTGCGCAAAGACGAAGAAAGAGGATAAGATTTTGGATTTTTATATGAAGTTACCACGTAATGGAAGGGAATTTAGCTTATTTTTATTCGTCGTATCGATTTTATCAGTTAACATTATTGCCCCAATAATTTCTGGTTTGGAAATGGGTTTTAGTTTAGACACCTGGAAGCATACTTTAGAAGTATTACCATTTATTTGGATAGCGGTTGTTTTACTGGTTTTATTGACGTATATACCTGCCTCAAAGTTAACCAGGCAGTTAATTTCCAAGGAAGATAGTTTTAATGCACACATGATTATTAATTGCCTTGTAAATGTAATGATGATGTCGATTTTCCTGACAGTTATTGGAAGCTGGATCGGCATGAGAGCTGTTTCTTGGCAACCCATTGAGCAATTTTTTTTATAAATGGCCACGTAATTTTACGGTTGCGTTTCTAGTAGAGGCTTGTATTGCCCAACCAATTGCTCGTCTGATTATCTTAAAAAAGCATAAATGGGATTCAGTGAAAAGTATTAAATCTATAAAAAATAATAATGATACTGAATAACTAAATACTATTAACTATCAATAAAATCTCCTGATTTCAAAGAAATGAGATCAAGGGGATAAAGTATTTGATGAGATTGCCAATGATCAAATATTATATATGCAGCAAAATAATGCTGATTAGTCGAGAAATTTTGTGTATTATGCATGATAATTTATAGAAACATCCAGTCTAAAATTCAATCTAGACTGGATGTTTTTTTAGTTATATTTGAAAAAATAATCATTGGATTTTTATGACAAATCTAATGAAAGCGAGTACAATTCTTAATATGGTGGTTCAAATTATAAATCAATGAGTCATCAGTTTAACTATATTATATGAATTTAGTTATATCATGCAGACTGAAATGGTTGATGATGAAGTTGTTATATTAAGCGTTTCCATGTGGTACATACTAAAGTTAGTTAAAGTTTAAGAATGGGATGGGATAAAAATGGGGATTTTAATTGCGTTAATTCCAGCATTAGGTTGGGGTGTCCAACCAGTAATTCTAGGTAAGATTGGTGGTAAACCAACTAACCAGATTTTAGGAACTGGAGTGGGAGCTCTGATAGTTGGAATTCTTGTTCAGATGTTTACGTCGCCAAGTTCGTTATCTTGGCAAGCGTTTGCAATTAGTATGTTAGCTGGGATGGCTTGGGTGCTTGGTCAAGTTGGTCAATACAAAGTGTTACCCATTTTAGGGGTTTCCCAGACGATGCCACTAACAACTGGCTTACAGTTGATTGGTACTTCATTAATCGGGGTTATTTTCTTCGGTGAATGGAGCGGGGTAATTAGTAAAGTTGGCGGATTTGCTGCCATCGCCTTAATCGTGATTGGATCAGTATTAACCTCATATACTGAGGGTGGTAACCGGTCTGATGGACTTTACCGTGGATTGGCAATTTTAGTGCCAACTAGTATTGGTTACTGGATTTATAGTGCACTACCTAAAACTCTTAGTGCATCAGGATTATCGATGTTCTTGCCAGAAATGATTGGTGTATTTTTAGGAGCTGTGATTTACGTTTTGATTACAGATCCTAAGGCTGTGAAAGCAAGAACTAGTTGGCTATCAATGATTATTGGTTTAACATTTAGTATCTCGGCCTTAGCTTACATTTACTCAGCTAAAGCTAACGGGGTGGCTACAGCTTATATTATTACGCAACTAAATGTGGTGGTTGCTACATTAGGTGGCCTAGTTGTCTTGCATGAACATAAGACTCGACGAGAATTAATTCTAACCTTGTCAGGATTGGTGTTAATCGTTGCTGGTAGCATTGTAACGGTATTCCTATAAAAATAATATTTTGAATTAAATCTCACTTTTTAATCGGTAAACGGAACATAAATAGATAATGTTTAATTGTTAGCAATATGATGAAGCAAAAAGGCTAACCTCGAAGGAGGCTAGCCTTTTTGACTTTAATTGATTGGGATTACCAATTCACTTTACCATTCACGTTACTAAAGGTATCAGTAATGTTGTTGGTAGGTAAGGTTGTCAATTCAATGGTTCCAGCCACCCCGACTTCGACAGAATTAGCTCCAAATTCTGTGGATACTAAGTCGTCGAAAATTCCGATCAAAAAATAAAAAGCTCCCTGGCCTCAAAAGCGAGATTGGGTAGCAATTTTTTACTCTAAATACAATGGCAACAAAATATTATCAACAAGGGATGTAATAAGTTCATCATTAACTTCATCTTGGACCATGATATGGTACCGAATTAGTTCAAACGGTAAGTACTTAGTATCATCAGTTAGATTATCTTTGACAAGTTCGCCACGTTTTTTCGCTCTAGCTAAAGTATTATCAATCGCTTGCCGGTCGATATCTAAGCTGTCAGTAATATAACGTTGAATCGTACTACTTTCATCGGAGCTTAGTTGAAATACCACTCGCCTAAATAAATTTTCACCAATAAAATTAACACTAATCATGAATCGATTCATTAGCTGAATGAGATCTGCTCGGATTGAATCGCCAGTCAACACATAGTCACTAAGTGACCCTTGGTTGTTTTTGCGAATTCGATCTTGGGCAGCGTTTATAGCAAGTTCAAATGGAGTATCCCAGCGACGATAAATCACCGGTTTACTAGTTTGAGCTGCCTCGGCAACTTTTTGAAAAGTTAAATTCTCCAGTCCCTCATTATCAATAATATCTAGTGCTGCACTGAAAATGGCATCCTCAAGTTCAGAACCACGCCGTCTGGTTTTGGTCATCCTTCCACCCCATTTAAGATACTTTTGGTTTCTTATTGACTTTTGATTTCTCTAGTACTAATATAACACTTATGAATTTAAGATACTGAAAGTTTCTTATTAGAAAGGCGATAAGTTGATGGATAAACAAAAGAAGTTAGATAAGTCAGTAATTGCGATTGCTTGGGTCTTGGTGTTTGGGGGCAATGGCACCGATGCTAGATTCTACAATGGTCAATATTGCGATTCATAACTTATCTCAAGATTTGAATAGTCCAATTTCAACCGTTCAGTGGACGATTACGTGTTATGTTTTAGCAACAGGAATTGCGGTGCCATTTTCTGGTTGGCTACTCAATAAATTTGATGGTAAAAATGTGTTCTTGGTTGGAGAAATCGGATTCGCAATTGGATCGGTTGCGGCGGCACTGTCGCCAAATATTCAATTTTTAATTGGTGCACGGTTAGTTCAAGGATTTGCTGGTGGACTGATTATTCCATTATTGACTACCCTATTGGTTCAAACTGCTGGTGCAGAGGTGATGGGGCAAATGATGGCCACCGTTGGACTACCAATTATCTTAGGGCCCTTGGTTGGCCCGATTATTGGTGGTGTCATTATTAAGTACTTGTCATGGCAGTGGATTTTTTGGGTAAATGTTCCAGTCGCTGTTGGAGCAATCATCTTAATTATCAAAAAATTGCCTAGTTTTCCCGCGCAGAATAAAGCGGCAAAAATTGATTTGATTGGTATTTTGCTGTTGGGTGGAGCGACCTCCACAATTATTTATGGAGTGGTTGGAGCTTCAAGAGCGGCCAGTTTTAATAATCACACCACCTTACTTTATGGTGGAATTGGGATAGGATTGTTATTGCTATATATTGCGTGGGCGACTTATAAAAAAGCGGATGCAGTTGTGCCACTAACGTTATTTCGTTATCGATCATTTGATGGTTCAATGCTGGGCTTGATGGTTTCGGGCACGATTTTAAATGGGGCAATGCTGTTATTACCATTGTTCTTCCAAGATATTTCTGGATTAAGCGTTATGATGGCCGGATTTGCATTAATTCCTCAAGGAGTAGGGATGTTAGCGTCGCGTTCAATTACGGGAAGATTAACTGATCAGTATGGTGCAAGTATGTCGTTTTAGTCAGTGCTTTAATCACGTTTGTGGGAACAATTCCGTTCTATTGGATCGATAAATCCACTTCGTACTGGATTATCGCCATCGTATTGTTGGTTCGGGGAATTGGTGCCGGAGGAATTTTATCACCACTGATGACGGATTCGTACACTGGAATGGATCGCAGTCAGGTTCCTTCTGCCTCGATTGGTTCACGGATTATTCAAAATATTGGTAGTGCGCTAGGCTCAGCGTTGATCACAACTGTAGTTATGGCTTATTCTAATTCTCAAGTTAAGCATTTCAAAGATGCTCTTCAGAATGGCCACTACCATGTTCAACCAGACCAGATGAAATCATTTATGTTGCAGCACATGCAAGCAATCCAAATTCATTCATTCCAATATGGATTCTTAGTGGTATCGATTGCTGCATTGGTGATCTTAATTCCAACGATGTTGCTGACAAATAAGAAAAAATAATTTAGTGAGAATATTTAATCAAGAGACTCCCGCCTCAGGATAGGTGGGAGTCCTTTTTATGGAATGTTTTGTTACTTTGGAAACTAATATATTGTATTCAGTTTCCTTAGGTGATACACTACTAATGTCAAAAGGAGATTGATAAATGCCTAAAGAATACTCACCAGACCAAAGACGGGTGTTAACTGAGCAAATCTACAATCAGATTAGTTTACATGGAATAAAATCATATTCGATGGATCAGTTAGCCAAAGATTTACAAGTTTCGAAGAAGACAGTGTATAAGTATTATCAGAACAAAGAAACATTGATTAAAAGCATGATGAATCAATTTACCGATGAACTGTTACATGTTGAGCTGCCAAAACCGGTATCTTTCGGCGATGTCTCGCAAACCATCCATTTAGCAATTCAACAGGCGATTAAGATTAGCAGAACATTTGCCGACGGGTTTGTTGAGGAGCTACACGAAGTATATCCAAGCATCTATGACGATTATCAGCGCAATCTCGATCAATTTTATAAGTTGATTATTGATTGGCTAAATGAAGCAGCTGAATTAGGAGTCACGGCAAAAGTTGATAACGAAGTGGTGGCTTTGATTCCGCCAACGATGCTACCGGTGTTTCGTCGGTTTTACTCTGAAGAGGACTTTGATAAGCATGTAGAGAATTTTGAAAAATTAGTAATAAAAATGTTGAAACCGTAAATTGGAGATAGTGAGTCTCCAATTTATTTTTAAGCACATGGAAACTGATGTCCTATAAATAGTTTCCTAAAAAGGAGAAGATTAGTATGATGAATTATAAACAACCTAAAGAAAAATTGGACGCTAAATGATATGCCAGATCAGACAGGCAAGATAGTTGTGATTACTGGTGGAACAAGTGGGGTGGGTTATGAAGATGCGAAGGCATTTGCAATTAAAAATGCGACAATTCATATTCTGGCTCATAATCTTGAAAAGGGCCAAAAGGCAGTGGCAGAATTAAAACAGCAGACCGGTAATCAAAATATTGTATTTCACTCAGTTAACCTGATGTCGATCACGGCCATCAAGGAGTTTGCTAAAAGCATCCTTGAAACTACTCCAAAAATCGATGTGTTAATTAACAATGCCGGGATCATGATGCCAGCGCAAGTTCGGTTAAGTGATGATGGTTTGGAATCAATGTGGGCGACGAATTACTTTGGGGCATTCACCCTTACCATGTCGCTACTGCCAGCTCTTAAAAATGCAGACCACTCGCGAGTGGTTAATTTAACTTCTTTAGCATCGGGAAATCCTGAGATTGTGTTTGATAATTTTGACGGCCATAATTACAATGCCTGGAAAATTTATATCGCGACTAAAATGGCCCAAGCGATGATTTCTCGAAAACTAAATTCAATTTTTCAACAACAAAATATCCCAATCATGGTCTTAGCTGCAAGCCCTGGATTGGCCGCAACTAATCTGGTTACGAAGAAAGCGGGAGCCACCTCATTGATGATGCGCATTGGAGCGATTTTATTTAAGCTCTTCCCAAATATTCGTCAAAGTGCATCACAAGCAGCACTGCCAACCTTATATGCCGCAACTGATGTAAATGCTGAAGGCGGTGCGATTTATGCACCTAACAATAAGCAGGGAACCAAAGGATATCCTGCATTATGGGGATGGAACGAAAGCAAATACATGGATATGGAAGTAGCGAGCAAGTTGCTAGATAAGTCGCTAGAAATTACGAACACTAAGCTATAAATTACGACTTTTAAATTAATGAAACACCCTAATCTCAATTTACGAGATTAGGGTGTTTTACTGTTTAAAGCACTAGTTCAGTATATAATTTATGTAATAATAATTATGGGGTGGATGAGCGATGGACGCACGGCAGTATAAAACTGAACGAGATATTCGACAGGGATGTATTAATTTATTGGCACAAAAAGAATTTGAAAAAATTACAATTGCTGATATCTGTCAGGAAGCGATAATTAGCCGAACGACTTTTTACGCGCACTACGTTGACAAGTATGCACTGTTGGAGAAGTTGGTTATTGATTACACCACATTATTTGCTGAAATCGCTGAAAAAAGAATCAATGAATTATTTAATCAGTCCAAAATGGATTTTTCAATGAGCCAAATTGCAGATGAGTTATTAGAGCATAAGCAGGCATTACAAGCGCTATTCAGGGTTCATGTTAAAGGATTGGACTTAACTGCTAATTGTCAGGATATTTTACAGCGGAGTTGGCATCATGTAATTAATGAACTCGAATTGACTAGCAAGGCCCCAGAAGATTACTTGGCTCAAACTTGTACAGCCCTCATTTTAAATTTCGTCAAATGGACATTAGCGAATGGCAAGAATGCTTCGGTCATAACTCAACTTCGACAATTGATGAACACATTATTTGATCAATCGATACCTTATTGATACAAAACAATCAATAACCTGACCAGAGATTAGAATTTAATATCATTTGACATGTATGTTAACCCAGTTTAATATTAATGGCATCAGTAAGAACAAATCAGATTAAAAAAGGGGCAACGATGATGGATAATGCTCGTGATTTAGCAATTGAATTATTAAATACAATGAAGAATGTTAAAACTAATGGCAGTCAAGAACCAACAGAGTCTTTGATTGGAACTGATTTTTTGGCATTACAGTATCTGGCAGATCATGATAATGTTACCCCAGTTGATATTAGTCGGGCTTTGAATGTGACCACGGCCAGAATTTCCGTAGTTGTGCGCAGATTGGAAAAGAAGGGCATGGTGGTTCGTAATTCTCACCCAACCGATCTTAGAAAATTTGTAATTAGCATAACGGACGATGGTAGAAAATTGTTAAAGAAACAAGCAGAAACGCAATTGGAGTTTGCCACCGATATGATGGAATACTTAGGTGAAGCTGATGCAAAAGCATATATCCGCATTATTACTAAATTAGCGCACCGCGATGATCAATCAAAATAAATGCAATTAATAGAAAATCTCCAATCTCATTTTGAGACTGGGGATTTTTCGCGTTTAATTAGTTATTTTGCAAAATTGACTTCAGGTTGCTGACTAGGATGATCAGTTAACCAAGTCGCTAGTCTTTCGCCTAACTCGTTTGCCATGCCAAGCGCGGCTTTCATTTGGTTTGGGGTGATGTTGTTGACGTGCATTCCTGAAACAATGACTGCATTTCCTTGTAAGACTGGTGCGATTGCTTTAGCCACAGGATTAATCAGGACTTGTTCTTGATGAACATGTCCTGGTCGACTCGGTAAGGAGGTGACCGTTGTGTGGCCAGCGTTATCAATGGTCATCACGACACCATAATGAGGAACATCGCCACCGATGATTTGAATCAAGACATCCAAAGTTTGGCGTTCAAGCACTGCTTTCATTGAATATCCTTCACGAGTAATGATAGTCTCAAAATAATTATTGGCTTTGTTTTCTGGCATTTCTTAATCCTTCCCAGCGGGAGCTAATCTCGTTATCGATGTGTAGGTGATCGAGAATCTTCATGATTGTGTGATTAACGATATCATCAATGGTTTGCGGATTATTGTAAAAGGCAGGAATTGGTGGGATGATGCTGACCCCCATCTTTGATAATTTAAGCATGTTCTCCAAATGAATCTGATTAAAGGGAGATTCGCGAGGAACGATGATCAACTGACGTTGTTCCTTCAGCGTAACGTCGGCTGCTCGAGAAATTAGGTTATCCCCAATTCCGGTTGCGACTGTCGCCACAGTTTTCATACTAGCAGGAACGATTACCATGCCATCATGTCTAAAGCTGCCACTGGCAATGGTTGCTCCAAGATCATTATCGGAGTAAGTGAAGTCAGCTAATTTTTTGACTTGGGCTTCGGTGTAATTCGTTTGTTCAATGGCTAGGTTTTCTTTGGCCCAGCGGCTCATGACTATGTGAACTTCAATGTCATTCATTGAATGGAGCGCTTCAAGCAATTGAATGCCATAGATTGTCCCGCTTGCACCGGTGATACCAACTACAATCTTTTTCATTAAGTCACTTCCAGTTAGTCTAAATATTTTTCCCAGTCGGGGATATCTTTGAAAGATGCCCGTTTAAACTTGTCACGCATATCATAAGGAACAGTACCATCGAGGACCATCTTTGAACTCATTCCTCTAACTCGGATTCTGGCGGGATCATATTCAGGTAGTTCTGAGGGATCAAGAGGGTGATTCCTCATTCCCTCAAGGACCATAATATCTTTGTTAGCTTGGAAACGGGTGTTAATGGTCCACATGACGTCATTCCAATCAAAAATATCAACATCTTCATCAACGAGAATGACGGTTTTTAATTCTTTGAATGCTGAAAATGCTAGTAAAGCCGCTTGTCGCTGAATTCCTTCATCCGCTTCGGATTCTTTATGAATTTGCATAATGGTCATTAACTTACCGCCACCTGCAGGAGCGTTGTAAACATTTAAAACTTTTCCAGGAAGAGCGCGATCAACTAAATTCAGAATTGAGGCTTCGGTTGGAATCCCCGCCATTGAAACGTGTTCTTCAGAAGGACCGATAGTCGTTTGGACGATTGGTCGATCCTTACGATGGGTAACGGCTTTAACCTTAACCACATTGACGGCGGGATTGGCGGTTCCATTGTAACCAGGAAATTCTGGCATTGCATAACCAGTATTGGTATTGATGTCTTCTTGCATAGTTTGGTTAGGCATAATTTCTGCCTCGATGATCCATTCAGATCTGGCGATTCCCAACGCATCTACCGCAACACCAGGGACCACTTGAACGGGTTCATTCCTTAAAGCGCCAGCAACTTGTAATTCATTATAACCGAGCGGAGTTGTAGGTGGCTCGAAGGTCGCACCGATGGTAATGGCGGGATCTAAACCAATATTAATGGTGATGGGCATTGGTTTGTTTTGAGCTTCATATTCCTTTAAGAACGCTCCAATGTGGCGACCACCTGGCATAATGTACATTCCGATTGTATCCTTATCTTCTAATACCATTCGGTGAATGGTTACATCACTTTGTTGGTTATCGGTACTATGACCGTAAACCACACCCATCGTGATGTATGGGCCAGCGTCTTCAGGAGTATTAGTGGGAGCTGCCAGTAATTTTCGAATGTCAAAATCAGGATCAGAAGCCAGATGAACGACTTCTTGGGCGGGAGCCTTTTCCTTGCTAACTTGGATTGGTGCTACGGGATGTAAGACCGCTTCATTCAACATGTTTCCTAAAGTTTTATAGTCGTGATGAAGAATTGTTCCAACACGTTTCCGGGATGCTTGTAAGCCAATGAGGACGCGACTATCAGGAAAGCCTTTGATGTTATTGAACATCATAGTTGGTCCCTCAGTGGTGGGACGTTGTACGGTTCCACCGGCGCCAATGTATCGATATACACCAGCTAAATCAGCATTTGGGTCGATTTCAACGTCAGTTTCATGATATTGGCCTGGAATATCTTTAATTTCTTCCAGAACTTTTCTTAAGTCATATGGTTCAGCTACCATGTTTGGACCTCCTAGTGATTAATTATTATGTTCATTATGAGCGGATTAGGTTTTATGAGCAATTCAAAATAAGCCACTAAGTATTCCTAAATGGAATGTTTAGTGGCTTAAATAGCGGCTGTGGCAAATTTCCAAAAGTATCAAGCGCTTGTGAGTGCTTATCATGGAGCTTTACGAATGCTAAGTGACTATATTCTTTAGGTTGCAGAGGGATAGCGACAACATTGGGAAAGTTATCTAAATTAAATGACTTCCGCATCATAACAGAAACGCCGATACCACGATTGAGCATTTCTAAAATGATATTAATCCGGCGTCCTTGGTATGTGATTTTGGGATTGATATCAGCTTGTTTGAGGATTTCTGACACGGGGTTAAAAAGGTTAGTGGCGGAATCAAGCATGAGAAATGATTCATTCTTGAGCATCTCAAGATTTAGGCTTGCGCTTGATGCTAATGGATTGAATCTGGGCATTAGGATGACAAAGTAATCAGTCTCATTGATTAAAACATCGAGTTGCTTATCTGCTTGTTCAAACAGGCGAGTAAAAATAATGTCAGCTTCGTTATTGATCAATGCATTATCCAACTGGTCAGTTTCGGCTTCACTAAATTTTAAATTAATTTCAGGATGAGCCTTGGTGAATTCAGCGATGATTTTAAATGCTTGGTATTGGGAAATAGATGGGATTCCTTTGATAGTCAGATTCTGTTCAGATTGTTTATGTTGTTCTGCGATTTTTGCTTCCAACTGGTGTTCTTCCGTAAGTATTTTTTTAGCATATGGTAAGACGGCTTTACCAGCCGTTGTTAACGCTACTTTGCGATGGGCCCTATTAAATAAAGAAATATGCCATTCTTTTTCTAGAGCAATAATCTGTTTTGAGATGGTTGCTTGCGTTGAAAACAGATTTTCAGCCGTTTGACTATAGTTTTTGGTGTCTGCCAAGTCAACGAATGCAGTAAGTTTGCGCGTGTCCATGTGGTTGGTCCTTTCTGTAAACTGTTAAGCTAATTCTAGCATAGAAGAATTTTTTAGCAGTATTTTTCATCCACTTAGCCCGTGGATTTTACCACTTAACAAAAAATACATCTCAGACTAAAAACAAAAAGTTAAACTTAGGCATATTAATTAAGGAGATTATTATGCCAGATTTAATGATTGAAGATTTAACGAAGAATTATGAGTCAAAAGTTGCTGTTAACCATGTAAGCATGAATATCAGGTCAGGCCATTTTGTGGCATTCCTGGGACCGAACGGAGCTGGAAAGTCAACGACTGTTAGTATGTTGACGGGATTGTCACGACCAACAAGTGGCACAATTCGGTTTGGATCATCTCAACTCAATGATTCTCGATACAAGCAACTGTTTGGAGTCGTATTCCAAAATAGCACACTTGATTTGGAACTTAGTGTCCAACAAAACTTAGATTTAAGAGCGAAGATGTATCCAAAAATTGATCATGCATGGATAAGTAGGCTAATTGAAGATTTTTCACTGGCCGATATTTTAAAGCAAAGTATGGCACTCTTTCAGGAGGCCAACGCCGACGAGTAGATATTGCTAGAGCGCTAATTCATCATCCACAAATATTAATTTTGGACGAGCCGTCGACGGGATTAGATATCCAAACTCGGAATATCATTTGGCAAACATTACTGAAGTTGAGGCAATCTTTTGGAATCACCATGATTTTGACGACTCATTATTTAGAAGAAGCAGAGGCTGCCGATTATGTTTATATAATCGATCACGGTGAAATCATAGCCGAAGATTCGATTGGCCAACTTAAAAGTAAATATGCCCAATATCAGTTGAATTTGCAAACCGATGATATGAAGCAACTAATTCTAACGGTTAATCAGAAAGAACTAACTTATCAACAACCAAATAGTCAGTCCATCAATGTTTGCGTGAAGAATGCGCAGGAGGCCCTTAAGGTATTGAATGCAGTTCAACCTTATATCACTTCGTTTGAAAGTCGTGAAGGTAATCTGAACGATATTTTTATGACACTAACTGGAAAGGAAATACGTTAAGATGCGTTCATTGATTAAAAGAAATTTTTATTTGTTTTTTAATAGTTTTAGTAATGTGATTTTTTCATTATTTGGGGCATTGATTGCATTTGTCTTATATATAGTTTTTTGAAATCTAACCTGCAGCATAGCTTTTCAATTGGAATTGGTAAAAATATTCTAGATTTATGGGTTATTGGCGGTACTTTGGCAATCACTGCAATTACTACCTCCCAGAGCTCATTAGGCCAAATGATTGCGGATCGTGAAAAAGGTCAGCTAGGCGATTTAATAATGACAGGGATTGAGACTTGGAAGTTGCAATTTAGTTATCTGACTAGTGCATTTGTTATCAGCTGGTTAATGCAAATCGGGATGTTGATATTGATGGCAGGATATTTTGCGTTATCTGATGGCATGCAAATCACATGGGCAAGCATTCCAGCGGTTATGCTTATATGTGCCCTGAGTAGCCTGACCTGGACAAGCTTTAATCTATTGTGCTTAGCATTTGTCCGCCGAGTTGAAACATTTGGAAGGTTAAGTTCCATTATTGCTGCAGCTGCTGGATTCTTTGCAGGGGTTTATGTTCCAATTAGTAGTGTTCCTGACTCAGCTCAGTGGTTAATGAAGCTTACGCCAGCACCATATGATTCAGCTTTATTTCGACAAATTTTAATGGGTAATGCCATAAATAATAAATTCGCGGGTAAATTAAATGCCTATCAAAGTACATTTAAAACTAAGATGGGTGTTAATATCCGTTTACAACATACGTTAAATATTAATGAAACAATTTTGATTATGCTTGGGTTTACGATTTTATTCGGTCTAGTTTCACTTTTAGTTGCCAGGAGAACTCAGAAAAGTTTTATTACACGTGTATAATTGTGGTAATTATTGAAATTTGAGGTAACAAATTTGAAAATTTTATTTGAGCAAAATTCTAAATTAAATTCGAATGAAATTGAATTAGTGGTTCGCGCGGCTGATACTAATCCTAAGGTGCTTGAATTATTAGCCAAATTGAATCAGCTTGATAATCATACTAATATATTGCCGATTAATGTCGATGATCAGGTCGTTCTATTACCGATTGAAGAAATTGTGGCAATCGAGGTACTTAGCGAACATTTGACAATTCACACTATAAGTCACGATTATGTTATTCGAGGTCATTTAAAAGATACTTTAACTAAACTTGATGGCAATATTTTTATCAGAATCAGTCGGAGCGCGGCCATTAATTTGGATCATTTGAAGTTATTAGAACCAGAATTCTCAGGTAATCTTCTAGCAAAAATGAAGAATGAATTGTCACTTACTGTTAGTCGGAAATATGTTTCGAAATTAAAGAAAGCATTGGGGATGTAATCTATGCGAATTATTAAGACTATTATTGTTAATGCGGTGGTCGGCATTATGATTGGCAGTACCATTACCTTATGTATGATTGCAATGCAGGTCGGCTCGACAACACTTGAATCCAAACATATTCTTGAATGTTTTATTATGTACGCATTAATTGGAGTTTTAACAGCCATTTTTAAGACGGACAGATTACCGTACTCACTGTTAATTGGGCTACATATGCTTGGTACACTGCTAATTGTTATTGGGTCTAGCTTGATATTTAATTGGGGTTGGTTAACGTCAAATGATGTACCGATATTCATGACGATTTTTGTAATCATCTATGCTGGCGTATGGATTGGAGTTTATATTAACTCTCAAATCACTTCCCATAAATTAAACCAACGTTTGAAAGTACGAAATAAAAATTAATATCAGTAATTAAAAGGAGCTCTTTATGAAATCAAATCTAAAACTCGTCTTTCATCACATTGGCCGACCGGTGTCTCTCGAGACAATTAAGGACAATCCTGACAACAAATACAGTCCACTATATGATATGTATTCATTGGATAAGCAAAATGATTTATCAATTCCAATTGAGTTGCATGCCTTTGGACCAAATTCATCATTGGATGAACGAATTCAACAAATTTCACACGTGGCTTTCAAAGTGGATGATATTGATGAAGCCCTAGCTGGCGAAGAAGTGATTATGCCGCTTTATCAGCCGTTTGCAGGATACCGCTGCGCCATGATTTGGGTGAACGAACAACCAATCGAACTCATCGAAACGACTTTGTCTGAGAGTGAAATATGGGGCGATGGCATTTTTAAAGACAGCATTTTATATCCAGACAAATAAATTATCGGTTTAAAAAGGATTCACATATTAATTGTGAATTCTTTTTATTTTGTATTTGACAAGCATATCGAAACGATATATTATTTGTATCTATTAGATACATAGGAGGTTTTTAATGAATGAATTGGCAGTGTTAGGTGAATTAATGGAATCACCTCATAGTGGCTACAGTTTACGTAAAATTTTAAAGAGTACTTTTAATCGATCAATAAGTTATGGAGCACTATATCCATTACTAACAAAAATGGAAACGCAAGGGTTTATCGTCACTGAAGCGGATCCGGAAAAGCCAACCAGAAAAATTAGTACGATTACTGACAAAGGGCAAGCACGTTTTTTTGAATTAATGAAAGCTCCAATTAATAATGGTCTGCACAGCGATGAAGCGTACTCCATCAAATTGGATGTTATGCAGCATTTACCATTGTCTGAACGCTTCAACTTATTAGAAGAGTATTCAACAGCACAAAATATCATCATTAAAGAGGCTATCGAGATTAAGGAGAATTTGGAAAGAAAACAAACGCGGGATCACTTTTATGCTAGTCGCAAACAAGATTTACGAATCCGCGTGGCAAGAGAAAAATTGCAGTGGATCGAAGAATTTAAAGATGATTTAACTGAGAGGAAATCAGATGAGTAGAGAAATTAAGGTAGCGCTTTTAATGGCTGCCAGTTTATTTATGGAAATTTTAGATGGCACAATTGTTACGACGGCCTTGCCAAGTATGGCTAGAGATTTTAATACCAATACCTCTTCAATTTCTTTGTTAGTTAGTATTTATATAATTACGACAGCTGTGTTTATTCCTATGAGTGGTTGGATAGCAGAACGATTTGGAAAAAAACGAGTTTGGATTGCTGCTGTAATTATCTTTTCGCTGAGTTCATTAGGAAGTGCCTTTGCTCCTAACTTATTAACATTATTAGGAATGCGGGTAATTCAAGGCTTTTCAGGTGCGCTAATGACCCCAACGGCTCGGCTGATTGTTTTAGAAAAAGCCCCGATGAGCCAATTACTCCGATTAACAAGTTACTTAGTGTGGCCAGCGTTAATCGCACCGGCGTTAGCTCCGGTGGTTGGTGGGGCGATCATTACTTACTTTAGTTGGCATTGGATATTCTTGATTAATATTCCAATTGGGATGGTGATTGCAGCTATTGGTTATTTCTTAATTTTGCCTGATCATGATTTAACAGAAAATTCGTTTGATTGGACGGGATTTATTGCAATTGCTCTGGCATCAATTGCGGTTCTCGCGGGATTTGAAATGGCAACCCATAATGGGATTAACGCGATTATTGGCCTGTTATTATCGGTTGTTGGTTTTATAATGGTGATTCCCATCTATCGGCATTTAAAAATATTGATAACCCAATATTTTCTGTTAGTGCCCTTAAATTTACGTCGTTTAGAATTTCTCAAACCAGTGGATTTGTGTTGTGGCTATCAGTTGGTGCTATGCCGTTTCTGTTAACAATCTTTTTGCAAAATGCCTTTCATTGGTCAGCAATTAAAGCGGGATCATATGTTATCTTTTATTTTCTTAGGTAATATTGGGATTAAGCCCTTTACGACGGCAATCATTCGCAAATTAACCTATAAAGGCGCACTCCAAGCATCATTTATCACAATTATCTTAAGTTCGCTAATGCTTTCGTTAATGACGCCTAGCTTAGGAATCTGGATTATGTTGTTAGCTTTTCTGTCCGGAGTTGGCAGATCACTTGCATTAACTTCATTTAATGGCTTGAATTTATCAGAAGTGGCTCCGAAGGAAAGAAACAGTGCGAACACGCTAAATGCCGTGATTCAAACCTTGGCTCAAGGAATTGGGATTTCCGCAATCTCTGTGGCTTTACATTTCTTGAATCTTAGTTTTAGTCTCGATGCATCATATCGAATTGGGTTCATTATTTTAGGTATCGTGATTCTTTATCCAATTATTGAAACTAGTCGAATTTCTAAAAATTTGGGTATGAATACGGTTAGCTAATAATTTAGAATAAATAAAAGATGATCTGAGAGCCATGATGTTTGTTACTGTGCAACATTATAAATAAAAAAATCCCTATCCTCGTTATGTGAGGGTAGGGATTTTTTATTGTTAGTAATGATTAGTCTTCATGTCCAATTTTAGATAAGTATTCAATAAAGGGTTCTTCATCATCGATTTTGCCAGCCATCTTATTGTTATACCAGTCAATTTTATCGTTCAATACTTGTAAATGGTGTTGAACCTCAGCAAAATCTTTTAAGAATTCATCTCGAGTCCGTTCTAATAAGTGAACGCGATTTGCAATCGTTGCATCGCCTTTGGAACGCCAAATCACATATTTTTGCATATCATTCAATGACATGCCAGTGCCTTTCAAATGCAATAAGAATTTGAGCCAGGAAACGTCGGTATCATCAAAGTAACGTCGATTATTTTTATCACGTTTGGATGTAAGCAATGATTGGCTCTCATAGTATCTGATAGTTGATTCATTTAAATTAAACAGATTTGAAAATTCTTTGATAGATAGCTTGGGTTGTGATTGATCGGACATTTATCGATGCTCCCTTTAAAATTTCGGTTAATTAACAGTTGACTTAAAGTCGACTTTAACATGTACTATTTTAAACGTAAACACTTAATTAATTTGAAGGGGAATAGTGATGGTTGAAAAACAAACTGCAGGACGCGATGCCTTGGGCGAATTTGCACCACAATTTGCTGCATTAAACGATGATGTGTTATTTGGTGAAGTTTGGTCACGAGAAAAGAGTTCTCGCCTAGAGACCGAAGCTTAATTACCATTACTGCACTGATTTCGACAGCTTCATTTGAACAACTTCAATATCACATGAGCAAGGCCAAAGAGAATGGCCTGACAAAGGATGAAGTCGTTGAAGCAATTACCCAATTAGCATTTTATGTTGGTTGGCCTAAAGCCTGGTCAGCATTCTCAGCTGCTCAAGAAGTTTATAAGGAGGATTAACAATGGCAAAATATAGTGAATTAAAAGATGGTAGTATTTTCAAAGCAGGGATTCCTAACCCATATAGTCAATATTTTATTGGCAAAACTTATCTAAGCACCCTGCCTGATTCACCGGATGGTCAATTTGGGGTTGGTGTAGTTACGTTTGAACCAGGGGCCAGAAACAATTGGCACATTCATCACGATGGGTACCAAATGTTATTGGTTACTGGTGGCGAAGGTTGGTACCAAGAGGAAGGCAAACCAGCCCAGTCCTTAAAGAAGGGTGATACCATTGTAACTAAGGATGGTATCAAACATTGGCATGGTGCTAAAAAAGGTTCATGGTTTGAGCATATTGCCCTCACTGCTGGAACTCCAGAATGGTTAGAGCCAGTTGATGATGAATACTATGATAAATTGTAAACTTCAGGAAAAGACGTTCTAGTCTCAGTCATGAGATTAGAACGTCTTTTTTAGTGGACCGTATTTCGAGAATCTTGGTGAAAGAACTGGAGACTAATCCAAATGATTAAATCAATTGATAATCCAATGAATGAAAATGGTGGATACCAGAATGCAATAACTAGAGTGGCAGTATTAATGATTAATGAAATGAACTCATGGGTACTCAAACCAATGTGTTTGGTTAATTTATTTTCGTTAATTACCAAACTCCGTAAGGTTAACATTGTTACGTTGAATAATAGGACATTCAAACTGTATAGCACCGCGGGTGTTGGCGACATGATGTGATCACCGAGCCAAGCAGTTGTTGCGGGTAATAATGACGTCCAGAATAGGGCTAAAATATTTACCCATAGGATCTTATTGTTAATTTTTGAAACTTGAGAGAATAAAAAGTGATGATTTACCCAAATAGTGGCAATGAAGATGAAGGTAACCACATAGGCAATGAACTTTGGAACTACCTCAACCAAGGAACTGAATGAACCCGAATTACTTGGTAGCTTAATGTCGAGTACTAAAATAGTTAAAATAATGGCTAATACAGCATCGGTAAAGGCTTCAAACCGTTCTTTTCGCATGCTACCGCTCCTGACTTAATTAATTGTTACTTCTATTTTACTTTAATGCATATCCAAGATTCAAAAAAATTCCCTCAAAGAATAGGTTATTAAAATGCATTTCTGATGCGATTTATATTGTGGATAAATTATAAATTAATTACTTTGATCAGTTTTCTTGCCCTAGAGTTATGTCTAAGGTTTAAAGTATAGTATAAATTTAAAAATAAAAGGTAGGTAACCAATATGAAAACAGCATTAATTACTGGCGGTAACAAAGGAATTGGCTTTGCAATTGCAAAGGCACTTGGACAAAAGGGCTGGCAGGTTGTACTTGGCGTAAGAAGTGAAATCAATGGTAAGACAGCCATTGCCAAACTTCGGACAGCAGGTGTTACCGATGCAGCCTTTGTGATTCTTGACCTAAGTCAGCCTGAGACAATCAGTCAGGCAGTGGCAACTATTAAAAATGATTTTTCAGATACGCAATTTCTCATTAACAATGCCGGGATTCCTGGCGATATGATGAACCCAAATTTGTTAGTGGCGGAAGATAATTTACGACAAACCATGGAAGTTAACTTTTTTGGCACTTTCCAACTATCGCAGATGTTGTTGCCAGTGTTAGAAGCTAACGATGGCCGAATTATTAATGTGACAATTCCAACTGAGGCCAATCCAGCCTGGAATCCAATCTCATACAAAGCTTCTAAAGCTGCTCAAAATGTCATGATGGATTCATGGGCGATTGATTTTGATAAGAATGATAGTTCAATGGCAATTTTTAGTGTTCATCCAGGCCCAACCACAACCGATCTCAATGGGAATACTGAATTACCAGGTTTCCATACTACGGACGATGTGGCTGATAAAATCGTGGACGTGATTGTTGATGGTAAATCTCACAATGGTGAATTTATTGAAATTTATCCGGAACTGAAGCAATAAATGATAGTAAAGCTCTAATCTCAATGATGAGGTTAGGGCTTTTTTAGTCCATCATAAAAAAATTTCAAACTAAAACTTGCTATGGAGTCCACCCCAGGGTTTAGGATAACTGTAATAAATGAAAAGACACGGAGGAGTCCAAATGAAAGTATTAGTATTAGCCGCAAATGGCCAAATCGCCAAGATTGTAGAACAACGAATTTTAACTGAAGAGAAATTCAAAGATGTTTCCTTAACTTTAGTTCTGCGGAACAGTCAGCGCCTGGCAGAATTAGCAGATAATTCAAGAGTGACGTTGGTTGAAGGCGATATTTCCGATCCTGAACTGGTTAACAAAGTAATGAATAATCAAGATTTAGTTTATGTGGCAGTAGTTGATCATGGTGCTAACAATGATATTACTAAAACCGTAATTAGTGCGATGGATAAAAACAATGTTAAGCGAGTAATTTCAACTAGCTTATTAGGACTGTACAATGAAGTTCCAGGTGAGTTCGGTCGTTGGAATCTGGAAATGGTTAAAAGTGGGTTACCAGCAGCCATTAATGCCGATAAACTACTTGCAGAATCGGGACTGGATTACACAACCTTACGTCTGCCTTGGTTAAATGATCGCGATGAGGTCAAATATACGGTTACCACCAAAGATGAACCTTATGTCGGAGTTTCGGGATCCCGCCACAGTATTGCGGATGTTGTATTAAAGATTATTGCAGATCCAAAATATGGCGTTAAAGATAGTTTGGGAATTGCAGATCCAGATACCCAAGGATTGGACCGTCCTGTTTATTAGGAGGCATAATTTATGAATAGTAAAAAGGTTGCAGAGACTTTAGGGGTATCGATCGATACTTTACGATACTACGAGCGAGTCGGCGTCATTCCACCAGTTAAGCGCGATAAGAACGGTTATCGTGATTATCGAGATCGAGATTTGAATTGGATATTCTTAGCCAAAAGTTTAAAGAATGCCGGCATGTCAGTTGAATCTATGATTGAATTTGCGAGCCTAGCTCAAATGAGGGATGAACAAGATGTTTCAGCCGCTCAAAAAGAAGTATTGAATGAGCAGCTAGATCAGATTGACGAAAAACTTGCTGAGCTTGAGAAGACACGTGATTTATTGAAATACAAAATTACAACTTATGACAACCATTTGGCTAAATTTAGGTCAGGTGAAATGAACGACGATAACGTTGAGAAACTATGGATAAAAGATAGTTTTAAAGTTGATAAAGGAGATAAGTAATAATGACAATGCCAACTTTTAAATTAAATAACGGGGTGGAAATCCCAGCTGCAGGTTTTGGAGTATTTCAAATTGAAAATGGTGGTACAAAACAGGCTGTGTTAGACGCCATTGACGCTGGATATCGTTTAATCGATACTGCCCAGTCTTATGGGAATGAGGCCGAGGTCGGTGAAGCGCTGCAAGAGACTGATGTCCCACGTGAGAAATTATTTGTTACCACTAAATTATGGATTAATTCAACTGGCTATGATGAAACCATGAAGGCATTCCAAGAATCACTTGATAAACTTCAACTAGATTATTTGGACATGTATTTGATTCACCAACCATATGGCGATGTCTATGGATCATGGCGGGCAATGGAAGAACTTCAAAAATCCGGTAAAGTTCGTGCAATTGGCATTTCTAACTTTAATGCTGACCGCTTCGTTGATTTGAATTTGCATAATGACGTAACTCCTCAAGTTAATCAAATTGAGGTTAACCCTTGGAACCAGCAAGCTGACGAATTAACCTGGTTTGATAAAATTGGCATGCAACCAGAAGCTTGGGCCCCATTTGCAGAAGGCCGACATGACCTATTTACTAATGACGTCTTAACCGAAATTGCTAAGAATCATAACAAAGGGGTTGGCCAAGTCGTTTTGCGTTGGCTATATCAACGAGGAATTGTTAGCTTAGCTAAGTCAGTTCATAAGGAACGAATGGTTGAAAACCTAAACATTTTTGACTTTGAACTAAGTGATGCTGAGATGAAGCAAATTGAGGCTTTAGACATGCATGAATCGGCATTCTTTGATCATCGTGACCCAGCGATGGTAGAAAGTTTGACGACCAGAAAATAAAATATGTTATGTAAAAAAGCAGCGGGGCCAATCTACGATTAGATTGGTCCCGCTGCTTTTGGTTTATTCAGGATTATTTAGTAAACCTAATAAGGTTTCTTTGTAAGTTTCAAGCTCGGCTTGTTTTCGTTCTATCTCGGCAATTCGATTTCTAACGACCGCAACCTGGCGCTCAATCGTTTCCGGGGTTAGTCGTTCAGAAATTAAATTTCGCAGGTCATCAATTTGAATCCCGGCATGAATCAGAGTATTGATTCGCTTTAGAAATGGAATCGCCGCTTCAGTAAAGTCGCGTTGACCATTAGGTGATTTTTGCATGTATTGTTGCGGGATCAGTTTTTGGTAGTCATAGTAACGAATGGTGGAAATGGGAATGTTAGTAATTTGGGCTAATTTACCGATACGCATGCTTGAACTCCTTTAGGTTACAATTCAATCTGGTCAATCGCGAGATCCATCGTTTTAGTAAATCGATCATCGAGTTCGGCTGATGGAAGGAGGAAGAAGTCACCAGTTTCCTGAAGGATAAAACCAAACAAAGCTGAACGGTATAAGGTTGATTCGATTTTTAAGTTTTCGTCATTCAGATGAAGGGGATTGAATAAGTTTCGATAAAGCTCAATCAATGCCTGATGGGTATTTGAATCTTTAGGTAAAACATTTGGATTTAGAATCAACGGTGCTAGGCCGGAGTGCTGCAAACTAACATCCCGGAATTCATGGGCGAAGACTCGTAGGGCTTCCTTTCCAGAAACCCCAACTAACTTTTGAGTAATGCGGTGTGAGACCTCATCAACGAATTCTAAGCCAACTTGATCAACTAAGTCATTTAAGCCTTTGGCATAGTTATAAATTGATTGAGGCCGGACATCGAGGGCAGCAGCTAGGTTATGAATACTTAGAGCGTCAAGTCCCTCGTTATCGATGATGTCACTAGCAGTAGCTAGGACTTTTTCGCGGGTAAGGACACGTTTCTTGACCATTATTAATCACCTTTATGTTTGTAAATTGAGTGGAGTTAATCTAAGTGTAACTTAATTAAATCCATTCTATCATAAAAATAAATATGATTAGTAGTTTACATTCTGATGATGTCAGTTTATAATTTAAAACCGTTAACTGATATCATCAGTTTAGATAAGAAATTAGGAATGAGGCGTAAGTCATGGTTGATAATAATGGACAGCGTTACAGTAGTGTTTTACTGATGCTCACATTACTTTTGGGGACTTTCTCAACAGCATTAACAACAAATATGTTGGTAACTTCGTATCCGACGTTAATGAATCAATTTTCAATTTCTAGTGCCACAGTGCAATGGCTCACAACGGGGCCGTTACTCATTATGGGGATTATGATTCCGATTAGTGCGTGGTTGTTAAATAACTTTAATTTAAAATGGATCTATTTTACGGCGTTAACGTTTTTCTTCGTCGGCCTGATTATTAGTTTTACGGCCGATAATTTTGGCATGATTTTGTTTGGCCGCTTAGTTCAATCAGTTGGAGTGGGAGTTACATTCCCAACGATTCAGACGGTCTTGTTAGTGATTTTCCTGCCAGTAATCGAGGATCGATGATGGGATTGGGCGGAATTGTGATTGGTTTAGCCCCTGCATTAGGACCGACAGTTTCGGGATGGATTTTAGATAACGCAACTTGGCGGGATTTATTTGGTTATATGTTAATTCCAGTGGCTATCGTCATGATGTTGACCTTAATTTTTGTTAAACCAGTGATGATGATTAAAAAATCAAAAATTGATGTGATTGCCATTCTGCTCTCTACAATTGGATTTGGCAGTCTGTTATATGGTTTTTCGGAGGTGGGGGAACGTGGTTGGTTATCCACAGTCGTCATTGTTGGCATTATAGTTGGAATTATTTTTATTGGCCTATTCGTATCTCGAGAATGGCCTCAAGAAAATCCATTCTTGAATGTTAAGTTACTATCAATTCCATCGTTTACAGTTGCCTCCATGATTACCGCATTGTCGAATACCGCCATGATTAGTATTCAGGTGGTCTTGCCAATGTATTTACAAAATGTTCGGGGAATGAGCCCACTGCATTCCGGATTAATGATTTTACCAGGAGCTCTAGTATATGGAGTCGTTAGTTTAATTAGTGGTCGATTATACGATGAAATTGGCGGACGCCGTTTAGCGATTATTGGCACAATGTTATTGACTGGAGCGACAATCCCGTTTGCTTTGCTAACTAGAACAACTCCTTACAGTTTTATAATTAGTGAATATACAGTCCTGATGATTGGGGTGGCCTTGGTAGCGATGCCATTAACAGCGGCCAGTTCAATTGATCTTAAAGGATTGCAATTGAGTCACGGAACAGCAGTCAACAGTACGATGCGTCAGGTAATGACATCAATTGGAACGGCTATCTTAGGGAGTGTGCTTGCAAATGTGATGAAGCAAAATGAGCCAGCCCATAGTTTACTTCAAAGCGCACCTTTGTTATATCAGAGTCGC